>CAJTRS010000057.1 GCA_910578805.1 uncultured Muribaculaceae bacterium | reverse complement strand
ATAGGCCAGCAACCCTTCCCCATAACCGTTGTAATATTGCGCAAAAAGATACTGGTTTGACTGGGTGGAGAACCTGTAGGCACCTTCGAGGATAATATTGTAATGGCTGAACGGGTTCCATGTACCCGCACGCCTTATGAGGTTCACCGATGCCGATACCTTCCTGTTTGGCGACTGGATAGTCCATCCCACCTGGTAGATACCGCAATACTTCAGTATATCCCGGTTATTTACCCCATCGATTATAGGAATCCAGAACTTTCCGTAAACCACGAAATTAGGGTCGACCATGATGCTGCCCCCAAGGGTAACCTTGTTCCACGACCTTGACTCCTCGCCGTCGCGACCGTTGCTCTCATGCTCGAGCTGCAATGACAGCTTGCCTACGAAACGGTTCTTTATGAACAGGGGCTTTGCCAGCCCGACCCCCGGATTGAAATTGAGGTCGGTCATAGGCATGGAATTCTCCAACACGTTCCAAAACACTTTCTGGGTGTAGTAAAGATAAAGATACGTACCCCATGGCAAGGTGCTTTTCGTAAGCTTCTGCGCAATCGAAATCTGGAACTTTATATTGGTGTTCTGCCTGTCGGGCTTATGGCCTATCGGGGGTCCGAAAATGAAATAGTTGTCTTTATAAAGTCCGAAATAATAGTGTGTATCGGCAAATGCACGTTTGAGCGAATCAACATTA
>CAJTRS010000056.1 GCA_910578805.1 uncultured Muribaculaceae bacterium | reverse complement strand
GGAGATGCTGCTTTTGAATCAGGCGGCATCTCCGGTTTTATAAATAAGTCACACTCAACGGTGACTGTGGGTGCGATTGCAATTACCGGTATTGTTGAAATAAAGGTCCACATCGCCGGTAACCTCCACTTTATAGCCGTCGGCATTACGCTCTACTTCCTTTACCACTCGGTCAGGATAGTTGACGAGCACATAATTACTGATTTTTTCGGGAATAAATCCTGATGGAACAGCATATCCGTCAGGAGCCTCATATTTTATCCACTGCCCTCCGGCATCAAATTCGATCTCCGTGCCATCGGCAAATTCCACATCATATACCGACCGTCCGTCGGACATATCTTTCTCTATCTTGACAGCATTGGTCTGCGTAATATGCCGTGCTATGAATTTACGGGCATTTTCAGGAAGTCGGTCATAGGTAACAGGAGTGCCGGCAAAAGCACCGATGGCTGTGGCCGCAATAATAAAAACCGCTGTAATTATACGTTTCATAATACTCTATTTTTTGGGGTTAATATAAAATATAACAATCCAAACGCCTAAAAAGTCAGGCCGCAAATACAAAGTTGTGCAATAACTGCGGAATCAATTACGGAAATAGAGAAAGCAAAGCTCAGATATGAAACCGATTACAGATAGCTACAAAGGAGAACCAACTGCAACCGGTAAAGGCTATAATGCAAGAAGAGAGCGCCGCAAAAGCACTCTCTTCTTACATCTGTACTCGAAGCGGGACTTGAACCCGCACAGCCGCAATGGCCAAAGGATTTTAAGTCCTTCGTGTCTACCATTCCACCATTCGAGCAACAGTTTTATGGCATACGTGGCATAAAATGCAATGCAAAATTAACATTAAGTTTCGTATTATGCAAGTTCGGACAAGGTCTTTTTTACATTGACTTCGGGCATTAATCTTCCTGAAGGACTTTTATGATGTGTTGCTTGGTCAATTCGGGTGCAGTCAGTCCAAACCAGAACCAACGTTGATTTCCATTGCCCATCACTGAGGCCCGGCGCTTCATCTCATCGACAAAATCGTCGGTGAATATCTCGGCAAGCGGCTCTGCTTTAGGTTCGTCGGCCAAAGCATGCAAAAACAGATAACCATCAAAATTATCGGAGTATGTGCCGATATCCTTGTTGTATTTTATCTCATAAATACCATCAAACGGTTCATTACCGAACGGTGAACCGGCAAGCAGAAAACCGACTGGCCGATTACCATTTTGCTCAAACGCTCTATCAAATACACCGCCACGCAGCGGTGCCTTATTATTTCCAAGATTATCACCCGACAGTATGTGCTGGAACACAGTGAACACTTTATCTTTGCCGAGTCGTTCGACAAGTTGCGCACCTGCAGTCATGGCCGATTCCTTACCATAAGTCGCCGACGCAATGCCACCCTGGCGGGATTTATAGGCATGTCCACAACCCACAAGAAATAGATTGCCGCGAGTGTCTTTTGATGAACAGATGGTATTACAAATCACATCGGCCATGTGTGTATTGCGATCCTCCAATTCTTTCATGTCATGGCGATCTGTAATTTTTGAATAAGGCAACTGATAGTCTGCCAATACAACTTTGAAGCGCTTGCCCTCGGGCAATGAGCGATTTACGCGCCAAAGATCACATATGAACTCAAACTCGCCCTTGTCCCACCAACCGTTGGGCTGTTCCTCTCGGAATATCTGTAACACGATATCCGAATCGAGTGTGTCGGATTCCATAAATGTATCCATCAGCGGTTGACACCATGAAGGCAGTTCCATAAACACATGTCCTACTTTTTCGGAAAAATCAGGCATGGCGATAAGACGTTTCAGCATATCCCATGATACTTTGCGCCGGTGTATTTCACCATTGATAACAAGTGTGTGCGCGGCAAGCTGTTCGAGAAGAAACTCCTCCGGCGACTGACCGATACCCGACAGAAAATCCGAAAACGGCTTTACATCTTCGGGAGTTTTTTTGACAAGCTCGATCTGCGGGATATTGGAATGGCATATCGGTAAATTCAACTCCAGTTGCGATAATACCGCGTCTTCATCATCAGCCAGACCCTGTCCGCCGTTGACCCATCGGCCGGATTCTATCCAGCAGTAATTCAGAAGATAAAAACCGTCGCCATCATTATGCGTGACGATTGCGGCCACTGAGTCACGATATACTATTATTCCGTCAATATTTTCGTCAAGTATATATCTCTTGCGCTCCTCATCTATTATTTCATCGGGACTGTCTTTCGGGTAAATGAATTTAGATGTCGAAATATCGACCCAATGCCTGCTTTTCCCGGACAGCAAAACCCACTCTCTCGACATATAATAGTCCAAAGGAGAAGAGAGATTAATGGAATCGATCTTAAAATCCC
>CAJTRS010000055.1 GCA_910578805.1 uncultured Muribaculaceae bacterium | reverse complement strand
CACAAAATTAGTCACTGGGACTGCCTGATTCTGTCAGCAGGCCATATCTTTTTTTCATTTCCTCGATGTTTCGGATAAAAATCTCACGCAGTTCAATCGGCTTGACAACCTCGATATCCGCCCCGTATTTCATCAGCTCCATAATGAAATCGTATGACGGCACAAGGTGCATCGAAATGGTATAGCCTGTGGAGTCTTCGCTGACCAACTGCTGACTTCTGTGCAGCGGTTTACTCAAAAGATAGTCGATTTGTCCGCAACTGACGTGTATCTCAATGTCTTGTGGTTTGTGACTGAAGACCGGCGCATATGAATTCACACCGAACATATCCTCAAACCATTGGTCACAGTCGAAATCTTCCGGGGCTTCGAACCTTTCATCAGTGGGAGAAAGCTCTTTTATACGGTCAAGACCATATACAAGTGTCTTGTCTATAGACGGTGAATAACCGACCATGTACCATCGCTGATGATGCAGCTTCAGGCCCCAAGGCTCCACGACAAACGTAGTGGCGGCGGCGTAAAAACTTTGATATGTAATCTCTATTTTCCTGCTGTCTTCCATCGCATTAAGTATAGGCATCAAGAACAGGCGACTTGACGGCACATCCTCCACGCTTATGCGGCTCCGCATTTTATGATGCGATAATGATATGTTGTTGATTGCAAAAGAATCAAGCAACCATTGTTTTTCCGATGTCATCATCTTGCTGTCCTCTATCTTATATTTTCCGGCTACACAGATTATATTGACATCAAACAGCCGCTCGATGGCATTTCGATATCTGTGAAACGTGCGCTCAGGGAGTTCATCTTCCCCTCGTTCGTTTAAGCACGAATATGACCATTTACGGTTTATGTCCTCACGGGAAATTCCTTCAGACCGATAGATGACATCCATCAGCCAAAAATAGCGATTGATAAGATCCGCTGCCATGTTATATATCTATAAGGTTCGGTATGTTTAGTTGCGTATAGTCTTCGCTCATAATGGCTCCATTGGAATAAATAATACCGTCTTGATGCAAGATTCCATGCTGTCGGTGAATGTGCCCGAAAAGATGTGCGCGGAGGTTCAAAGCCGACAATCTGCAGAGCAATTCTTCAGATCCATAATTGATAAGTTCGCCGTCGATACTATCATCAAGATCAAGAATTCCGTATGCAGGCGAGTGGGTTATAAGTACATCGGTATCATCAGGTATCGCGGAGTAATTTCGGGTCTGTTGGGAAGATATACAATCCTCGGTAAACATCGGTATTCCATAAAACCTGACACCATCTATCACTATACCTGAATTGCATAGATAGTGGACATTGCTGTCGAGACCGTTGATGTTGGCGTCGTAAAGACATTCGTCATGATTGCCACAGATGAAAATCTTATGCCTATATGACAGATCACAGAACCAATTAAGGAAATCCAGCGCTTCACGTTCTTCGCCGACCATACAGAAGTCGCCAGAGTGAATCACGATGTCTGCCTTCGGCAGATTCTTAAGCCTATAATGAGCTCCGTGGGTATCTGAAAGATGCAGTATTTTCATGATTCAAATTCATTTTTTGCAAAGGTAACAAATCATACTGACAAATTATGGCAGTATAGCGCATTATCTTTGTGCTTCAAATAAGTACCGCAAACTTACAATTATGTTGTCTCGTTTAGCGATACAACAGATGCTATTAGTAAGACATTTCACTGTATTGACATTTAAGACACCTTAATACTAATTTTGCGAACAAAATACCACTTTGTTATGACTCTCGCAGAACTAAATTTAAAATTTTTCAAAGCCCATATGCTCATGGGAATTGGTTCAGCAATCGGCGCAGCTATTGCAGAAAAACACGGCATCGGACACCCTTTGATTATTGGGCTGCTTACCGGATTGCTGTTTTCAATCCATTTGTATCATAAATGCATTATGGTGCTGATAGCAGAATACAAACGATTAAAAAACAAAAAGAAAAATTAGAATGAAAACATTAGTAGAAGAATACAAACGCTTAAAAGCACAAGAAAATGAAAACATTTCGTGAATACCTCAATGATTGTCAGTTTGGAGATGTATGGCAGGCGATTTCAGAAAATTTCTCAGAATCCGAAGTGCTGAAACCTGTCTATGCCGAATATTATGAAAAATTGAAGATTCTCCCAGAGATAGACAGCAAAGGGGTAATCGAATTATCAGGTCGACCAACACGGCAGCCCGATGGAATGAACGCAGCGCCGGACTGGCTTATCGACAAGCAGGTGATAACCTCAGAAACCGACAATGCGTACGTGGCGGCAGTTCTGCTTTATTGGGCTTCACTCCATACCTTCCTCACCTCTAAGGAACATGATGACGACCTTTATCATTATCTCGACATCATTGAGTCTGACGATTGTCAGGCTCTTGGCCAATACCTGACGGAGTCAATGAAGTCAGACCCTCTTGGATCAGCAAAGCGGGAGAGCCTCGACCGCAAGGAACAGCAATTCTGGGAGGAGACATTTGCCCGCAGTTCACCCGGCGACTGGCGCGGAATTCTTTTCGTACTGAAACGCAAGTTCGAATACGATATGGGCTTCATGCGCGGCTTCGCCGACCACGCCGACCGCGAACACGATGCCGACCGTATGCAGCTCTGCTGCCGCCTTATTGACGGTGCCACCGCCGACATCTACCCCGCCGATATCGCCCGCAAGATGCTCAGCCTGCTCTTCAAAATCCTCGAACAAGACATCACCAACTGGAGCGACTAAATAAGACATAAGAATGGATAGAAAGTTCACAAGCCTCAAAGAAATATCGGATTATGCTCATAGCTTAATCCGTGATAAAAGTGAAAAAGAACTCAAAAGCTTGATCCACTTGAACTTTTGGAATGGTTTATTGCTTCACAAAGATTTGTGGCTGAGAAAGCAGTAGAATATATCAACAAAATCGGGATTAAAGTAAGAAAAGAGAGCCTTAATATAGTTATCGAATGTTTCTGGTCGGATTGTTTTTACGCTACTTATTGCAGCGAGCATCTCATTGTTATAGGTACTAAATGTATATTCAACCGGTCTTATACCCGCATACTCGAAGTAATTATACATGAGTTATCGCATTTAGATGTGATGAGCCACAATAGACCCTTTTGGCAGAAAAACCTCGACAATCTCAAAGCAGTTGGTCTTGCTCGCGCCGACCTTACAGTTGTTTGGATACTTGTCGGCTACGTTTGGCTTTTTGTTCTTCTTGATAGCGGTGAAG
>CAJTRS010000054.1 GCA_910578805.1 uncultured Muribaculaceae bacterium | reverse complement strand
CTATCATAGCACAAGATCCGTTCAACATCAACGGCATCGCCGACTATCAGATTGTAGAGTTTACTCCGACAATGTTCTGCGATGACATTCTAAAAAATATCTTCTGATTATGCCATATATATCAATAGAGAGCGGCAGATTGACAGCGGAACAGAAGAAAGAGCTGATTGAGCGTCTGACAGCAATAGCCTCCGAGGTAACCCATATCCCGGAGCAGTTTTTCACAGTCGCCATCAAAGAGTTGCCGGATGAGAATTTCGGCATCGGAGGCAAGTCAATCGACGAGATTAAACGCAACTACAAACCATGAGCTTGACATTACGCCCATATCAACCTTCGGATGCCACGGTGATTACATCGTGGCTTAAAAGCGAATATCGTATGCGCCAGTGGTGTGCAGACAGGTATGAGCGTTATCCTGTCACGCCCGAAGATATGAACAGATACTATGAGAGATACATTGACGGACAACGTTCACGCGCCTTGACAATGGTGGATGGCAGTGATATTGTGGGATATATCACTCTTCGCATTCCGGCAGACGATCCGGCGGAACAGCGATTGGGATTTGTTATAGTTGATGATTCTCGGCGTGGTTGCGGTTTAGGCAAAGCTCTTGTTACAATGGCTATTAAATATGCCTATGAAGAGTTTGGGGCCACAAAAGTGTCGCTCGGCGTTTTTGAAAATAATCTGTCGGCCATCCATTGCTATGAGTCCGCCGGTTTTCATCGCGTATCACGACCTGAAACCGAAAGTTACGAATGTCTGGGCGAAACATGGAACTGTATTGAGATGGAACTATATTCAGATGTTGTGATACGTGAAATTAGAATCCACGAGATACAATCAAGGAACTGACCTATTGAGAAAATCCGAAACTCTATTCCTGATATACAATCCAGAAATATAGATGCATTATAGAATATATCCACCGAGATTGCTGATGCTCCTCTCGGTGGTTTGAGGTTAGAATCCATGCGACATTCCCATGTGGTGGGAGTGCCCGTAGTTGAGTTTGAACATCGACATCGCTTCATGATTGGTCAGCGTGGGGTGTGAGCGGCGAAAGAATTTGAAAACTTTTTTGTCGAAGCCGGTCAACCCATTATACAACACCTCGTATTCTGGGTGCGCTCCCGGAAATCATCGATAGAGACAAAAAAATAGAGACTATGCCGTAACACAGCCTCTTTGATAACCTCCACTTGAATAAACCTACTTTTTCTTATCGTTCGAGAAATCGAAGGTCACATTACCCTTACCTGCCTTAGCAATACTCTCCAAAGCGATAGACATCAACTTATGCGCATTTTTGACATACAGCTTGGCTCCGTTTTCTGCGCATTTCTTTGCAATTGATTCCAATGTGCTACTCATCATGCCTTCGGCATCAACAATCATACTTGCGCCTAATTTCGCAAGATTTTCCAATGTAATTGACATCATAATTTAATAATTTTTTTAAACAAACGCAGGATTAATCCGTTTCATTTTTAGCTGTGTGCCTACTAGCCTCACAATTCTATTACTTGCAAATTCCGTGCCAATCCATATCATACTCATAGGAATATAATTATCCGTGTTTAACCTTGAAATTTCGTTAATTGGTTCTATGATCCGATGTACCAACGAAAAGAAGCCTGTCCAAAATGAGCAGGCTGGAAGCAGGATTGAAATCTTCACAGATGCCATATCCTGTTGCGATAGTTTCTCAGTTCTTCCTCAGGAAATTGGGCTATCGCCTTGTCAAACTCACGGAGTATCACGGCTTTATCGTCCGGCAATGCTCCCGTGACAGGTACCGTATTGGATATGTGATGACCGAGCAGGTTGACACGGATATTAAGCCTGTCGATCAGCGTCCGCATCTCCACAAGTCGCTCGATTTCCGGTTCCTCGATATATGTGCCGTCCTGCACTTCCTGATATAATTGCGATTCGGGAAAAATCGTCAGCGACACTATGTTGATGATGCACGGGTGTAGCTGGTTCAATACATCGGCGGTCGCAATCGCGCTGGCTTCACCGTTCCCTTTGCCGCCGAGTCCGTTAAGGTAGAACACGTTGTAGCGGATTCCGGCCTCGTCGAGTTTTGTAAGCTGTTCAAGAATGTCGGTGGCGTGGTAGCCTTTGTTCATCCGCTCCAATGTCGGGTCATGGGCGGTCTCTATGCCTATGTTGATGCTGTCGAGCTTCAGATGGTGCAGATTCTTCAGTTCCTCAACCGACTTGGGCGTTATGTCCGTAACGCGGGCGAACATTCCGAACGACACCATGTGCGGAAGATATTTTCTCAGTAGCAAAGCGACATCCATGAGTTTGTTGTAACTTAGCGCAAAAGGATTTGCTCCGGTGAGATAGACACGCCGTGCGCGTGGCTGCCACTGGCGGATTAATTTAAGATCTTCCTCCACCTCTGACAGCGGCGACATTCGGAAAGGTGTTCCGTGGTAGAGGTTGCAAAACTTGCACTTGTGCCAAGTGCAGCCGGAGGTCAGTTGCAGGAGCTGTGAATTGGCTTCGTATGGCGGTCGCCACACCTGCCCCGTAAAATGTAGTTCAGGATATATCATATCTCAATAATTTTTGTTAATTTTGTAATGCAAAATTAGGTGATTATCAAAGCCAAAGCAACAACTCACCAATAGGTTTGACACTTACTGAAAAGTTTGTTTTACTCATTATCTGCCTGTTCTGCATTACCGGATATGGCAAAAAAACTTGACTACGAATATTGCAAGGCTGCCCCAATGCTTGAATGGTTCGGCAACAAGTGGGCGCTGGTCGTTCTCGTGAAGATTTCCGAGAACGAGCCGGTGCGCTTCAACGAACTGTACCGCAATATTCCATCGGTATCGGAGAAAGTGCTGTCGCAGGTGCTCCGCCAACTGACAGCCGACGGCATAATCCGCCGAGAGCTGTTCCCAGACGTGCCGCCACGCACGGAATATTCCGTCACCGACTTCGGCAGAACGCTTTTGCCACACGTCAAAGCCCTCATCAACTGGGGTCGCGACAACTTCGACATCATTATGTCAAACCGCCAAAAACAGGAAAAAGAATGAAAATATTTAGAACTGAACAATGGGGTGAAAATGCCTCAGGAGGGGTTCGGTGTATTCCAGATAACCGACCTCGCGCAATGCCAAGATGTTGTAATCGAGGCCATCCCCAGATGCTTCGCACAAACGACCCATCGGAGGTGCAGCGCGTATATGAATTCAGCAAGAATCCGAGAATAAGATAAACACAACAATATGGAAACAAAATATTGTCAGAGCTGCGGAATGCCGCTAACAAATGAAATCATCGGCACGAATGCAGATGGCACACCCAATGAGGATTACTGCATCTACTGCTATAA
>CAJTRS010000053.1 GCA_910578805.1 uncultured Muribaculaceae bacterium | reverse complement strand
GACAGCCGCAAACCCTCGGAGTACATAGTACTCCGCAAAGCAACCGTACGAAAATGAAAAAGAACCTGATTATTTTGGCAATGCTTCTGATGTCTGCCATTACCGGACATGCAGAGGGCGCGGACACGCCTGTGATTGAAGTGACCGGATCTGCGACAATGAATATCATCCCCGACCGCATCACAGTAGAAATAGGGATGGAAGAGTATTACAAGCATAAGGCTTCAGGCGACAGCACCCTTGTAAAACTCTCCGACATTGAGAGGGATGTCCGAAAGACACTCGGCGCGGCGGGAGTTCCGGACTCTATGATAGTGGTTTCGGAATTGGGCAACTACCGCAACCGGGATATGTCATCTACATTTCTGATGGCAAAGCGACTTTCGGCGACTGTATCTGACTTCAATCAGATAGAGCGCATATCCGACCATCTTGACCGCAAGGGCATTGTCTGCTTCAATATTACGAAAATCGACAACTCCGACATGGGGCAATACAACCGGCAAGGACTAAAGGCGGCTCTCGATGCGGCCAGGCAGAAAGCTGAATTTATAGCCGAGAACGAAGGACTGAAACTGCTTATGCCCTACGAGATAGTCGAAACTGCCAATGAGCCGTCAATCTATTCTGCGTTCAGTAACGTGGCTTACGACAGCGGTTCGGGTATGGAGAACATGCGCCGTATAGTGCGTCGCTACAGCGTTAAAGTGCGTTATCTTTTTCAGTGAAACAGTACGCCGACACAACCATTGAAGCTATCCGAAACTAATTTAATTCCATTGCCTTCTTAGGACACGAACGGACACATTTGCCACATTCGATACACTTTTCGTAGTCTATGACAGGATAGCCGTCGGAGCCTTGGGAGATGGCACCTACCGGGCATAGACGTATCAGAGGGCACACATGATTATGCGGACATAGTTTTCGGTTGACTTTTATCATCGCTTATTTGGTTTTGAGGTTTTATTTTCATGATTTTAAGTGGGCATGACGCAACACATTTGCCACATTTGATACAATCGGCATGGAGATAGCCTGACTCTGAACCGCGACTGTCGTATGGCGTAATCTGCATCGGGCACACTCTGGCGCAGCTCTTGCATTTCATTTGGCAAGAAGAATCAACATTCACGCTTGTGAAAGCCTTGGGAAACGGGGCTTTCTTTGGTGTTACCCAGGATGAAAGTGTACCCATAGGGCAGAATGAGCACCATGTACGCGGTGCGTAGATGAAGGAAAGAGTCACTCCGACCACTGTGGTAATCGCTATGATGTTCCAGAACACACGCCCCATAGCATTCCAGTCACCCCATGCGAAATACATCTGCACACCAAACATGGTGAAGATAAACAGAACCATGAAAATTCGGAATCCCGCGGTTCGTACAAATGGCGGTATAGGCCTATGCGGAGAGTATTTCGCCAACAGACGGTCATACATATTGCCACGTGGACATGCGTTGCCACACCACCATCTGCCACGGCTGACGGCGAATGCCACCGGCGCAATCATGCAGACCAATGCCAACAGTCCGACTGCCGGATAGAAGTAGCCTATCGCAAGATATACAAGCAATATCCAATATATGGAGTAGCCTTTGGTAGGTAAATATCTGTGAAATCTTTTATGTGCCATGATTACGTTTTAAATTTGGTGCAAATTTAGTGACGTTATGATAGAACGACAACAGATTTTGACTATCTTTGCATTGAATTTATCTATCATGACTCTTCAACAACTGAAATATATAATAGCGATAGACCGCTACCGCAATTTCGCCAAGGCAGCTGCGGAACTTGATGTGACGCAGCCTACACTGAGTGCACTTCTCCAAAAACTGGAGGATGAACTCGGTGTACGTCTTTTTGAGCGAAGTAACAAGAGCGTACGTCCGACAGCAATTGGAGAAACAGTAATCATGCAGGCCGAAAAAGTATTGTGTCAGACTGAGATGATTTCAGAAACAATTGCAGAGCAGAAGGGTGAGGTTTCCGGATTGCTTTCAATAGGCATAGGACCCAGCATCGCTCCTTATATCATGCCTTGGTTCATTAAAAAGTACACCGACAGTTATCCGGGTGTAAAGCTGACTGTTAATGAGATGAGGGGCGAGATGGTCATTGAGTCTATCCGATTGGGGAAAATTGACATCGGAATAGCCATCAGCGGCAATTCCGCGCCGGAAGTCGTGGAGATTCCTTTCTATTGCGAGCCGTTTCTCGTCTATGTGGCAAAGGATTGTCTGTTGAAAATGCCGGCATTCAATCCGGCAGACTTGCTTCATGAAAAGATGTGGATAATGAAGGAGTCGCAATGTATGCGTGAGAGCGCGTTCAGTTTTTGCAAGACCAGGAGTATCGGGCAACATATTTATGAGGCGGGAAGCATCGAAACACTGATACGTATTGTAGATATAAACGGCGGCTTTACAATCATACCGGAAATGCACCTCCCTTTCCTTACAGACTCACAGCGTGAAAATGTACGGCCGATAGAGGGCCGATATGTTTCGCGCCGGTGTGTTTCAATATATATACGCAAGGACTTTATCCGGCACCGTATGTTGAAAAGTATGGTTGAAACCATGTTGTCAATCATCCCTCCCAAAATGATTGACAACGGTCTGCTCGACAACATAGAACTAAGATAATGAACTCATGGCACAACTTAAAATATACGAATAATATGTTGAGCAATCGTGTAAAACGAAATATATGGCTTACGCTGACCATTCTGTCGGCTTTGACCATAATTGACTGCACTGTCCGTGTTGTGGAAGGCTCGGTTGAATGGTGGAATCTTTTATCCGCTGTCATTGTAACCGCGCTATGTGGCAAATTCTTCATGTGCTATCGTAAGCAGGTGAAACGAGGCAATTTGTTTGGCCGTGTCAAGGTGCTCTGATGATACAGATTGGCAGATATAAATTAGGCTTCGCACCGCTGTCGATGATTATTGTTTTCATCGTCCTCTCGGTATGTGCCATACTTGCGGCTTTTCGGCAAACGCGACCGGAATGGCCTATGCCATTGTCATACCACATTATTATCAATGAAAGTATGGCATTGTTGGCAACACTTGCCTATGGCATATTTGTTCATTTCGTTATCGCTATCATCAGCCGACGGAAGAAATGAATATCGAAGAATTTCGCAGCTACTGCCTTTGTCACGGTAGATACTCTCACAGCCTCTGACTATGTTGGCATTGTAAGCGGCAAGACACATCCCGATAAAATCCGGAATACCGGCTGGAATACCGTTAAGGCTGAAAATGTCGATGCTCCCGTTTTCAACTGCTTCCCGATGACAATGGAATGCCGCATCAAGGAAAAACTATATGAGTCGGAGTCCGGCTACTATATCATTGCGGAAATTATCAACATTGTATGTGACGAGAAGTATCTGGCTGAAGACGGCAAACCCGATGTCGAGAAAATGCGGCTTATAACCTTCGACCCGATTCACAACGCCTATATCGCCCTCGGAGATAAAGTCGGAAATGCTTTCTCCGATGGCAAAGCACTGAAATAAGACCGAAGTTTATATGGTCGCTTATCCGTGTCCGGTTTAGACCCCGTTCCCCGGTATTTGTTAACGTTGGGGGAACGGGGCTTAGTTTGTCA
>CAJTRS010000052.1 GCA_910578805.1 uncultured Muribaculaceae bacterium | reverse complement strand
TCTATCACCACCGGCTTGCTTGAATATTTCGACATAAATAAACAGATTAGTTACCGGAAATGTCGGGATTTATACGTTAGGAGTCCAATTTGCCGGGTCGCGGCGCCATTCGCGGAGAGTATCTATATCGGAAGCATGTATGTAGTCGGATTCCAAAGCAGCTTCGAGCATGGAATTATAGTTGGAAAGAGTGCACACATTGACACCGGCGTCCTTGAAACGCTTTACGGCGATAGGGAAATCATAGGTGAATATTGCAGCCATACCCACTACCTCGCAGCCGGCATTGCGTATAGCCTCCACAGCCTTAAGGCTGCTTCCGCCTGTAGATATCAGGTCTTCAATCACCACGACTTTCTGCCCGGGTTTAAGGTTACCTTCAATCAGGTTTTCCAGACCGTGATCCTTGGGCGTAGAACGCACATATACATATGGCAGTCCCATGGTATCGGCCACAAGAGCACCCATGGCTATTGCCCCGGTAGCTACACCGGCTATGGCATCTGGAGACTCAAAATTCTCCAGTATAATGCGGCACATCTCCACCTTTATAAAACTTCTTATATCGGGATAAGAAAGCGTCTTGCGGTTATCGGTATAGATAGGCGAGTTCCAGCCGGAAGCCCACGTAAAAGGGTGTTCAGGTTGAAGCTTGATAGCACTTATTCTCAAGAGTTTCTCTGCCAGAAGTCGATCTAACTGTTTCATAAGCAAACTGATAATGGGAACGTTTAAGGTACCTGTATATATAGGTCGGATTTATAATCCACAAAGGTAACACATAGCATGCACTGGTGCAAATTAATTTACGGATTTGGCGACTGTTAATTAAAAATAATCATTTTTTTGGCATGCCCGACTAAACTTTCCGCCGGCATATTTGTCGAATTAATCAAAATCATATCAATTCATTGTCGCACTATTCCAAACCACACACGATCATGAAAAGACTGATGCTAAGCATAATGATAATCCTGTTGGGAGGATCAATGACAGTTTCCGACTCGTTGGCTCAAAGCAGCAGGGAATCTCACTCTACGTCACAGAAATCATCGGGGCAGCGTCCCGGTCGAGGCGGCAATCACAACGACAACAAACACGGCTACCGCCCCGGCAGCGGTTCTCGCCCCACACATTCAGGCAGTAACAACCGCCCAGGCTCAGGAGGCAATCATAATGGAGGTAACCACAACGGGAACCGACCCGGCAACAACCACGGGGGCAACCACGGATTCCGGCCCGGAGGCAACGGTACTCACCATTATCGTCCGGGGGCAAACCACCACAGGCCAACTCCCCCGCACCATCATCGTCCGGGACATATAGCACCTCCGGTGCGCCCATGGCGCATGCCTTACCGCAACTGGTCACGCCCTGTGCCTCCACGCACATGGCGCCCCGTATATCGCAGGCCGCTTCTCTCCGACTTCATAGGACTGACGTTCGGATTGACTTTCAACACGGCTCTGGACAGGCTTTACAATTCGGGATACTCCGTAGATGGTTACGGCTCTGACACCGTATATCTGCGCAACGTGCGCGAACAGGACTATTACTGGGACGATGCCACACTTTACTTCTCCAACGGCGTCCTCACACGATCACAGTTCTACGAATCAAGCCCGGGCAACAGCCGCGGCCGCTACAACGGTGTCTATAACCGTCTGTGCTCACTCTACGGCAACCCCGTCAACCAGTCTATTGGCGGAAGTGCGGTCACAGCCACATGGTTCGGATATTCGGGCGACTACATCACCTTGGAATACACCCCTATGTACACAGGCGGAAGCTACCGCTATTTCACCATACTCACTTACGGCAACTGAGAACTTGCGGCGGCAAGAGCATCGCCGAGAGTGTCAAGCATCAGTTGTCGGAATTGATTGCACCGGAAAAGCGGTGAAGCCATGGCTTCCACCGCTTTTTCCATACGCGGCAGATATACTCCGAGCATTCCGGCCGCATCTGCTTTTACTACCGTATCATATAGCAACTTAGCAATAGAGGTCTGCGTCGATTCCTTTATCTGTGAAGCGGAACCTACGCGGCATGCGGTCTCCACAGCATACACCATAATCTCGCACACAGCCTCATCGCCCGGATCAAGCGACCGTATATCCTTTATATATCGCTTTATACGGCTCGGACGGGCTTTGTTGCGACCGCGCGAACTCCTCGACATCTCCTTGTTTATCGCACAGCGTGCCTTTTCAAGTTTACGTTCAATATCGGGATTGACAAAAAAGTCCAGATACTCCTTTGCCTCGGCGCGGGCCGAATACAGATCAAGGACAAGATCGGTTATCTGCTCCGCCGTCATAGCCGACAAAACTTTTTTTAATTGCGATTTCGACATAACTTCTTTAACTCACATATGACACAGGGCTGTCCGGATTCATATGGCCGGACAGCCCTGTTCTATAACATAATCTTACGCAGTCATCACTTCGATTCGGGCTTGAGCCACTTGTCAAGCCAGCGGAAGAACACACGTTGCCACATAACGGCGTTCTGCGGCTTAAGAATCCAATGGTTTTCATCGGGGAATATCAGCATCTCGGCCGGCACTCCGCGCAGACGGGCGGCATTAAAGGCCATCATGCCCTGCGATGCAAGAATGCGGAAGTCATATTCGCCGTGAGTAATGAGAATCGGGGTGTCCCATTTGTCCACGAACCGGTGGGGAGAATTGGCAAACGAACGCTGGGCAACAGCATTGGATTTGTCCCAGAACGGACCGCCGAGGTCCCAGTTGGCAAACCACATTTCCTCTGTTTCAAGATACTGGCTCTCGGTATTGAAGATACCCGCGTGGGCAATGAAAGCGGCAAATCGGCCGTCGTGGTTGCCGGCGAGCCAATACACAGAGAATCCGCCGTAGCTTGCACCGACGGCACCGATGTGTTCGGCATCGATATATGCCTCCTTCTTCACATCATCTACAGCGCTGAGATAGTCTTTCATGTTCTGACCGCCGTAATCGCCCGAAATCTGAGCATTCCATTCGGTGCCGAATCCGGGGAGACCGCGACGGTTAGGAGCTATGACCACATAGCCTTCCGCCGCCATCAGAGCAAGATTCCAGCGGTAGCTCCAGAACTGACTCACGGCCTGCTGCGGACCGCCCTGACAGTAAAGTATGGCCGGATACTTCTTCGATGCGTCAAATTTGGGAGGATAGACCACCCATGTGGTCATGAGTTTGCCATCGGTGGTAGGCACCATACGCTTCTCCACGGTGGGCATATCAAGAGATGCCAGCAGCTCGGTGTTCACATCTGATATCTGCTTTGCCTCTCCGGCGGTTACAGCCACCACTTCGTTGGGCATAAGCATCGAATGGCGCATGGTGATCAGTGTACCGTCGGCGGCAGGAGCCAACGAAGCATAGTCGTAAACACCGTCGGCCACCACACTTACCTCCTTGGAATCCACATTGATTGAGAACACCGGCGTAACACCGTCCTTGGGCGCTATGAAATAGATGGATTTTCCATCGGGATTCCAGGCTATGGCATCGGCCGTATAATCCCAGTCAGAGGTCAGATCGGTTTTGTTGCCGGTAGTCATATCCATTAAGAATATGCGGTTTTTGTCAGACTCGTATCCGTCATGTTCCATGCTGAGCCATGCCACATACTTGCCGTCAGGCGAATAGGCCGGATTGGTATCATACCCCATCATGCCTTCGGTAAGATTACGGGTCTCCCTGGAATCGAGACTATAGAGATATAGATCGGAATCGGTTGATACGGCATATTCCATACCGGTCTTTTTACGCGACACATAAATAAGATTCCTGCTGTCGGGCGACCAAGCAAACGACTCTATGCCGCCAAAGGGTTTCATTGGAGCTTCAAACGGCTCGTCCTGCATGATATCAGTCACCGATTTAACCTCAGCACCGTCAAATTCGCCCACCAAAGGGTGAGGAATTTCGGTAACCCATTCGTCCCAGTGCTTGTACATAAGGTCATCGATGAGCCGGCCAGTCGCCTTGGGCAGATCGGGATATATATCCTCGGCCGTGCGGGAATATTTAACCGAGCCGATCATCACCACATGCTTTTCGTCAGGAGAGAAAAGGAATCCGGATATGCCGCTCTCCACAGAGCTCACCGCCTTACGGCCTGAACCGTCGGCATTCATGATCCACAACTGCTGCTTGCCGTCAACTGGATTCATAAATGCGATCTTCTTACCGCCGTCAATCCATGCGTAACCGTTTTCACTGTCGGGTGTGCGGGTGATGCGCTGCTTGTCGCTGCCGTCAAGATTCATCAGATAGAGATCAAGATTGCTCTTGTTCTGTTCGAGACTTTCATAGCTGATGCCGTAAAGCACCTTCTTTCCATCGGGAGACACAGCAGGAGCACTCACGCGGCCTAAAG
>CAJTRS010000051.1 GCA_910578805.1 uncultured Muribaculaceae bacterium | reverse complement strand
CACCCTCAACCCGAAATATTTGGAGACTGTTGTTCGTTTTTCCGAAAATGGCGATGGATTAACAAAATAAATTTGTAATTTTGCGATGAATTAAAGACAGTTCGCAACGGTATTGTTCCATCGCATACGGTCGCAGTCGGCAACGCTGTAATTCCCGATGCAGGACAATGGCTGATTTTTGGTTGAGGTCGTGATGACTTCCGTACAATCGTTATCTAACCCACCATAAGCAACGGCAACCTAACGTCCGTTGACTGACAAGGCTGATTATGGGAACATTTTGGGAACAATTGCCCAAAAGTTTTAAACTTACAACGTGGTTTTCAGAATGATACGATTTTACCATGTACCCCGTAAAGCGGCACATCGGTAAGGTCTTTTTCCGAAAGATTTGCCAGAAGTGATAGTGCTTTCTCTTCAAGTCCGGAGGGCAATGTGGCAAGAAAATTCGTGATTACTTCGTGATTCCCACGTGATTTTGTGATAGTGGGGGAGATGTTTTTCGGCCACGATGCCATGTAACTGTTACGTATGGAATCCTCACGGGCAAGGCGGCGGTCGTTGGCGGCTCGCATTTCATCGGTCACAGGCACCGATATGGTTTGCTGTGCCGGCGGTACAATGTCGAGTGTGAAATCAAGCTCAGAGGAGCCATCGTGTATTAGCGGAATATAAACGCGCTTGTCCCTGCCTACAGTGCATTTATGCAATCCGAAACGGTTGCCGTCGGTGGCCCATACAAGTATATCGCCCAATCCGGCAATGAGCGAGGTCTCTCCGTTTGCGTCAGTCAACTTTGCGGCTATGGGATAGAACTCTGCGTAGTTGTAAATGCGGAATGTGACCTTGGCGTCAGGCACGGCTTGTCCGGTGCGGTCTGTTACGCATATGTACAGTGTATCGGTAGGGGCATAGTGGGACGTCACATTGATATCTGTGTTACCGGGCTGGCGGCCGAGCACTTCGTCGGTACCATAATAGTTGCCGAATGTGCGGGCGTGCATGAGCATGCCGCGGGCCGCGGGAGCGTTGAACCAGCCGAGGTCAAGCACCGGTTCCGGTTCGCAGGCTCCGAGAAAATGCCACTCTCCGTCGGCCCACACTTCCACCCAGGCATGATTGTCGTCGGTGTGCGCCCATCTGGGAGTGTAAACCTGTCTCGCCGGAATGCCCATGGCACGCATGGCTGCCACTGTGAATGTGGATTCCTCGCCACAACGGCCTATAGCAGAGCTTACGCTCTGGAGCGGTGAATGGGTGCGTCCGTCTGAAGGCTGATAGGTGACTTTCTCATGGCACCAATGATTTATTTCGAGTATGGCCGATGTCATGTCGAGTCTCTGTATGCGTTTTTTCAGTTCCTCATAGAATATGGGGCGGTGGAGGTCAAGGGCTTCATTGTTGACCCTTATAGGCAGTACGTAGTGGCGAAATACCTCATCGGGAATATTCTTACCCCAAGGCATTTCTTTACGGGCTTTGAGTGCCGGAGTGACAACGTGGTCCATATAGTATTGCGGTGTGCGGTCAAGCATGTCGGGCAGGGGCATGTAGGCATACAATACCTGTAGGCACTGTGCTGTGGAGTCTGGTAGCGCCGGCGAGCATATCTGTTCAAGAATGTCACTGTCTATGTCTGGTTTCCTGCTTTCGAAGTCGGCCACCACCTGAGGTGATGCTATTCGGGCTTGTAATGTGGCGGCCGAGGCTAACATAAAAACGGCTGCCGTCAGTTTATTGCTTAGAGACATGATGATGATGGATCAGGGCGTGAAGTTGTGTACTATCCGGGATAATTCTCTTACTATTGATTCGGAGGTGGCGAGGCGGGAATATTCGTCATTGCCGGGAGTGCCCATGGCTACTCCTGACCGGCGGTATGTGGCCTGGCTTTCTATACGGGAGCGTGCCGACGCATGTAGCTCGCTGACACCTGATACCCGTAGTATATCGGCTGCATTGGCCGGAGTCACCCCGCTGCCGGCAAGAATGGTTACACGTCCGGCGGCTTTTTCGGAAAAACGTCTGAGGGTCTCTGTGCCGTGCATTGCGTCGGAGGCCTGTCCGGAGGTGAGTATTCTTGAACAACCGAGGGATATTATGTCGTCCAGCGCTTTCATTGGGTCGGCGCACAGGTCGAAAGCCCTGTGGAAAGTTACAGGCGTGTCGCCTGCGGCTTCCATGAGGCGCGAGCAAAGCGGCATGTCTATGTGGCCTGCTGGGGTAAGGGCTCCGATGACCAGTCCATGCACTCCGGCCGCACGAGCAAAAGCTATGTCGGTGAGCATGGCGCGTGTTTCGGCCTGATTGTATATGAAGTCGCCACCGCGCGGGCGTATGAGCACATGAATCTTTATATCCGGCACTTTCATCGCTTCGGAGATGAGGCCGATGGAGGGTGTGACGCCTCCGTCAGACAGAGCCGAACAGAGCTCCACACGGTCGGCACCGCCACGTGCGGCTGCATGAACGCTGTCGATGTCGGCAGCACATATTTCAAGTTGGTATTCCATGAGGGTCATTTCAGCGTGGCGTCGAGTTCTACTATATAGTCGATATCAGACGGTATCTTGGACAAGTGCAGCACTATGCCGTCAGGCTTTCGGGTGAATGGTATGGAGGTGTTCTTGTCGGCAAATGCCACGGCTTTGGTCACAGTGGCATGTGTTGGCACATGTATGTCTGTGGTATCGGTCTGCAGGATATGCACGTAGAGTTTGTTGCCTTTACGTGTGGAGGTGCCCCAGTTTTGGGCCGGGAAGTCACCTGCGGCTGTGGCGTATATGGTTTCGCCGTTATTTCTGAGCCATTGTCCCATATTCTTCAGCCGTTCCAGTGCGGTGGCCGGAAGCTCACCGTTGGGTTGCGGACCTATGTTGAGAAGCAGATTGGCGCCCATGCCTGCCGTGCGCACCAGGTAGTGTATCAGTGTACGGGAGTCCTTGTAGTTCTGGTCCATGATTTTGTAACCCCACATGCCGTTCATGGTCTGGCATGTTTCGAGAGGCAGATGCGATATGGCCTGTCCGGACATACCGGCTGTGTTTTCTCCTGGCAGGTCACGCTCGAATATCTGTATGTCTTCGCCCGGAAAGGGAGTCTGGTGATGGTTGTTGCCTATGAGGCATGAGGGCTGGAGACGGTGTATCAGATCGTATTGTGCGGGAAGTTGCCAGTCAAAAGGAATGCTGTCGGTATCATGGTCCCACCAGCCGTCAAACCATATCGCGCCGATCTCTCCGTAGCCGGTAAGCAGTTCGGTAAGCTGTGAGTTCATGAATCTGTAGTAGGAATCCCAGTTGCGGAGTGTGGTATCACGGCCCGTTTCGAGGCCTGTGCGTCCCGACGGATAATCTGGACGGGTCCAGTCGATATGCGAATAGTAAAGATGGAGTTTCATGTCGTTCTTGTGGCACTCGTCGGCGAGTTCCTTGAGGATATCGCGCTTAAACGGGGTGGCATCGACTATATTGTAGTCAGATTGCGCTGTGTGCCACATGGAGAATCCGTCGTGGTGACGGGAGGTAAAACATATGTATTTTGCTCCCGAGTCCTTTATGGCGCTTACCCATTGTGAGGCATCGAAATCGGCAGGATAGAATGCGCGTGCGGATTTGGCATATTCTTCGGCGTTGACGCCATAGTTGAGATACCATTCACCCTGGGCAAACATGCTGTAGATTCCCCAGTGAATGAAAATGCCGAACCGGCTTTGGTCAAATTCCTTCTGTCGGGCTATTATGGCTTCCGAAGGTGTGTAGTCCTGACCCGCGGCATGCATGTCCGGTATCATGGCACATGCGGCAATCAATGGCAGCAGAATTTTTTTCATGATAGTCAATGTTAAGTAAAAAAAGGAACTCGGCAATGTTGTAGAGTTCCTTTTATGATATAATAATGATGATGTTGTTGTTTAGAACGGAAGGTCTTCGTCGGGACTGCTCTGTGTGAAGTCTGGTGCAGGGGGGGGAGGTACCGATCCCGGCATGGCTGTAGCGGCAGCCGCATTTTCCTTATCCACTTTCCAGCCGCGTATGCTTGTGTACCAACGACCGTTGAATTCGCGGCTCTCGATGTCAAAACTCAGGTTCACCACTTCGCCCACGTTGAGGGGATATTGGTCGGCTCTGTCGCCGAAAAGGTCGAAGTGGACTTTCTTGGGATATGTGTCGAGGGTTTCAAGTACGTATTCGCGTTTTTTCCAACTGTTGCCTGTTTTTGATACGCCCGACTGCTCGGGAAGCGCAAAGATTATCTTTCCTTTTATTTCCATGTCGTGTTAAGGAATGTGGTATTGTAATTTGTTTGTTATGTTTATTGCTTTTACAAAAGTAATGAGAGAATGCCTAACGCGCAAATTTTCGATTGGAAAGTTTTTGGCAAAATTTTCTTTTGCCCTCGGTTAATATCGTATCATAGACTCCGTCTTAGATACTCCCGCTCGGCAAAAGTCAAATAAATTTGTTTTTGCCCTCGACTTATTCGTATCTTTGCCGCC
>CAJTRS010000050.1 GCA_910578805.1 uncultured Muribaculaceae bacterium | reverse complement strand
GTCAGTTCCGGACCGGCCAGATTGTAAACGGCCACAGCCGCCGACAACGGAAGCGCCACATACACCATGGACATAATCGTGTAGGCCATTCGCTCAAGCGAGCGCGGCGATGTGGAGTAAAGCTGCATTACAAGCCTTATAATGGCCAGCATGATAAACACGCCGAGCATCACTATGAAAAACGAATGGGAGTATGTGACCGGTAGATACAGGCTGTAAAATACCATAACCGGAATACACAAACCGAGAAACAGATCGAGGGCCGAGGCGGCGGGATTTTTCGACATGCCCCCGGTTGTTATCTGTAGAAACTCCGTCATGCCCAATATGGTAAACGCACAACAGAGCAACGGAAATCCTATTTGACCGCCCCACAACACGAGTACGACGATAATAGCAACATACACGGCCCCGCTCAGCGACCGGATCAATATATTTTTCATTACTATTCCTGTTAAACCTCAATCGCTGCCTGAGGTATCAACACAGCAGGCAGCGAATCCGAGGTAATTTTAGATTGGATATGTTATGACTGTAATGTCACCCGATTATAAACTTTCCACCAGTTTCCGGGCTTTCTCGTCGTCGGGATCAAGAGTCAGATATTTTTCGAAATATGACTTGGCCACAGCCTTGTCAACGTCAATGTAGTAAATACCGAGCAAATAGTAGGCAGTCATATAGTATGATTTGCGCGATGACAGGTTTTCAGTACTTTCATCAAAGATCGAAATCATCTTTTCAAGCGATTTTGCCATCTGGGCATCGGGCACATTGTTGTTGCGGGCAAGATACAACTGACCCTGATAGTAGTACAGGATACCATTGGAGGGCACTTTTTCTATGGCCATGTCAACATATTTCAGACCTTCGTCACAGGTGGCAACACGCTCTTCGGAATCCTCTGGCATGGTACGCGCGAGCGAATAGTAGCGACGGCCCATGTTGAAGAGGTCATTGACAGAACCGTTGCCCATGTCAAGATACTTCTTATAGATTTCGACACTCTTGGCTTCCTGACCGGCACGGTCATACACGGCACTGAGCTTGGGCAGTAGTTCCTGCTTGTCAGGGTTAAGCTCGATAGCTTTTTCGTAAACGGCTATGGCCTCATCAGCACGTCCCATCTGGCTGAGAGCATCGCCATAAACCTCATAGTCGTTGACCACTATAGTGGCACCGGGATAGTTGAACAACTTGTCAGCGGCTTCCACAGCTCCCGTCCAGTCCTTCTGTGCTGCCTTATTGAGCATAAGGATACGATACATCATATACACAGTGGGGTCTTCTTTAAGAATCTTGTTGGCCCACTCTATCGACTGGTCATACTCACCGGCCGAATAAAGAAGACCGGCATAGCGCTGTTCGTCACGACGGAAGTGGTTAGGATTCTGTACGTATTTCTCATACATCTTCCATGCGCTGCCCATCTGGCCGTTGTCATAATATTTCTCGGCAAGCTCGCGCTGCGCAAGTGCGGAATTGGGTTCAAGATCGTAGAATTCCTTAAGTTTATCAATAGTGTAGGCACGGTTGACGTGGAAGTATGTGTTGGCATATTTCACATAAGCCTCACGGTTAACATGACCTTTTTCCTGAGCCTGGGATATAGCCATCTCATACTTGCCGGCAGCCTCTCCGGGATCCTGCTTGGCCACCATGTCACCCTGAAGCACATAGGCTGAAGGTTCGCTGTTCTTTGAATCTTTCAGAGCCTTGTTGATATTCTTTTCGATTTCTTTCTGATAAGCCACAGGATTTGCGTTCCAATATGCGCGGGCCACATCGACAAGTATAGCGGGATTCTTCTTGTTGGTGTTTATAGCTTTCTTGAAATAATCTTCGGCCTCTGATTTGTGTCCGCTGATAAGCGCGAGCTCACCCAGACCTATATAATTATTAGGATAGGAATGGTTGGCTTTCAGACCTTTTTCAAAATTGGTTTTGGCGGAGGCATAGTTCTTACCGTCGATATCTATGCAACCGAGATAGAAGTATGATACAGCCTTGTCAGTGGAAGCGTCGTTGAGGGTATTGTCAAGAATCACTTTCGCCACATCGAGACGTCCGGCATTGTAATTGTCAACACCGTCTTGATAACCTCCTTGCGCGCTCGCACTCAGCGCCGCACCCAACATAAGTGAAAACAAAAATTTCAGTTTCATGTCTTGGTTTATTAGTATGTTTGTTATTAATAATTATTTGTTTGATTGTCTTTGTCCGTGATGGTTTAATTCAGTTCCACCATGCGGTGCAGGTCAAGCACCTTTGGAAGCACTCCTGACAACTGCATTATGCGCTGCCCCTGAAATCCGGTCACAAACGAATAGAATCCGTGACTTAACGTGCCGTTGGCTCCGGTCGAGATCAGATATATCTGGCGGTAGAAAGGATATGACCCCTCGGCGATATAATACTGATAAGGCTTGTAGGCGGTAACTTCGTTGTTGCCTCTTACTTTAAGGACTTTGACATCGGGAGAGAATGTCTGGTCCACCGTGCCGGATTCATCAACCTTGGCCACCAATTCCTCTTTCGACAGATTGGCACGGTCAAGATCATCTGTAACCCAGCTCACCCCTATCACACCGATGGCATTTTTGCTTCGTGCCACACGCTCGAACACCTCCTGGGGAGTACTCTGCGCATATACATTGGGGGCAAAAGCCACTCCGTTCATCAGAGAGTCACGCATATACTGCACCGTGGAAGCTCCGCTGTTCTCAAACACAACCGCCACATCGCCGAGCTTGTCACCGCCGGGCACTATCTCGCTCCATTTGGAAAGCTTGCCCGAAAGTATATCAACCAGCTCCTTACGGTCTATGATATCAAAAGGATTCTCGGGATTCACGATCAGAGCTATGGCATCGACCGCGATCTGAGTCTGGCGCACCATCTTGCCCTGATCCTTGAGATAAGCTATCTCCTTGGCATTTAACGGACGACTCATTACAGCCATCTTCACTTTCATATCAAGCAGCGAATCAAGCACCGAGTTCTGGTCAAGATAATAAGGCATTATATTGGCCTTGGGATATATGTATTCAAACACATCTATCTCCTGAGAGAGTATGTTTTCGAAAGTCTTGTCGCAGGCTATGGTAGTGAGTCCGGAGGTCTGTGTGCTTTCTATCTTGTCACCGGCGCCGGAGCACGATACGGCAAGCAGGCCGGCAACAGCCAGCCCGATACCATTCATAAGGATTGAGGTACATTTCATACAGTCTGCTATTTTTATCACCTTGTGGTTATATCCGTATCCAGTCCTTTGAACTGACGGTAAGCACGCCAGAATCCGTAAACTATAAAGAGACCTCCGCCGGCCCATCTGAGCCATTCCCAATTACCAGTAAGCTGGGGGAAGAATCCGAACAGAAACAATGCGCCCATGCCGAGATATACAAGTATCATAAATATGCCGAATATGTTACGCATGGTCTGGGGCATATTGCTTTTTTTTCTTTCAGTATCCATAACTACAACTTAAAATTTTTATTATCGGTGTTTTTAAGTTTAACGTTTCCCCGGCTCTAAAGTTCGGCAAATAAGATGCCATCTGTCCCGATTCGAGTTACAAGGAAGGGGTTGTGCAGTTTTCGATGTAAAGTTAACTAAATTTGCCAACATTACAGCAAGTCTCCGTATTATTAAATTCTATTAACACGCATGTGCGGCTTCAGCTACCCTCTTTTACGTAATTTTGTGTCATAAAGAAATTACATCATCATATGCCGGTAAATCTTCCTTTAGCCGAGAGACTCCGTCCTAAGACCATAGACGATTATGTGGGACAGCGCCATATCGTTGGGCCCGGAGCCATACTGCGACGCATGATCGAGTCGGGTAAGATAGCCTCGTTCATTCTATGGGGGCCTCCGGGTGTGGGTAAAACCACCCTGGCAAAAATCATAGCAAACACCACAGACGCACCGTTTTACACCTTGAGCGCGGTGCACTCCGGAGTCAAAGACGTGCGCGATGTGCTCGACAGATGCAAAAACGACTCCAGGAGCATGTTTACGGGCCACCGCCCCATTTTGTTTATCGATGAAATTCACCGGTTCAACAAATCTCAGCAGGACAGTCTGCTGGCCGCAGTGGAAACCGGCACGGTGACACTCATAGGCGCCACCACCGAAAACCCCTCGTTTGAGGTAATCAGACCGTTGCTGTCAAGGGCACAGGTATATACCCTCGAACCGCTATCAGATTCCGACCTCGAATGCCTTCTTGAACGCGCCATAACCAACGACCCCGTACTCTCCGCGCACGGCGTAACGGTAGAAAGCACATCGGCACTGTTCCGCTTTGCCGGAGGCGATGCGAGAAAGCTGCTCAATATACTTGACCTGCTCGAACAGGCCACCATGCCCGATTCGCCAATAGTGATCAACGATGAGATCGTGACTGCAGGATTACAGAAAAATCCCATGGCCTACGACAAAAACGGCGAAATGCACTACGATATCATTTCGGCTTTCATAAAGTCGATGCGCGGCAGCGACCCTGACGCAGCCGTTTACTGGCTTGCACGAATGATAGAAGGTGGTGAAGAGCCCGAGTTCATAGGACGCAGAATGCTCATATTTGCCGCCGAGGACGTGGGACTCGCCAATCCCAACGCCCTGCTGCTGGCAAATGCGACTTTTGACATAATACACAAAATAGGGTGGCCTGAAGCGAGAATACCTCTTTCGGAGTGTGCCATATACCTGGCCACATCGCCAAAGAGCAATTCGGCCTACATGGCCATCGACTCCGCACTCGGGCATGTGCGCTCCACGGGCAACCAGCCTGTGCCGCTGCACCTGCGCAACGCTCCCACCAAACTGATGTCGGACATGGGCTACGGGCATGACTACAAGTATCCGCATTCCTATCCGGGAAACTTCATCAAACAGCAGTACATGCCTTCCGGCATGGGACACCCCACATTCTGGAATCCCGGTTCCAATCCGGCAGAAGAACGTGCGGCAGCCCTGCAGAAACAGCGATGGAACCCGAAAAACGAATAAATCGTCTTTTCTGCAAAATCCGTGTCACAAAATCAGGCAATGTGAGTCATATACATGTAAGACCAATCAGACACCGATATGGACCCGCAGCAATTCAAGACCATCATACTCCCCTATCACGCCGACATGTACCGGCTTGCATTTTCCATCTTGCGCGATGCCGATGATGCAGCCGACGTCGTGCAGGACACATTTCTCAAACTTTGGGAACACCGGTCAGAACTGCTGTCAGTGAAAAATCATCGGGCCTACTGCCTGTCGGCCGTAAAGAACCAAGCATGCTCGGAGTTACGCAAATCACGGCCAGAATCCCCGCTTGACAGCGCCCCGGTATCCGACATGACCGATCCTTACTATGACACCGCCGACGCCATAGAACGCACCGACAGCATTGCTATGATAAGCCGCATCATAGACGACATGCCCGAACGACAAAGAACCGTATTCACACTCAGCACATTCGCATCATGCAGCAATGAAGAGATAAGCCGGCTAACCGGACTGAGCAACGTAAATGTCAGAGCCATTCTGTCACGCACACGGCGACAGATAAAAAACATATTCTCCAACCTCACTGTATAAAAACGCGCCAATGAATGATCATACTCACATACGTTCACTGATATCACGCTATTACGACGGCAATATAACACCGTCGCAGCTTGACGAGCTATATCGATTTTTCCGTAATGCTCCAACAGACCTTCCGGACGACATGATCGCTGAATGCGATATGTTCAATGCTTTGCTACGAATCAAAGAACACTACGTGGAAGTACCGTCCGATTTGGAAAAGAGACTATCCGACTCTATAGAATCAGCCTCAAACCGACAAAAAGCTCCGCGCATCATGTTATGGAAAAGAATCATAACCGCGGCAGCAATGCTTGCCATTGCCATAGGAATCGGAGTGACACTCTTGACGGACAAACCGCAACACCTTCCGGCGGAAAGCTACATAAACATTGCTTACACGCCACAGCTTCCCTCCGCAGGACATACGGCACAAGCCCGTGAGATAACCGACCCTGAGGAAGCCGCAAGATATATCAGTTTCGCCCAAAACATTCTGCGAAAAAATATCGACAAGGCCAACGAGAACTGTCTATTAGCCCAAAACAGAATAAGCAAAATAAACTCAGTAATAAACAACATCTTAAAATAATTCCAGGCCACCACCAGCTGCAGCAGCAGCTTCAATATGGAAATCGTCATCACATCAATCCCCAGAACCGACATGACCCCTTCCGCCGCCGTCACATACT
>CAJTRS010000049.1 GCA_910578805.1 uncultured Muribaculaceae bacterium | reverse complement strand
AAATCCGGACGGCTATTTTTTTAAGCTATACCTGCTATCGCGGACGGTTGTACTTATGATGTGATGAAAAAGTTGTCGGTGCGCGGCAATAATGTGCCGGTGGTGCTGATGCTCAACACTGTGTTTGGCGCCGTTTTTATGTCGCCAGTGCTGATTGCCGGTGTCGGCAACGGTGATTTCGGTTTCGGCAATGACCCGGCCGGACACATGCTCATATTGGTAAAGTCATTCATCGTCTTGGCTTCGTGGCTTATGGGATATTTCGCCATCAAGCATCTCCCCCTGACCATTCAGGGGCCTATAAATGCCTCGCGTCCGGTGATGGTGCTCACGGGAGCGGTGATAATATTCGGAGAGCGGCTCAACTGGATTCAGTGGACCGGTATATTCCTTGGGTTCGTTTCGCTGTATCTCATATCGCGTATCGGTTCGGGCGAGGGGTTCTCTTTCCGTAGCTCGCGGTGGCTGTGGCTTGCCGTAGGGGCTGCTGTGGCCGGTGCGGTAAGCGCGCTGTATGACAAGTATCTGTTGCGTCACTATGAGCCTTTGCAGGTGCAGGCTTGGTATTCGCTTTACCAGTGTGTGATCATGACCGTGGTCTTGCTTATAATTCGCCGGGTCACATCGAAAGGCTCTTCCGGCACTTCTCGGTTCAGGTGGAGGTGGACCATACCTCTGATATCGCTGTTCCTGACTGTGGCCGATCTGGCATATTTCTATTCGTTGTCGCTTGACGGCGCAATGGTGTCGATCGTGTCAATGCTCAGGCGGGGCAGTGTGGTCATACCGTTCATTTACGGAGTGGCGGTGCTCCGTGAGCGTAATGTCAGGGCCAAGGCCGTTGACCTTGGTGTGCTGTTGCTGAGTCTGGCTCTGCTGGTGATAGGGTCGGCTGCTGTATGATGCAGGAGTGTGAAATGTGTGTTACAATGCGGTATAAAATTTCCAAATTAGTGGAAATACGCAGTATGTTTGCACTCGGATTTCCGACACCGTGATGGCGTCGGCCAATTAATGAATAATGAAGAAATCGATCATACCCATACTTATTGTTATCTCGGTTGCATTGATCGTGTACGGCTATCTGGCCGCACAATCGTCGCAGGAATATATGATGCCGGACCGTTCCTACGGTAAACTCGGAGAAATGCCCATAGAGGGTGACCCGCTTTATATCACCATAGCCCCTGGATTGCAGTTTAAGATCGACACAGGGTGTGATTTAACCACAATAAGCGAGCATGATCTTGCTTTGTTGGATTCATTGGGTTATAAGGCAAAGAAGTCGTTTCACTTTGTGCTCGGGCGCAATATCATGGGCGATATAATGATGCGGACAACCCGATACACGGTGGATTTGCCGCTTTACCTGTATGACACGGCAGTTGACTCTATCGGCCGGGTGGTGAATACTCCCATCGCGTCATCGCTCAATGTGTTGCATAATGTGGATTTCGTGCCTTCCCGTACCTCCACATCGGTCATAGGCATAGACTTTTTGGAGAAATTCAAAGTGGAGTACGAATATGACAGCGGATTGGTGGCTCTATATCTTGACGACCCCGAGGATTATGAGCCGGTGGCAGACCTTTATATGTCAAATTCGCCGGTCGATGCCATATGGTTGGGTCACCGTTATTACATAGATGCCTCTGTGGAGGATCGCAGTCATGGATTTTTTATTGATACGGGGATACGAAATGTCAACCTTAAGTTGCCTGTCGGCGAGTTGAAATATGCCGGCAAAAAGCTTCTGAATGATACCGTGGCATCTTTTCGTGGCAATTATCCGGCAACGGTGGATCGCAATGCGTGGGTGGCAATGGGCAACAGGATCGGGCGCGGCAACGCATATTATTATGATAATGACGAGGAGCCGTATGCTCTTAATCCGTTTTATCTGTTTGATCAGGACGTGGTGCTGGATTTTCCCGGCAAGGCTCTGAAATTACGTCCCTATATCCACTCCGCTAATAAAAAACGTAAGTCGGCCGATTATATTGCCGAAAATCAGCTATGAAGAAAGTCGTACTTGTAGTGGTATTATTGATAATGCTTTGTGGGGCATTGTATGCATTTGTTTGTTTGCAGACATCGCAGGACTATATTTATGCCGACAGGGCCGATGGCCGAATCTGTGATATGCCGGTTGGCAACACTCCTCTTTTTGTCACTGTAATGCCCGGATTGCAATTTAAGCTCGATACCGGCAGTGATATGTCGCTTTTGTCGGCCAAGGATATGGCGTTGCTGGATTCTCTCGGATATAGCGTGAGAGAGGTGTTCGGCATATCGACGGGTCGCAACGGTCTCGGAAAAATCATGTTTGAGACAAAGCGGTACAGGGTGGATCTGCCCACATACCGTTATGATACGGTTACTGATTCTCTCGGTATTGTCACATCATCGCAGGTGCCGTCATCGTTGAATGTGCTGCATAATGTGGATTTCGTGCTGGCTCCCGACGATATGTCGGTGCTCGGTATCGATTTTCTGGAGAAATTCAAGGTTGAGTATCGGTTCATGGCATCGATGATATCCCTATATTTAGATGTTCCCGACGGATACGAACAGAGTATCCCGATGTTCTATACCCGCACTCCGATTAATGCATTGTGGCTTGGCAAGCGTTACTATCTGTCGGCCAATGTGATGAATCGGAATTATAAATTCTTTATCGATTCCGGCATACAGCGTGCCGATTTCAAACTTCCGTTTTCCGAACGGATATACTCGAAAAACAAATTGTACAGCGACACCGTGGTGTCATTCAGCGGACGTTTCCCTGCATTTATCGACAATGCCTCATGGGTGACCATCGGTAATCGCTCAGGCCGTCGCCGGGTGTATTACTATGACAATGATGAGGAAATCTTTGCATTAAACCCGTTCAATGCGATCAATCAGGATCTTGTTATTGATTTCAGCGGTTTAAGCATAATGCTCCGGCCATATTACAATGTTGATCCGAAATGATCACATTGCTTCTGACCGGAGCATTGTGTTGAATTAATTTTGGACGGTTACTACTTCACGAGCACCTTTGTAGCGTTGGAGCCTTTACGGCAGATATATATACCGGGTTCCATGTTTTCGGGATTTATTCTGACACCCTGTAGATTGTAATATTTGGCAGGGTATTCCATGTTGTCTGTGGCTATATCGTCGATTGCCGAGGTAGCCACGTGGGTTACCAGAAAGGTTGAGCCGTCACCTGCGCCGCCGGTCCAGTACGCGAGTTTGCTGTCGCGGCTGTTCATGCGGTTATCGGTATGTCCGAGCTGATGCAGGTAAAAACCGTTGATGCCTACACTTGCAGTGCCTACGGTCGGTATCCAGTAGGTGTTGTGTGTGTCAGGTACAGGTACGGCGGTCATTATCGGATATGTGTTACCGCCGGTGTTGGCTGTCGTATTGTGGCTTGATGACAGTATTGTGCCCTCTCCGGCTCCACGGTTGATGATCTGGAATCCGGTGAATATGTTGCCCACGAATGCCCATTGTGAATTATAGTCTGTGGCCGACGGTTTTGTGGTGGTTGTTGCTCCCAGACTTATATATCCCATACCGGGTGTGTGGGTCAGGTAGTTTTTTTCGGCGGTAAGTGTCATGTTATACCAGTAAGCACTGTTGTGGTCAGTGCTTACCTCGAAAGGGAGTGTTTGTATGAGGGTTAGGTTTATGGTTTCGTCCTCATCAGTGGTCACCCCTTCCGGATAGCCGGTCAGGGAGTAGTACGACGGTGATGCTTCGCTCTCAATGGCAGGTTCGGGATACTCTGTTCCGGACATTACCTCGAACTCCTGAGTGTCTATCACATCTCCGTTGAACATTATATTGTAAGTGACTTTTTTTCTGACGATGGTGGTACCCGATTCTACGAACAGACCTTCGATAAGCACATCGCCGTCCATTACACGTGCAGGAATAGTGAATGTGTCATCGTTAGAGTCGAATTCATCGAGGTAGAAGAATTCGTCGCGGTATTGCGGATTGCTCTTTACAATGGAATCTCCTGTCAGATTATAGCCGTGGCGCACACGGATACCGTTGTAGCTGAATCCGTTGGAGGGATTCATCTTGATCTTGAGGCTCTGGCCGAACGGCATCTTGTCACCCTTTATGGTCTCGCCGGTGGAGGCTATGAGTATTTCGCCGTTGCGGTTGTCCTGGTTCACGGTTATCTCGTCGCCATGGATATTCAGCAGCACGTCAACCACACCGCCGCCGTTGGAGAGTATGTTGTTGGTTGCATCGATGTTGCCGCCCGGATCGATATTGTTCCAGTCCACCTTGTAGCGCAGACGGTATATACCCGGTGCCATGTCGGACGGAATGGTGAACGATGGCATAGTCATGGTGTTGAATCCGTTACTATACTCATATATTGTAGTTCCGGCCGAATTGCGTCCGTTGCCTGAAGATTGTTTACGGTAAAGGGAGTACGATACCAGGTCAGTTGTGGTGTCAAGATAATTATTGTCATCGGTGCCGTAGCTGAAGTTGCCGTCGTTGCCCTTGTCAAGATATACATATCCGTGCATCCATTCGCCCACATAGCTGAAGTTGGCGGTCACAGTGCTGCCGGGTTTGGCTTTGAAAGGTGTATCGAACATGACGTTATAGCCCATCAGCTTACCGTCGGGAATGCTGATTGACTGGTTGCCATCGCTTCCACCATTGAGATTCACTGCCGAGATCTTGCGGTCACTGCGTCCCCACGCGGCATCGGGAGAGAAATTGACCGGATAATCACCTAATCCGAAACGGGGTTCCAGCTGGTCATTGATCAGTATTTCATCTATGTAGGCCACGAAATCTTCGGTAAGATTGTGGGGAGCCTCACAGTCGGGTATCAATACGAGCGAATGTATCTCCACTCCACCGTTGCATTTCACAGGGAATACGGCATCAAACCATTCACCTGTATTTATTTCATTTACGGGATATGACCAGAACTGTTCCACTTCATTCGACTGGTTTTCGCGGTCGCCGCGTTTACCGAGTCCGATGAGCATCACGCGTCCTTCATTGGGTTTGTGTATCATCACGTGGGCATAATAGGTAGCGCCACTTTCTATAGTAAACGGAGCGGTCAGGTCTATCCGTGCGCCGAATGTGTTGGAGCCGAAGCGCGAACGCTGTATGCCGAGCATCTTTGCGGAACTGTTGGTTTCACTGTCACTCAGGTGGTTGTCAACTACAGCAACATTGCCTTGCAACTGTCCTGTCCGGAATGGTGAGAACTCCCATGTGTCATATACACCGAGTGCGGTGTAGTTTTCGGTCTCGAAGTCTATGGCCGTCTGGGATTGCGCCATCGGCGCTATCATGCCAGCTGCGCACAGACCTATATATGTGGTTATATTTTTCATTTGGTTAATCTTTATGTGGGATTAATAAACGGAGATTGTGTGAAGCAGCGGACATGCCCGGCTGTCGGTTATGGTTATTCTCAAGGCTTTTGCCTGAGTGCCTGCATCGAAACTTGAAGAAGTGCTGCCGTTAAGCGGTATGATACGTTTGTAGCCTATTGTGGTCTGTCCGATATTGGTGGCTTTCTGTGTCCAGGTGCTGCCATCGGCGCTTGTCTCGATCTTGAATCCGCGTACACGCTGACCCTTGGCAATGTATTCCATCAGCGATACATAATGTATGGTCTTCGGTTCGTCCCATGTAAGTGTTATAGTGGCTGTTTTTTCATCATCATTGGTGGCCCAGTAAGTATCTTTGTTGCCATCTATAAGATTGGAGGCATCATAAGTGCGGTTGGCACCGTTGGCACGTGTGGTGCTTGCGGTAACGTTTGCCTGAGGGGCAAGGTCTGTGCCAAGGCGGTTCGTGAGCATTTGGCCGAGGCTTTTGAGTGTGTTGACCGAACTTGCCGGCAGTGAACCCGATCTGTCGGGAGGAATGTTAAGGATAAGGTTGGAGTTACGGCCCACAGTCTCAAGGTACATCTGGAACAGACGTTCGGCCGACAGGTCACTTTGTCCTGCATGCCAGAACCAGCCTGCCGAAGTGGCTTTGGCGTCGCTTTCTCCGGGGAGCCATATCCACCCTTCCTCTTGTCCGGAGTTACGGTTGGCAATTTCCGATGCCGCGCCACGGTCCATCATGCACCAGTTGGTCTCGCCGGCATAACCCGATTCGTTGCCTATCCAGCGGGCTTCCTCGCCAACACCCCACATCACGCAGTCGGGGGCAATAGAGTGAATGTAATCACGCAGGTTGGGAACATCATAATAGGTGGAGGCATCGATGGTGCGAGTGTCGTTGGCTCCTCCGTAGTATCCATTACCGCCGTTGGCGCCGTCAAACCACATCTCAAACTGGTCGCTTCCGTACTGAGCCAGTTCCTCGCATTGTTTCATGAACACCTCTTTTACATAACGGTCTGTGCCGTAAAGGCCGCTGTTGCGGTCCCACGGAGATATGTAGAATCCATATTTCATGTCCAATTCTCTTGCCGCATTGGCAAAGTCTCTCGGAATATTTGTGGCGGCACCGAATGCATTGCTTGAGTTGGTGCAACGATGGTTGGTGGTGGTGGTGGGCCACAGGCAGAACCCGTCGTGATGTTTCACCACGGCTATACCGCCTCTCATGCCGCCGGCTTTCACGGCTTCAAGCCATTGCCTGGGATTGGGGGCGGCTGTCGGGGCAAATGTATTGACATTCTCGTTGCCGAAACCCCATTCTTGGCCGGTATAAGTGTTCATGCCGTAGTGGAAAAATGCATAGAACTCAAGTTCCTGCCACTTTATCTGGCGCGGAGTGGGAACAGGGTGGCATGGTGCCGGTTCATTGTCGGGATATTCATGGTGTTGCTGCACCAAGGCCAACTCTTCGGCCGAGACCGACATGACCACTGCGCAGGCAGCTAATCCCATTGAAAGCTTGGTAAAATACTTCATGTGAAAAAATAGATTGGTTAACACTAGTGTCTCTTAAAAAGTGTTAATCAAATTCGAGGTCAAGAGTTGGATGGC
>CAJTRS010000048.1 GCA_910578805.1 uncultured Muribaculaceae bacterium | reverse complement strand
GGTCCGGAACTGACGCTGTTTGTGTTTGTCTTGATATGGCTTAACGATACAGGAGCATTCCTCGTGGGCTCGGCCATAGGCAGTCACAGGCTGTTTGCCCGGTTGTCGCCAAAGAAGTCGTGGGAAGGATTTTTCGGGGGGCTGGGATTCTGCATTGTGGCAGCTTATGTAGCCTATATGGCAGTGCCGGGGTTCGGGTTGATGCCCCGGTGGCAGTTGGTAGTGCTTGCGGTTGTGGTCAGTGTGCTCTCCACATGGGGCGACCTGTTTGAATCCATGCTTAAGCGTAATGTGGGGGTAAAGGACAGCGGCAATCTGATGCCGGGTCACGGAGGAGTACTTGACCGCATCGACTCAATGCTTTTTGTCATGCCGGCCACATTGGTGCTTATAATATTCTCCAATATATTCTGTAATTAAAAAACTGAAAAAGCGATAATTGAATCATGACGGATCAGCGATATAATCTACGCGGCGTCTCGGCATCGAAAGAAGATGTACACAACGCCATAAAAAATGTTGACAAAGGTCTTTATCCAAAGGCGTTTTGTAAGATAATACCCGATATACTCGGCGGTGACGGGGAGTATTGCAACATAATGCACGCCGACGGAGCCGGTACAAAGTCGTCACTTGCCTATGTGTATTGGAAGGAGACCGGCGATCTGAGCGTGTGGAAAGGCATTGCCCAGGACGCCCTCATAATGAATATTGACGACCTGCTTTGTGTCGGAGCCACAGACAATATACTTGTCAGTTCCACTATAGGACGAAACAAACTCCTCATTCCGGGTGAAGTGATAGCCGCTATAATCAATGGTACGGAGGAGCTTCTCGCCCGGCTTAGGGAACTTGGTGTCAATGCCTATAGCACCGGCGGCGAAACGGCCGATGTGGGCGATCTGGTGCGTACGATTATCGTTGACAGTACCGTGACATGCCGCATGCGTCGCGCCGATGTGATCGACAATGCCCGTATAGCGGCCGGTGATGTTATCGTAGGTCTGTCCTCATCGGGTCAGGCTACTTATGAGACATGTTATAACGGCGGTATGGGCAGCAACGGTCTGACATCGGCACGTCACGATGTGTTTGCAAAATACATTGCCGAAAAATATCCGGAGAGTTTCGACGGTTCCGTGCCCTCGGATTTGGTGTATTCCGGAGGAATGAAGCTGACCGATGCCGTAAACGGTGTTTCTGTCGATGCCGGTACTCTCGTGCTTTCACCCACTCGCACTTATGCTCCCGTAATCAAAAAACTGCTCGATGAGATGCGTTCAGAGATACACGGCATGGTTCACTGTTCCGGCGGTGCTCAGACCAAGGTGATGCACTTTGTGGAGGGCAAGCATGTCATAAAGGACAATATGTTCCCTGTGCCTCCGCTCTTTGAATTGATCCGAGAGCAGTCGGGTACCGACTGGGCCGAGATGTACAAGGTGTTCAATATGGGGCACCGAATGGAGATATACCTTCCCGCCCGATATGCTTCGAAAGTCATTGAGATATCGGAAAGTTTCGGCATAGAAGCGCGCATTATAGGGCGTGTGGAGGAGGCTCCTGTCAATAAGCTCACCATAGAAAGTGACAAGGGTACATTCGTGTATTGATTACTCGCTGATCAAAATATAATTTTATGGCAGTGGGCAGATGGCATAAGGCGATCAGGGTGTTGATGTTGTCGGTGATAATCGGCGGCATGGTCATGTCCTGCGGTTCCTCTACGGGGAATGGCGATACCGGCAATGAGGTATCGGCCGATACTGTGGCGCACCCTCTGCCCGATACTTTGCGGGTGGTGACTCTCTACAGCCCTACCTCTTTTTTCTACTATCGTGAGTTGGAGATGGGCTATGATTACGATCTTATAAGCCGGTTTGCCTCCGATAAGGATATGAAGCTGCATCTCGAGGTGGCTCCGAGCCTTCAGTCGGCCGTGGCCATGCTTGATTCCGGTCTGGTCGATGTCATAGCCTACGAAGTGCCCATAACGTCGCAATACAAGTCTCATGTGCTCCCGTGCGGCGTGGAAAACATAACCACGCAGGTGCTCGTGCAGCCTAAGAAATCAAAGGGGGAGCGCATATCCGATGTGACACAGCTTGTGGGGCGCGAGGTATATGTGGAACAGAATTCCAAGTATCACCAGCGTCTGATAAATCTGAATGAGGAACTTGGCGGCGGTATAATAATCAAACCGATAGACCGTGATACTCTCATCACGGAGGACCTGATAGCCATGGTTTCCGATGGCGAGATTCCTCTTACGGTGGTTGACAGCGATATAGCCCGTATCAATAAGACATATTACAATGATCTTGACATCACGCTTCAGATAAGTTTCCCGCAGCGGTCGGCATGGGGAGTGTCGCCTGACGATGCCTGGCTTGCCGATAGCATCAATGCCTGGGCCACCGAGGAGAGTCCTCGCAAGGCCCGTGCCGGATTGCTGAAACGGTACTACGAGATGAGCAAGGCCACGCCCGGACTGTTTACGCTCAACTTCTCGGGCGGACGCATGTCGGCCTATGACGGGCTATTTAAAAAATATGCCAAGGATATAGGCTGGGACTGGAGGCTTCTGTCTTCCATGGGTTATGCCGAAAGCCGCTATGACTCCACGCAGGTGTCATGGGCCGGAGCCCGCGGCATCATGCAGCTCATGCCGGCCACGGCGCGTGCTTTCGGCCTGACTCTTGACCGTATGTCGGATAACGCAGCGAGCATATCCACAGCCACCAAAGTGATAGCTTCGCTTGACAATTCACTGAAACGTCATGTGCCCGATCCTGAGGAGCGGAAGAAATTCGTGATAGCGGCATATAACTCAGGCCTTGCCCATATTCTTGACGGTATAGCGCTTGCAAAGAAGCTCGGCCATGACCCGCAGGTGTGGGACGGTTCGGTAAGCGAGATGATATTGCTTAAGACCAAACCGGAATACTACAACGATCCTGTGTGCAAATACGGTTATTTCCATGGCCGTCAGACTCACGAATATGTTAAAACCGTATATAATTGTTATAATAAGGCTGTAAAACAAATCCAAACTTAGTTTTGGCTTGTTAAGAAATCAACTGTTTGTTTACCGAAAACTCTATTATTATTTTACGTTATGAAGAGAAAATATGTATCAGTAGCCGTAGCGCTATTACTTTGTGGATCTATCCTTACGACTTCCTGTATAGGAAGTTTCTCGTTGACAAACAAACTCTTGTCATGGAACAAGACTGTAGGCAACAAGTTCGTCAACGAACTCGTGTTCTTTGCATTTTGGATTCTTCCCGTATATGAGGTATCGGCTCTTGCCGATATACTGGTGCTCAATAGCATTGAGTTTTGGAGCGGATCGAATCCTGTGGCCAAAGGACGCACGCAGATCGAGGGTAACGACGGGCGCTATCTCGTGGACTGTGACGGAAAGGGTTATACCATCACAAGCGAGAATGACGGCAGTGTAGTGCGGCTTGATTTTGACGAGCAGGTACAGACCTGGAGTGTGACCACCGGTGGAAACACCTATGAACTCATGACATTTGTCGATGACACTCATGTGCGCATGCCTGCCGCCGACGGCGAATACACTGTGGTGGAACTCTCCGAAGCCGGTCTTTATGCTTACCAGCAGATGGCTTCCGGTGTGCTTATGGCCAACCGCTGATAGCCTCTCTACTCCCTGAATAACATAGAAGACAGGAATGCCCCGAAACTCCGGTGTTCCTGTCTTTGTTATTATTTGAGAACACGTAACAACGATTACCGATATGATGAGACTCGTGTTGCTCCGTCACGGACAGAGCGAATGGAATAAGGCAAACCTCTTTACCGGCTGGACTGATGTGGAACTGTCCGATGCAGGCCGTTCAGAGGCGGCTATGGCGGGCAAACTGATGAAAGACGCGGCCGTAGAACCGGATTGTTGTTTCACCTCATATCTGCGCCGCGCTATCCACACGGCACAGATAGCGCTTTCGGCAATGGAGCGCGACTGGATACCGATGATTAAAGACTGGCATCTTAACGAACGCCATTATGGAGCTTTGCAGGGTCTTGACAAGACGGAGACCGCCCGCAAGTACGGCGAAGAGCAGGTACATGTGTGGCGACGGAGTTTCGATGTGATTCCTCCGTTGCTCACACCTGATGATCCTCGTTATCCCGGATTTGATGTACGCTACCGTATGCTCACGCAGTCACAGTTGCCTTTGTCGGAGTCGTTGCATGATACCGTAGCACGCGTGCGCTGTTGCTGGGAAGAGATGATAATACCGGCTCTTCATCAGTATGGTACAGTGCTTGTCGCCGCCCATGGCAATAGTCTCCGCGGTCTCATAATGATGCTGTTAGGATATACTGCTGACGAGATTGTGTCGGTGGAGATTCCTACGGGCAAACCTCGGGTGGTGGAACTTGATGACCGCATGAACGTGACAAAGGAGTATTATCTGTAGAGATTACTGCCGGCGCAGATCTGCGCTAAATATCTATAAATATCGGAGTTTTTGGACGGTGTGTTTGCAATGAATACCGGAATTCTGTGTAACTTTGTAAGTTATGGAATTTAAGTTAGCATCGCAATACAGTCCCACCGGTGACCAGCCACAGGCCATAGAGAAACTGTCGCAGGGCATCATGTCAGGAGTGCCGGCCCAGACTCTGCTCGGGGTCACAGGCTCAGGCAAGACTTTTACTATGGCCAATGTGATAGAACGTGTGCAGAAACCGACGCTTATCCTTAGCCATAACAAGACTCTCGCCGCTCAGCTTTACAGCGAGTTTAAGAGCTTTTTCCCTGATAATTCCGTGCAGTATTTTGTGTCTTACTATGATTACTATCAGCCGGAGGCCTATATTCCGTCGGTTGACAAGTATATCGAGAAAGACCTGATGATCAATGACGAGATTGACAAATTGCGTCTGGCCACCACATCGGCGCTGTTGTCGGGGCGTAAGGACGTGATAGTGGTCAGTTCTGTATCGTGTCTCTACGGCATGGGCAATCCCGAGGATTTCAACAGCAATGTGATCGACGTGCGTGTCGGAGCCAAGATGCCCCGCAATGTGTTTCTGCGCGAACTGGTCAATGCCCTGTACAGCCGCAATGAGATCGATTTCCGCCGCGGTACATTCCGCGTCAAGGGTGACACGGTGGATATATATCTGGCATATGAGGAAATAGTGGTCAGAGTGGTCTTCTGGGGTGATGAGATAGAGTCGATAGCTACGTTTTATCCCACCGATTATGTGACACTCGGCTCTCATGATTCATTTAAGATATATCCGGCCAACATATTCGTCACTTCCAATGAGCGCATGGCCTCGGGCATAGCCCAGATCGAGCTTGATCTCGGCCAACAGGTTGACTTTTTCTATAAAGAGGCACGCGAATTGGAGGCCCGCCGTCTGCAGGAGCGTGTCACTTACGATGTGGAAATGATGCGTGAAGTGGGCCATTGTTCAGGCATAGAGAATTACAGCCGCTATTTTGACGGTCGTAAGCCTGGCATGAGGCCGTTCTGTCTGCTCGATTATTTCCCTAAGGATTTTATTACAATGATCGATGAAAGCCACGTGACCATACCTCAGGTCAGGGCTATGTACGGAGGTGACCTGTCGAGGAAAATGAATCTGGTGGAATACGGCTTCCGGCTTCCGGCCGCTCTTGACAACCGGCCGCTGAAATTCGATGAATTCGAGAATCTCACACCGCAGGTGCTCTATGTGAGCGCCACTCCGGCCGATTACGAGCTGGAGCGATCCGAAGGTGTGGTGGTGGAGCAGATTATACGCCCCACCGGATTGCTTGATCCGGTTATCGAGGTGCGTCCGTCACTTAACCAGATCGATGATCTGATGGAGGAGATACAGCTGAGGGTTGAGCGTGACGAACGTGTGCTGGTGACTACACTTACCAAGCGCATGGCTGAGGAACTTAACGATTACCTTATAAAGCTTCGAGTGAAAGCCGCTTACATACACAGCGATGTTGACACCCTTGACCGTATCCGTATTCTCGATGATCTGCGGTCAGGAGTGTATGATGTGCTTATCGGCGTCAATCTTCTACGTGAGGGGCTTGATCTGCCTGAGGTCTCTTTGGTGGCTATTCTCGATGCCGACAAGGAGGGTTTCCTTCGATCGCACCGTTCACTTACGCAGACCGTAGGGCGCGCGGCACGTAATCTCAACGGTACGGTTATAATGTATGCCGACAAGGTAACCGAGTCGATGCAGCTGACCATTGATGAGACAAACCGCCGGCGCACCGCCCAGCTTGCCTACAATGAAAAGCACGGCATAACTCCCCAGGCCATAGTCAAGGAGCGTAATCGGATTATCGGAATTGATAAAGGTGATGTGGCTGAGAAGGATACAACTCGTGCGCATTCATCTTCCAGACCGAACTCAAAAAGTGCGGGTGCTATTTACGACAGCGAATTTGCCACTACGGTGGATATCGCCGCCGATCCGGTGGTGCCTTATATGTCGGCCGACGAATTGCAGCGCACCATTACCCGCCGACGCATGGAGATGGTGGAAGCGGCCAAACGCATGGAATTTATGGAGGCTGCGCGTCTGCGTGACGAAGTATTGAAACTTGAAGAATTGCTTGCAAAAAAACAGTGATGCCAGAATCGACAGTACAGAATATGCCTCTTCTCACCGACTTCCTTCCCACTTCGGTCAAGGAGATGAAAGCCTTGGGGTGGGATTATGTAGATGTGGTGATATTTTCGGGCGATGCCTATGTGGATCACCCGTCGTTTGCCGCTGCGGTCATAGGGCGTACACTCCAGGCCGCAGGTTACAAAGTCGCTATAGTGCCGCAACCCAACTGGCAGGACGACCTGCGTGATTTCCGCAAGTTCGGTGCACCGCGCCTGTTTTTCGGAGTATCGGCCGGAGCCATGGATTCGATGGTTAATCATTACACGGCCGCCCGCCGGCGCCGTAGTGACGACGCTTACACGGCCGGAGGCCGTCATGGCGCACGTCCGGACTATCCCACAATAGTGTATAGCGGCATATTGCGCTCGCTTTTTCCCGACACACCTATAGTGGCCGGGGGCATAGAGGCCTCTATGAGGCGTCTGTCGCATTATGATTACTGGCAGGACCGTCTGCGTCCTTCGATATTGGCCGATTGTGATGCCGACATGCTTATTTACGGCATGGGTGAGAAGACCGTCCTTGAAGTGGCCGGACGTCTGGCTGCCGGTGAGCGTATAGACATGATCACAGACATTGACCAGACGGTTGTCTTGTTGCCGCAGGAGTCATCGGCAGTAGCCGATGATGACAATATTGAGCTTCATGGCTTTGAGGAATGCCTGAGAAGCAAACGCTGTCAGGCTGAGAATTTCAGACATATAGAGCAGCAGAGCAACCGTTTCCGCGGAGCTGTGCTGTGGCAGCGCCATGGCGATAAGGTGGTGAAGGTTAATCCCATGTCACCCCCGATGACCACCGGAGAGATAGATGCCTCGTTTGATTTGCCATATACACGTATGCCTCACCCCCGGTATAGGGGCAAGACAATACCCGCCTATGAGATGATACGTCATTCGGTCAATATGCACCGCGGGTGTTTCGGCGGTTGTGCGTTCTGTACCATATCGGCCCATCAGGGCAAGTTTATTGCCTCCCGAAGCAAGGAGTCCATACTGCGCGAAGTGCGGAAAATAACGTCAATGCCTGATTTTAAGGGTTATCTCAGTGATCTGGGCGGCCCGTCGGCCAATATGTACGGCATGCGTGGCAAGAACCTTGACATATGCCGCAAGTGTATGCGTCCGTCATGCCTTCACCCACGTCCGTGCCCTAATCTTGACACTGACCACTCGCGTTTGCTCGACATATATCACGCCGTTGATGCCGTGTCAGGTGTGAAGAAGTCGTTTGTGGGCAGCGGTGTCAGATATGACCTTTCGATGCACCCCACCGGCGACAAGTCTGTCGATGCTGTCAACCGCCGGTATAATGAGGAACTTATAGAGCGTCATGTGTCAGGCCGTCTGAAAGTGGCTCCAGAGCATACTTCGTCGTATGTGTTGGGTATAATGCGCAAACCTGAGTTTTCGCTTTATTACGATTTCAAGGCCATATTTGACAGGGTTAATGACCGGGCCGGACTGCGCCAGCAGCTCATACCATACTTCATATCCAGTCACCCCGGTTGCCGTGAGGTGGATATGGCCGAACTTGCGGCCGAGACCAAGAGGCTTAATCTGCATCTTGAACAGGTGCAGGATTTCACACCCACTCCAATGACGCTTGCCACGGAGATATATTACACCGGCATTCACCCTTACACCGGAGAAAAGATATTCACGGCCACCACTCCCGAAGAGAAACTGGCGCAACGTAAATATTTTTTCTGGTATGACAATGCCTATCGTCCCGAGATAATCAAATCGCTACACCGGCTGCACCGTGCGGACCTGATTGAAAGTCTGTATCCGTCGCGGCGGTTTAATGTACAAGGTTATTACGGTGTCGCGCGGAGGCCGGGAAAGGATAAATCCCGAAAATAATAGATTCTGATAATAAATTCAATTATAATACCACGCTATGT
>CAJTRS010000047.1 GCA_910578805.1 uncultured Muribaculaceae bacterium | reverse complement strand
TCATATATACAGTACCAGTGATTTTCAGATTAACGTGCAAATTTACAAAAAGAGAGTGTGGTCGCCAACAATCCTTATAAAATAGGTGTTATTAAGTTAACTCGAACGAAATAAGTTTTAACTAATTTATATTACTATGAAAAGTCTTAATTATTGGGGAAGAACCCGCTATTGGTGGATTGTTCTCGTGGTGGGAATTCTGATGGTGTTCTGCGGATTCGCCTATTGGTTCTGGCCGGTGGCCGGATATGCCGTAGCCTCGCAGCTTTTCGGTTGGCTGCTGATAATAGCAGGTGTGGTACAACTCTGTGTATCGGCAGGCAACGAACGTCCGCGAGGCTGGGGCTGGTGGCTTGTCGGAGGCATAATCGACATGTTCATCGGATTCATGCTCGTGCGCAGTGTGGTACTGTCGGAGGCAGTGTTCCCCTACTTTATAGCCATTGTGTTCCTATTCTGGGGAATGAGCTACATATTCAGTTCGATAGGGTCCCGCAACAAGCGCTACTGGTGGCTTTACCTCATCAACGGCGTGCTTCTCATGACCATCGGGTTCTTCTTCCTTGAGGCCGGGTGGGTACAGGATATGGAGATGACAAGCTTCCTTGCCTCACTGGCATTCATCTACTGGGGTTTCTCACTGTCCATGCTAAGCTACGACATGCGCCCTATCGAGAAAGAATGACCCACACTGACCGTCTTAAAGACGGTGTGCGGAAAAATATATCCAAAATATAAGCCGATGCCGGACACTGTACGCCGCACATCGGCTTATATGAATTGACAGGTAACCGTTAATATCTCTAAAAAATCTGCAAAACACGCCCTATAGCAACCACCGTAAACGCACAAATCACTATATTTGTGTAATATACCCGTGATATCGGACTGTGGCTGACTAAACCTTTTGACCACTGATATGTCTAAGTTCGTAAAAGCACAGCTGAATCACTACTTTAATCGAGTAATCACCATAATTGTACATCAGATGAAAACTAAATTCATTACTTTTCTGACTGTTCTTATAGCGGGAAGCATTGGGCACATGGTTGCACAGGACTACGATGACGACATATATTACAACCCTGACAAAGCTAAAAAAACATCTGTGAAACCGCCGGTCAATGCGAAGAAATCGGCCGAATACACATATGACGGCAACCTCGACTATAATTACACCACCGTGACCGACTATCCGGCTGCCGACACTTATGTTCCGTCAGGTAGCTCAACAATGGATATTGACGCATATAACCGCCGCGGCATATTTGCCGATGGCGAGACTGCCGCAACGCGCGACTCTGCATCGGCTGCGGCGTTTGCCAACACACGCAACATAGAGCGGTTCTACAATCCGCAGGTAGTGGCAGAATCACCTGACGAAGAACTTGCCGGAATGTACTATTCGGAACCGGCCAACGTGACCATAAACATATCCACACCCGACTATTGGGGATACCCATATTACGGGAACTACTATCCCGGCTACTGGGGATACGGGCGACCCTACTGGTACTACAACTCGTGGGCATGGAACTGGGGCCCGTCATGGAACTGGAACTGGGGTTGGGGGCCATCGTGGTCATGGGGACCCTCATGGAGCTGGGGTCCTTCGTGGGGTTGGTATCCCGGGCACCATTATCCCTCTTACCGGCCGGTATGGACCAACCGTCCATCAGGAAACATGCGACCCGGATACAGACCCGGACATTCTTCCGGAAACAGCCGTCCCGCTTACCGCCCAGGCGGTTCCGCTTCGGGCTCCTATCGTCCCGGTAACAACTCCGGTTATCGTCCCGGCAATTCATCAGGCTATCGCCCGGGACGCACCTCCGGCACCGGCAATAACCGTGGCAGCTACCGTAACGACAATTCAAGCAACCGCAACAACAATAACTCCACCTACCGTCCGAGCTACAACCACAATTCCGGTTCAAGTTTCAACAGCGGAGGATTCCGCGGAGGCAACAACCGGGGCACTTCGACCGGAGGCAATCGCGGAGGCGGCACCGGACGCGGACGACACTGATAAATCACCTCTACATCTCTTCTCTTTCACAACCCACTAACAGAATCATATTATGAATAAGAAAATCCTATCGCTTATAATAGCTGCCATACCGGCGACAATGCCGGCACAGACAGCAATAGATGCCTATCAGCTTTCACGCAGCGATCTGCGCGGCACGGCACGGTTCATGTCCATGGGTGGTGCTTTCGGAGCACTTGGCGGCGACCTGTCAACACTCACTCAGAACCCCGGAGGTATAGGAGTTTACCGCAAGAGTGAGATTGGCTTTACGCTTGACATAGATATGCAGGCCTCAAAATCCTCCACGCCGCTTTACACAGGCAAGAGCGACCAGACTCGCGCTTATGTCAACAACATAGGTTACATAGGCAGCATGAACACAGGTTCAGAACTGATGCCCGTGTTCAACTGGGGATTCAGTTACGGGCGTGCGGCCTCTTTCGATCGCCGTTACCACGGACGCGCCGACATGAACGGCTCTCTCTCCGACTATATAGCCGGCTATACCACAGCGGAAGGCTGGCGCTCCGAAGATCTGGCCGGTGATCCTGACGGAACCAACTATTTTGCCAACGGTGGAGCGCCATGGCTCAGCATTTTGGCCTACAACTCATATGCCATCAACAACATACCCGGCTTCGATGACCGATATGCAGGCCTGTGGGGCAACGGCACTTACGGCGAGTCGGGATTCGATGTAGAGGAGAAAGGCTACATAGATGAATATGCTATCAATTTCGGCGGTTATTTCAGCAACACCGTATATTGGGGCATAGGATTCGGCATAACCGACATCGACTACAAGCAATACACCTATTACACCGAGGATATGCAGAACGCGCAGATACCGGTGGAAGACGCCGACGGCAACGTTGTGGCGAGCACGCCGGCCGGACACGCCGGAGGCTTCGGTCTCGACAGCCGAAAGCACATATCAGGCACAGGCTTCAACTTCAAGGCCGGACTTATCGTACGCCCCATAAATGAACTAAGGTTAGGATTTGCCGTACACACACCTACATACTATAACCTCCAGGAAAACAGTGACGGCATAATAGATTATGGCTACGGATACACCGACGGAAAACTCAAGCCAGGTTATTCCGGCACCCCGGTTGACTACCGCGAATGGAAACTGCGCACACCGTGGCGCCTCATGGCAAGCGCCGCAGTGGTACTCGGCACTCAAGGTCTCATAAGCATGGACTATGAATACCGTCCGTATCAGAACATGTCGATGCGCTATGACAACGGTGACGAATACACCGACGGCAATAACGATATAAAGAACTATTACCAGTCGTCAAACATAATACGTCTCGGTGGCGAATGGCGCGTAACCAACAATCTGAGTCTCCGCGCCGGATATGCCTATGAGACCTCGCCCACCCGCTCCGAACTCACTCGTCCCGACACCGATGTCATGATTTACACCTCAAATCCTTACGACACCGGCACCACCCCCTCCTACACTCTTGACAACACCACCCAGTATATAACCTGCGGCATCGGATACAGATACAAATCGTTCTACGCCGATGCGGCCTATGTGCACAAAGCGCGCAAAAGCCAGTACAGCGCATTTACCCCTTACAACGGGTATGCCGAACCATACACAGCCGATATCAAGGAGAACAACAATAACATAGTACTGAGTGTAGGCTTTAAATTCTAAACACAAGCCACACATCATACCACACATTAAAAACGGGAAGACATGGCTCGGACACCATGTTTTTCCCGTTTGATTTTTTTGGCTGTTGAATCCATTTGTCATATCTTTGCAATACGATCACCGGCAAATTACAGTTATTACGGCCCGGTCTATTTATAACCCAACAACCCACAGACATGCCTAAGATATCCCAACGCGGCGAACTTATGCCGGCCTCCCCTATCCGAAAATTAGTGCCTCTGGCCAATGATGCCGAACAAAGAGGAATCAAAGTCATACGCCTCAACATAGGCCAGCCAGATCTGCCAACTCCGCAGGAAGGCCTTGACGCGCTCAAGAAGATAGACCGCAAGGTGCTCGAATACAGCCCTTCGGAAGGACTTCTGTCATTGCGTAAACGCCTTGTGGACTACTATCGACGTTTCCACATCAACGTCGATGTCGATGACATAATAGTCACCACAGGAGGCTCCGAGGCAGTATTATTCGCATTCATGGCCTGTCTTGATCCGGGCGATGAGATAATAGTGCCCGAACCGGCCTATGCCAACTACATGGCATTTGCCATATCGGCCGGCGCAAAGATCGTCACAGTGCCATCGAGCATCGACGAAGGATTTGCACTGCCACCTATAGAACATTTCGAAAAACTTATCACCCCACGCACCAAAGGTATCCTGATATGCAACCCCAACAATCCCACAGGATACCTCTACACTCAGAAAGAGATGAACCTATTGCGTGATCTGGTCAAGAAATATGACCTTTTCCTGTTCTCCGATGAAGTATATCGCGAATACTGCTACACGGGAGCACCTTACATATCGGCATTCCATCTGCCGGACATAGAGGAACAGGTGGTGCTTATCGACTCCGTGTCAAAACGATACAGCGAGTGCGGAATCCGCATAGGGGCACTTATCACCAAGCACAAGGAGCTTAAGCGCAATGTGATGAAGTTCTGTCAGGCTCGCCTGAGTCCGCCTCTGCTCGGCCAGATAGTGGCCGAAGCCTCCATCGATGCCACCGACGAATACATGCTCATGACCTACAACGAGTATGTTGAACGCCGCAAATTCCTCATCGACGGCATCAACAAGATACCCGGCTGTTACACACCCATACCCATGGGCGCGTTCTACACTGTGGTGAGCCTGCCGGTAGATGATGCCGACAAGTTTTGTGAATGGTGCCTCAAGGAATTCAGCTACGAGGGAGCCACTGTGTTCATGGCCCCGGCATCGGGTTTCTACACCACTCCCGGAATGGGGCGCAATGAGGTACGCATGGCCTATGTGCTCAACAAGCATGACCTTGCGCAGGCACTGACCGTACTGGCCGAAGCCCTTAAGGTATATCCTGGTCGCACAAATTGACATATCGCCATAAAAAGTGTGATCTCGATCTGATGAAAGTTGCCATATTTTTAGGACAGCGTCTCAGTTTTCGTTCACAGCAAGGCCGTGCCGCAGCTCCCGGTGTGGCCATAGCCGTGACGGGAATAGCTCTGTCACTGATAATAATGCTGCTATCCATAGCAGTGGTCACAGGTTTCAAAAAAGAGATCACACGCAAACTCGAGGGATTCAACGCCCAGATATCGCTCTATGCTCCGGACTATTCCGAGAACAGAGCCCGCACACCGGGCATATCCCTCACTCCCGAGCTACGGCACACCATCTCCGAAACACTTCCCGAAGCCATACCGACCATAGCCATTCACCAGCCGGCAATATTCAAGACCGACGAATCATTTCAGGGTGTAATAATCAAGGGCATGTCGCCTGAGGCCAACTGGGATTTTATACGGGAAAACATGATTGACGGCACACTGCCCGAATCGGACAGCGGCCCGAATCCGGTAGTGATATCCTCGACCACGGCATCGGCCCTCAAAATAAAGACCGGAGACAGATTACTGACCCACTTCATAGACAATAACAGCGTTAAGACACGCAAATTCACCGTAAGCGGCATCTACGACTCCCACTTCAGTGATTTCGACAGAATGTACGCGTTCACCACCATAGCCCCCATGCAGAAACTATGTAAGGTGGATTCCATAACCGGCTCGGTAATAGAAATCAACGGCCTTGACACCCGAAGCATAACGGAATCGGCACAAAGTCTCTACGGTAAACTTCTCTACACCACCATGCAACCCGACGGCGGCCATATAGTCTATGACATAGACACCGTGACCAACACATGCTCCATGTTCTTCAACTGGCTTGACCTGCTTGACACCAACGTGTGGGTCATACTTGCACTGATGGCATGCGTGTCGGCATTCACGCTGATATCAAGCATGTTCATTCTCATACTCGAGCGAGTGCGCACCATTGGGCTGCTCAAAGCCCTCGGAGCGACCGACACGCTCATCAGGCACACATTCATATACCTCGCGCAGAGGCTTGTGATAAGAGGGCTGATAATAGGCAACATAGCCGGCATCTCTTTGCTTTATCTGCAACGTACATTCCGGTTTCTTCCATTAGACGCCGACACATATTATCTTAATTTCGTGCCGGTACATATTGACTGGACGGTGATACTGTCACTCAACGTCGCGGTTCTTGTCATATCCTGGCTCGTACTCATATTGCCCTCGCATATAGTGGCCAAATTGTCACCTGCCAGTACCATCAGATACGAATAATATCATAAAATGCACTATCGCTGACCTTTTTGGCACAAAATTTGTTCTCTAAAGTGAGAGAACCCGGTTTCTACGATATTTTTTCGTATTTTTGTAACTTAATAACGTAACATCAACATAAACACCGTCTATGTCAGATTCCCCCAGAATGTTGCCCCCTGAAGAGATGACACATCTGATTATCGAAGGGATACAGGAACGAAAAGGAAAGAAAATAACACATATCGATCTTACGGCCATTGAGTCATCGGCTGCGTCCGGCTTCATAATATGCGAAGGATCAAGCACCATGCAGGTATCGGCCATAGCCGACAGTGTGCGGGATTACCTGTTTGAAAAAGCAGGCGTAAAACCGTACAACTATGACGGTTATGCCAATTCACAATGGATCGTGATAGATTATGGCGATACATTCGTGCACATATTCCTCCCCTCCGAGCGACAGCGCTATAACCTCGAGGAGCTATGGAACGATGCTGTAATCGAGGAAATACCCGATTTAGACTGATATAACCACCCCATTATAACAAACACAAATGCCGTTACCCAAGAAACCAAATCGCCCTGTCATACGGTTCAGCATGTACTGGATGTATGCCATCATACTCATTTTCCTTTTGGGCCTTCTATATCTCGACGACAACTCCATGTCAAAAGAGCTGGACAACTATAACCAGCTTGAAAAATTGGTGAAAAGCGGAGGTGTCGAACAGATTACCATCATGCCCAACAAAGGCATAGCACAGGCTCTGCTCAACGACTCCACTGCAAAGAAAGAATTTAGCCAATACAGCGGTAAAAAAGGCGAAAAAGCCATCGTCTGGACCACTATATCATCGAGCGACCAGCTATCCAACGATCTGAAACAATGGCAGGCCGAAGGCCACAAAGTAAACGTGAAATACGAACGATCTTCGGATTTCAGTTCCTATCTGTGGTCTTTCGGACCGATAATCCTCATGATAGTGTTCTGGCTCTGGATGATGCGCCGCATGTCAGGCCGCGACAATTCGGGCGGCGGAGTGTTCAGCGTGGGCAAGTCCAAAGCCAAGATATTTGACAAGGACGGCCCCATACAGGTCACATTCAAGGACGTGGCAGGGCTTTCGGAAGCCAAGACCGAGATAGAGGAGATCGTGGAATTTCTGAAAAATCCCCAGCGCTATACCAATCTCGGCGGAAAGATACCCAAGGGAGCTCTCCTTGTAGGCCCTCCGGGAACCGGCAAGACACTGCTTGCAAAGGCTGTGGCCGGTGAGGCCAATGTGCCGTTCTTCTCCATGTCGGGCAGCGACTTTGTTGAAATGTTTGTAGGTGTGGGCGCCTCGCGTGTACGCGACCTGTTCCGTCAGGCAAAGGAGAAAGCACCCTGCATAGTGTTTATCGACGAGATCGATGCCGTGGGACGCGCCCGCGGACGCAACCCCAATATGGGAGCCAACGACGAACGCGAAAACACCCTCAACCAGCTCCTTACCGAAATGGACGGATTCGGCACCAACAGCGGTGTGATCATACTCGCAGCCACAAACCGCGCCGACATACTGGATAAGGCTCTGTTACGTGCAGGCCGCTTTGACCGACAGATTTATGTGGACCTCCCCGATCTCAACGACCGCGTGGCCATATTCAATGTGCACCTCAAAAAAATAAAGACTGACGAAACACTTGATGTGGAACTGCTCGCACGCCAGACTCCGGGATTCTCCGGCGCCGACATAGCCAACGTGTGCAACGAGGCCGCGTTGATAGCCGCCCGCCACAACAGCCCCACAGTGTCACGTCAGGACTTCATCGATGCTGTTGACCGCATAATAGGCGGTCTGGAAAAACGCTCTAAGATCACCACTGAAGAGGAAAAGCGCTCGATAGCCATTCACGAGGCAGGCCATGCCACCGTGTCGTGGAATCTGCGATATGCCAACCCTCTTATAAAAGTCACCATAGTGCCGCGCGGAAAAGCGCTCGGCGCCGCATGGTATCTGCCCGAAGAACGCCAGATAACCCCCACACAGGCCATACTCGACGAGATGTGCGCCACCCTTGGAGGCCGTGCCGCTGAAGAACTTTTCATCGGACACATATCCACAGGAGCGGCCAACGACCTCGAACGTGTGACCAAGCAGGCCTATGCCATGGTGGTATATTACGGTATGAGCGACAAACTGCCCAACCTCAGTTACTACGACTCCACCGGTCAGGACTACGGATTCTCCAAGCCCTACAGCGACGAGCGTGCAAAGATGATCGACGAGGAGGTATCGCGAATAATCAACGAGCAATACGAACGCGCCAAAGAGATACTGCGCACTTATGCCGAGGGACACTCCAAGTTGGCCGAAGTGCTAATATCCCGTGAAGTGATTTTCACCGAAGATGTGGAGAAGATATTCGGCAAACGCAAATGGCGTTCGAGGACAGATGAGATTCTTGCATCAAAACCGGCAGAAAAGGCACTTCCCGAAAAGACCGAAGACAAGAACGATTCCGATTCTGACGACGAACTGACCGAGACACCGCCACCCGTACCGGCTCTCCCCCCTGACTCCGATAAATAATCAGTCAATATTGATTTCGGTTTCGGCCATTTCATCGTAGGCCGACCATTGTGGATCATTCTCACAGTAAATCTCTATGGGGAGCTGTGGGAATGTTGCCAATGCATCATTCAGTTTTTTACCGAATATGTTCGTGCTCAGAGTATAGAACACCCAGTTGCGTTCGCCATCGCCGGTGAATATGCCTGTAAGCACCGCCACGGGATCCTTTCGAAACGCACCTTCAAGGGCTTCCTGCACCTGTTCCATGAGTTGCGATGTCTCTTTGTCAGGCATACCCGTCCCGTCACCGGCATATCTCCACGTAACCTCCACACGGATATTGAACTTGGGATTTTTCCGGAAAGAATCCACATCTTTACGTCCGGTAACCATAATCAACCGGTCCGATTCACTCTGGGCGGGAGCTGTCCACCATTGTCCTGTTTCTGCCATATATGTTATTTAGCTTTATGCCGCAACAAT
>CAJTRS010000046.1:5221-11122 GCA_910578805.1 uncultured Muribaculaceae bacterium | reverse complement strand
TTTTATAATAAGAGTCCCAGAATAAGACCCTGATAGTTTTTGCGACCTCCTGTGTTAGGAATCCCATTTTGAATTTGAGGGTGGCAAAGTCCCTGTCCTTTACAAACGGGTGTACATTGCGGTCTGTGAGGTGTTTGGTTATAACTTCCAATTCCAGATTGAAATTGAGCATCTTGAATTTTAGCTCGTGGATATTGTCGTATTTTGTGGGAGTGTTGAAAAACGCGGCAGGGTGCAGCGAGTCAACATTGGTGCGGAGTTTCAGCAGATGTTCCTCCGAGGGGTAGTAATGGTGGTATCTTCTGTTGAGCCGAGCATCAATGGCATAGATAATAAGTAGGTTACAATAGAAATGACGTGCATAGTCCATGAGGAGTGCTTTCTGGCTTTCCGGGGTGATGCGCATGGTGTTCTTTTCGGTCATACTTTGTGAATGCAATGTGCGGGCAGAGATTACAAATGAAGCCATTGCTACTCCCAGAGCGATCCAGTCCCAGTATTTAAGATGGGTTCGTTCAATAATAGTGTCGATTTTGGTGTGTACAAATCCGGGAAACAGGTATAGCACCATAAATAAAAGCAAGAGTACTATCATTCCGCTTGCAATGATGTTTGTAGGCTTACTTTTGTCTTTTAACCAATAGCGGAATGGATTTATCAGCGCCACGGTTGCCAATGCCATGCTTGTGATTATACCGGCAGCATGTTCACGAAATAAAAGGAATATGATGATTGATATAATTGAAACCAGGAAAGAAATAGCAATCTGTGTTCCGGGATTTTTCCATGATCTGTGTACGTGTAATGACGGCATAATTATAAAGTTTACGGGGTGTGGAATGCAAATATGGTAAAAGTTCCCTGAATGAGGAAATTTTTACCATAAGAAAAATGTGTGTAACTTAATGAGTGTCGGTGCGGTGGAGTTACTCCAGTCCGTATTCTTTGATTTTGCGGTAGAGGGTGCGTTCGGAGATGTTGAGCTCCCGGGCTGTGGCTTTGCGGCGGCCTCCGTTGTTTTCCAATGACCGGCGTATGGTCTCGCGCTCGGTTTCCTCAAGGGTGAGTGACGATGCCGGTTGGGTGGAAGTGCTGTCGGTTGAAAAGAAATCGATAGGCGCGGGATTGTATTTCACCAGCGAGGAGGGCATGTCAGCCACCACTTCGGCTTCGTGAGCCGTAGTCGCGGCTATGCGGGCGCATGGGCGTTCGCCTCCTCCTACCGCTGCTTTCAGTGCGTCGATTTCGCTCTGCATGCGGAATATCATGTTGAAGAGCAGTTCGCGCTCCTGTTCGTAGGAGTGTTCACGCCGTGAAGTTGTGGCCGGGGTATATACAAACGGGGTGTCGGGCATGTATTGTGACAGGGTGTCGGCATTTACTTTGTCTCCGGCATCAAACAGGGCTATCTGTTCCACTACGTTTTTGAGTTGGCGCACATTGCCCGGCCAGCGGTAGTGAAGCATGGCGCTGCGTGCGCTTTCCTCGAAAGCCACCGGTGGCATGGAATAACGTTCCGAAAAGTCGGCCGCGAATTTGCGTGCTAACAGAGTGATGTCCGAGCCTCGGTCGCGTAGCGGCGGCACTTGTATCTGCACGGTCGATAGGCGGTAGTATAGGTCTTCGCGGAACCGTCCGGCCTCCACGGCGGCAAGCATATCGACATTGGTGGCGGCCACCACGCGTATGTTGGTCTTCTGCACGGTCGATGAGCCGACCTTCAGGAACTCACCGCTTTCGAGCACGCGCAGCAATCTGGCCTGTGTGGTGAGTGGCAGTTCTGCCACTTCATCAAGGAATATGGTTCCTCCGTCGGCTTCCTCAAAATAACCTTTTCGTGCCGATACCGCACCGGTGAACGAGCCTTTTTCGTGGCCGAACAGTTCGGAGTCAATGGTGCCTTCGGGAATGGCGCCACAGTTTACGGCTATGTACCTGTTGTGCTTACGTGGGCTGAATGCGTGGATAATCTGCGGGAAAAACTCTTTTCCCGAACCGCTTTCGCCGGTCACGAGGACCGACAGGTCTATCGGTGCCACCTGTATGGCGCGCGATATGGCTCCTATAAGGGCCGGAGCATTGCCCACTATGCCGAAGCGCATCTTGGCCTGTTGTACTTCGGCCGATATTTCAGGGATATTTATTTGCATGAATGGAGTCGGTAAGTCTGGTCTTTGAGATACTGTCCGAGCTCTTCCACGGAGCCGGAGTGAGCCTTGATCTCATCGGCGGTGATAGGCTCTCCAACGCTTATGTGAATGGTGGAGCCGCTTTTGCGGAACACTTCAGCCGGCAGGCGTGTGGTGCGCAGCTGCCAGCTCACCATGCCGAGGAAATTGAACCATGCCGAGTTGCGTCCATGGAAATATATGGGCACAACGGGGACATTGAGCTGCATGATAAGGCGAATGATCGACGGTTGCCACTCGCGGTCATACAGGCGTCCGTGTAGATTGACTTTCGATACAGCCCCTGCGGGGAAGAATCCCATGGGGTGACCGCCTCGTACCTGCATTATGGCTCTCTTGATGCCCTGCATCGACACGGCTTTCTTCTTGGGGTCATCGGAGGCGAGGGCGTCAACGGCAATGAAGTTCTCACGCATGGCGGTGATATGGTTAAGTATCATGTTAACCATTACTTTGAAGTCGGGTCGGTGGTTGCCTACTAATTTTATGAGCGATATGCCGTCGAGAGCCCCGAAGGGGTGATTGCTCACGGTGATGAATGCGCCCTGGGCAAAGCGTTCGAGCACCTGCTCGTTGTCAACACGCAGTTTTATGTCGAGTTCCTTCAGCACTCCGTCACAGAACGCAACTCCTGGGGTGTGGCAGTTGTGTTCGTGGAGAGCGTTGACCTTGTCGATGGAAAACCATCGGAACACACGCTCTATCAGCTTCCGGTGGCCTTTTAGACGCGGTACCATATTCACCACGTCGTCATAGTCAAGTACTTTGGGTTTTATGTATGATGAAACCTGCTCTTCCTTAGTAGTCATATCGGTCTTTTGTTGCTATGCGGCAGGGTCAGTTCGCCGCATATGGGTTGCGACAGCCTCCTGCTGATCTCTTCGGTGGAAATGCCGGCGCCGAACAGAAACATCATTTTGGTTATGGCCGCTTCCGCTGTTATGTCGTGACCCGGCACCACGCCGGTGGCAGCCAAGGCATGTCCGGCCTCGTAGAGTTTCTGTACGCTGCCGTTGACACACTGTGTCACATTAAAAATTATCACTCCCCGTTTTACGGTTTCCGATATGGCATCGGTGAACCATCGGGCTGTCGATGCGTTGCCGGCGCCGTAGGTTTTCAGCACTATTCCCTTTATGCCCGGTGTGGCGAGCTGATGCCGCAGGGTGCTCTCTTCGATGCCGGGGAATAGGTCGATTATCATCACATTAGTGTCAAGCGAGAAATGAGTGTGGAGCTGCCGGCCGTTGTAGGGTTGTCGCAACAGGGCTTCTTCGTGGAAGTTTATGCCGAGTCCTATTTTGGCCAGTTCAGGATAGTTGTGGCTCTTGAAGGCATTGAAGTTGTCGGCACTGCGCTTTGTGGAACGGTTGCCGCGCCAGAGGTAGTTTTCAAAAAGGATTGCTACCTCCTGCACCATGGGGGCTCCGTGGCGGTCTGTAGCCGCAGCTATCTGCACGGCTGTTATGAGATTTTCTTCGCCATCGGTGCGCACTTCGCCTATAGGGAGCTGCGAACCGGTGATTATTACCGGTTTGCGGAGATTCTCGAGCATAAAAGACAATGCCGAAGCCGTGTACGACATGGTGTCGGTGCCGTGAAGCACCACGAACCCGTCGTAAGCATCGTAGTTATCGGTGATGGCACGCGCTATCTCCACCCAGTGTGCGGGACTCATATCGCTCGAATCGATGGGTGGTTCAAACGATATGTTGTCAATCATATAGTTGAGCAGGCGTATCTTGGGCACGTTGTCGATCAGATGCGTGAAATCAAACGGCTGCAACGAATGTGTGGCCGGATTCTCGATCATGCCTATGGTTCCGCCTGTGTATATGAGCAATATTTTAGGTTGTGCGGGTGTCATCTCTGCCGGTCTATAGGGTTTATTTTACCTGGGCTCCTGGTACTACAGGGGCACTCGGGCCGATAACCACCAATGAACCGTCGGCATTTTCGGCCGACAGTATCATACCCTGCGAGGTTATGCCTTTGAGTTTGCGCGGAGGAAGATTGGCAATGAAGCACACCTGTTTGCCTACGAGCTCTTCAGGCTTGTAATATTTGGCTATGCCTGACACTATGGTGCGCTTTTCCAGACCGTCGTCGATAAGGAACCGGAGCAGTTTGTCGGCTTTGGGCACCTTCTCGCACTCCACTACGGTGCCTACCCTGAGGTCGGCTTTTATGAATGTGTCAAAGTCCACGTCGGGTGCCTGGGGTGCGGCCTTGAAATTCTTTATGCGGTTTTCCTCCTTGATGCGTTCCAGTCTGTCGAGCTGGGCTTTTATCGCATCGTCTTCAATCTTCTCGAAAAGCAGATGAGGCTCTTTCAGGTGACTTCCGGCGGGTATCAGGTCGGTGGCTCCGAGTTTTTCCCATGTGATGTCGGAGAGACCGAGCATGTCGGAGAGGTCTTTCGACATGAAAGGCAGGAACGGTTCGAACCCTATGGCAATGTCGGCGCATACCTGTATGGCGCAGTTGAGCACTGTAGCCACTCGGTCCATGTCGGTCTTGGCCACTTTCCACGGTTCTGTCTCCTGAAGGTATCTGTTGCCGAGACGTGCTATCTCCATGGCGTCCTTTAGGGCCTCACGGAAGTGGAATGTCTCGATGTTGTCGCTCAGGGAGCGTTTGGCGGCATCGATGTCGGCAAACAGGCGGCGGTCAATCTCCTGAAGTTCGCCGGCTGCCGGTACCGTTCCGTTGAAATATTTGTGGGTGAGCACCATGGCACGGTTCACGAAGTTGCCGAGGATAGCCACCAGCTCATTGTTGTTGCGTGCCTGGAAATCGGTCCATGTGAAGTCGTTGTCCTTGGTTTCCGGAGCATTGGCGGTGAGTACGTAACGCAGCACGTCCTGCTTGCCTGGGAAGTCGCGCAGATATTCGTGGAGCCACACGGCCCAGTTGCGCGAAGTGGATATCTTGCCCCCTTCGAGATTGAGAAACTCATTGGCCGGCACATTGTCGGGCAGCTGGTAGCCGTCGCCGTAAGCCATGAGCATGGCGGGGAACACTATGCAGTGGAACACAATGTTGTCCTTGCCTATGAAGTTGATTATGCGTGTTTCAGGGTCTTTCCACCAGGTCTCCCACGAGTCGGGAAATATCTCCTTGGTGTTCGATATGTAACCGATGGGAGCGTCGAACCACACGTAGAGCACCTTGCCGTCGGCTCCTTCCACGGGCACCGGCACGCCCCAGTTGAGGTCGCGGCTCACGGCGCGGGGCTGAAGTCCCAGATCGAGCCACGATTTGCACTGTCCGTAAACGTTGGTCTTCCACTCCTTGTGTCCCTCGAGTATCCATTTTCGCAGGGCGTCTTCCCATCGGTTGAGGGGCAGATACCAGTGAGATGTCTCGCGCATCGACACGGGAGCCGAAGTGAGGCGCGAGCGAGGATTGATCAGGTCGGTGGCGTTGAGCGATGTGCCGCAGGCCTCGCACTGGTCGCCGTAGGCTCCGTCGTTGCCGCAGTGGGGACATGTGCCGGTCACATATCGGTCGGCCAGGAACTCTCCGGCCTGTTCGTCGTAAGGCTGCATGGAGGTCTGCTTCTCAAACTGGCCGTTGTCATAGAGGCGGCGGAAAAATTCGCTTGCCGTGTCGTGATGTATATCGGAAGTGGTGCGGGAATACACGTCAAACGATATTCCCAACTCAGCCATGGAGTCCTTTATGATTTTGTGGTAGCGGTTCACTATAT
>CAJTRS010000046.1:0-5209 GCA_910578805.1 uncultured Muribaculaceae bacterium | reverse complement strand
GTCACACCCTCTTCACGAGCTTTGATGGTGATGGGCACACCGTGTTCGTCGCTGCCGCCCACGAGCACCACGTCGCGGCCCTGTATGCGCAGGTAGCGGGCATAAATGTCGGCGGGTACATACACTCCGGCCAGATGCCCGATGTGAACCGGGCCGTTGGCATAAGGTAAGGCAGTGGTAATGAGGGTTCTCTTGTAGTTCTTTTCCATATATTGCAATGATATGTTTTGATGCTTACATGTTCAAAATGCAAATTTAGTGCAATACTCCCGAATTTCCACCATTTAACCCTCGGAAATCATTGATTTTTATGGACGGCAATGTTACCGGCAGTTGAAACCGCGCAAAATCTATGGAATTAGAGAGGCTGTGCCAAAGCACAGCCTCTCTAATTTTTATTCCGACTATCCGGTAGGGTCGAGCGGCTCAGAAGCGCTCGACTTTGCCTGCAAAGACTATGGCGCGGGTGGAGGTCTCGAAGATTACGAACGCAAACGGACGGTCAAGTATGAAATCGGTCATTTCTCCGAAGTTAGGTCCCGGGTCGGTCAGCCAGAATCCGTCAACTTGCACCGACGCCGCTTTGGCGCCACTCTCGTCCATTTCAAATACGGATTTCTGTTTCGACAGTCCGAGGAACAGTCCGGAAGATATGCCTGAAAAATCGGCTTCCGGGGTCATGGCCTCGTTGATACCAATGGCTTTGTAGTAGTTTGTCATGTCAAATTCGCAGTCTATTTTCAGTCTGGGCACATGGAGGGTCACATCATAACTTTTCCGGGAGTCCAGGAGTTGTTGCCATGATTCGCCTGTTACCGAACCGATGGCTTCCCCAATGCTTACACTTTCGTGCGGTAACAGGAAGCCTATCTGATAGGCATGGTTGCCGAAACTTTTTGTGAGCATTGACGCCTTGTCGTTTTTAGCCAGTGAATACGATTCGATGTCGCGCATCATGGGCACTTTGTATTTTGTGCCGTCGGTGGCATGGAATGTGGCGTTTGATGTGTTGTCAGTGTTGAACTTGTGATTCCATTTGCCGTTGAACACCACTGCGTTGAGCAGATTGACCGCCGATCCGGATATTTCGGAATCTCCGGCAAGGCTCGTTATCATACCGCCGGTTTTTGATGTGCACCATGAATTGATGTCTCCGGCAAGTGAATTTGACTCGGGATTGAACCGGTATATGTCGGCTCCGTAACTGTCGGCGCACATGTCGGCAAATGTTTTGCCCACGGGTGTACCGCTTGATATCCACAGCGAGGTGGCCATATGCATTGTGGCTGTAGGATCGGTTGCCGGCAGCGCTGTGAGTAGTTTCGACATGGCGGTTGTGATGTTGCCGGCTGATGCCGGTGTGACGTCGGGGCATAATGCGGAAAGTATCTCCGTCCGGGTATTGCCTCCGGCGCCGTTGGCCATTATGGCCAGGTTTATTGCCGATGAAATCGGTGACATGAATACATTTTGTTCGCCTGCGCCTTCACATGCTTTCTCAAATATTCTCAATCCGAATTCGTTGGTGTTTGCAATAGCCGATTTTTCTTCCGCATTCAGTTGCACTTCTATGCGTGGCTTGGTGAAGCCTGCGTCGGGACTTTCCGGAGCCTGTTCGTCTGAAGAGCAGCTTGCCGAACACAGTGCGGCCACCACTGCAATGTAACTTAAATGTTTCATGATGGATTGGTTTTATTGAGGATATGGTATTGATTTTTGCAAATATACAAATATATTAATAGTATGCAGTGTTTTGGGAGATAATTTGTTGGTTTTTGTGAAATAATGACAGATGTGTGCGCGGGTAGTGACGAATCCCGGTGAATGAATGCGGGATTTGGCGTGGAGATGGTGCGGGGTGGCGGTTAATTTTGTGCGGAAATAATCGATGGAATTAATTAATCTTTATCAGTCATACTTATGAAGGGCAGGAATAAATCGGCAAGAGGTAATCGTGGTGTCGTGGTGATGCCGTTGGTACTCGGCGAAACTGCGGAGGGCGGTCATGTGGGCCGTTGTGATAATCTGTGTGCGGAGCCTGACGGGGTGATGCGACTTGCGCCGCAGTTGTGTGTGACACACGGACGTTCGCTGCGTCCGCTGGCGCAATATTGTCATATAGACGGTAGTGTCACAATGCTTTATTGTGAAGCTTCGGACACTCCGGACGTTTCGGTGCTTGTGGCCGGCCGTGACGGTGATTTCGCCGACATAGGGCGTGTGGACGGAGCGGTCAGTTGTGCTTTGGCACGACGGGAGGGATTTTTAGTGGCTACGCCGCGGGGCATGGTCAGGGTGGATTATGATGAGGAGGCGGGTGTGTGGCATGTGGCCGACCGCATTCCGGAGCCTCCTCCCGTGGCGGTCAGGGCGCTCGGGTGCGGATCAGTGTGGGAAGCGACGGGTGCGGTGACTCTCAGGCATGTGGGGCAAAGTGCAGGGTCATATTCGGTGCCTGACAGTGAATTGAAGTCATTTACCGGCGTTGTGCTCGAAAGCTACGATCGCCTTGTGGCAGCTACCTCCGAGGCCGGGTTGTGGATTCAGCCTGTTCTGGTACGTTACCGCATATATTCCGATAGCGGAGAGTTGCTATACACCTCGGCACCGGTGCTGGTGGCGCCTTGCCGGTGGCAATGCCGTGAACCTATGGTGTCGGGATTCACCTATGCCGATTCCACACTGTCTGTTCCGTCGATGAGGATCGAGGCCGAGACTTTCCGCGTGGAGGTGGTGTTGCCTGACGATGATGGCTTCGGGCTGTGGAGCAGTGTGGCGGCGCGGATCGAAGTGAGTGTGTCGCCACAGTTTCACCCTGTGGATTTTGACGGCATGGTGTCTTGCCGGTTCTCGCGGGTGGGTTCGCCTCAGGCTGCCGTATCGGTGCTTATGCCGGGCGCCGACAGGCCGCAGTCCTACTATTCACGCATCATACCGAAAGCTATCGATTGCGGGGAGTCCATAGAGATTGCCGCTCTGCGCATCGATGCTCCGTTCAGTGCCGGTGTGCATACGGTCATATGCCCTGCCGGAGCCACCGCTTCGTCTCAGTCAGCCATTTTAGGCCGGCAGATAGCCTCGCGAGCATATCCGGTGGCTTCCAGCGTTTGGGAGTTTATGACTCCACATTCATTCACGGCTGCGGCTGTCTGTGCCGACGGTGATGCCGTGGTATGGGGCGATGTCACGCCTATCTATTCGGCCGGATATTCAATCACTGAAATGGCGTCGGGTTTTTACGATACGGCATGGAAGGCGGTAGTGCGGGTGACCATGAGGACGGGCGATACTGTGACCGGGAGTTTCGGCGGTTACACCGATATGCCTGCGTCGCTTGGTCCCATGGTATCCTATCCGCATAGTCAGGCTGTAAATATGGAGGTGTATGTGACCGATAGCGTGTCGGGCAGGGTGAGGCGGGCATCGTTGCCGTTACAATCGCTTCCCGGGGCAGGTATGGCGGTATGGATCGGTGACAGTCTGGATTCGGTGGCGCTTGAAGAGTGGAGCGGTGCCGTGCCCGATGTGTCGCCTCTCTATGGCCGGCAACATACGGGGCTTCTGATGTCGGCTTCTCTTGACGCGCCGTTGCAGCCTGTGTCATCGTTGCGGTGTTCGCATTCGCCGGTGGCAGCCTTATTGCCGGCCTGCGGCTCGCGGTCGTCATGGAATTCGTCGCGCGGCCGTATCTACGCTTTCTGTGCCGACGGTGTTTACAATATCACTCTTGATTCATGCCGGCGGCTTATGTCGGCTTCGTGTGTCGATGTGCGAGGAGTGACATCGGACCGCTGTGTGGCCGATACGCCTATAGGCGCCATGATGCTGTCAGGCGGCTCTCTTGTAAAACTGTCGGGAACCCGGGCCGTCACGTTGCTTGACGGTCTCGATGCGGCGGGGTTGGGCTGGGATTATTGCCGCAGCCGGCTTTGGCTGCTTGACAGACGTGGCAATACCGACCTTTACAATCCCGATTCCGGCTCTATGTGCAGGGTGCTTACGCCGGTGTGTGCGGAAACGGTCCATAGTGTGGGTACCAAACTGATATTTGACACAGGCACCTGTGTGTTGGAGCCTTGCGATGTCACGGAAGATGTGCGCCCTGTGGCGTGGCAGGGGAATGTGGCTGTGCATGGCCGGCTAAGGGTGGCGGCAGTGGAGATCGGTGTCACGGCCTCGTATTTTTCCGGTCACATGAGGGTGACGGGACATAACGGCGATTATGCGCTCGGTGGCGCGGTGCTTATGTCGGCGGCCGTCGAGGGCGTGTTGCAGTCGCCGGTCGCGGTACGGATCATCGCTCCGGTTATGAGATATGTCGCGGTGGAGGTGTCGGGCGAGACTTCCGGTGATTTCTGCATCAGATACATTAACCTTAAGTTTACACGATGAAGGAGGAGAGCATGGATATAGCAGGCATGATAGCCGAGAATCTGAGGCGCAATGCGGCTCTGCGTGTGGACTACGATCCTGTTTCCGGACTCGGGGCATGCGGACGAAGGGTGGAGGTGACGGTGCCATGGGAACAGGACAAGGTGTGGCTTCCCGAAAGCATGCCGGCCGATCCGGCATATGCCCTGCTTGCCGATCAGGTGGGCTACAGGAAACTGCGTCATAAGCATGACTTCGAGTACTGGTGCGCCACCTGTGTCAGGATACGCCATAAACTTACCGGCAGGCGTGTGCCATTTGTGCTCAATGCTCCGCAGCGGCGTCTGACGGCTCAACTCGAGGAGCGGCGTCTGGCCGGAGTGCCGCTGAGGCTCATTATGCTTAAAGCCCGCCAGTGGGGAGGCAGCACTCTGGTGCAGATGTATTTCGCATGGATACAGATACTCCACCGCACCAACTGGCATTCGCTCGTGTGTGCCCATGTGCAGTCAACGGCGGCTGTGATCCGCCGCATGTATGCGCGCATGCTCGATGACTATCCGCCCGAACTGTGGCCCGAGGATACGCCCCCTAAGTTCATGGCTGTGGCCGGTGCTTCCAATTCGCGCGAGATCGCCGGACGAGGCTGCTGTGTGACGGTGGCGTCGAGTTATTCGCAGGAGGCGGCGCGCGGACTGGACTGCTCTATGGTGCATCTGAGCGAAGTGGCTTTCTGGAAGGATTCCGACACCATGGCGCCGGCCGATTTTATACGCGCCGTATCATCGTAATTATCCGATGAAGTAGGTATTTTTTAAGACATGTCAAGGACTTACCT
>CAJTRS010000045.1:11994-13296 GCA_910578805.1 uncultured Muribaculaceae bacterium | reverse complement strand
CAGATAATAACCCGCAAAATACTTCAGAAAGCACACTATAGCCTGCTGGAACAGCACCACCGCCGAGGCATCGTCATGATAAAACCACTTGCAGAATACCGTAAGGGCACAAAACGATATCAGAGGCAAAAAACCTTTGGTAAACATCTTGTGCGAGTCAAACCCGTCATACGACACATCTTCCCACCCCTTTACCGGAGAGAGTATCAACTGGAGCATATCCTTTAGAAAATATAACAGAAACACAGCGGAAGCAAAGCCTTATATCGTGAAACAATCATATCGGGGGTTTTCATTGCAAAGTTACTCAATTTCGTTTATATTTGAATTAAATGTGTTATTTTTGTAGTCGTAAAAACCAAAAACCGATAAATAAAAATGATCAGAACTATCCTTTCAATAGCCGGAAAACCGGGTCTTTTCAAGTTAGTCAGCCAAGGAAAGAACATGCTCATAGTGGAATCACTGCTCAATGGCAAGCGCACACCAGCCTATGCCCATGACAAGGTTGTTTCTCTCGGTGACATATCCATATACACCACAGAAGGCGATGTTCCGTTGGCCGATGTGCTCGAGGTCGTAAAAGAAAAAAACGAAGGCAAGCAGATCGATGTAAAGAAAATGAGCGACAGCGAAGTGCGCGCATATTTTGCCGAAATACTTCCTGCGTTTGACGAAGAGCGCGTTTACACCAACGATATACGCAAGCTGTTTTCGTGGTACAACATGCTTGTAGGAGCGGGTGTAACCGAATTCAAGGACAAGGAAACGGCACAGGACGAGGCTGCAGAAGCCGCGGAGAAAGCTGATGAAGCTGAATAATACACGCACATTCACACGCATGGATACGGTGATCGATCTGATCGACACCGATTGCAATATCATACCGTTGCTAAGCCGATTCGGCATTCCTTTAGGTTTCGGCGACAAGACCATTGGAGAGGTATGTGACGACAACGGCTTAGACTCAGGCATATTTCTACTGGTAATAAATTTCACCATGGCGGGCGTTATCCCCGCTTCGGAAAAAGCCGACATACACACAGCCGTGGGAATTGTGGATTTTCTCCACAATTCCCACGATTATTTCTCCAGCTACAAATTTCCACACATACGCACAAACCTGATCAATGCCCTCGATCCGGCACATGCCGATATAAATCCTGCAATAATAAGATTTTTCGATGACTATGTGGAACACATAAAGGGTCACTTCGACTACGAAGAACAGATCGTATGGCCATACATACGCGGACTTCAGGACGGAACACCGGCAAACTACGACATAGGCACTTTCCGCAG
>CAJTRS010000045.1:4945-11984 GCA_910578805.1 uncultured Muribaculaceae bacterium | reverse complement strand
CATCATGAAGAGTCGGGCGAAAAGCTCGCCGATCTCAAAAATATAATCATGAGATACTACACCACATCGATGCCTTACAAAATGTATGACGCGTTGGTGGACATATTCAACTGTGAAGAAGACCTTGACATACACCGCGACATAGAGAACCGTATCCTGATACCGTTAATAGCCGCAATAGAGCAATCAGGCAAACATCATTGCCCATGAAACATCTTACTATAGCCATAGCTCTGGAATCCGCTATGCTGAAAACGGGTATCAGATATATGATATCTACTATGAAAGATGCCGCGTCAGCAACCATAACCGACATAACGGCTACAGACCTCGAGGAAGCCATACGCACATTGAAACCCACAGTAGCCATAGTGGATACAGAGTCGGTGACAACGGATACTCTCGGAGGCCTGCGGTCCGACAAATCAGTATCCACCCGCATAATAGGTGTATATCATAGTGCCATGCCGGCGCGTAAAGTCAAACTGTTCGATTACACCATATCGATATATGACTCCGCGGAAACCATAAAGAAACTTATTTCACGGTGTCTGACCGCAAAAGACGGTGACAAAAGCACACACAATGCCCTTACCGCACGGGAAAAAGAGATAATAGTGGGTGTAGTGAAAGGATTGTCAAACAAAGAGATCGCCTCAGCAATCAATGTGTCGGTCAATACCGTGATGACTCACCGCCGCAATATCACCTCCAAACTTCATATACACTCACCGGCAGGACTGACCATCTATGCCTTGGTCAGCAAACTGGTCACAATCGATGAGGTAAAATCGTCAATCGAATAGCTCTTTCAGCTATTGACGGCTCCTATGAGTTCTCGGATATCGCTCACACCGTGACGTCGGCAATACTCCTCCATATACTCCACTACTTTCATTGTCACTGAAGGATCGATGAAATTGGCCGTACCGATTTCTATTGCAGTCGCTCCTGCAAGTATGAATTCCAGAGCATCACGTCCATTCATTATACCGCCAAGCCCCACCACGGGGATATTGACAGCCTTGGCTGTCTGCCACACCATTCTCACAGCAACCGGACGTACGGCCGGACCCGACAGACCGCCGGTGACGGTTGACAGGCATGGTTTGCGTCGCTCCACATCTATAGCCATGGCCATCATCGTGTTTATAAGTGACACTGCGTCTGCTCCCTCGGCTTCCACCGCTTTAGCAATCTCAGTTATGTCTGTAACGTTAGGCGACAGTTTTACAATCACAGTGCCGGGATAAGCTGCCCTTACAGCCTTGGTAACCTGGGCGGCTCCACCGGCTGTGGTACCGAATGCCATACCGCCCTGCTTGACATTGGGGCATGAGATGTTTATCTCTACGGCATGTATATCGGTAAGCGGAGCCAGCTTCTCGCACACGGCAGCATAATCATCAACCTTGGCACCCGAAACATTTACTATAAGTTCAGAATCGTATCTGCGTATCTGAGGATATATATGCTCTATGAAATAATCCACACCTTTGTTCTGGAGCCCCACGGCATTGATCATGCCCGAGGGAGTCTCCACCATTCTCGGATACGGATTGCCCTCACGGTGCTCAAGAGTAGTACCCTTGACTATATATCCGCCAAGACGGTCTATATCCACAAAATCGTCAAATTCCATGCCGTAACCGAAAGTGCCCGATGCCGTAAGCACCGGATTTTTCAGTTTGAGATTTCCTATTTCTACGCTAAGATTCACCATGTGAGTTGATTTATGTTAAATACCGGACCTTCGGTGCACACGCACACATTTCCTTTCACAGTCTTTTCCACGCAGCACAAGCAAGCGCCCACGCCGCAAGCCATCATGTTTTCAAGCGACACCTCACAATCGATACCCGATTGTGCCGCGCAGCGGGCCACGGCCTTCATCATTGGAGCGGGACCGCAGCAATATATCCTGTCCCAGCCTGACTGTATCACAGGGTGCTGTGTAACCAATCCGTGATGACCGGCCGAACCGTCGTCAGTGGCTATGTGCACCGGCCCTATCGCCTCAAACATATCTGATTCGAGAATATCGTCGGCCGAACGGGCTCCAAGCAAAAATTCAGGCTGAAATCCGCGAGCTTTAAGCACAGCTCCAAGTTCCAATAGCGGAGCCACACCCACGCCGCCGCCAACAAGCAGCAGACGGTCGGAGACGGCAACCGGCATGGAAAAACCATTGCCAAGAGGACATATCACATTCATCTTGTCGCCCGGCCGTTTTCGCATAATTGCCGCCGTACCATCGCCGGCATTGCGCACAAGAAGCCACAACCGGTTGTTGACCCGATCCACATAGTTTATCGAAACAGGCCGACGCAGAAATGTAGTCTTGCTGTTATCCACCGCTACCTGCACAAACTGTCCGGGCATCGAATCGGGCAATTTATTTCCCGATTCAGGTGTAAGCTTCAATAATGAATAATTGTGGCTCAAAAGTGTATTCTCAACCACAACAAAATCAATGATATTCTTTTTCATCACGTTGACATATACTTATCCGCAAAGGTAACCCAATTTCCGGTCTAAAACAAAATGTTCCGCACCATTTCCATTAATGATGCGAAACATTTTATCGTGTATCGTCCCTGTTATCCGTGTAACAGGCTATGAAATCATATCCAACGAACGTAAGCGAAGTCCTGACGGTGGGGCAGATTGGGATTTGTAGGATACATGCGGAATGCATAACGATATACCCCGGCATCTTTGATCTTCTCATTAAGTGTGTAGGTCAACACATTACCGTCTTCACGAGAAACATTGAACGGACGAGTTTCATAAAGATGCTCCACACCGTCCACTATGCGGTAAGCCACATATTCTATGGCTATGTCGCGGCCAAGACCGTTGGTGTCCACCTTTATTTCCACACTATAATTGTCGCCTGTGGCAGAATGCACAGGACCATCGACCTTGACATCTTCCACTTTTATGCCGTCCCAGGCATCGACTACTTTGTTCTTCCAAAGTACGATATCCTTGGCGAGAGCGTCATTATCGGCAGTGAGCGCTTTGAATCGGTTGGCTTCAGGAGTGTAGAATCGGTCGATATAGTCGTCGATCATACGCTTCATGGTAAAATGAGGTGCGATGTTGCCTATCGAGCCCTTGATATATTGTACCCACTCGGGTGAATAACCCTTTGAGTTCTTTGCGAAATACAGGGGTATGATTTCATTCTCGAGCATCGAATAGATTGTGGCGGCATCAAGTTTGTCCTGCTGTGACTGATCGGTAAATGTGCGCTTGTCGGTCAGAGCCCAACCGGCTTTTTCATCGAAGCGGTAACCCTCGTACCACCAGCCGTCAAGCACCGAGAAGTTGAGCACACCGTTCATTTCGGCCTTTTCACCGGAAGTACCAGAGGCTTCGAGAGGACGTGTGGGAGTATTCAGCCATATGTCCACACCTGTAACCAGACGCTTGGCGACCACCATATTGTAATCCTCAAGGAATATTATCTTGCCGAGGAACTGAGGCATACGCGATATCTCCATAATGCGCTTGATCAGACCCTGTCCGGCTCCGTCGGCGGGGTGAGCCTTACCGGAAAATACGAACTGTACCGGGAACTTCTCGTTATTGACTATATTGGCCAGACGTTCAAGATCGGTAAAAAGCAGATGCGCACGCTTGTAAGTGGCGAAACGACGAGCGAATCCTATTATAAGGGCATTGGGATTGATCTTTTCCACAATCTTCATCACAGCCGACGGATCGCCCTGATTGGCAAGCCATTTTTCCTTAAAATCACGCTTTACGAAATTGATGAATTTATTTTTCATCGTCATACGCATATTCCAGATAGCCTCATCGCTGACATTGAAGATACCTTTCCATGCCTCAGGCTCGCTCTGGTGGGCGAATACCCGCTCTCCGAGATTCTCTTTATAAAAAGCTTTCCATTCCGAGGCTGCCCAGGTAGGCATGTGCACACCATTGGTCACATAACCCACATGGCTTTCTTCCCACGAATAACCTTTCCAGATACCGGCAAACATCTTCTTTGACACCTCGCCGTGAAGCCAGCTTACACCGTTGGCTTCCTGACATGTGTTAAGAGCGAATACACTCATGGAGAAGCGTTCATTGGTATCGGGATTCTCACGGCCCATATTCATGAGGTCGGCCCAGGAGATTCCGAGTTTTGCGGGGAACTCATGCATATACTTGCCAAACAGGTCTTCGTCGAAATAGTCATGACCGGCAGGCACGGGAGTGTGTACGGTATATAACGATGATGCGCGGACCAATTCAAGAGCCTCATTGAAGTTCAGACCGTTGCCCTGAACATAATCAACCAGACGCTGCAGGTTCAGCAGAGCCGCATGACCTTCATTGCAATGATATATGGTGTTGTTTATACCGAGTTTCTTAAGCATGAGCACACCGCCTATGCCGAGCAGATATTCCTGCTTGATACGGTTTTCCCAGTCACCGCCATACAGTTTATGTGTAATGCAGCGGTCAAACTCACTGTTCATGTCAAAGTCGGTATCCATCAGATAGAGCTTCATGCGGCCCACATTAACACACCACACGTGCGAATAGATTATGCGTCCGGGGAAAGGCACTTCAAGAATCATCGGGTGGCCTTCGGCATCAAGCACTTGCTCTATCGGGAGCTGGTTGAAGTTTTGCGGCTCATAGTTGGCTATCTGCTGGCCGTCAACCGACAGAGTCTGTGTGAAATATCCGTAACGGTAAAGGAAACCTACGGCAGTCATATCCACACAACTGTCAGAGGCTTCTTTTATATAGTCGCCGGCAAGCACACCAAGACCGCCGGAATATATCTTCAGGCAGTTGCACAGACCGTATTCCATGGAGAAATATGACACCGAAGGAATATCCTTGCGCATAGGCTTGCCCATATAATCCTTAAACGATGCATACACCTCATCGATGCGTGCCATCATTTCCTCATCGTTCATTATTGAATCCATGCGCTCCGATGTCATGTTCTGGAGCACCATCACGGGATTTTCCCCGGTCGAACGCCACATATCGGGGTTGATGTCACGGAACAAAGCCTTGGCTTCGCTGTTCCATACCCACCATAAGTTCTTCGATATGATATCAAGAGGTTTCAGACGTAAAGGCAGGTCTGCTATTACGGTAGCGTCATGCCAGATAGGAGAATTAGTTTGACTAACTTTAATTTTCATGTCTTTATTGTATATTTTTTGTTTTCTTATTTCTTTTCACCAATCCTGATCCGCTCACGGTCAAGCGCTATCCGGAAAGCCGTTTCATAATATCTTATAAACTCGCTCCATGAGGCATGATGCGCGGTCTGGCATGCGGCATCACCTATACGGTCAGTCACCGTCGAATCGGCACATGTAAGAAACTTGAGGGCTCCGGCTATGCTTTCGGCCGTATCGGAATAGCTGCCGTCGGTACGCTGCACCACATTCACACCGCATGATTCAAAATCGGCATTGAAATTGGCTATGACCCATTGTCCGAATCCTGATAACGTGGTTGTCACTGTAGGCACATGGAATGCCACGCTTTCAAGAGGCGTATATCCCCACGGTTCATAATATGACGGGAACACCGTGGCGTCCATTCCTATCAGAAGATCATAATATGATTTGTCGAAAACGCCGTCATCACCGTTAAGATAACATGGCACATAAATCACACTTACCGTGTCATCAGCCGAATTGGTTATCCCCAGCTGGTGAATACGGTTAAGCACGGCATCACCATTGGGATTATGAAGCGTATGGGTTATCACCGGATCGGCAAGGGGACCCGAACCGCCGCACTTGAACACTTCCTGCAGATCGGTACGTGGCACATCGCTCCATGCCGGCACCATAACATATGCGAGCACCTTGCGGCATGGATTCATAGATGCAAGACGCTGCACCGAATCAAGGAACATGTCAAGCCCCTTGTTGCGGTATTCGCAACGACCGGAAGTGGCCACTATGAATGTATCGTCTGTATATTTTACTCCTGTAAGGGCCGATGCCACCCCCAGCAAAGAGCGCCGGGCCGATCTGCGGACGGAGGCAAAACGTGATTTGGCCGGCACGAAATTAGCCTCAAATCCATTGGGTGTGACCACATCGGGCCTGCGTTCAAGCAACTGCTCACACTCCACTGCGGTTATTTCGCTCACTGTAGTGAAACAGTCGGCCTGATGGGCCGCACACTTCTCGAGTGAATGTTTCGACTGCATATTAAGTTCCGAGGCCATCTGATCGCCGTTGTACCCGCTCATGTAATCGTAAAGCGGCTTTCCGTTTCCACATATGCTACGGCCGATACTCGTGGCGTGGGTAGTGAACATGGTAGCCACATAAGGCAACTGCGATTTCACATAAAGGAGTCCCATGCCGGTGGTCCATTCATCGAAGTGGGCTATGACATTTCCGGAACCACCCTTTACATAATGGTTACAAAGACTCTCTATGACTATGCCGGCGGCATGTGAGAATGCGCATGCCTCATCATAGTCACCATAAGCATGAATAGAATCCACTCCATATTCATTCCACATACGCCCGTAAAATTCATCTTTTACAGCATACATGCCTTCAAAACCCACCAATACTGCAATAGGTTTTCCCGGCACATTCCATCGACCGGTTCGCACCGATATCCCCTGCGGAAAAATTGCCGATTTACGCCACGATGCCAACACTTTGGCATCTTCCGTAAAAAATGGAGAGGGAGTTTCCTGCGTCCACACATCGGGACCGATGAACACCACCCTGTCTTTGTAAATCTTTTGTAAGGTTTTAGCTTTTGTCGATAATACGGTATAGATTCCACCTACCTTGTTACACACCTCCCAAGAGGTTTCAAAGAGTAGATCTATATCTACAATATCATTATTCATAAAAAAACAGCTGCAAAATTTTGTGCAAAGATACTATTTTTTCTGCATTACACCAAGTTATAATATTACTAACAAACAAAAGTTTACCATAAATCACGCTTTTGACCACGCACAAGCTACAACATTAAACCGCACGACCCAACCGCGCAACAATCCGAGCCGAGGGAT
>CAJTRS010000045.1:0-4935 GCA_910578805.1 uncultured Muribaculaceae bacterium | reverse complement strand
CTAAACAATCCTTGGTAAATCAACAAATATTACAGAAATTTGCATTACAAAACAAAGCGGCTATGAGATTGAATGAACTGACCACCGGTCAAAAAGCTATAATAGTAAAGATTCTCGGTCACGGCGCCTTCAGAAAGCGGCTGATAGAGATGGGGTTTGTAAAAGGCCATAACGTGGAAGTTCTGCTCCATGCCCCCCTACGCGATCCTATAAAATACCGCGTGATGGGATACGAGGTGTCGCTGCGCCGTTCGGAAGCACACCTCATAGAAGTAGTTCCTTTAGAGGAAAATGTATCGGGAAATCACAATCCGGCCGCGACACACACCAACACCCTCGACCAGGACTCCGATACCGGTCGTAACGACTTCTATAGCCACAGGCGCACCATAAATGTGGCACTCATAGGCAATCCCAACTGCGGCAAGACATCGCTTTTCAACATAGCTTCCGGAGCACATGAACATGTGGGCAACTACAGCGGAGTCACCGTCGATGCCAAGGCCGGCACATTCGGGCACGGCGACTACACATTCAACATCGTGGACCTGCCCGGCACCTACTCTCTCGACTCATACTCCCCCGAGGAACTCTATGTACGCCGTTATCTCAAGGACGAAACTCCCGATGTGATCGTAAATGTGGTTGTGGCGTCCAATCTCGAACGCAACCTTTACCTCACAACCGAGCTGATCGACATGGACCGCAAGATGGTGATAGCCCTCAACATGTACGACGAACTCGAGAAATCGGGCGACAGAATCAACTACAAACTTCTGGGCGAAATGATAGGCGTGCCCATTGTTCCCACGGTTTCCCGTACCGGACAAGGACTCGACCGTCTCTTTGACACCATCATCTCAGTGTATGAAGACCGAAATGAATCGGTGCGCCACGTACATGTCAATCTCGGTTCTGACATAGAAAAAGGCGTCACTGTAATCAAAGACATGATCAAGGCTGATAAAAGCATAGGCCATCACTTTTCGCCGCGATATCTCGCCATAAAACTGCTCGAGCATGACTCCGAAGTGGAGCAATACATTAAAGAAAGTCCCGAATCGCAGTCTCTTATCGACCGGAGGGACTCATGCGTAAAACACATAGAACAGATACGCAAGGACGACATAACTTCGGCCATAGCGAGCGAGAAATACGGATTCATAGCCGGCGCCCTCGCCGAGACTCTTGAGAAGGGCAACCGCGAGACCACCGACGGCACACGCATCATCGATGCTCTTGTGACAAACAAACTTTTCGGCTTCCCAATATTCCTGTTTATAATGTTTGCTACATTCTGGGCCACATTCGAGATCGGTTCCTACCCTATGGAATGGATAGAAAAAATAGTGGCCGTGATAAGCGATACTGTTCAGGAAACCATGCCCGACGGCATTCTTAAGGACCTGATTGCCGACGGAATCATAGGCGGTGTGGGCGGAGTGATCGTGTTCCTGCCCAACATTCTTATACTCTATTTCTGCATATCATTCATGGAGGATTCGGGCTATATGGCCCGTGCGGCATTCATAATGGACAAACTGATGCACCGCATCGGACTCCACGGCAAGTCGTTCATACCGCTGGTTATGGGATTCGGCTGCAATGTACCGGCCATAATGTCGAGCCGCAGCATCGAAAGCCGCAGCAGCCGCATAATCACCATTCTGATCAATCCGTTCATGTCATGCTCGGCACGTCTGCCCATATATGTGCTCATGATAGGCACATTTTTCAACCGCCATGCGGCCATTGTGTTCCTCGGACTCTACGTAATCGGCATTCTCATAGCCATGCTGACGGCAAAGATTCTCCGGAAATTCTATTTCAAGGCCGATGAGACACCGTTTGTAATGGAGCTTCCCCCCTACCGCATACCAACCCTGAAAGCGTCTCTGCGCCACATGTGGGGCAAAGGAGAGCAGTATCTGAAAAAGATGGGCGGCGTAATACTCGTGGCAAGCATAACCGTATGGGCCCTTAATTATTTTCCCACACACGACATCGGACAGCCCTCTGACATGCCACATGAGAGCAAACACGTTGCACTCAATGATGATTCCGCAATAAATCCCGCCACAGATTCCTATCTTGAGATGCTCGGAAAGGCCATCAATCCCGTCATGGAACCGCTCGGCTTCCATTGGCGTGCCACCGTGGCGGCTCTCGCCGGGGTCCCGGCCAAAGAAATTGTGGTGTCCACTCTCGGTGTTCTCTATACCGGCAACGAAGATATAGACGACGCTTCGCTGCAAGCCCGCATCACGGCTCCGTCTCCCGTCACGGGGTTGCCCGACTTCACCATGGCCAATGCTTTAAGCTTTATGGTCTTCATTCTGCTGTACTGCCCCTGCATAGCCACCGTGATAGCCATAGTCAGAGAGACTCGAGACTGGCGTTACGGGCTGTTTTCAGTAGCCTATAATACCGCAGTGGCATGGATAGCTGCGTTTATCGTCTATCGAGTGGCACTGCTATTCTAAATCCACCACAGTGATACCCGCGCCGCCAAACTGCACATGCTCGTCACGGTAATCCCTCACACCCGATACCGTATCGAGATACTGACGTATTGACTGACGTAAAGCACCGGTACCCGTCCCATGCAGGATACGCACCCGTCCGGCATTGAACTGCACCGCGTCGTCGATAAAATAAGTTATAGCCTGGACAGCCTCATCTACACGCATTCCGCGCACATCTATGTCGCGGTTGAATTCAAGTTGGCGGCTACGCAGCTCATTGGACGTTGAGGCACTTATGAACGAAGCTGCTTTAGATGCCCCACTGTCGATCTTGGCCATAGTTCGTCTAAGCCGGTCAACCTTAACCGTGGTCTTGATCATGCCAAATGTAACTGTAGCGTTATGTCCTTGGATATCCACGATCTTGCCCGGCACACCCTCTCCGTCAAGTTTCACTATGTCGCCAACGGAAAGCGGTGACTGCTCGGTTTCCGTCTTTGGAGAAGTAATCTTTGCCTTGCGCGGCTTCGGTGCTTTTTTAAGCGATTCATTCACAGAGCCGTCGGCTGACAACAAATTATTTTTCTCGTCATGCAGGCGCTTGCGCGCTTCAATCGTACGTGCCTTGTCAGCCTGCGATGTGCGTATCTCACGTATGGTGCGCTCTATGGCCGCATTGGACCCGTCAATTATCTTTTTGGCCTCCGTCCTGGCTTCGGCCAATATCTCGCGGCGCTTCGATCGAAGCTCCTCCGCATCGGTTTCATAACGCTGTAGCGTCGATTCAAGCTTCTTTTCCTTCTGCTTGATTGACAGACGCTTGTTTTCCCAATATCTCTTATCGCGCGCTATATCGAGAAGATACTTGTCCATATTTATATAGTCGCTTCCCACTATACTTTCGGCATCGGACAGAATCTCGGCAGGAAGCCCCGTCTTGCGTGCGATCTCAAGAGCAAACGAACTTCCGGGATTTCCGATAGAAAGCTTGAAAAGCGGCTGCATCAGGTGGCGGTCATAGAGCATCGATCCATTTACCAGGCCATCGGTATCCTCGGCATAATGTTTAAGATTCTGGTAATGGGTTGTTATTACACCCCACATCTTCAAGGCATTGAGCTGCTTTAAAATGGCCTGTGCCAATGCGCCGCCTATCTGCGGTTCCGTCCCCCCGCCAAACTCATCAATCAGCATCAGCGACGCTTTGCCGCCACGTTGCAGAAACAGACGCATGTTTTTCAGATGAGAGCTGTATGTGCTCAGGTCATCTTCGAGCGACTGATCATCGCCTATATCCACAAAAATATCAGTGAAGAATCCCATGCGCGAGTTCTCATATACAGGAGGAAGCATACCGCATTGCAGCATATACTGGACTATGCCAACCGTTTTCAAACACACAGACTTTCCACCGGCATTTGGACCGGATATTATCAGAATCCTGTCCTCGGCTGTAAGCCGTATGTCAAGCGGCACTATATCCTTGCTTTGCCGGCGCAGAGTTTCCAGCAACACAGGGTGGCAAGCGTGAAACCACTCCATCTCCGGCTGCCGGGACACCACGGGCAGAGTACCGCCCACAGTACGAGCATAAGAAGCTTTGGCATGTATGAAATCGATCTTTCCGAGCACATCACAACTATCGAGCATTTCCGACACATCAGGCCGCAAAGAGGCGGCTGTGACAGTCAGGATACGTATTATTTCACGACGTTCCTCCATCTGGAGTTCACGGATACGGTTATTGACCTCCACCACTTCAGCCGGTTCGATAAACACTGTCTTTCCCGATGCAGACTCGTCATGCACTATACCGTTGATTCTGCGCTTGTTCATTGGAAGTACCGGCACCACCAGACGTCCGTCGCGCACAGTAGCCGAGACATCGGCCTCCAGGACACCCTCCTGTATGGCCCGGCTTATCACTCTGCGCATAGCCGAATTGACCCGGCCCGACATGGAACTGAGCTGCGACCGTATTTCCGCAAGCAAAGGCGAAGCGCTGTCCTTTATATTTCCGTAGGTGTCAAGCACTGAATCTATCAGCCTTATATGTGACTTGAAAGTGCACATATCCTTCACCACCTCCCACAAAGCCGGACATGACGATTCCACCGATCCGTCGTCGCCGGTCTGATTGCGCGAACTGAAATAGTCATACACCTCACCCATACCGCAAAGTACCTTGCGCACCTGAGCCAGTTCGGCCGCGGTAAGGAAAGCGCCCTCCACCGAGAGCTGACGCAACTGGGGAGTGATATCACGAACATTATGGAGAGGAATTGCGGCATCGCTTTGAACAAGCGAAAGCATTTCGGCTGTGGCACGCAGAGCGGGCATCACCTGCTGATAACGGCTCGAAAACACCATTTCGCGACAAAGAGCGGCACCAAGCGGTGACACACACATGGCCGCCACCGCATCGCGCACCGCCGTAAAACCGATTTTATGCTCAAAACTTTCGGGATAT
>CAJTRS010000044.1 GCA_910578805.1 uncultured Muribaculaceae bacterium | reverse complement strand
CGCCATCTGATTTTATCGGCACTGTGCCTGTTTGTATCGGCCACAGCATGCCTCGCACAATCCACCATGCCGGAACTCAACGATGCCCCCGACGTTGAATCGGTATATATATCCTCGGCTCTGATAAAAATGGCCTCGGGCTCAGATTCAAAAAAACACACCAACATAGGCGGAATGAGCCTCAAGACCGGAATACTGCAACGCGTCACCTCCATGGAAGTATATTCATGCGAATCAGTCAAGGCGGCGACACTCGGAAAACGGACAATGGACAAATACATAGCCTCACACCCAAATATCCAGACACTGATATCGGTCAATGACGGCAAAGAAAAAGTACGTATCTATGCCCTGCCCGCAGAAAAGGCAGACACCTACAGCAAAATCATAATCTACAACTATGAGCCCGACGAGGTCAATATTGTGATCATCAACGGAAACATGAACAGCTCTGACATATTGAGCATTAGCGGTGACTAAAATCCGCAATCCCATAAAAAGAGCGCAATATCACAGGGGTTCTGTCCCTGGCATTGCGCTCTTTCTCATCATTAACACATAAATGAATCCCGACAGGATCACTTAAGCTTATCCGACCAATCATGGGCGGCCTTTGAAACGGCATCAAGCGCCTGACCGGCCACCCCTTTCACCTTGTCCATGATATTATGGCCGGCTTCTGATGCCTTCTCCTTTATTTCGGCACTCTGTCCGGCTACTTTTTCTTTTACGGACTCGGCCCCTAACTGAGCCGACTTACCGGCCTCTTTCATACTCACTTCGGCTGCCGCCTTCGACATCTCTGCTGCCTTGTGTGCAGCATTGTTTACATCTACGGTATTCATATACAATCAGATAAAATTATTAGTTACGCTGTTTCAACAACACCGCCTCGCTAATCGTTTAAAATATAGCTTTTTTTAAATATTGTCCGCAATTTATTACAATAACCTGTCATTTTTTCATGATTTATTGATAAAAAAACTTACATTTGCCATACACATTACTATTTATTCAACCCAATTAACTAACCAAAATTCAAAAACGTATGAAAAAGTATGTAGCCGAATTGCTCGGCACCATGTTTTTAGTATTGCTCGCCTGCGGTAGCGCCGTATTGGCCGGACCGTCCATCGGCGTTCTCGGCATAGGCCTCTGCTTCGGTCTTGTACTTGTATGCCTGTGTTATGCAATAGGCAATGTGTCAGGTTGCCACGTCAATCCCGCAGTATCATTTGCCATGATGATAGCCGGCAAAATGTCGATAAAAGATTTTTGCGGATACGTAGTGGCGCAACTTATCGGTGCGGCCATTGGCGGCGGACTGCTCTACTGGTTCACCCAGACCGGCCTCGGCTTCACATTCGGTGGCGAGACCGCACAGAGCGGAGCCAATCTCGCGGCCAACGTTCTCCAGCCGGGCGCCACTCAAGGTATGGCTCTGCTTGCCGAAGTACTTCTTACCATGTTCTTTGTATTTGTAATCCTGGGAGCCACAGATGCCAAGAAAGGATTCGGAAACTTTGCCGGACTCGCCATAGGTCTCGCTTTAGGTCTGGTTAACATAGTAGGTATTCCGGTTGACAACTGCTCAGTAAATCCCGCACGTAGCTTCGGGCCGGCACTCTTCTCCACAGGCGATGCCTGGAGTGACTTCTGGGTGATGGTTGTAGGTCCTCTCGCCGGTGCGGTGCTCGCCGTGATCCTCTACCGTCTCGCCGTAAACTGCTGCTGCAACAAAAACACCTGTGAAAAATAATCCACCGAACCAGATTATATAAACACAGCACCGTCACAAGAGTCTCCTCTTGTGACGGTGCTGCTTCTATTGCTGATATTATATCATACAAAACAGTCAGGTTTCGCAATCCCCATAAACATGGGAAACACGAAACCTAACAATCTCTTTGATCAAAGGTAATGATCTACCTTACGCGTCGGCAGGATTTACATTGATGAAGCGACGGCCGTTTTTACCTTCGGTAAACACAACCACTCCGTCAATAAGAGCATACAGAGTGTGATCCTTGCCCATGCCTACATTGAGACCGGGGTGATGCACAGTGCCACGCTGACGCTTGATGATGTTGCCGGCCTTTGCAAACTGGCCACCAAAAACCTTAACGCCGAGTCGTTTGCTTTCCGATTCACGACCGTTCTTCGAACTACCTACACCTTTTTTATGTGCCATTGTCTTTTAGATTTTTGAGGATTAAGCAACTACTTCTTTAATTAACACTTTGGTGAAATACTGACGGTGACCGTTTTTGCGACGATAGCCTTTGCGGCGTTTCTTCTTGAACACGATTACCTTTTCACCTTTCACGAGGGGAGTAAGAACCTCGCAAACTACTTTTGCGCCATCTACTGTGGGGGCGCCAACCTTTACAGTACCGTCGGCGTCAGCGAGGAGCACACGGTCAAATTCCACCTTGTCACCTTCTTTTACGGCTTCGCCGAGATAATGAACGTACAAGAACTTGTCGGCCTCGGCCTTGAACTGCTGTCCTTGAATTTCTACGATTGCGTACATCGTTGTTAAAATACTTTTATAGGTTAACCCGTCGGGCGGATCGGTCACATTTTATATGGCTTCACTCTTAATTAAGCCCGATACGGAAAAATTTCCCACAAAATTACACATAATTTCCGTAACTACCAAGCCCTCCATTATTTATTTTCATTTCCACGACCCCAAATGCTATCTTTAGAATGTTGCAAACAAAAATACTGACTTATAATTTTGTAAAAATATGGATTACGACATAAACAAGCATTTCGGAAAGCAAATTGCTCAATACCGAAAAGACAAAGGCATAACACAAGATGAACTTGCATTCAAATGCGGAATGCACAGAACCTACATTGGAGCCATTGAACGTGGAGAAAAATCACCAACATTGAATACTATATACAAATTATCTATCGGCTTAAATATTAAAATATCTGATATATGGGAAGCATTGAAAATAGTTTAAGACGAAAATGGCAAGACTACGGCGGGAGAATGGCAGCTAATGCAGAACACTCATTTTATGAAGTGTTTCATAATCTTTTTCAGGATTCCGAACTTGAGATAATCAAGAATCCTAAACAATTCAACAACATATACACCGAAGTGCAACTTGACCAAGAAGAACTAAACCAGATTTATGTACCCCAGAAACCGATAAACAAACATGGAATCAAACCAGATTTTCTAATACGCAATAATGACTCTGGCAAAGAAATCTATATCGAAATCAAACGTCAAGACGGTTGGGTAGAGAACAAAAAACGTAGTGCCGGCAGAGGTAACGCCCACGAGAGACTATGCAAATACTTCACACCGGGATTATTAAAATTAATGAGAGAAAACAGTGGCATAAATCCTCCTGAATATCCATTCTGGATAGTGTTTCAAGGCGATATTACCAGAGATATATGCCGCGTAAGAGAGATTCGATTCTGGTTTGATGGAAATGACACCAATTTAACATTCTGGCGAGACACTTTCAATCCTAAACCGTTGGTAAATCATTTTTTATCCAAAATTCTACCACTGCTCGAATGACAATCAAGCAGATTTAGAACACAACATCACCTCACTCGGCAAAAAGAGACATAACATCGCAACTTCTTTGGCAACCATTATCTTGATCAATAATATTTCCATATGCCATCTCCTCTCTTACGTCAAGACCCCATACGTCCCAACCGGGAAATTTCTGGCGAGCAAACAATTCTATTTTATTTTGTTCAGGAAACATCTTCATTATCCTCTGTCTGACCTCATTAGGTTTCACGCTATGACCACTGCGAGGCTCTCTGACAAGTTGTTGCATATTTCTCGCGCCACGAGGTCGAGGTATTCGTCCTCGTTTAAATACCAGACATAATTCACAATTAGACAAAGTATATTGTCCTGGATTATGAATCATCTTATCCCAAACAAAAGCTACAGTCTTATACTCAAATCCCCATGCGGTACCAAGTTCAATACCTTGCGCCAAGTGTGGATTGGTAACCCACATGAACAAGAGACAATCATCATCGCATATCGATGATATAGGAATTTTTTTAAGTTCCTTTGTTTTTATAGTAGGATACTTAAAATTCGCTGCACTTATAAATATATTCTTTTCCCAACCTAAATTCTCTTCCTTTTTAGAACTTCTATCAAATTGCATTTTTCCACCATAATCCCATGGAGGATCTGCATATATTATCTGATACTTACCCTGTGGGAGATCCGGATAAAATTCGGGGAGAAAATTATGCATTGTCCTTCTGCTTTGCTCCGGAGCATATATCCTATATCCTGATATTTTAGGCGTATCCATTTCTGTTTTAAAAACCGTCTTTATTCATACAAAATTATGAAATTATCATTAAACCGCCTACATGTTTTATGTTTAAATTTTAAAGCTAAAGCGGTAGCTATAAATTAAGCAATTCAAGAACTGATCGATGCTACTATACTGTAAAATTTGACAACTTCGCCTGCCATATAAGCCGCGGTGACATTCATACCATGAATTTAAACCAACACGATCTCCACGCAAAGCCACACAACCGACATTGTAATATACCATAACCATAAGATTAGCATCTCTCAAAAAGCCTCACTCGACAGACACGGCCTACTGATCGGCTACTCCTTAATTCACCACATAACTCAGTGAAGCATGGAGCGGAATGTCAATTCTCAGTATTGCGATCTATGTGTTGATGGTTTTTCAGTTGGCATTGATAAATTCACGCGGTGTAACCCCTGTCTTGCGCTTAAAAAACCTGATGAAATGCTGCGGATACTGAAATCCGAGTGAATATGCCGTCTGGCTTACATTAGCGCCATCGGAGAGCAGTAGCATTTTGGCGCGGCCAAGCAGTTTTTCCTGTATGTAATCCTGGGCAGTAACACCGGCCTCACGCTTAACGAGGTCACCGAAATAATTGGCCGACAAAGCTATGCGATCGGCAAAATATTTAACATTTGGCAGACCGGAAGCCAATGCGCCGCCATCGTTGACATATTCGTCGAGCATGCGGTCAAACCGTGCCATAATACCGGCGTTCAACACCTCCCTGACCTCAAACTGCCGACTGTAATAACGCATGCAATACTCCAGAAGCAATTCGATATTGGATACAATCAACTTCTTGGAAAACTTGTCAATCGGGTGGCTCAGTTCCTTGGCTATACGACGCAGACAGTCCTCCACATTTGAGGTCTCGTCGGCCGACAGGTGCAACGCCTCTTTTGACTCATAGCCGAAAAAGGTGTATTGACGCATCTTCTGTGCAAGCGAAGTGCGGAACAGCAGGTCGGGGTGGAATATTAGGCCTATGGATTTGGGGACGGCGTCAGATTCCGTAACCCGGGTCTCCGTATATTGACCGGGGCCTATGCACACCACCGACTGATTGTCATAATCATAGCGTGTCCGTCCATAATTGATCGAACAGCCTTTGGTCTGCTTCAGAAATAAAGCATACACACCCCACTGAGCACAATGCTCCTTAATCTGTTCCTTTTTTGAAAACTCCACTACCGCCACCAGCGGGTGCCGGACCGCGAACCCGAAAAAGTCGCAATAAGCGGTCACCGTATCAAATGTAATCGTATCTTTTTGCATGACACAAAATTAAATAAACAACACGTTTTTGCAATAAACACAATTTGTATCCCCGGCACTGTATTCATTAAAAAAACACCTGCATCATTTGCGCTTTGCCTTTGAACCTGACCGACGTTTGCGCTTCGATGATTTCTTATGCTTATGTGTATTTTTCAGACCTTTGTAAGCATTGCGCATCACTTCTGACGATGCCGGATCGAAACCCTCATTGACTGTACGATCGGGATCATCAAGACTATGGCCGAAAAGCCAGTCATAACTCTCCTGCAAATAAAACAGCCGTGCCGGCTGGCCATGGTCCATTCCAGGCACTCTGTGATATATCAGCCTCGGGGTATCGGCATCATGATCCTTCATAGCCGACACCACTTTATCGCTCTGCTGCACGGTCACAGCCCTGTCGGCCGTGCCGTGGACTATCCACAGCGGCACTTCATTGAGACGTGAAAGGTCTTTCACCGTACCTCCCCCGCAAAATGCCATGGCGGCGGCAATACGGTCGGGATAAGTGGCCACCATGTCTATAGTACCGTATCCTCCCAGACTCATTCCGATCACATACACACGGTTGGTATCCACCGGAAACCTATCCATGACCCAGTCTATAACATTCATCAGTCTCTTCGGACGCCACGCTCCACCGGGATTCTGCGGGGCCACCACATAGGCATCGAGCGTACGCCCCCTCTCTATCGCATCGATCGTGCCGTAGCGCTTCACCCGGCTGAGATCACCGCCACAAAGACTTGCCCCATGCAGAAAAAGCACAAGAGGTTTCCTTACCGAGTCACATGCCGCATTATCCGGCTTGTAAAGCCAGAAGTTATAACCGTCGTTTACCTTTCCACGCACAGCTTCCACTGTCACGCCACTCACGGATACCGCCACAAAGGCAAGCACCGCACAAATAATAGTCAACCGTCTCATCACAATATTGAAAGTCTGTATATGGAATTACCGCGGGAACCTATCACCATATGATTGCCTGTAACCACCGGCGATGACTCGAAATTGGCACCCACACGCCGGCTGCACACCACATGTCCGTCAATTCCACGTATCAGATACACATTTCCGGCACAATCAGCCGTGGCCACATATAATTCCCCGCGTTCATTAAGAAATCCTACCGGCGACGACCATGAATAATATTTCAGAGGGAGAGAATACCGTATAACCCCCGTGTCGCGGTCAAAAGCGACAAACACTCCGTTGCGCCCCTTTGTATTGAGCACACAGTTGCTGAACACCAGGTGCGAGCAATCTCCGCTTCCGGGCAGCGCCGTGGCATAATATCCGCCATCAAAATGTTTTCCATCGACATCAGCACGCTCGCCATCTATCAACGACTGCCACACCCTGCTGCCGTCAAGACCGTTCAGCTTGACAAAACGGGCATCGCCTGTGCCGCGACGGTCGATCTCGCACCCCACATAAAGATATGGCACCCCATTCTCCTCGGTCACCACAGCGGTCGCATCTACATCATCACCAAGACAATAACGCCACACCGGACGAAGATCATTAAGATTAAAACATATCACATTACCGTGGTTGTCTGCCACATAACCATAGTTCCTATACACGCTTACCGATGATTCTATGCCCGGCGACACATTTTCTATCCGATAACGCAATGTGGAATGAAGAACCAGACCGCCGGGGTGCACCAGATATTTATACACCGTGCCGTTCTCTCCGGGACGTATCAGAAATTGCCCCGTGCGCAAAGGTGACGAGTCGTAGGCTCCCCAACCGCGCCAGGCATTTGGGTCCCGACCGAAAAAATGGCTGACCTCATTATGGTAAACATCTATGACAGCCGCACCGAAAGGCTGACGTGCGGGCACTCCCTGCCCCACATACAGATTACCGTTGAGCGACGGATCAAGCGAAACCGTACCCTTCACCGGATTACCCGCCATTATAGCCCTACGCGAAGCCTTGCCGGAGTCGAAATCAATAAAATACACATTTCCGGCAAGCGAGCCCACTATAATTTCCTGTCCGGAAAAACCTTCATGCACCACACCGTTGTCCCTGAAACACCTCAGACAGCTGTCAGGCCAATTCACATAGAGCGGCTGGCCGGTCCACCCGGTGCCACCACCCCACCGTCCGTAACCGGTGTCGGTGTAGTCCTCGTCAGTCACAAAAGTCCAGTCAACGGCTATTTCAGATGGCGTACCGCTTATGCTGCCTCCGAAACAGGCATCGCGTAAAGCACCGCCACGAAAAGTAAACGCTCCGGCAGTTCCGGCATACATGTCGGATATGTCATTCAACAGTCCGGGCTCATCAGGCATCATGGTATCAACCACAAACTTGACCGCACCGGCCGATATGTAACTTGTATCCGGCAGCATAACAATCTGAGGCTCGGGGGTGTCCTCCGGCTCAGTTGCGGTTTCCACAACATTTTCATTTACGCTTCTGCCACCGCACCCCGACAGCAAAAAAACCACAAACGATAATACAACCAAAAATCGTGACATAATATAATGAGCTAATCGATACCTCGGCAAATGTACCGCTTTTTTTTGTAATTTTGCACCGTAAAAAAACAGCAGAGCGAACAATTATTCCATCATGCGACAAGGAAGAGACAGTGCCGTGAAGATCGATATGATTCACGGCAAAATGTTCCGTAAAATACTGATATTCTCCCTCCCGCTGATAGCCAGCGGCATATTGCAACAATCGTTCAATGCCATCGATGTGGCGGTGGTTGGCCGGTTCTCCACGTCACAGGCACTCGCCGCAGTCGGGAGCACCGGGGTGATTGTAAGCATCATGATCAACCTGTTTCTCGGCATATCCGTAGGCGCAAACGTGGTTATAGCAAACTACATAGGCCAGCACAACGAAAACGGTATCCGCAAATCAATACGCACCGTGGCCGCACTGGCCATAATCAGCGGTCTTCTGCTATGTTTCATTGGCATGACATTTGCGCGCCCTATACTCGAAATGATGAACACACCGCACGATGTGATTGATCTTGCCGCAAAATACCTGAAAATATTTTTCTTAGGCATGCCGTTCATGATGATCTACAACTTCGGTGCGGCAGTACTGCGCAGCCTCGGCGACACCAAGCGTCCGTTCTACAGTCTGGTGATAGCTGGCATTGCCAACACTATGCTCAATCTGGTGTTGGTGATTTATTTCGGCATGAGTGTGGAGGGGGTGGCCATAGCCACTGTAGCGGCCAATGTGATCAACGCCGCATTCATCACCTACTGGCTCACTCATGAAAAAGAACCCTACAATTTAGAATGGCGCAAGACCTCCATAGTGACGCCCGAACTACGCAAGATACTCAGAATAGGCATACCGGCCGGTCTGCAAGGCATGGTGTTTTCCACAGCCAACATATTCATTCAGTCATCGATCAACGAATACGGCTCCACGGCCGTAGCCGGATCGGCCGCAGCCCTCAACTACGAGCTTTATTGCTATTTCATAATGGTAGCATTCAGTCAGGCCGCGGTGGCATTCGTAAGCCAGAATTACGGAGCGGGACTATACGACCGATGCCGCCGGGCAGTGAGGCTATGCATGATAATGAGCGTGATAAACGTAGGGGCCGCCAATCTTCTCATAGTGCTGTTTGACAATTTTTTCATAAGCCTGTTCTCCACATCGGCAGGAGTTATGGAGTATGCCGCTGTCAGGCTCCACTATGTGCTTATGTTTCAGTTTATAGCAAGCTCATACGAGATATGCGGAGCCGCCATGCGTGCTCTCGGATTTTCCATGACGCCGACAGTGCTAACAATCTTCGGCACTTGTGTGCTTCGCCTGATATGGGTCTATACGGTAGCCGAACACCACCGTGATTTCGGGCTGCTCCTCATCATCTATCCTATCACATGGGTGGTCACCGGAGCTATGGTGGTATGGGCCTATCTGCGGGCATGTCGCAAAGCATTCACGACATCGCCCGAAACCATGTAACCTGACACAAGATATAATCGTCAAGACAGGTTACCGTCTGAACGGAATAGTAAGCATATAAAACACCGGCACATTCTCTCCGGATATCGAACCGGGAGTCCAGCGTGGCATGTTGGATATGATCCTTATGGCTTCGCGGTCGAGGCTCGGGTGTACTCCCCGAAACACAGACACCTCATGGATACTGCCGTCGGGAGCCACCACAAAACTGCACTGCACACGACCGGAGATACCTTTGTCGTAAGCTTCACGCGGATACATACGCTCCCGGTTTATATAGTTCATAAGCTCGTTTTCACCACCGGGAAACTGCGGCATCACATCTACGGCGTCACTCACATAGGCATGTACATACGACTCCGTATGACTGCTTTGGAATGTGACCACATATCTGCCTTGAGCCGTGACTCCCATAAAGGCCGTCATAAGGGGTATAGTCAGAAAGGTCTTATGGCTTAACGCGCACCTCATAATTATTATACGAATTTCTTTTTTCGTTTGTTTGATTGGTGTGAAATCTGAAACAAAAATATATACAGCTCCACTAATAGACAAATAGCACAGCGCCATTTTGTGATTGATTATTATTGTTTTATCTTTGTTGACATTTTCACGCCCATGAGTAAAAAAGTATTTAGCCGCATAATATACCCCCGCAGGGGTCGTTATTGTAATATACTTGAATTTTAGATGAAATATCCCTGTATCCGATATATATTCGCCGCACTGACCTTATTGGCGGCTGTATGCGCGCGCGCAGCCGACAGTTCACCGGCCTACAACTTCCTAAACGTGCCGTCGTCGGCCCACGTCTATGGGCTCGGAGGAATAAATATCTCCAATATAGATGACGACATAAACTCTGTGGAACAGAATCCGGCTCTGTTAGGTCCGGAATTCGACATGCAGGTAGGCTTGAATTACATGCACTATATCGGAGGGTCAAACTTTGCCGGAGTGAAATTCGGCACCCGTGCCGGGGAACATGGAGCATGGGGCGCCGGAATTCAGTATTACGGCTACGGCGATATGAAAGAGACCGACATTAGCGGCAACATATCAGGTGACTTCTCACCGAAGGACGTTAGTTTCAGCGGCATATATTCCCACGACATTACCGACCGGCTGCGAGGCGGCATAGCCTTGAAGATGCTTTACAGTTCCTACGCCGATTATTCGGCTTTTGCCATAGCCACCGATCTGGGCATCAACTATTACGACCCTGAACGTGACCTGTCGCTGTCGGTAGTGGTAGCCAATCTCGGAGGACAGGTAAAAAGATTTCACGAACGCTACGACCGTCTGCCGGTCGATCTGCGTCTTGGCTGGACACAATCGTTCGGCACTCTGCCCATAAGATTCTCCGTCACGGCTTGGAACCTCACCCAGTGGAAACTGCCTTACTACGACACCGGCGACGGACTGACCACCGACGAGTTGACACGCAAGGAATCGTTCGGCTCCAACCTGTTCCGCCACCTGATATTCGCTGCCGACTTCGTGCCGTCCGACAAATTCCACATAGGCATAGGCTACAACTACAAGACACGCACCGACATGAGCACTTACTCCCGCAGTTTCCTGTCGGGATTCTCCATAGGAGCTGGACTGAAAGTGAAATCATTCGGCATAGGAGTGGCGCTTGCACAGCCCCATACCGGAGCCACCACATTCATGGTCAACATATCCACCAATCTTCACGAACTCTTAAATTAAACCAATTAATAATATCCCGACAAAAAAATATGCAACCCACAGCACCTCTCATTACCATAGCTATCGACGGTTACTCCTCGTCAGGAAAGAGCAGTATGGCCAGACAACTCGCCAAGAGCATAGGTTACAGATATATCGACTCAGGAGCCATGTATCGGGCTGTCACACTCTATGCCATGCGCCACGGCATGATCGATGCCGAAGGCAACATTGACACCGAGGCATTACTCGAAGCCCTGCCCGGCATCGACATAAGCTTCAGAATCAACGGCGACACACAGTCAACCACCCTCGGTGGCGAAGATGTAGAGTCAGAGATACGCTCCATGGCTGTGAGCAACAACGTATCTCCAGTGGCTGCCATACCGCAGGTGCGCCATGCCTTGGTAACCATGCAGCAGGCCATGGGACAGCAGAAAGGCATAGTCATGGACGGTCGTGACATAGGCACAACAGTGTTTCCACATGCAGAAATGAAAATATTTGTCAACGCATCACCCCAGACACGCGCACAAAGACGCTTGGCCGAACTGATTGAAAAAGGCTCGGCCGTCACCTATGAAGAGGTACTGTCCAATGTCATAAACCGTGACAACATAGACCGCAACCGCAAGGAAAGCCCGCTTCGCCAGGCCGATGACGCCATCGAACTTGACAATTCCACAATGAGCATCGAGCAACAGAACCGCTGGCTGCTTGACCGCTATAACGAAATCATAGCCCGACTATGAGCCGTAAGGTTGACATAGAGGTTGACAGCGAATCGGGATTCTGCTTCGGCGTTACTGCAGCCATAAGCAAGGCCGAAGCCGAACTTTCGGGTTCCGACACCCTGTACTGCCTCGGCGACATAGTCCACAACAGCGATGAAGTGGAGCGGTTGCGCAGAAAAGGGCTCCAGACCATCACTCACTCCGACCTGGGACAGTTGCACGATGTTGGCGTGCTGCTGAGAGCCCACGGCGAGCCACCCTCCACTTACCGGACAGCCCGTGACAACAACATTCGCATCATCGATGCCACATGTCCTGTGGTGCTTCAGCTACAGCGCCGCATCAAGGAAACCTACATGTCAGCCGAACCGCCGCAGATAGTGATTTACGGCCAAGTCGGACATGCCGAAGTCAACGGACTTGTGGGCCAGACCGACGGAACGGCCATCGTGGTGGAAAACATCGAACAGCTCGACGCCATCGACTTCTCCCGTCCAATAGCCGTATATTCACAGACAACCAAACCGCTTGAAGGCTACCGGAAAATGTGTGCCGAGATAACTTCACGCACACTTCCGGGAGTCCCGCTCACATGCAATGACACCATATGCCGTCAGGTGGCCAACCGCGGGGAGCGCATCATGAATTTCGCAGCCTCTCATTCCGTGGTGCTTTTTGTCAGCGGCAAAAAGAGCAGCAACGGACGTGTGCTTTTCAACAGATGCCTCCAATCCAACCCGCGCACACATCTGATATCCAATTCCGCCGAAATCGACCGCCGGTGGTTCAGCGGAGCCACAAGCGTGGGTGTATGCGGAGCCACCTCCACTCCACGATGGCTCATGGAAGAGGTCAAGGACGCTGTGGACAGAATGCTCAACAGCTGAAACACCAACAAAGTGCCATGATACAGGATTTCATAGCCATCGATGTGGAAACGGCCAACAATCACCTTACAAGCGTGTGCGCCGTAGGTGCCGTAAAGGTCATTGACGGCGCTGTGGCCGACCGTTTCTACCGGTTGGTCCGTCCTTATCCCAACTTCTATTTCCGGCATTTCACTGAAAACATACACGGTCTGAGCAACAAGGATACCGATAACGCCCCTTGCTTCGACAGCATTTGGCCTGAACTGCGCGACTTCATAGCCGGACTCCCCTTGGTGGCACACAATAAAAGTTTTGACAACTCATGTCTGAAAGCCACCACACGATATTACGGCATAGACTTTCCGAATTTGCCGTTTCACTGCACGCTCACCAAATCACGACAGACTATTCCCCGCCGGTTGGTGTCATCGTACAGCCTGCCTTATGTGGCACATTTTCTCGGAATCCCGTTTGACAACCACCACAATGCACTTGCCGATGCCGAAGCATGCGCAAAGATAGCACTTGCAATCCTATGATACGACAATCACTCATCGCAGCAATAACAACCATATCCCTGACAGCATGCGAAGGCCACAGCAACCACACCGCAGATATCGCTCCACGTGACACATCGGCCTACAACATCGGCCGCGAAAGAGCCGCATATCTGACCGACAGCTGCCATACCGAAAACGAAGTGCGCCGACAACTGCTCGACATGCAGGCCCTTGAAACCGACATTCGTACCCGCGTAAGCCCTGCGGCGGCCTCAGCCTACAGAGAGGGAATCCGGACATATCTCACCGAACGCGGCGACACACTTGCCACAACATTATTCTGACACCGGCTGACCATCAGAAAACCCGATCTCAGTTTAAAACTAATATTTTATTAAAGTTATATTGACATAAATGTTGCATAAGTAAAAATAAATTCTTACCTTTGCACTCACAAAACCACGATATGGTACCTTGGCCGAGTGGTTAGGCACCGGTCTGCAAAACCGTTTACAGCAGTTCGAATCTGCTAGGTACCTCCAAAAAGCCCGATTCCCGTCGGGCTTTTTTCATATCATACAGAGTTTAATATGCGGCAGGTTGCATGGCGTAATCACACTGCAACGCAGAATAGGGTTTTATTTAGTAATCCATCGTCAGACTCTACATTGAAAACAACCGACTATTTTGCTTATTCATACCTGAATTTTCAGAATACCATCTTTTAAGTTAATTATAGTTAATAGAAGGAG
>CAJTRS010000043.1 GCA_910578805.1 uncultured Muribaculaceae bacterium | reverse complement strand
CTTGAACCAACGACCCCCTGATTAACAGTCAGGTGCTCTAACCAACTGAGCTATTGAAGCATTTTGCCTGCCATCTGCAGTATGCCATGGCTGTCCCCTTTGGGATTTTAGCGTTGCAAAATTACGTGGTTTATTCCAATTATGCAAATATTGAGGTTAAAAAAACGGCGTAAAATTTATTTTTAGAGTAAAATTGAAATATATTATCATTTTTTTGTTGTAATAAATGACTAACTTTGATGTTTGAAATAGGTTAAAATTACGTTACTCTCGATGAGAAAGCTTTTATGTACTGTTGCTGTCGTGTTAGTGGCCGCTATTACAGGCATCGGCGCCGCCGGCCGTAGCGACAAATCGCGGCTCATGGAAAATATGCGTCTGTTCAATTCCGTGGTAAAAGAATTGCAGGCCAACTATGTGGATACCATTGATGTCGATGCTTCGGTAAAGACGGCTATTGATGCCATGCTCCGAAAGCTTGATCCTTATACCGAATATTTCGTGGGTGAAGAGCAGGAGAATTTCAATACCATGAACCAGGGCGAATATGGCGGTATTGGTTCCTATGTTATGGAGCGCGACGGCAAGGTGTATATAAGCGGCCCTTATGAAGGGTCGCCCGCGGCAAAAGCGGGATTGCGTCCTGGCGACTTGATAATGGCGGTCAACGGCGATTCCGTTGCTGGTCTTTCCACAGAGAAAGTGACCGAGAGGCTCAAAGGGCCGCGCGGCACTCATGCCGTGGTTACCGTGAAGCGTCCCTATGTCACCGATTCGATAATTACGGTTGACATGGTGCGTGAGAAGATCATGATTCCATCAGTGCCTTACTCGGGAGTGATTGGAGATGGCGTGGGATATATTCTGTTGTCGCAATTTTCCGAGAAATCGGCCGACGAGGTAAAAGAGGCCCTGATTAATCTCATGGATAAAGACCGCATAAAAGGTCTCGTGCTTGACCTGCGCGACAACGGAGGCGGATATTTGGAGAGTGCCGTGAAGATATTGAGCTATTTTCTTCCCAAAGGCACTGAAGTGCTCCGCACACGCGGGCGCAATGCCGGAAGTGAGAAGATTTACCGCACGCACTCCAACCCCATCGCACCCAAACTGCCTATGGTGGTGCTTATCAACGGAGCCACAGCTTCTTCCGCCGAAATCACCGCCGGAGCATTGCAGGACCTTGACCGTGCAGTGGTGATGGGCAGCCGTTCGTTTGGCAAAGGTCTGGTGCAGACCACCACCGAGTTGCCCAACAATGCGTTGCTTAAGGTTACCGTGTCGAAATATTACATACCGAGCGGACGTCTTATCCAGGCCGTGGATTATTCTCACCGCACTGCCGAAGGTGCCGCACAGCGTATCCCCGACAGCCTGACCACGGTGTTTTCCACCAAAGCCGGCCGTCAGGTACGTGACGGCGGAGGCATAACCCCCGACATCAGTATTACTTATCCTGAAATAAGCCGCGTCACATACAATCTGGTTACCGATAACTGGATTTTTGACTACGCCAACAAGTTTGCAGCCACTCATGAGACAATCCCTCCGGTAAAGGATTTTGTAATTACCGACTCCGTATATTCCGACTTTAAATCCTCCATCGATCCCGCACGTTTCAATCACGACAAGGTGTGTGAGATGCTTGTGCAGCGCTTGCGTGAGGCCGCCAAGGTTGAGGGATATATGTCCGACAGTCTTGATACCCGGCTTAAGGACGTGGAGGAGTTGTTGCGCCGGCCGCTTGATGAAGAGCTTGACTCCAACCGTGATGCCGTGGCGCCTTACCTAAAGCGTGAGATTATTGAACGCTATTACTTCAGACGCGGCGACGTGGAGAGTTTCATCGACAGCGATATTGCCGTGCGCGATGCCGTGGCATTGCTCAACGATGAGGCTAAATACAAATCGATCTTATCAGGCAACACCGTAAAATAATGACATTAAAGGATATCGCCGATAGCTTCATGCGCGGGTCGCGTGGCGCGGCATTGACGCGGGCATTGTCCCACGGTGGGCGTTGTGTGAGCGTATATAATCTTGTCGGTTCGTCCGTGGCTGTCATGCTCGGAGCTATTCCTTCAGGCGGCCGTCCCGTGCTTGTGATCGGTGATTCGCTTGACGATGCCGGCTATCTGTATCACGATCTTAGCCGAATGCTGGGTGAAGATGATGTGATGTTGCTTCCGTCGGCCTATAAGCGCGACATAAAATACGGACAGGTCGATCCCCCCTCACAGATTTTGCGCACTGAGACATTGAGCCGCTGGTACAGCGACTGTCCTCCGCGATTTGTGGTCACATACCCTGAGGCGCTTGCCGAAAAGGTAGCCTCACGCGATACCATTGCCACGCATACTCTCCGGTTGCATAAAGATTCTCCCACCGATCTTACCGAAACCATACGTTGGCTTCGTGACAACGGTTTTCAGGAAGTGGACTATGTGTATGAGCCCGGGCAGTTTGCCTCCCGCGGCTCCATTCTCGATATATTCGGTTACAGTCACGAGTTGCCGTATCGCGTGGACTTCTTCGGCGACGAGATCGATTCCATGCGCACGTTCAATATCGAGACCCAGCTCTCCGAATCCCGCGTTGACGAGATTTCTGTCACTTCCAATGTGGCTTCTCAGTCGCGTGGAGCATCGCTTCTCGACTTTGTTTCCCCCGATACCGTTATAGCCGTGCGCGATGCCGATTATACTCTGTCGCGTATTCGGGCGGTAGCTGCCGAGACATTTTCTGAGAGTGCCATGATAGCCGAGGAGGGTGATCGTACGGCAATGACAAAAGTGGTCGATGCCGAGGATTTCTGCATGAAATTCGACGGATTTTTCCAGTTGAGATTTTCCTCTTCAGCCGCTCCCGACAAATCGGCCGGCGCATCTATCGATTTCAAATGTTCACCCCAGGTGCTGTATCATAAGAATTTCGATCTGATAGCCGAGTCGTTCTCGCGTTTTATTGCCGACGGTTACACAATCTATATCCTTTCCGACAGCGAAAAGCAGATAGAGCGCCTTCATGCCATATTCGAGGACCGTGGGGAGTCTCTGACATTCACTCCGGTCAATTCCACCCTTCACGAAGGATTCGTGGATCACATGGAGCGTAGGTGTATATTTACCGACCATCAGATATTTGACCGCTTCCATAAGTACAATCTCAAGAGCGACCGGGCCCGTTCCGGCAAGCTTGCCCTCTCGCTCAAGGAGCTCAGTGCCATAGAACCCGGCGACTTCATAGTCCATGTCGATCACGGGGTGGGGCGCTTTGCCGGTCTGTACCGGACCAATGTATCCGGACGCACACAGGAGATGATCAAGCTCGTTTATGCTAATGAAGACATCATATTCGTGTCCATTCACTCGCTCCATAAGTTGGCCAAATACCGTGGCAAGGAGGGCGTGCCCCCCAGGATCAACAAACTCGGCACAGGAGCATGGAACAAGGTAAAGGAGCGGACCAAGAATAAACTTAAGGACATAGCCCGCGATCTGATCATGCTGTATGCCGCGCGCAAGCAGGAAAAAGGATTCGGATTCTCACCCGATACCTACATGCAGCATGAGTTGGAGGCATCGTTTGTCTATGAGGACACCCCCGACCAGCTTACAGCCACCAAGGCTGTGAAAGCCGACATGGAGAGTGACCGGCCCATGGACCGTCTGATATGCGGTGATGTGGGATTCGGAAAGACGGAGGTGGCCATACGGGCGGCGTTCAAGGCAGCCGCGGATAATAAACAGACCGCCGTGCTTGTGCCTACCACAGTGCTCGCATATCAGCATTACAACACATTCTCGCGGCGTCTGAAGGAATTTCCCGTGAGGGTCGATTACATATCTCGCGCACGCACTCCGAAGCAGGTCAAGCAGGTGCTTGCCGATCTGGCCGAGGGCAAAATCGACATACTAATCGGCACGCATAAGCTTATAGGCAAAGATGTGAAGTTCCATGACCTCGGACTGCTCGTGGTCGATGAGGAGCAGAAGTTCGGCGTGGCTGTTAAAGAAAAGCTGAAGCAGCTCAAGACCAATGTCGATACCCTCACCATGAGCGCGACTCCCATACCCCGCACCTTGCAGTTCTCGCTTATGGGCGCACGTGATCTATCGGCCATAAATACCCCTCCGTCCAACCGTTACCCGATAGTCACCACCGTCAATTCGCTTAATGATGATATTCTGGCCGAGGCCATTAACTTCGAGATGTCGCGCAACGGTCAGGTGTTTATAATCAATAACCGTATCGAAGGGCTCAACGAATTGCAGGCCATGGTACAGCGTCTTGTCCCCGACGCCCGCACCGTGATCGGCCATGGCCAGATGCCGCCCGAAAAGCTCGAGAAAGCCATACTTGATTTTGCCAACCACGACTACGACGTGTTGCTTGCCACCACCATCATAGAGAGCGGTATCGACATGCCTAATGTCAACACCATCGTCATCAATAATGCCCAGAATTTCGGACTTAGCGAGCTTCACCAGCTTCGCGGGCGCGTAGGCCGCAGTTCGCGCAAGGCGTTCTGTTATCTGACGGTGCCCCCTCATGTGCCATTGTCGCCCACATCGCGCCGCAGACTCCAGGCCATCGAGAGCTTCAGCGATCTTGGCAGCGGTATCCATATCGCCATGCAGGACCTTGACATTCGCGGTGCCGGCAACCTGCTCGGTGCCGAACAGAGCGGGTTCATAGCCGATCTCGGTTATGAGACATACCAGAAGATTCTTAAAGAAGCCGTCACGGAACTCCGCACCGAAGAGTTCGACGACGTGGAGGTCACTGCCGACGGTGACAAGGAGTATGTGGCCGATTGCGTGATCGAGAGCGATATGGAGCTGCTTTTGCCGGCCGATTATGTGCCGCAGGAGAGCGAGCGCATCAGCCTTTATCAGGAACTCGACTCCATAGAGCGTGAAATGGATCTGCAGGCTTTCCGTACGCGGCTTATCGACCGATTCGGGGCCATTCCTCAGGTCACAGCCGAGTTGCTGCGCATACCGCGTCTCCGCAGGCTCGCACGGCGTCTTGGCATAGAGAAAGTGGCATTGAAGCAGGACAAGATGTATATCTATTTTGTCGATGACTCCAATAGGGCCTACTATCAGTCGGAGATGTTCGGCAAACTGCTGCGCTATCTACAGGAAAATCCGCGCCGTTGCAATATCCGCGAGAAATCCGGCCGGCGCAGTTTCACCATATCCCACGTCAGCACCGTGGAGCAGGCCGTCCACATTCTCCAGACTGTGATCGATCTCCCCACTATGTAATTCTTGTGGGGCTCGCGGTGATTGGAGCGTATTATACATTTCTAAGGTTTCGCGCAAGCTGAAATCGCACATTTCTGAGTTTACTCGTCTTATAGGCGGTTGCGTGGGTGGAAGCGGAGTATTTCGGACCGCAGGCGGCTGCGGTCAATGTGTATATAGACTTCTGTAGTGGTTATGCTTTCATGGCCGAGCATCTGCTGAATTGCGCGGAGGTTGGCACCGCCTTCCAGCAGGTGGGTGGCAAACGAATGGCGCAGTGTGTGTGGTGATATCTCCTTGCGGATTCCGGCCGCTTCGGCCAGACGTTTTATTATGTAGAATATCATGATGCGGGTAAGCCGTCGGCCGCGCCGGTTTAGAAACAGTATGTGGTCTTCGCCCGGTTTTATGTTCATGCTCTGACGCTGCAGCATATAGCTGCCGATTTCGTTTATGGCCGTTGGCGATATCGGAATCACCCGCTCTTTATTGCCTTTGCCGCATACTACTATGAACTGTTCGTCAAGAAAAAGCTTGCTTATCTCAAGATTCACGAGTTCCGACACCCGCAGTCCGCAGCCGTAAAGGGTTTCCACTATGGCGCGGTTGCGTTGCCCTTCTGCCGCCGACATGTCAATGCTTTCTATCATGGCATCGATCTCTTCAACGGTAAGGATATCGGGCAGTTTGCGGCCTATGCGCGGGCTTTCAAGTAGCGTGGCCGGATTGCTTTCTATGAATTTTTCTAAAGTGAGATATCTGAAAAAAGACTTCACCCCCGATATTATTCTGGCCTGTGTGCGTACTGCGACTCCAAGATCGTGAACATCGGCGGCAAAGCATTGCAGTTCCTCCAACGTCACTTCCGATAGCGCGGTGCCTGTGTCGGCGAGATACGCCAGCAGTTTGTTCACGTCGTCGATGTATCCGTCGAGAGTGTTGTCGGCAAGACCTTTCTCTAATGAAAGATATGCCTGATACGATTCCACTATGCGGTCTATGTCATCAACGCAGCGTCGGGTCATTGGTGCCTGTCTAAATCCACACATCAAATCTCTGGTGGGGCAGATGCTTCAGTCCCACCAGTATGGCCGTGTCGCTTCCCATGAAAAGCATGCCGTGGGCATGGTCATGCCATATGCCTGTCACCTTTTCGCGCCTGTCCCGGTTTCCTTTGAGGTGTGTGAATACAGCTGTGCCCCCGTTTTCTATGCAACGGTTCAGCTCTTCACGGGGCATCATTGCTTCTGAGTTTATTATCCATAGGTCGGCATCGCAGTTTGCTTTTAATTCGGCCGATGAGCAGCCCGATATCAGAGCCTTTTTTGCAGAATCATCAATATTGCCCGATATGGCGATGCGTTTGGGCCGGAAATATAGCGACACGCGAAACAGTAGCCTTGAACGCGAGCGGCTTCCATGAGTTGTTTTTGCCTCTCTGTCTATGGTCGAGTAAGCATAATAAGCGCATGGCTGTGCTATGACACGCCGCACGAAGTCAAAAGCAAAAGGCGAGTGTATGCCGAAGCCTTTACGCCTTGCCGCACGTCGCGGAGCGGAAAGCAACCGCTTTACGCCATACAGTCTGCCACGGGCCGATTTCATTCCTTTGACTGTTTTTTACCTGCCGATGCTCGACGTTTCAGGCCTGTGGCTGCCGCCGCGGCTATCGCAAGATATATGAGTGCTATGGCTATATATGCGGTTGTGGTGGTGGCGTGAAGCGATTCCGGATCAAACGTTAGCTCTATGTCGTGTTCGCCTGCCGGTATCCTGATGGCGCGCAGTATGTAGTTTACGCGTCCTATCTCCGCCGGCTCGCCGTCAATGGTGGCTTTCCAGCCCCATGGGAAATAGACTTCCGACAGTATGGCCACACCTCCATTTGCGCTTCGGGCATTATAGGTGAGTCTGTTGGGGGCGTAGGAGGTTGCCATTATCGTATCGCCCCGGGTTTTGGGTGCAGGCTGTCCGAGAATGGACTCGAACTTGCGGTCAGCCACTGCCTCTCGTTCTATATCAAGCGCTTCTATGGCGGCTATCTCCCGGTCGGGGGTGTCGGTATAGATGATCCTGTCCACAAACCAAGCGTTGCCTTTAGCTTCGTCATTAAGCAGCGGCGCGCCGTCCGGGTCCTGGATTATGTATCTTGTGTTAAGCATGTTTACTACATTTTCGGGGTTCCTTTCCGACATGAAATAGTACTCCAGAATGTCCTGATAGCGTGTGAGTTTGGCAGCATGGTATCCACCTATCATTTTATGAAAATATGACGGCTTGGGGTCGGTGAAGCGGGCCAGGTCGAGTACGCGATAGTTGGTGTTGCCGTCGGGCAGCCTCAAATTGTCGTCCGATTCCAGTATCATGGTATCGGCCGTATCGGGCGCTATGCCTTCGGCGTTGACTTTTACCGGAGCCATGAAACTGTCATGATCCACATATCGTTTGTTGACCGAAAACAGGTCGGCAAGAATTATTGCTCCGGTTGCCGTCAGTGCTATAGCTCGGCGTATTTTTCCTGTCAGGTAAAGTAGCAGCACTCCTAATCCGGCGCCGGTTACGAGGAATGATCGCATGGCGTCATCGGCCACCATCGAGTGGCGCAACGCTGTTATGGCGTGTGCCAGAGGAGTCTGTTGATATCCTGCTTCCAATTCCGGGGCGCTGAACGCACTGCCGTAGAATCCCGGAGCCACTATGCCGGCGAGACATAGCAGCAGTATGGCTCCGAAGCTATATATCAAAGGTTTGCGGTACATGCGCCACCCCTCTTCATGTCCGGTGGCAAACAGCCGTTGCAGCGCCATCATGGCGAGCAGAGGTATGGTGAATTCGGCTATCACGAGTATGCTCTCCGGAGTGCGGAATTTATTGTACATTGGCATGTAGTCGAGCATGAAATCGGTGAGCCACATGCAGTTGCGTCCGAGGGCAAGCAGTATTGACAGTGCCGTAAGGACTATGAGTATCCATTTCAGAGGTCCGCGCACTATTATGCAGCCGAGTATGAACAGGGCGAGTACCAAAGCGCCCACATATACCGGTCCGTTTGTCCCCTCAGGTTCTCCGAAGTATTGATATACGGCATGGAGATTCTGCATGTCGGTTGGTGATATCTTGTTTTGGGCATACATTTCCTTGGCGGCATCGAGATCGCCGAGTGTCAGGGCTTTGTTCTGTCCTTTTTCCGGCTTGGTGGTGGCTCCGCCTTTCACATTGGGTATCAGCAGGGAGAATGTCTCCGATGTGCCGTAGCTGTATTGGGTTATGTAGTCGCGGTCAAGACCGGCACCGGTGCTGTTGGCGTTGCCGGGAGAGGTTAGTTCCGAATGGCCTCCTCGTATAGTCTGCTTGGAATATTCATAAGTGTTGTAAAGGCTTGGCAGATTGGCTCCGGCGGCAAGTATTCCGGCTACAAGGAGCATTCCGGTGGCGGTAAGCCATTGTCTGGTTCTGTTGCTTCGGTATGCCTCTATCAGGAAACTGAGAGAGAAACCGGCTATAACAAACAGAAAGTAATATGTCATCTGCACATGGTTGCTCGCTATCTGCATCATTGCAAACAGGGCCGTGAGAGCGCCTCCGGCCAGGTAACGTCCGCGATAACACAATATGATTCCGGCTATCGTGGGCGGTATGTAGGCCAAGGTGACGAATTTCCATATATGTCCGGCGCCTATTATGATTATGAAATAAGAGCTGAATCCATAGGCTATTGCTCCTATAAGGGCTATATACCAGCGCATGCGCATGGCCATGAGTAGAATGAAGAAACCGATCATCATCATGCACAGCAGGTTGCTCGGAGCCGGCAGCCACAAGCCCATCACTGAATCGATCCATGAAAACAGGCTGTTTGACGGGTAGCTCGGCGATATCTGGAATGTGGGCATGCCTGAAAACAGCGAGTTGGTCCAGCGTGACTGTTCGCCGGTGGCTTCGCGATATTGCTGCACTTCATGGCCGTTCGACATGCCTTGCACCATGTCGTGTTGCTGGAGGGTGTTTCCCTCCATGGAGTCGGGATAGAAAAACGCTATGGCTATTATAGCTATTATGGCTATGGAGCCTAATGCTCCTATGAAAGATTTGTTGGAGAATAGTTTTTTTATGTGTTCCATTTCGGGGTTGTTACAGAAAATTTGTGTAAAGCTACAAAATGTTGGGCAAATAGCCCTGTTTGTGGTGCTAAAAATGGTGTGGCACTCTTTTAGTTGATTGTAGGATTGAATATTGACAGGTTGTATTAACCTTATTTAACCAAATGGGCGGGTGTGAAAAGCGCCGGAGTTATGTCAATGCCGATAATCCGGTTCAGGGCATTTATATCGTGTATCGGTGGCTGAAACTTACTGATTCATATGGGCCACTGTAAAGAATTTGGTCGGCTTTTCGTCAAATGACGATTATTTCGTAAATTTGTGGCACTTATATATGAAAGCAGCCTTTGGCTCATGATTGTTAACTAATAATTATAGGTTTTGGATATAGACCCTTTACCATCTTTAGGCCTTGTGCCTCTTGTTGCCGCCGCTATGCCGTCGTTCGGCATGAGTGAGATTATATCGTTGGTGTGTGCATTATTGGCTCTGATTATATCAGGCTTTGTCTCGGGAAGCGAAATCGCTTATTTCTCGCTCACGTCTCAGGATCTCGAGGAACTTGAGGAGGATTCGAAAGGAGGCCGGATTATACGGCTGGTGAGCCGTCCTGAAAAACTGTTGGCAACCATATTGATAGCAAACAATTTGGTCAATGTGACCATAGTGATTCTCTGTAACTTTGCCCTCGGCCCTATATTTGAAGGCATGTCAGAAGTGCTGAGCTTCATATTGCAGACCGTAATCCTTACATTCCTGATACTTCTGTTCGGCGAAATACTGCCAAAGCTTATTGCCAATTCCAATCGTGTGGGGTGGGCGCGTTTTGCCATCGGAGGCATATCTGTCATAAGCCGTATGTGTGGCCCCCTGTCGGGTTTGCTCGTGCGCAGTTCGGGCATAGTCAACAAGGTGGTTACCAAAAAGTCGCATGACGTGACTACCGATGAACTGGAGCAGGCATTGGAGATTACGGACGTAAAGACCACAGATGACAAACAGATGCTCGAAGGTATTCTTCGTTTCGGTGACACTACGGCGTCGGAAGTGATGACTCCGCGTGTGGATATGACCGATATCGAGATCACTTCCGACTTTGACCAGGTGATGCGCACGGTGCTCGATAGCGGATATTCCCGACTGCCGGTGTATCGCGGCACCCAGGACAATATCGAAGGAGTGCTCTATTCGCGTGACCTGCTTCCGTATATAGGTAAGTCCGGAAAGGATTTCCAGTGGCAGAAACTGCTGCGCAAACCTTATTTTGTGCCAGAGACACGCATGATCGACGACTTGCTCGAAGACTTCCGCGGACGGCACCTCCATATGGCTGTTGTGGTCGATGAGTTTGGTGGCACACAGGGTGTCGTCACTCTTGAAGATGTGCTCGAGGAGATAGTGGGCGACATCAATGATGAGTATGATGTGGAGGAGAAGACCTATAAACGTCTCCCCGACAATACATATATATTTGACGGCAAGACAATTCTGAGCGACTTTTTCCGTGTTACCGGACTCGATGAGGACGATTACCGCGGTGTGACGGAAGACTGCGAGACTCTTGCCGGTATGCTCCTTGCTATCCGTGGTGACTTTCCGAAAGAGAAAGAACCGTTGGTCTATGGGCATTGCCGTTTCTTGATTCTTGACATGTCGCATCACCGCATTACTTCGGTGCGCGTAAAAGTGATGCCCGAACTCCAGACCCCCACTGTTGGCAATGCCGATGCGTGACCTGCGGGTGCATATCGGACCGGCTTTCCGTTTCGTATTGATTCTGATGCCGGTGGCGTTGGCGCATTTGTCGGTAGTGTCGTCGTGTGCGCATGGTTCCGGCGGCGATTCTGTGGCCGTGCCTCGTCCGGTGGCTTATCCTCGTCCGGTGCTGTATGATGCGGTATATCGGTCGTCATCTGGTCTGCCATGCGGGTTTGAGGTAAACGCATCGGCTGAAGTCTGTGACGATGTGGCGAATGTGTCTCGTCCCGGTGCCGACGCCGTGTGGGCCGATATTGGTTATCCGGCTTATGGGGCTGTGTTGCGGTGCACGTTTACTCCGGTTGACGATGCCGGCCGTCGGGTTGTGGCTGACAACCGTGTTGAGCGCATGGCCATGAATCTTGGCGATAATGCGGCAGCACAGACTGATGTTTCCTCTCCGGCCGGCTATACAGGCATAATACTTACCTCTTTGGGAGCCACAATCACGCCTTTGCAGTTTCTGTCGGTGGGTGACCGATGGGTTGTGAGCGGAGCTTTGGAAATGCCCGCTGCAGTGACATCGATCGATTCCGTTCGCCCGATGATCGAGGCGGTAAAGGCGGATATGATACACGCTTTGGCTAATCTCGAATAATAAAAATATCCCAATTCACCGGTTATGGATTTTTCTATGGAAATTGGCGGAGTGTCCGTGTATGGTGTTGGCGTAGGGCCTTATAGCCGTACGGACCGCGAGGCGGTGGAGAGTGCCGCCGTGGCCTCGCTTGTGGCTGAAGTGTTTGGTCATGAGGCGGTTCTTGATCATGAATTGACGGGTCGTCCCTTTCTGTGTGGCCGTACGGAAGGGATTTCTGTGAGTCATGGTGCCGGTCTGGCGGTTCTGGCTGTTAATCCGCACGGGGCGGTGGGTGTTGATGTGGAATGTCCGCGTCCTGGGCTGGAAACGGTGTCTGCGAGATTTCTTGATGCCGCGGAGAGGAATGCCTGCATGTCAGAAGAGTGTCTGCTGCGCTCCTGGACGGCTAAAGAGGCCGTGTTTAAGGCATTGGGGTGTCGGGGAGTGTTTCTGCGCGATATCCGTTATCCTTACGGACGGGCCGACCGGGCCATGGTCGAGGTGAAAAATAGGGGAGAGGTCCGTTTCGCTGTCAGCCACCGGCCGGTGGGGTCGGCATTGTTGGCTGTGGCTGTTGTGCTGTAGGTGGAAAAAAATTCGTATCTTTGTGTTTTACTCAATGTGATTGAATCTTTTGGTATGAATCTTACTGTGGAACAACAAGAAGCCGTGGCCGGGCGCATTCGCTTCCTTATGAAAAGGCAGGGATTGTCGCAGGCTGAGTTTGCCCGGCGGTTGGGTATCGATGCCGCCAATCTGTCAAAGCATCTCAATGGCAGATTGCCGGTAACTTCCGGCTTGATCAATCGCATATCGGCCGATATGGGGGTGTCGAAGCGGTGGCTTGCCACCGGCGAGGACCTCCCGTTTGCCCGTCCGGTTCATGCCGCCTCGATGGAGATAGAGCCCGAGGCTGTGGAGGAGTCCGTACAGGCTTGGCCTGAAGCCGGCATACCGATCTATGACATAGATGTCACGGCCGGCACTCTTGAGTTGAGCCGCCAGTTTACGGCCGACCGTATAATAGGCTCGATGAATCTCCCCTCGGTAAGCCGCGATTCGGTCATAGTGCGCGTCAATGGCGACAGCATGATGCCCGAGATATTCGACGGCTCCTATGTGGCCATACGTCGTGTTGCGGATCCCACATGCATCTTTTGGGGACAGATTTACGTTGTAGTACTTGAGGACTACCGGCTGGTGAAGCATGTGCACCGTCACGCTGATCGTGATATGGTGATATTGCGCAGTGCCAACACCCGGTATGACGATATGGAGGTGCGGCTCGACAGGATACTGGGGCTGTATCTCGTGGAAGCTATATTGAATATAAAGATACAATGCTAAGACGTTTGCTTACATATGTGACAATTATGCTCTGTGCCGTGGTATCGGCCGGTGCCATGGAGTATAAGGAGATCGAAGCCAGAGCTTCGCGCTTTTTCGCTCATAGGGAATGGGCGAGTGCGGGAGCCATGTTTACCCTTATGATACATGAGCGCCCGTATGTGGCTTCCACTTACGGGCAGGCCATAGTGGCCGCAGGCATGCTCTCCGATACTTTGTCGCAGATTGATCTGACTCATAAGGCGTTGGCGGCGAAAATACCCATCGACTCGCTGTTTTCCACGGTGGAGCGTACGGGATTCTCCATCGGACAGACCTCGCTTTATGAGGAATATCTGGTTCACGCAAAGTCGGCCGAGCCGTGGCTCGCGCGCATCATAGATGCCTATCTGATGAAGTACTATACTTACAGGCAGAATGCCCGTGGAATGATCGAATACAGTAAAATCATGCTGCGCGGTCTTCCCGACGATGAGAAGGCTCTTTACACGCTTGCCCAGGGGTATCTCCTTGACGGCAGGTATAATCTGGCTGTGGCCGTATATACACGCATCGTAGAGCTCAATCCCGATTCATATGTGGCGCTCCTGTATCTTGGCAACTATTACAAGTCGCGGGCCGCAGCCGATAAGTCGGCCAAGGCTAATGGAATTGTATTTCTTGAAAGGGCGCAGAAACTCATGCCCACACCGTATGTGGAGCGTTCCATAAAGTGGTTGCACAGTCTGCCCGATGTGTGAAATTTCAGTAAATAACCTGCATCGACTTGTAGATTTGAGAAATATTCGATAAATTTGCATCGTAATAATTAGGGGGCGAATACCAGAGTGGCCAAATGGGGCAGACTGTAAATCTGCTGGTTTTTACCTTCGGTGGTTCGAATCCATCTTCGCCCACTTAAAACAACTGAAGAGAATGTGTCATCACATTCTCTTCAGTTGTTTTGTGGATAAAAATCCACATCTCGTTTATCAGATATAGTTTTTAGGGCGCATAGTAAAAAAGCTGTGTATGCGGATTAAAACCTTTACCTTTGTATCAATAAATGAATTTCAATGGAAAAGAATCCTTATATAGAGTTGGCGGAATGCCTTCTGCCTGAAGAGATGGTTGAGTACTTTGATGTTGTCAAGGTTTATAAAACGACCGAGACGCTTGACGTAACACTTGAAGAACGTGCCATCGGAATAGCTGGTTATGAAATCGGGCAGCTGCGGCCCAACGGGTTCTACGAGGAAAGTGTTGTCAGAGATTATCCGGTCCGAGGCCGCAAGATGTCTTTCCACGTCAAGCGGCGCAGATGGATCGACACCGCGACAGGCAAGAGCATCAGCCGCCGTTGGGACTTGGTAGCTGAAGGAACCCGCTTCTCGAAAGAGTTTGCGGCTTTTTTAAAAGATATGCTTGGACAGATACCCGATTACGGGCCGCTCTCTTGAATGGTTCTTCGACATAGACGGCGATTTGT
>CAJTRS010000042.1:11929-14866 GCA_910578805.1 uncultured Muribaculaceae bacterium | reverse complement strand
ACACTCAGGCTGAATATTTCATAGCTACCGAGGCCGATGATCTGTGTCTTAACAAAATAGGTATGGTCGATGTACATGGTCTGAGTGCCACTACATTTTATTTCAAGGATTTTTTGGATAAAATAGGTGTTAAGGCCCAGGTTGTTAAGGTCGGCACATATAAAAGTGCCGTCGAACCGTTCATTTTGAATGACATGAGTGAGGCCAACCGCGAGCAGCAACAGCATTTTCTCGGTGCCATGTGGAATACTGTGGCATCGCGTATAGCCGGTAGTCGTGGAGTTGGTGTAGATGCCGTCAATGTTTGGGCTGACAGTTACTCGTTTACGCGTAACCCCCAATATTATGTCGAGCAACAGATGGTTGACAGTCTGCTTTACCGACACGAAATGGAGGATTTTATATCCGGTCTCACGGACAGCGATAAGATGTCGTCAGTGGATTATCAGGATTATGTTTCGGTCACCTCCGATTCGCCTAAAACGGGTAAGTCGGTGTGCATTGCAGTGCTCTATGCATTGGGAGATATAACCGAATCGGCCGATGGCGGCATTTCTTCGGAGGTTTATGTGCCCGAGATTCTTGATCTTGCCGGTCGCGAAGAAATCGACGGTCTTGTCATGCGTGTTAATTCCGGAGGAGGCAGCGCTTTTGCTTCCGAACAGATATGGGAAGCTCTGGAAGAGTTCAAGCGGATAAGCGGCAAGCCTTATTATGTGTCGATGGGCGATATGGCCGCATCGGGGGGCTATTACATTTCGTGTGGTGCCGACCGAATATATGCCGAGGAACTCACGCTGACAGGTTCGATAGGCATATTTGGCATAATACCCGATATTGACGGGTTGCTTTCCGGTAAACTCGGCATAAATACCAGCCGGGTGGCCACTAATGAAAGTTCGCTTCCGGATTTATTTAAACCGATGTCGCCCGGATTGCGCGATGCCATGCAGCAGTATGTTGATCGCGGATATGAATTGTTTGTCACCCGTTGTGCCGAAGGACGAGGTGTGACCTATGACGAGATTGCAGCGGTGGCTGAAGGTCGTGTATGGGACGGTGCTTCAGCCTTGAAGCATAATCTGGTGGACAAACTCGGCGGTCTTGACATGGCATTGGCCGATATGACCGAAGCGCTAAAGGCTGATTCCTATACGACTGTCTCATATCCGGCTGTGATGTTGTCGGTGTGGGACGCGATAGCTGAAATGAGTACCCGTGAAGATATGTCGTCCATGCTCAAAGAGAGGTTAGGGCAGAGTTACATGTACTATGACATGATAAATCGGTTCGGTTCCATGCACCCGCTGCAGTGCAGAATGGATTTCATAAGCGTTAAATAAAAAACATCACTTTTCAGAACATGGCAAAAAAAAGACGAATACTACCATTTTTGCTGCTTTACCCGATATCGAAAGTTTACGGGTGCGTGATGGCTGTGCGCAATGCCATGTTCAACCACGGAATAATCCTTAAGCAGCGTGTATTTGATATACCTGTGATAGTCGTTGGCAATATATCCATGGGCGGATCAGGCAAGACTCCTCATACGGAATACATAGTGGAAGCGCTCCGGCACGATTACCGAATAGGGGTGCTTAGCCGTGGTTACAAGCGCAAGAGCCGTGGATTTGTGCTTGCAAAGCCTGACTCGTGTGTAGATGATATAGGCGACGAACCCTACCAGATATATCGTAAGTTTAAGGACAAGGGGGTGATGATGGCGGTATGTGAAAACCGTGTCAAGGGCATTGAAGAGATGCGCCGCATAGATCCGGGGCTGAACCTTATAGTTCTTGATGACGCTTTCCAGCACCGTTACGTGAAGCCCACACTTTCGGTGGTGCTGATGGAATATAACCGTCCGGCCTACGAGGACCGCCTGCTTCCATACGGACGTCTGAGAGAGCCGGTAAGAGCACTCAACCGTGCAGATGTGGTAGTGGTGACGAAATGTCCGCAGGACATGAAACCTATGGAGTGCCGCATATTCAATGAACGGCTTAATCTGTTTGCATTCCAGAAACTGCTTTTCTCACGATATGAATATCAGCCCTTGAAGCCTGTGTTTGTTGAAGCGGCAGGCAGGGGGGGGATTATACCGTCACTATCAGACCTTACCACAGACGATACTATACTTGCTGTAAGCGGAGTGGCTAATCCGAGGCCGTTCATTCGCTATCTGAGACATTATAGGGCAAAGGTAAAGATCAAGCGGTATGCCGACCACCATCACTTCTCGCATGCTGATATGGATAGTATTCTTGAGAAATTCAATGAGATGGGCGGCAAGCGACGTTTGTTGATAACCACCGAAAAGGACGCAGTGAGGTTTGTAAGCAATCCGTATTTCCCTCAGAAGCTGAAAGAGTATGCCTATTATTTGCCTATCAAGGTGAGTTTCTCTGACTTCAACGAGGTGCCGCTCGGAGACGTACTGAAACAGTTGCTTCGGACCTCCAATACTCTCAGGCGCTGATTCATAGGTGTTTTAGCGCAGAGAGATTCGGACAAAAGGCCAAAATCCAACTTTTAATGATTTATTTTTGTTAAAATAACTGATATCAAAATTCAATAAACTATGCTAATCAAAATTCAAGAAACAGCCGATTATATCCGCGGCAAAGTAGGCGCAATGCCTGATACCGCCATAATCCTGGGCACCGGGTTGGGAGCTCTGGTTGACCATATCGAAGACAAACAATACATACCGTACAGTGAGATTCCCAATTTCCCGGTATCTACCGTAGAGGGGCACAGCGGCAATCTGATATTCGGTCGTCTTGGCACCAAGCCGGTAATGGCCATGCAGGGACGTTTCCATTATTATGAAGGCTACGACATGAAGTCCGTTACATTTCCTGTAAGGGTTATGAAAGCTCTCGGTGTGGAGACACTCTTTGTCAGCAATGCTGCCGGGGGTATGAACAAGGAGTT
>CAJTRS010000042.1:0-11906 GCA_910578805.1 uncultured Muribaculaceae bacterium | reverse complement strand
GGCGATATAATGATCATCACCGATCATATCAATCTGTTTCCCGAAAATCCGTTGCGTGGTAAAAATGACAACAAACTCGGTCCCCGTTTTCCGGCAATGACCGAGGCCTACAGTCATGAGCTTATCCGCCTTGCCGATGAAATTGCCGCAGAGAAGGGCATACGTGTAATGCACGGTGTGTATGTCGGTGTCACCGGTCCCACATTTGAAACTCCGGCCGAGTATGAGTTTTTCCGTATTATAGGCGGCGATGCAGTGGGCATGTCCACCGTACCGGAAGTGATTGTGGCCAATCATGCCGGAATGAAGGTGTTCGGTGTATCGGTAATAACCGATCTCGGAGGTAAAGATGTAACCGAGGTGCCCACTCACGAAGAGGTGCAGAAGGCAGCTCAGGCGGCTCAGCCTAAAATGATGGAAATAATGCGTGACCTTGTGGCGCGCGCCAAATGACACGCTGTTTTGACAATATGGAATCACAGACAGAAATCTCCACTATAGGCGAATTCGGACTCATCGGTCGTATAACCGACGGAATAGAGCCGAAAAACGCTTCAACAGTGGCCGGTGTTGGCGATGACGGGGCAGTGCTCCGTTATCCCGACACAGATGTGCTTGTGAGCACAGACCTGCTGCTTGAGGGTGTGCATTTCGATCTGACCTATGTGCCTCTGAAGCATTTGGGGTACAAGGCTGCGGTAGTCAATTTTTCAGACATCTACGCCATGAACGGCACACCTCGGCAGATTACCGTTGGACTTGGCATATCATCTCGTTTTACCGTGGAGCATATCGAGGAGTTGTATTCCGGCATGCGGTTGGCTTGTGATATCTATGGTGTGGACCTTGTCGGCGGGGATACCACGGCATCGCGTTCGGGACTGGTAATAAGTATCACCTGCATTGGCGATGCCGATAAAGACAAGGTCGTTTTCCGTTCGGGTGCACATGACACCGATCTTATATGTGTGTCCGGTGATCTTGGCTCGGCCTACATGGGTTTGCAACTTCTGGAACGGGAGAAACGTGTATCAGCAGGTGACAAGGATTTTGTGCCACAGTTTGAAGGTAAAGAATACCTGATCGAGCGCCAACTTAAGCCCGAAGCCCGCAAGGATATAATTGCAGCCCTCTCGTCGTCCGGGATCAAACCTACGTCTATGATGGATATAAGCGACGGGCTTTCATCGGAGCTGTTGCATCTATGCAAGGCCAGCGATACCGGGTGCCGTATATATGAAGACCGCCTGCCGGTGGATTATCAGACAGCAGCCATGGCCGAGGAGATCGGCATGAGTGCCATAACTGCCGCTCTCAATGGCGGTGAGGATTATGAGCTGGTATTTACTGTTCCGTTGCACTGTCATGACACGGTATCGAAAATCGAAGGAGTGAAAGTGATAGGACATATGACAGGACCGGAACTCGGTTGTGCATTGATTACGGCCGATGGCGGAGAATTTCCGTTGAAAGCCCAAGGGTTCAATCACATGCCTGCGGCTGACGCGTCTTAACGGATATGCGGCCTGTTTCCCGATCATATGATACAGGCGAGTCGCGGAATATACACTCGAGTATGTAGCCGGATTCAATGTCATTGGCATGGCGACATACCATACTTGGTGAATCAATCAGAGCCACCCTGTCGGCTATAGACATGGCTATGTCCAGTTCGTGGGTGGAAAAAAGGATACATTTGCATTCTTCACGGGCAAGCCGTGAGAGCAGCAGGCATAGGCCGTAACGGTTTGGCATGTCGAGATATGAAGTAGGCTCGTCAAGAATGATAACCGGAGTGGTCTGTGCCAGCGCTCTTGCAACCATGATACGCTGACATTCTCCGTCAGACATCTTGTCCATGGTTCTCCGGGCATAATCTGTCATGCCTACCGCATCGAGTGATTTTCTAACGATATCCTTGTCCTTTGCCGTCATATGCCCGATCCAGTCCGTGTATGGTGTACGGCCAAGAGCCACAACCTCCTCGCATCTCAGATTTGGAATACGTGTCCGCTCAGTGGTTACAAAAGCCAGCGTACGTGCCATTTCCATCGGCTGCATCATAGATGTCTCTTTGCCATCAATGATTATACGTCCGCTGTAATTCCTGTTGAGTCCGGCTATGGCCTGCAGCAGGGTGGATTTGCCGGACCCGTTGCGTCCGATGAGAGCCGTGAGCTCTCCACGCGGAAATTCCGTATCCACGTTTTCAAGCAAATTGCGGCCGTTGTACCCGATTGAGAATGATTCAAGATTTATCATACAGCGATTGATCTGTTACGGAGCACTATCCATACCACTATAGGTATGCCTAAAAGTGCGGTTATGGAATTGACAGGCAGTGTAAGAGATTTTGAGACTATGTCACAGAGAAGCATCGTAGAGCTGCCTGTGAGTATGGAGGCCGGAAGCAGTATTCGATGGTCGGCGGTGGCAAACATTACCCGGGTCACATGAGGCACAGCAAGTCCTATGAATCCAATCGGTCCGCAGAAAGCAGTCACCGTACCTGCCAAAAGGGTAGTGGATACGAACAGCAGCATACGTGTGCGTAGTATGTTTATCCCCATTGTCCGCGCATACTCCTCGCCGAATATCAATGTGTTGAGTGGCTTGATCCCGGCCACGGATATTACGGTTCCGGATATTACCGCAACAGTCATTATGGAAAGTTCCGCTCCGGTAACATCACCTAAGGACCCCATGGTCCATACCACATAGGCCTTTAGCGACTGTTCGTTGCCTAAATACTGGAGTATCTGGACTATGGCACTTACGGCCGATGAAAACATGATGCCAAGTATCAGTATCACCATTATGTCCTTGATACGGCGGCTTACGGCGGCGATTACTGCTAAAATCGCTCCGGCGCCTATCCAGGCTGCTCCCGCGATACCCACTGATGTCATAATTCCGGCAATGCCTGACAAGGGGGCTCCGAGAATAAACAAGGCTACTCCGAGACTTGCGCCTGAACTGATACCGAGTATGTAAGGCCCGGCAAGAGGATTGCGGAACAGCGTCTGCATCTGTAATCCGCTTACCGACAATGCCGCCCCGGCAATTATCGCTGTCAATGCCTTGACAAGGCGTATATCGATTATTATTCTTGATACTTCCGGGGGGCAATCTCCGCCTGTAAGAGCGCACGCTATGTCGCTTATGTCTATATGCACCGGTCCTGTGGCAATATCCGCTACAAGCAGACATACGGAAACCGTGGCAAGAATAATGAACAATATGTCGGTACGGCGATGCATTATGTTATTTAAGCTGGCGGTAGTATGTTAGGTCTGTTCCGGAATCGACCCCGGGGTGAAAAATCCTTATAAGGTCCTGTAATATCAGATGCGGATTCACTATACCTGACTCATAGAAGTCGTTGCCGCCTGAAGCGGTGGAGCGGAGAGTATTATTGTAAACCTCGTTTGTAACCACAGGTTTTGTGTCGGCAAATTTAGGAAAATTATTTTTAAGTCCGGCTATCGATGTCTCCGAACCCGTATTTATCCACTTATCGGCACCTGCCGTGAGCATGAATGCCGTTTCAATATCGATAGGAAGCGATGCATTGCCGTTGTCGCGGTCATATACATAAATGCCCCCGGCATCGGATATAAGAGTGGCCATGTAGCTTTGTGCCGAAGGCATGAACCAGGTATCTCCGTAAGGAGTGTTTATCATCACATTAGGCCGTGGAGCGCTTTGCGGCCCATCAAGATGTTGTGAAATGTGTTCTTTAAGACGGTTGTATTTTTCGGATATTTCTGAAAATCTGCTCACTCCTGATTCTCGGACACCTGCTATCTCGGCAATGGCTACTATCCATTCGGCCTTGCCCAAAGGGTGCTCTTCGAGATAATCTCCCACATACATGTATGGAATTCCGAGGTCTTTGAGTCTGGATTCCATAGAACTTGCTCCGTTTATTCCGTAAAGCAACACCAGATCGGGAGCAAGAGCCAGAAGACGTTCGTAATTGACATTGCCCTCGTAGCCCACATCACCCACAGTGTCCCGATGTTTTTGAATATAAGGATTCGATATATAGTCTATGCCCGATACGCCTACCACGCGTTTGATCTCGCCAATGGCATCAAGCATGGCCATGTGGGTGGACGACATGGCCACAATGCGGAGTACCTCGCCGCCGTCAAGTACTTCGCCGTCAAATCCTGCCGGAGCCTTTTCTCTATTTCTGGCTATGAAAAGACGTGTAACCACACTGTTGGCACCTTGCCAGGGATTGCTTATTTCAAGCATTACGCTTTTTCTTCCTTCGGCTCCTGATATCTTGAATCCGGTGGCATATTGGGGTATATATTCCGGCGTGGTGTATCTGACTGAATCATTGTCGCGGCTGCCACGGCAGCCTACGGTCAACAATGACGTTATTAGTAGTGTGATGTAAGGCAGTATATGTTTCATCAGCGTAAAATAGAATCAGTATTTTATATTCGTTGTTTTGTCAGACTTACGGAATTTCGGTGTTATGCCTATGAAAAACTCGAAGTTTATGCCCGGCATAGGCCGTGAAAGCACCGAGATGTAATCTTCGTCAAACAGGTTGTTTACAGCAAGTTTCAGCGACAGGTCAAGAGGTCTGAATCCCAGATTCTTCTCAATGGAGATGTTGCTCATGAAATATTGGGGCAGATGACCGGTGATTGTGTAGTCGTTGCTTGACATGGTGAATCGCTCGGAATACCAGCACCATTTGTACATGAAACTCCACGAACGCCAGCTTAGAGTACCGGTAATGGAGGCGGAATGACGAGGGACGTAGGGCAGCTGTTTACCCACTGACTGGTCGGCAGGTGACATTTTATCACCCTTATTGACTGACGGAGTCCAGGAATATGATCCGTTGATATCCACATACCAGTCCTTGACTGGTTGCCAGCCGAGATTTGATTTCAGCTCCAATCCGTAGGCATGTACCTGCTTTATGTTGCGCGGCGAGAAGAAGCCTTTGGTCGTTGGAAGCCATATTATCCAGTTATCGACATGTGAGTCAAACCATGTCAGGCTTCCGCCTAAGCTGTATCGTCCGGCTTTACCGGTATCGAAGCTGATCCCTGCATCGTAGCTTATTCCATGTTCGTTTTTAAGATCGGGATTGCCTCCGGGTAAAAAGTACAGGTCATTGAGGGTGGGGAAGCGGTAGTTGCGCGATACGGAGGCTTTAAGCATTACATTACCTCGTCGAGATATGACTCCGTCAATAAAGAATGCCGGTATTACTGGAGCCCATTTGTCACCAAACATCTCCTGACGCACCACAACCGACATGCCCAATCTATCGACAGGCTGCCACTTTGCGGATAGAACTCCCGATAGTTCTATGCGGCCTTTGTCGTAACCTACTATGGCTTTGTCTCCGTCCTGCAATATGATGTTTTTATCTTCGCTTCTTACAAAATGCTGATGTGCCGACAGATTGGCCGTGAAGTACCAGCTGCGGCATGGCGTATATTCACCCTCGAACTGTCCATAAAGGGTGTTTATACGGCTGCGTGAGCGTGTCATCGGAGCCATATGACCGTTGCCCACATCGCGTTTGTAGTCATAGGCCATTGAGGTGTGTATGTAGCCACCTCTGATGCCGGTTTTCCATGTGGAGCGGTTATGGTCCCACGATAGTATTCCGCGGAATGTCTGCTCCCGTTGTCGGTTCTCGAAATCGGTATCTGCGCCATAGTCGGTTGTGAGCATTGGTAGCTCCCTGTCGGAGTTGACATACCAGGCGTTGAATCCCAACCTGTCGCCATTCAGATTGTCATAATATACTTCCTGAAGTATGTGCAGATCCTTGAACGCACCGCTACGGTTGCGTTCGGTGGGGTAGTACTGTCCGATGATGTGGTGGTCATCATCGTAGATATTGATTTTTTTATCGTGATTTGTGTATTTGTAGTCGTTGGGCGATGATGAATATACGGCGCGTGTCGATATCTGCCATTTGTCACTGCCATATGCGAACCGCACAAATTCATCGAATGTGCTGAATGAGCCGATTCCCTGAATATACTGTAAGTTAATGCCTTCTCCTGCATCAGGCATGGTGCCGAGCCGAACAAGCCCACCTAATCCGCCTCCGGTCTCATTGACCGATGACGTACCGTGCAGCAGAGAGGCTTTGTCGATGAAGTATGACGGTATGGTGGAAAAATCAGTCATTCCGAGCATGGGATTGTTGATGCGCATGCCGTTCCATGTAACCTGTGTGTGGCTCGGCGATGTGCCGCGGAATGCTACGGTGGATAGGGTGGCGCGGCCGAAACTCTTTACGAATATCGCGGAGTTGAATGTAAGTACATCGGCCATTGACAAGGCTACATTCTCTTTAAGCATTGCCGAATCGAGAGTGGTTTTCTGTACGCCGATATCCTTCATGGGGCGGTGTGCCGTAACGGTGACATTGCCTAATTGCTTGACACGCTGGGCTTGCCCCCATATAGGAATGGTGACTGCGGCTATTGTGACAAATATGTTGACTATACCTTTCATGTCAATCAGTTTATTTTCCAGCAAAACGCGCCTGGAATTACGCCTACATAAAATTCATCGATAAATTCCCCCGTGGAAGAATATCGGTATATTTTACCTTGTTGTTGGTAGTCTATGGCATCGGCAACATATACTTCATCATTGATCGGATTTACGGTCAGACCATAGTAGCGGGTATTACGATAGGGCAAAAACGGTCTGACCGGTAATCGTGGTGCTGTGACTTCCATGCTCCAGACGTCGTTATTGATCCAGTAGAGTCGGTCGCGTGCACCATTGATCTGGATTTCCGACGGGCAGTCGCCGAAGCGGAATTTGAATTGCTTCTCTACTTTGAATGTAGCGGCATCTATGCAATAAAGAGATGCCGCCTCATGCCCGTATGGGCTACCCTCGTAACCACCGTCGGTTATGGTCCACATTTTATTGGATTTATCCATTACCAACGAGGTCGGTTGTATGCCTATGCGCAGTTCATCTACCACACGGTCGGTCTCTGTATCGATCTTTATTATGCGGTTCTGATAGCTCCAACAGTTGCAATATACGTACTTGCCGTATTGTACCATCTGCTCGGTAGAGCCTGATTCCATGGTCATATCGGGAATAAGTATATATCCGGTTATGGAGTATGTACGTGGATTTACTATGAATATCCGATTGTCCCATAACTGAGTCACGTATGCTTTTTCATCGCTTAGAAAATGGATATATCGCGGTGCCGTCAGGCCGGTGATGCGGCCTACTTCCTTGAATGTATTAAGGTCTATAGCCCATATCACATGAGAATTGTTGGTCACTATCCAGCCTTTGCCTCCATATATTGTCATGGATTGCGCTACATCACCGAGCTTGTACCCGTTGGCACGATAGAAAATCTCGTTCTGTACAGTGTTTGTGGCCGGATCATAATAACTGAGGGTGGCATTGCCATATTGAAAGTTTCCCTCGTTGGTGATAAAAAGTCCTGTGCCTGTAGCGCTGAAATCCTCTACATTGCCGTAATCCTGCTCCATGCAACCCGTAAAGGCGGCATTGAGCAGGAGGATAGAAAAAAAGAGTGTATTTTTTATTGTCCGCATTCTCATGATTATACAAAGTTAGTCACATTTCCCGATATGCTGAAACCGCCTGTTCACTGCGTAATCGATAAGTCCTTAAAACTGCGTATTTCAGTGGAGACCTCTCCGAGCCAGCCGGCTTTGGAGTTGACGCCGGTCTGTACTTTTATGAAGTCGATATATCTGAGATTTATTGCCGAGAGATCGGGATACATGGCGTTTTCGATCATAAATCCATTGCTTTGTCCGGAACCGTCAGAGACATCATCGCCCGACATATCGTCTGAGCCTTTGTTATCGGCATACCCCCAACCGAATGCGTTGCAATCCCAGTGTCCGGTATCGGGGCTCTGGGTTGTGCGTGCTTCAAGTCGTGTGCCTCGCAGAGTGTAAGAGTCGGCCGGTATCCATTCGGGATAATATGTGGGTTGTCGGTGGAATGCGCTCAGGTAATCGATGCAGCCTTGCCGGCCATAATTGTCGGTCCACTGTACGTTCATGCCTGACCCTGAAGGGCGGTAATATGTAACGGCATAATTCTGTAAAGTGACGCTATGTCCGGTTTCGCTTCCACGCAGTTCATACCATTCGTCATCGGGCAGACCGTTGCCGTTGACATCTTGCATCACATACACTATGCCTGGCTCATTTGAGCCTCCATCACCTGTATCGGTATTGAAAAAAGCGTTGCCCATGATGGCAAAGTCATACCGACCTTCACGCCGCGGTATGCTATGGTCAAATCCAACTATTATATATCCCCCCCAACCACCTAATGACACATAGGCCTTGTCGTCGAGACGTTGCTGGGCCCAGGCATTGGCGGATTCTGGGGTAGTCTCGTTTCCCGTCATGCCTCCTGTGTGAGTATCACCTATGAATTGTCCGGGTGCGGGACACCATTCATACACTCTTACACTATGAGCCCTGCTTGAGGCCGTAGCTTTGCGGTAGCGGTCGGACTCGTTGGCGTCTGTACAGATCACTTTCACGGAAGCGGTATATGTATCGTTGACAGTTACTGCTATGTTGTATTCTCCGGCCGTGGAGGGCGTGAACACGTATGTGCCCGAAGTGCAGTCGGTGGCGGAACCGTCAAGTGACCATGAATAGGTGGGTGTGGCAGTGCCAGTGATTATAGGGGAGAGATACACGGGGCGTCCGGCAAATGTGTATCGGGTAGTGGAGGGATTGAAATAAGAAGGTGTTGGGAACTCTATGCCTATGGGTAGTCTATCGACTACATATATAGTAAATTTTTTGGTCGATGATCCGTCAACGTTTGATGCGGTTATGGATATATGATATTCACCGGTGTCTTCGGCATGGAATGTGTATTGCAATTCTTCGCTTACTTTTCGGGAATCGACAACCCATTCAATATTGAAACTGTCGGTTTCAACATTGCTTATCTCGGGGCGTATGATGTAATCGGTGCCTTTCTCTATGGTTACAGCATCGTTCTGCATCGGTAGTGATATGACTGGAATGTCTGGCTTGACGACAGTCACTTTCAATTCTTCTGTAGCTGATCCGACGTGTGTGTTTATGCTGACTGCTACATAATACTCTCCGATATCGTTCCACTGTGCGGTGTATTCAGGAGTGACGGCAACAGGCTTACCGTCCACCGTCCACAGGAAGGTCGCGTTATGTGCGTGTAAGTAACGTGGAGTTAGGCTGAGTTCCGCACCCTGTTTCACGAAATAAATACCCGTTTCATTGTCAAGGTGTATTTCAGGCGCCTTGTCCGACTCCTGTTGTTCAATCAGATCATCTTTATTGCAAGAAGTAATCATAGCACCGGTCATAAAGGCCGATGCTATGAAAGGTATTATATGGTGAATAAAAAGAGTTTTTCTCATATAGATGCTGTTGGGGTGTTATTCTGTGAACCGCACGGCCACATCATCGTATGCAAAATAAGCGGGCTGGCTGAACCCATAGCCATTGTCGCTGTTGCCGGACATGTTGAATTCGACTTTCGATACGGTTCCGAGCAGTGAAAGGTCCCACTTTGTCCATTCCTTGATGTTGCCGTCAGGTCCTGCTAGAAAATACTCGAGTTCTCCCGATTTGTTTCCCGAACCATCGTAACCGGTTGCTATAATCTTTACATATCCGTCGGGACCGACAGGCTCGGAAAGACTGTTGCCGTTGAATACGCTGTTGGCAAGATAAGTGTTCCACATCACATAGATATGATCAATTACACGGGGTTTTCCGTCGCCGAATTCGAGTGCCGGCAGGATTGTACTATCAGTAAACCCCGAATCATCACGGTAGCCATAGTGCATAGCGAAGTTCTTTGATCCGTTGTGACCGCCGGTGGCGCAATATACCGATAATTGATGTGTGAAATCTCCGTTAGATAGTTCCGCGTCATAATAGTTTGATATGGCATGGCCGCCTCCCCAGTAACTGTATGATCCCCAGTTTCCGGGCATTGTGTGCTTAAGTTCGGTATTGCCTTCGTCGTACCAGTAATAAGGCTCGTCCATACCCATGCCTCCGCCATAAAGCATCGGGCCGCCATATTGACTGCTGTCAATCAGGTCGCTCCACTTAGTGATATGCTTATCGCAATAACCGAGGGAGTAGGGGGTGAACCGTGCATCAATGTCCTCAAATGTAAGTATCCGCAACTTTTCGGTCACAATCTCCACGCTGATTTTAGTTATAAGGCTCTTGCCTGAAGCCGATACGAGATTGAATGCCACACTACCTTGTTTTTCGGCATACACATTATCTTTTTCCGGAGCGGTGATTGATATGATGCCATCGGTGTATCTTACGATCCAGCCATCTGGTTTTGCTATGGAATAATCGGATATATTACTTGCTTCAACAGTGTAAGTCCGTGTCTCGCCTGCGAAAAAGCTCTGCGTGCCGTTGGCGCCGGCTATGGCAAAGAGAGGTGTGGCGGCATTGAATCGGGCTACTTTGATTTCTGTGCCGTCAGCGAGTGTGAATGTGATATAATCGTCATCCGATGTGTTGATGCCGGCAAAGATGGATTCCTCCGACATGCCGTCAGAGCCTTCTGCTTTTACTCCTGTCGTTATCCATGTATTCCCTCCGTCGGTCGATATTTCCCATTCTTTGTTGTCCGGATTAATGCGCACCTGTGGTGCTAAGGCATCAGTCCCGTCCTTGCCGCTGGCGCACATCGGTTTCCCGTCAACAATCATTGGCTTGCCGTCAAGAGTCCAGTAATAAAGTCCGTCATCACCTTTGGTGACTGAAATAATAGGAGCGTTTGTACCGTTTACTCCATTGGAAATTGTTGCAGTCTGGCCATCGGAAAAATGTATCTCGTAGCCTGATTCGGTGCGGTTGACCGATGTGATGGTCACCTGATTTTGGAGTGCCTGTACTATAAGTTTCAGAGCCTGTAAGTCGGAGTTGGTGGCATTGACTTTCTCTTCAAGAGTGCCTATGCGATCTTGAAGATTAACTATGCTCTCCCATAAATCATCATCGTTGTATTCACAGGAAGTGAATGTAGTTGACAGCGCCATTGAGGCGATCAATCCGGATAAAAGAAATCGTCGGTTCATTTAATTGGTTTATTTTAGATACATAAAAAGAAAAATCCGCGTCTTTTTTTGCACTTGATTGACATTGTGCGAAAAAATTACGGATTGCCAAAAATGAACTTATATATAGCGACGGATATGTGAAATATCATAATCGACCATAATTATTATCTGTAATAATCCCGCAGATGCAAATCATTATGAAAGTTACGGCAGGTCTTCTGACTTGTCCCGGAATAAATGCTCCTTCTCGGCACAGGCCAATGGATATATGCAATATTCCTTGTCACAATGGGACTTACAGCAGCGGGTACTGTTCCGGACTCACACCGGATTCCCTTTTATACTCCTTGACGATGCCGACTCCTCAGCATCAGAGTAACCTTAACTTGCCGCAAAGGTAAGGAAAAACAATTACGACAGCAATACAATCTCCACAAAAATTTCATTGCTCCCGTTCACAGATAGTAAATTTACTTGAATTACCTTGCGCTAAGCAAGCAGGAGATGATGAATACCAACAAAAACTACACGCAAATGAAATTAGATTATGGCAAAAGTTGGTGTCTGCATGGAAGTTTGCCAAAAATTCAGCAAGGAACTACTTTTAAAGCTTCAGTTATACAATACATATCGGTAGATTGAGATAGTCTTGTTAAGATAAATCCGGAATAATATCTTTTACGGTGAACAATCAGCTGTCACTAACGCTGATTGTTTTTATTTTCATTCATGTGATTTTAAAATTATATTGATCGAGAATTTTGTATAAATTGGTGTCATATAAAGCATTATC
>CAJTRS010000041.1 GCA_910578805.1 uncultured Muribaculaceae bacterium | reverse complement strand
ATCTGCTCACCGCAAAAACCCCCGCCACAACAGTCTCCCGTAAAATCGCTGTCCGCTGACAGTTTATACGACCAACCGATATGCTCAGAGGGTAGCGCCTATAGGCGCTACCCTCTGTTGTCATATAAAAAATATATTTTTGCGGATACGGGTCAGAAGATGTTGTATCTGTTACTGAGCGGCCGTGCGGTAGATGAGTGTGCAGGCACGTTGGGGTTGCATGACGGCGCGGGCTACCCGTGTTATGTCGGAGGTGGTGATGGCGCGGTATTGCGGTGTTATGGTGTTGATGTCATCGCCTCGCATGGCACACAGGGCGAGTTCGCGTGCTTTTGCCACGAAACTGATGTTGGCGAATGTGCGGTTGCTTTCGAATCGGTTGACGGCACGTTGTAGTTCGCTCTCGCTTACGTCTCCGTCGGCGAGTAGGTTTATCTCGTGCCACAGGCGCGATTCGGCTTCGGCTATGCAGGAATCTGTGTCGTCGCCTATACGTGCGCTTACGAGCAGGAATCCCGGTTCCTCGCTGCCCGACACAGAGGCGTCGGCGTGTGTGAATATGTCGGTTCCCATTACGAGGCGGCGGTAGAAACGCGAAGAATTGCCTGAGGCGAGTATGTCGGTGATCAGGTCGGCCACCTTGTAGTCGGGGTGTGATTGTGCCGGCATGGGGAATGCTATATAGATGCGTGTCTGCGGCACATTGCAGCGCACCTCTTTGCGGCGTGGCTGTGTGATGTCGGGTTCGGCGGCGTAGGTGCGCGGAGCTATGGCGCGCGGTTCCAGATTGCCAAACCATTTGTCGGCCAGGTCCTGCACCTGCGAGAGCTGTACGGGTCCGGTTACGGCGAGTACGGCATTGTTAGGCGCATAGTGGGAGTGGAAAAATTGTTCTATATCGGATAGTGTGACCGCTTCTATGTGGTCGGTGGTAAGCCCTATCGTGGGCCACCGGTAGGGGTGTATCCGGTAAAGCATATCGCGCAGCAGATGTCCGGTATCGCCGTATGGCTTGTTGAGACACACCTGTTTGAACTCCTCTATGACCACACTGCGCTGCACGTCCAAAGAACTCTGCAGCAGCGGACGGTACATGCGGTCGCTCTCGGCCCAGAAGGCGGTGGCTATGTTGGCGGCCGGAAGTATGTCGTAGAAATTGGTGAAGTCAGGCGATGTCCATGCATTGTTGGTTCCGCCGGCCATCTCTATGGCGTAGTCGTAGTCGGGCACATTGGCCGAACCTCCGAACATCAGATGCTCAAACAGATGGGCCATGCCTGTGCGGCAGGGCGATTCGTCGCGCGAGCCTACATTATAGAGCAGGTTGAAAGCAGCCTGCGAGGTGGAACCGTCGAAATGGTGTACCACCCGCAAGCCATTGGGGAGTGTGGAGAGAGTGAATTCGATCATCGGTTACCGGATTATTTTCATGCTTATCACCTTCACATCGTCCTTGGGACGGTCGTTGGTGTCGGTTTCCACCTGTTGGATTTTGTCAACCACGTCCATGCCTGAGAGCACTTCGCCGAACACGGTGTAGTTACGGTCAAGGTGCGGGGCTCCTCCCACTGTGGTGTAGGCCTGTATCTGCTCAGGAGTGAATGTTACGGGTGTTTTGCCGGTCATCTCTTCAGTTTGCCGTGCAAGTTGTTCCTGAAGCTGCTGGAGCCCTGCTGAGTCGCGGTTGCGCCGCATGGCCATGATGGAGTCGCGATGCTGCGATGCCAGTCCGTTGAACACCTCTTGCTTGTAGGCCATGGACATGGAGCGCTCCATCTGATGGAGCTGAGCTTCGGAGAATGTGCGTCCGGTGACTATGTAGAACTGTGATCCGCTCGAACGCTTTTCGGGATTGACCTGATCGCCTTCGCGCGCGGCGGCTAAAGCTCCTCGTTTATGGAAATGTTTTGGCCACACTATCTCGGCGTCGAGCTTATAGTCCGGAGAACCCATGCCGAGCATCTTGCCCGCAGGTGCGTTTTTGGAGTCGGGATCGCCGGTCTGTATCATGAAATCACGGATAACACGGTGGAACAGCACGCCGTCGTAGTAACCCTCGTTGACGAGCTTTACAAAGTTTTTCAGATGCGCGGGCGTGTCGCCGTAGAGAAGCAGTCGAATGTTGCCGAGTGTGGTTTCCATCTCAACGGTCACATCGGCTGCGGTAGAAGTCTTGTCGTTGTCAGTCATCGTTTTACGGTCTTTGGCCGCGGCCATGAAGCCGGCGGTTATCATACAGGTTATAAATAGCAGAGTTTTAAGATGTTTCATAGTAATGGCATTGCAGATTGGAGGGAGTTACATTCCGGTCGGGTGCAGACGCTTGTAAATGCGGCGGAAGCTGCGGTCGGAGGCCGACAGAGATTCTGCTCTGTCGGCATAGTCGGCGCCCCATAGGTCGGGGAGCAGATAGCCTATGTAGGCGCGTTCGCGGTCCTTGTCAATGGCCGAGTCAACAAGCCGGTCGATGGCTTCGGAATGTTTGACGTGGTCAATGGCGTGGAGAAATCTCGCGGCGCTTACCGAGAACTGTCCGTTGATGTCAACACGGATCATATTGTCGATGAGCCATGTAAGGTCGTCATCTATGCTGTCGATGTTGTTGGCGATATACTCGTAGGTGTGGATACCGTCGGGGTCGGCCTCAAGCCGTTTTTTATCATTAGAATCCATGGTTGTGTCAGTCGTGTGGGGGTTATGATGTTGGGGTTATGCCGGTGACCGAAGTGCCGGAAATGCCGGCTATGCGTTCAGCCAGGGCATGTGCGCGGTCACTTCTGATGGATAGGGTCATGGCGCATGAGTTGTCGAATGTCTGGCTTACTATGGCGGCTTCCGATTCCTTGACCATGCGCATCACATCGTTCATGGCAAGGTAGGGAAAAGTGAAAGCCACAGAGCTCGTTTCGTAGAGTGTGACCACTGTGCCTGCCTCTATGGCAAGGCGTGCAGCCTCGCGGTAGGCGGATATAAGGCCTGAAGTGCCGAGTTTGATGCCTCCGAAGTAGCGCACCACGGCGATGGCCAGATAAGTCAGTCCGGCCGAGCGTATCTGTCCGAGTATCGGTTTGCCGGCTGTGCCCGACGGCTCACCGTTGTCGTTGCTCTGGAATTCGAGTCCGCCGGCACCTATCATATAGGCCCAGCACACATGGCGCGCATCGTGATATTCGTTGGCTATGCGTGCTATCCGTTCTCGGGCTTCCTCGCTCGACGATACGGGCATGGCGAAAGCGATGAACTTGCTCATCTTTTCGCGCAACACCGCCTGCGACGGCTGCTCCAATGTGCGGTATTCGGCACTCATCGGCGTGGGCTTGTGGTCAAATGTTCAACAGCGTGTCAGAGTATAAGCATTGCGTCGCCGTAGGCTCCGAAGCGGTATTTCTCTTTCACGGCCTCGCGGTAGGCTTCCATGACCAAATCATAGCCGCCGAAAGCGGTGACCATCATGAGCATGGTGGAGTAGGGGAGATGGAAGTTGGAGAGCAGTGCGTCGGTTACGGTGAAGTCGTAGGGAGGGAAAATGAACTTGTTGGTCCAGCCTGTATATGTCTTCATGTGGCCTCCCATGCTCACCGCGCTGGCTATGCCGCGGAGCACCGATGTGCCTATGGCGCATACGCGGTGGTGGCGGTCCTTGACTCCGTTGACCATATCGACCAGAGCCTGTGTAATCTCAAGCTGTTCGGAATCCATGCGGTGCTTGGTGAGGTCCTCCACGTCGATCTCGCGGAAGTTGCCCAAACCGCTGTGGACTGTCATGAATGCCTGGTTTATCCCTTTTATCTCGAGGCGTTTCATCAGCTCACGGCTGAAGTGGAGACCTGCGGCCGGAGCCACCACGGCACCTTCGTTGGCTGCATATATGGTCTGGTAGCGTTCCACGTCGAGTTCTTGCGGTTCACGCTCTATGTACTGTGGCAGCGGGGGCTGTCCGAGGCTGAAGAGTTCGTTCTTGAACTCTTCGTGGGAACCGTCGTAGAGAAACCGCAGTGTGCGGCCGCGTGAGGTTGTGTTGTCGATCACCTCGGCCACCATCGATTCTCCGTCGCCGAAATAGAGCTTGTTGCCGATACGGATTTTGCGTGCCGGTTCCACGAGTACGTCCCACAGCTTGTTTTCGGCATTGAGCTCACGAAGGAGGAACACCTCTATTCGGGCTCCTGTCTTCTCTTTGTATCCGTAGAGGCGGGCGGGAAACACTCGGGTGTCATTGAACACCATTATGTCGCCTTCCTCGAAATAGTCTATTATGTTTTTGAAAACGCGGTGTTCGATCTCGCCTGAAGCACGGTTCACTACCATGAGGCGTGACTCGTCACGCTGTGGAGCCGGGAATTGGGCTATCAGTTCCTCCGGCAAGTTGAACTTGAATTGCGATAATTTCATAATCGGTTATGATAGATTAATATTTTTATAGTAACAATCGGCTACTGGTTTTTATGTATTCACAAAGTTATCGGGATATGTGACGGTGGCGTTGTCGATCATCTCCACGGCTTGCTCCACACTCAGACACCGGTCGATGCTTATGTCGCCAACGCGAGTGCGTCGCAGTGCGGTCAGGTGGCCTCCGCTGGCGAGTGCTTCGCCGATGTCACGGGCGAGAGCCCTGATGTAGGTGCCTTTGCTGCATACCACCCTTACGGTGATGCTCTCGGGTGAGAACTCGAGAAGTTCTATTGTGTCGATAACCAGTACTTTGGGCTTGAGTTCCACTTCATGGCCCTTGCGGGCCATCTTGTAGGCGCGGCGTCCGTCGATTTTGCAAGCCGAAAAAGCAGGAGGCACCTGCTCTATGCGTCCGGTGAACCGGGTTAGCGCTTCCAGCACCAAATCGCGGGTGATATGGCCTGTGGGGAAACGGGCGTCGATTTCCGTCTCCAGATCGTAGCTCGGGGTCGTGGCGCCGAGTCCTATCGTGGCCACATACTCCTTTACGCCGGCCTGAAGGGTCTCGATGCGTTTTGTGGCGCGGCCGGTGGTGACTATCATTACGCCGGTTGCAAGAGGATCGAGTGTGCCGGCATGGCCTACTTTCATCTTCTTCAGTCCCATGCGTCGCAGCATGGCGCCGCGCAGCCGCTTGACCACATCGAATGATGACCACCCGAGCGGCTTGTCAACATAAAATATCTCGCCTGTGATAAAATCCATGGTCTGTTACCAGCAGAGGCACACAATGCCCATTATTAAGCAATAGACGGCAAACCATACCAATTTGCCTTTTTTTACGATCTCGATCATCCACTTGCAAGCGGCGCAGCCAACAAGGAACGAGGCTATGAAGCCCACGGCCAGCGGTAGCATGCCAATGGCTGCGTCGGCGGAAGCGGCCACAGCATCGGCGTCAGGCCACAACATATTCTTTACATCGAGCAATGCCTCGCCGAGAATGGGTATGATGACCATGAAAAATGAAAACTGTGCCACCTTGTCGCGGCGGTCGCCAAGCATAAGTCCGGTGGCTATGGTTGTGCCTGAACGGCTCAGTCCCGGGAGTACGGCTACGGCCTGAGAGCAACCTATAACGAAAGCATCGATCCAGCGTATGTCGTGTCCGCGGGTGGCAATGGAACCTCCGGGGAGAGTCTTGTCGTCATTGCGGCGGAAAAAGTAGGCGAATGTAAGCAGGGCTGCTGTGACTATCAGGCATATGCCCACGGTGAAAAGTCCGTTGCCGAAAAACTGCTCGACCTGTTCCTTGAAGCAGAAGCCAACTATGGCCACCGGCACGCAGGAAAGCAATATCTTCCACACATAAGTGGTGTTGGCGTCGCGGCGGAATGAGAAGAACGACCGGCACAGCGGGGCAAATTCTTTCCACAGCACCACAATGGTGCTGAGCACTGTGGCCACATGCAGAGCCACATCAAACTCAAGCGCCTCGCCGTTGCTCAGATCAACACCGAGAATTTCGCGGAATATCTCAAGATGTCCGCTCGAACTTATGGGCAGATATTCCGCCAGTCCCTGTACAATCCCTAACCATAGGGCGTCTAACCAATCCATATCAATGATTATGTGTAAATAATTAGTTATGATTCTGTTGTTGCCGGAACTATTCGTCTTTGTCCGACTTTTGCTTTTTGCCCGTCCACATGATGGCGGCTCCCATGGCCACAAAGCCGAGGAATGCCAGTGTGGGTCCCACTACGATGCGTGTGGCGCTGAATACTTCAGGGTTGAATTCGCCTGTTTCCGAACCACCTCCGGCTATGAGAATGAATCCCAATATTATCATGGCTGCCGATACGGCCATGAGTATGAAGTTGATTTTCACCAATGGAAACTGAGAATAGCTCTCTTTTTGCAGTCGCTCTTCAGGTTGCTGCGGTTCTGTAGGCTGTGCTACTGGAGTCTTTTTTGCCATATTGCGATAAATGTTATTGTCTGTGGTTAATTGAAAATTTCATCGTGGCTCTTGCGCAGGTATTTCGATGTGGCGAGAAGCGCCGACAGTGTGCACAGCATTGCACCTGTGACAATCAGCGTAACACACACGCATGCCACCCACGGCCATGACAGAGTCTCGGCTATGGAACTGTGCAGGGTGCCTGCATAATATGTGACGCCGGCCAGTATCGCCGATGCCACAACTCCGGCTATGGCTCCGCCGGTAAGAGCTCCGCTTACATAAGGCATGCGTATAAATCCGTTGGTGGCGCCAACATATTTCATGGTGTGTATGGTCTGGCGGTGGGCGTATATCTCCATGCGCACCATATTGTGCACCAGCACCACGGCTATTATAGTAAGCACCGCGGCAAGTATAAGCAGCGTGAGTATGACCGAGCGGATAGTGTTGTTGACATTTCCCACCAGTTCGGAATGGGCTTTCACGTCATACACGCAGTCAACCGACTTCACCTTTTCAATTATGGCGTTTATGCTGTCGGCCGATGCCCACCCGGGTTTCACTCTGATTTCATATTCGGGCAGAAACGGGTTGATGTCCAGCATGTCGGCGCAGTCATCGCCCATGAGTTTTTTCCATCGGTCGAGCACGGTGGCGGCATCGGTGTATATGATTTCGGCCACCCACGGATTGGCCGAGATGCCGGTCTTGAAGCGTGCTGCCGATTCCGGATAGGACGCCTCGTCAACCATGGCAACCACTCCGATGCTGGAGCGGATAGAGTCTGTGACACGACGGGTGGTTATGCCCGCCAAGGCCACAATGCCCAAAATGAGCAGCAGCAGTGCCACGCTAATATAAGCTATGAATTGCGAGGATCGCACTATTCGGCGTCGGTTTGCTTTTTTCTTCATGCTAAAATCCGGAATATCGTGCAAATGTAGCAATTATTTGTCCCCGTGTCAAGCATTACCTTGCCCAATTTCCCCGATTTAGCATGTTTTAAACCCTCCTTGCCGTATCTTTGTCAAGAAAAATCCCCGGGTGTGACGTTTTTGTGAAATCAGGAGTAAATCCTTGCTTAGGATATCGTATTAAAGGCGATCATATTGTCCGGTAGTGAGATAAGTTTGTGCAGTTGTGACAAAGATAGTCAACTTAATCGCAAAAAGGTATGGAAAACAGGGCGCTACAAAATATTTATGGGGTTTCGGTGAAAAGTGACGGTTGATTGTTGTATCTTTGTTGACTGATAATATGCCTCGTGAGGGGTGAAATAAATAATATATGACATTTGAAGACCTTGGCGTGAGGGACGACCTGCGCCGCGCGATAGAAGAACTCGGTTTCGAACAACCCATGCCCGTGCAGGAAAAAGTTATCCCGCATCTGCTCCATGAGGATACCGATGTGGTGGCTTTGGCCCAAACCGGAACCGGCAAGACGGCCGCATTCGGGCTTCCGCTGCTTCAGCGGATCGATCCTTCCGACAATGCTCCGCAGGCACTTATATTGTCGCCTACCCGTGAACTTTGCCTGCAGATAGGCAGCGATCTGGCCGATTTTTCGAAGTATATGCCGCAGATCAAGGTGCTCCCGGTCTATGGCGGTTCGAGTATAGAGAGCCAGATACGTGCGCTCCGAAGCGGCGGTGTGCAGATAATAGTGGCTACGCCTGGAAGACTGATCGATTTGATCAACCGTGGTGTGGTGAAGCTTGACAATGTGCATACGGTGGTGCTCGACGAAGCCGACGAGATGCTCAATATGGGTTTTCTTGAGTCGATAGACGATATACTGGGTAATGTGCCCGAACAGAGAAAGATGCTTATGTTCTCGGCCACGATGCCAAACGAGATAGCCAAAATAGCCAAGAAATACATGCATTCGCCGGTGGAGTTTGTGGTTGGCAACCGAAATGAAGGTGCCGCCAATGTGCGCCACATATATTATATGGTGAATGCCCGCAACAAATATCTCGCTCTTAAGCGAGTGGCCGATGACAATCCCAATATTTACGGAATAGTGTTCTGCCGCACCCGCCGCGACACTCAGGAGATAGCCGACAAGCTGATTTCCGACGGGTATAATGCCGATTCGCTTCACGGCGATTTGTCGCAGCAGCAGCGCGATATGGTGATGCGTAAGTTCCGCGACAGGGTCACTTCGCTACTGGTGGCCACAGATGTGGCCGCGCGCGGTCTCGATGTCGATGACCTCACGCATGTGATCAATTACGGTCTGCCCGATGACACGGCGGTATATACGCACCGTTCCGGACGCACCGGACGCGCCGGAAAGACCGGAGTGTCGGTGGCTATAATCCATTCGCGCGAAAAGGGTAAGTTGCGCGAGATCGAGAAGAAGATCGGCAAGAAGTTTGAGCGTTGCGAAGTGCCCACACCGCAGCACATCATAGAGAAGCAGCTTTACAATCTGGCCGACCGCATAGAGCGTGTGGAGGTCAACGATGCCGAGATTGACAAGTATTTCTCCGGTGTGCGTCGCAAACTCGACTGGCTTTCGGGCGAAGACCTGCTCAAGCGGGTGCTGTCGCTTGAATTCAACCGTCTGCTTGAATATTACCGCGATGCTCCGTCGCTTGATTTTATCGACGAGAAGCCGGCGAAAGAGAAACAGGCCAAACCGCGCACCGACAAGGATAAGGACCGCCGCACGGCTGAGAAGGGAATGGCCCGCATATATGTAAATATCGGTAAGAACGATGGATTCTATGCCGGCAATCTTATAGAGCTGCTTAATCACAATGTGTCGGGGTCGCGAGTCGATGTCGGACGAATAGACCTTTTGTCGGGATATTCGCTCTTCGATGTGCAGCAGGCCGATGCCCGCAGGGTGGTGGAGAGTCTGCGCGGGTCTGAATGGCTCGGCAAGCGGGTATATAGCGAGGTGGCCGATCCAGATAAGAACTACACGCGTGCAAGTTCCCGCAAATCGCGCGCGCAAGCCACTGCGGAGACCGAGGCTATTGAGACTACATATGAGTATTTTCTCAAGAAGAATCGCGGGGGTGCTAAAAAGCCGTCGAAACCGTCGAAATCATCGCGCAAGAAGCGTTGAGCCAATATCAGAATATCAATCCTCTATTACAAAAGTATCAATCATGAAACTACGTGTGTCTCTTCTTCTGTTGTCGGCATTTATGCTCACTGCTGTTGCCGCCACGGCCGGTATATCGGCAGAATCCGCTTTCAAGTCGGCTCCGCGTCATGTGTTTCCCATGCTTGACGAGACAACCCGTCTGGATATGGTGGACTATTTTCACAGTGTCAACAATAAAGGCGCGCATAATGCTTTCGGAGGGACTTCGTCGGTGACTGCGGTAACACCCGAGACCATGCATATAGCCATGACCGAGGCCAGTACTTATCAGCTTTCGGTCATACCGGCATCTTCCGATACGCTCATAGCTCTCATAATCACAGTGTCAACTCCGGCTCCTGACAGCAAGATGACTGTATATACGTCGGACTGGAAGCGCAATGTCACGGCCGATGTGTTTCGCAAGCCGCTGTTCCGCGACTGGCTCAACGATGCCGGTCGTAAGAACAATGATGAGGTGGAGGCCTTGGTGCCGTTTCTGCTGATCGGCTACAGTTACGATCCGGCCACTATGACTCTGACGCTTACCAATAACACCCGCCAATTCCTTGCCCGCGAGATATATGAGATGGTGGAGCCGTATCTGTTGAGTGAGCTTACCTATCGTTTCGACGGCAAGAAATTCAGCAGAACTGAGAGATGACATCGGCTCTTACGCTACGTCAGCTCAACCGCCGCATAGGCATTATGCTGTCACAGCCCGAGTTGCAAAACGTGTGGGTCGTGGCCGAATTGTCGGACCTGCGCGTGAGCAACGGACACTGCTATATGGAGCTGATAGAGAAACACCCCGACACCGGAGCTGTGCTCGCGCGCATGCGTGCCGCCATATGGGCCAACATTTATCCGCGCATCAATGCCGAGTTCCGAATGGCAACCGGCAGCCCTCTTGCCACCGGTATGAAAGTGATGGTGTGCGGATCGGTCAGTTTTCATGCCGCATTCGGCCTGTCGCTCGTCATATCGGGTATCAATGCGTCATTCACCATGGGCGAAGTGGAGCGGAAACGCCGCGAGATACTTGCGCGGCTACACCGGGAGGGGGTGCTCGATCTTAATAAATCGATCGAGTGGACCGATGTGCCGCTGCGCATAGCCGTGATCTCCGCCCCCGGCGCCGCCGGTTATGGCGATTTCATTCATCAGCTTTACAGCAACAAATACCGTCTGCGCTTCACTACCGGACTGTTTGCGGCGCTTATGCAGGGCGAACGCACATCGTCGTCGGTGATTGCCGCACTCGATGCCATAGCCGCCGATCTTGATTCATGGGACTGTGTGGTCATGATACGCGGCGGTGGCGCCACAAGCGAACTGGTGGCTTTTGATGATTATGCCCTTGCGGCCAATGTAGCGCAGTTTCCCCTGCCGGTGATAGTGGGTATAGGCCACGAACGCGATGTTACTGTGCTCGATTATGTGGCCAATATGCGCGTAAAGACACCCACTGCCGCCGCCGAATGGCTTATAGGCCGCGGTGCTGCCGCGCTGGAGCATCTGCATGGTGTGGCGTCTGATCTGCTCATCGCTGCCAATGACAAAATTGCCGGAGCCGCTACCCGGCTGGCTTATATGGAAAGTTCCCTGACCATGTCGCCTGAAGCGGCATTGCAGAGGGCACAGGCCAGGTTGCGTCAGGCGTCTGTAACGTTGGCCGGAGCGGGTGGCCGCCGTATAGCTCCAGAGCATAGCCGTATAGAGCACACGTTCAATGCCATAGTTACCGCCTCGCGCACAGCCATAGGGCGTCAGAGCGATAGATTGGACTCCCGAAGGGGACTTCTCGATGCGCTCTCGCCGGCAGCCACTCTGCGTCGCGGATATTCAATAACCTCATGGCAGGGACGGGCCGTGGTGTCGGCCGGCGAACTGCCTCACGGTGCCGTGATAACCACCACTCTGGCCTCAGGCATAATAACCTCCGTGGTAACCGGCCCCGAAACACATTGAAAAATAAACAACCCATATGGAATCAAACGCAACATTCACTCCCGTAAAGGATTTGACTTATAATCAGGCAGTGGCCGAACTTGACAGTATATTGCGCACCATGCAGAGCGATTCGTGTGACATAGACCGCCTCACCGCCTACACGCGCCGAGCCTCGGAATTGCTCGCGGAGTGCCGTCGCCGCCTCACGGCCACCGATGAAGAACTGAAAGCGATTCTGGCCGACCTTGAAAAATAACGGTTGTATCCAAAGTTGATGACCGCAGTGTGAAAAAGCAATAAGGCGCGGGATTCTCCGTTGTATTGAAAGTGAATATCTACGACATACGACGTTACGGTACCGCAGCCTTCATGCTGGTTTCGGTGGCTGTGGTGTGTGTGTTTCTCTATTTTTCAAACTCTCTGGTCAAAGACCTGTCGCGTCAGGAACGCGCGCGCATGGAGATATGGGCCGATGCCACTAAAGAGATTGTCAATGCCGGCTCGTCGGCCGATGCCTCGCAGGGTGTGAACATTGACTTTCTGCTTTCGATCATAGAAGGCAATACTAACATTCCGGTGCTTCTCACCGACGGAAACGGCAACATCATACAGCAGCGGAATTTCCGGCTTCCGCAGCCTGATGCGGGCGACCTGCTCGGAAATGCCGAAAATGTGGACTACCTGAGCCGCAGGCTTGCCGAGTTGCGGTTGTCCGACAATGTCATACGCATGGATATTGCCCCCGATGTGACGCAATATCTATATTATGAGGATTCCACTTTGCTGCGCAATCTGAGCCTGTATCCTTACATACAGCTGCTTGTGATGATAGCTTTTGTTGTGATAGTGTATTTTGCGGTCACATCGTCGAAACGCGCCGAGCAGAACAAGGTGTGGGTGGGGCTTTCGAAAGAGACCGCCCATCAGCTCGGGACCCCCATATCATCGCTTATGGCATGGGTGGAGCTTATGCGCGACATGGATATTGATCCGGATATGGTGACGGAAATGGATAAAGATGTCAAGCGCTTATCCACCATAGCCTCCCGGTTTTCCAAGATAGGGTCGCGTCCGCAGATGGAGGTAGCCGATCTTAATGAGGTGGTGTGCCGTTCGGCCGGATATATGGCCACACGCATCTCCTCGCAGATCGATCTGAAAGTGGTGGCGTCGCCCGATGCTTTACCGGTCAATATGTCGGCTCCGCTGATGGAGTGGGTTATGGAAAACCTGATAAAGAATGCCGTAGATGCCATGGAGGGCAAAGGATCGATCACCGTTACCATATCGGCCCGCGGAGGCATGGCGGAGATAGAGGTCTCCGATACGGGAAAGGGTATGACACGGCGTCAGCGTAAATCAGTGTTCAATCCGGGTTACACCACCAAGAAGCGCGGCTGGGGACTTGGGCTTACTCTTGCGCGCCGCATAGTGGGCCAGTATCACGGCGGCCGTATATTTGTCAGCAGCTCCGAGCCAGGTGTGGGCTCTACGTTCATGATACAGTTACCGATGGTAAGATAAAAGTTAAAGTCATATGCTCCCGACAGAAAACCGCAGATTGTTTGTCACTGACCTCGACGGCACTCTTCTCAACCGCGACAGCCGCGTGAGCGATGAGTCGGCCCGTATCATATCCATGCTTTCCCGCCGCGGAGTCATGATCACCGTGGCTACCGCACGCACTCCGGCCACCGTCGATACGTTGCTGAAGTTCCCGCCATAGTGATGACCGGTGCCGCCATATGGGACAAGAGCACATGCATGTTCGTGGATAAGAGGGTGATACCCGACGATATCGCCGCATATGTCATAGATGTGTGCCGTCGTTGGGATTTGCGGCCGTTTTCTTACACGGTGTCCGATTCGGGCATCGTCCACACTTATTTCAACGGAACCCCTGATGCCAAGGAACGCAAGTTTATTTCCGAGCGCAGTCACCTCAGGCTCAAACGTATCCATATCGACGATCCGCGAACGGAGGGGTTGCGCTGTGTGTCAGGCACAGTACTTCTGTTTTGTATCGGTTGCCGTGACCGTATCGATTCAGCGGCTGCCGAGCTGCGGGAGAGCGGTTTGTGCTCGGTGTCGGCCTATCCTGATATATTTTCCCCTGACATGGCTTATCTTGAGGTATTTGCTCCCGGAGTGTCCAAGGCCTCGGCTCTGCTCAGGCTTAAGGAGATGACCGGTGCTGAAAGTGTGACCGTTTTCGGCGACAATCTCAACGACCTGTCCATGATGGAGGCGGCCGATATGGCTGTGGCTGTGGGCAATGCATTGCCGCAGGTGAAAGAGGCGGCCGATGTGGTCATAGACAACAACGATTCTGACTCCGTGGCGCGGTATATCCTGGAGGTTTCTAAAACAGCATTCTGAGCACGTCGAGAGATTTTAGCGACGCAAACGAGGTGTGGTGCAGGGCATAGTAGCCGAGCATCATGTCGAGCACGCGGTTGCGTTGACTGCGTGACATCTTCATGGCGTGCATGTTGGCATAACTGATTCTCGACAGAGCCACTACCGTGGCCGATTCCTCCGGATCAAGGTAATGGCTGTGCATTGGGGCCGAAAGCCGGAATATGCCGTCGGCCATGTCGAATATCATGCCGCTATGGTAGCCGGTGATGTCGGGTTCTATTCCCAGGCAGCGTCCCAATCCGTAGAGGAAACACAGATGAAGATTCGCGATGTGGCTTGCCGGTGCCGACTCAAGCACCTCTATGGAGCCGCGCAGATAGTCCCACAATACGGTGTCGGCACCCGAATCGCGCGTCACAGTCTCCACCACTTCGGCCATGAACATCGCTATGGAACCTTTCACCGGGTGGGTCTGAATGCCGTAAAGTGGCGTGAGCGACCGCGTCTGTGTCATGCGCATCACCTCCCTTCCGGCTGTGGCATGGGCCACACATTCCGTAAGCGCCAGCGGGTGGAGCATGGATCGCATGCGCATGGCCTCCTTGCCGCCGCCTGCCGATATGGCGAAAGCCACCCTGCCGGCTTCGCGGCTATAGGCTGTAAGTATGGTGTGGCGCTCGGAGTGCTTGACCTGCCGTAGCGCTATCAGGTGCATCGTGGTGTTCATCTGATTACAAAAATAGGATTAATTTGGCTAAAACATCACATTTATTTGCATTTTCTTGCACATATAAAAAATAGTGCCTATATTTGCACTCGCTTTTGAGCGCTACACATTGTTATGGCCCATTCGTCTATCGGTTAGGACGCAAGATTTTCATTCTTGAAAGAGGAGTTCGATTCTCCTATGGGCTACCAAATAAAAACAATAACAAAATATAAGAATAGAAAAAGCAATGGCAAACCATAAATCATCGCTTAAAAGAATTCGTCAGACTGCTTCGCGCAGACTTCGTAACCGTTACTATGCAAAGACTGCCCGCAATGCCGTGCGCAATCTTCGTAAGATGACTGACAAGGCTCAGGCTCAGGAAGCATTGGTGAAGGTTACCAAGATGCTTGACAAATTGGCTGCCAAAAAGACCATATCCAAAAACAAGGCTTCCAATCTCAAGAGCAAACTCGCTATCTACACCAACAAGCTCGGTGCTTGATAGCTTGTTACCATGGCCCATTCGTCTATCGGTTAGGACGCAAGATTTTCATTCTTGAAAGAGGAGT
>CAJTRS010000040.1 GCA_910578805.1 uncultured Muribaculaceae bacterium | reverse complement strand
GTTTATTAAAAAATGTGAAAAGATTTATTTTGCGTTCATTCAGTTGCGTCAACCTCGTTTCAGCACCGTTCAAACGGGTGTGTCATAGGTAACTTTATAGGGAACTCGGCAAAATTTGAGTGAAAGAAAAATCGCTAAGAAATTGAAAATCAATTACTTAGCGATTTTAGAGGTGGTGCCACCAGGAATCGAACCGGGGACACAAGGATTTTCAGTCCTTTGCTCTACCAACTGAGCTATGGCACCTTGCTTATTTGCGATGCAAAGGTAGGCGTTTTTTTTTGTCTGTGCAAGTGTTTTGGCTGTTTTTTTGAGATTTTTATTGGTGGCTTGGGTTAATGTGTTTGTTCTTAGGTTCTTAGGCTGCGCATGCCTGTTGCCTCGATTTGTTGTATGGCTTATATGGAGGTTGTTTGGGGGCAATATCGCCTGATGAAACTGTTGGCGATGATTGTAAATACAATTAGAGGGGTGGCGATTAGTTTAATCAGCTTAACATAATGCGTCTCTTGCAGGAGATACAAGCGTGATTGCGAGGAATAATGAATTTAGATTAAAACTCGGTGAAGGCAAACGGTAGCAGTGAACGTACAGATGGCAGTATGTACAGTTCTTTGGCTCCTGTGAGTATAACTCTCACATCATGACCCGCGAGGGTTTCGTATTCCAACAGTGCCTGACGGCATGCGCCGCAGGGAGCAATGGGGTTGGCCACTTCGTTGCCATCTGTTCCTTTGGCGGCTATCGCTATGGCCATGAATTTGGCTTGGGGATAGGTGGCGTGTGCGTAGTAGCATGAGGTGCGTTCGGCACATGTGCCTGATGGGTATGCCACATTTTCCTGGTTGGCGCCTGTCACTATCTCGCCGTTGTCAAGTAATATTGCCGCTCCCACGCGGAAATGGCTGTAGGGCGAATACGAACGGCCGGTGGCTTCACGGGCCATATCGACAAGTTTACGGTCGGTCTCGGCAAGCTGCTCATAGCGGGCCACTTTCACCGGTATAACAAGGTCAAGGTCTTTCATCGGTATATGTCGTTTTTTGAGTCCTTTATTGTGAATAACGTTTGGCAACGGGTTATTTATTTTCTTCTTCGGGCAATATGAGCAGTTTCAGCCGTTCGCCTCCGTCAGGGTCTTCGGCGATGGAACGGTAGTAGCGTTCATCGTAACCTCCGAATTCGGGTGATTCCGGCATGCCTGTCTCCGTGCGGGCAAATTTACCGTCGCGCTCCTTTTTTATATTGCCGTCGAGATATTTTACAAACAGGTATTCGCCGAGCTGACGGTAGCGGTCTGTGTATCTTTTCGACCAGTCGGAGGCATGATTGTTAAGCAGGTTCACCGCCACTTCAGGATCAAGATCAGCCACTTCGGAGTAGAGGGTGGCCACTTCTTCTTCGATGGTCTGTTCCATTGGTCGCTGCACGGCGCGTATGTCGGGTATCATCTGCGAGTAGCGGTTATAGGCCTGGTTGGCCACGAAGTTTGTCACCCAGAATGCCGCGTCCCATTTCAATGTGTAGAGGTCGCCGTTGCCCACGGCAAACTCGTGAGGTGCCTTGGTAAGGCAGCTGTACATAGGTATGTAAACGCATGTGTTGGCGTCATCTACACCAAACCACAGTATGCCCTTCATGGCTTCCGGAACATCTTTTCTAAGCTGAGCCACAAGAGAAAACCCTGTCTGCTGGGTAGCTATGGCGCGCTCATGGGTATATGTCACGCTGTCCACTTCGTAAGTCAGCGGGCGCCAGCGGTAGGGCACTTTGTATGCGCCGGCACCGGCATCGAGAGTCATGTCCATAGGGGTGCCCTCGAAATGGTCGCGCATCATCTCTTTCATGTCGGCTGCTGTAAGTTTCGTTTCCGGCTTTATCCACAGAGGCAGCGGTTCGCCTTCGCCTTTGAGCACCCACGACAGATATTTATCCATGTCAGAGGCATACCGGTTGTAGAACGACCACACACGCCCGTCACAGCCGCGTAGCGCTCCGCCATCATACACTGCGTAGGCACGTGAAAAGCTGAAGTCCTCGTCTTTACCCGAGAAATAGCCTTTGCTGCGGGCAAATGAAATTACGTCGGGACTGTATATCGTATGTCCCGATTTGTCATTGAGCGGGAATCGGTGGATACGGCTGTGGTTGGCATGGCCAGATATGCAGTCGTCGGGTACGCGGCGCGCCACCCACACGGCTCCTTTGTCCTCCTTACCCTTTCCGATGAGTTCCATGATCCACACTTCCTCCGGATCGGCTATGGTAAACGATTCCCCTTCGCTGGCGTAGCCGTAGGTGTCAACCAATGAGGTCATCACCTTCAGGGCCTCTCGAGCCGTACGGGCACGCTCGAGAGTGATGTATATCAGCGATCCGTAGTCTATCATGCCGCTGCCTGCCAGTTCATGTCGTCCGCCCCAGGTGCTTTCGGTTATGGCCAGGCCGTGCTCATTCATGTTGCCTATGGTGGTGTAGGTGTGTGCCGCTTGCGGAATTTCGCCGAGAAGCTTACCGGTGTCCCATTCCACAACCTTGCGCATAGTCCCCTTGGGGTGGTCGGCGGCCGGTGAATGATAAAGTTCTCCATAAAGAGTATGGCTGTCGGCGGCGTATGTTACTAATGTTGAGCCGTCGGCGGTGGCTCCGGGGGCGGCTATCAGTCCGGTACAGGCAAGAGCCGTGGCGGCCATGCACGAAGCTGCCGCAGTGAAGATGTATCTAAAAGTGTTCATATGCAAGAAATGAGTATTCTATGCAAAAATACTCATTTTCATTCTCAGTGTCAATCCATTTTGCTTTTTTCTTTGTCCCGATCCATTGATTTCACATTTTTTCTAAAAAGATTGCCGTCTGTGTGTCTGTTGTACCGACATATGTCACGGTCAACATTGTAATATCGGTTTGTCTGATCTTGCGCATAATTTGTCCGGTGGTATGAAATTAGCTATATTTGCGTGACTTGAATGTAAATGCCTATGAAAAAGATGTTGTGCGTCATTGCGGGTGTGTTGTTGGTTGTGGCTGTCGGTTTTGCCGGCGAGCCTCTTCACGGGCTGTTGGAGCGTATCGATCCTGGGCTGTCGCAAAAAATTATAGTTGAGATAGCGCCTGACTCGGTTGATTATTTTGAGTTGTCACAGCGTGGCTACAAGCCTGTGGTGCGTGGCAACAATCGCGTGAGTGTTGCAGTCGGCATAAATCATTATCTGAAATATACCGCCGGTGTGCATCTTGGCTGGAACCGTATGGCGGTTCGAATGCCGTCGGTGCTTCCTCCGGTAAAGGGGGTGGTGCGTCGCTCCACCGGTATGCCCATGCGATATTATCTAAACTATTGCACACATTCCTATTCCATGGCATTCTGGGACTGGGAACGGTGGCAGCGTGAGATCGACTGGGCGGTTCTACACGGGCTGAACATGCCTCTGGCAATCACCGGTACCGATGCCGTGTGGCGCAATATGCTGCGGCGCATTGGGTATCCTGACGACCGCATAGCCGGATTCATAGCCGGTCCGGGATTCCAGGCATGGTGGCTTATGAATAATCTGCAAGGGTGGGGCGGGCCCAATGACGACACCTATTATGACCGTCAAATCGCTATGCAACAGAAAATCCTCGAGCGAATGCGTTCTCTTGACATGAAGCCGGTGCTTCCAGGCTATTCCGGTATGATGCCTCACGATGCAGGAATGTATTTCGGTCTGCGGGTGGCTGACACGGGAGAATGGCTCGGATTTACCAGACCGTCGTTTCTGTTGCCTACCGATACGGAATTTCCGCGTATTGCCGCCATGTATTATGAGGAGCAGGAGCGTCTGTTCGGCAAAGTGCCGTTTTACAGCATGGATCCGTTTCACGAGGGTGGCAATATCGACGGAGTTGATCTTAAAGCGTCGGGTACGGCTATACATGAAGCCATGAAACGGCATAATCCCGATGCGGCGTGGGTCGTTCAGGCATGGCATGATAATCCTCGAGCCTCTATGGTGGGCCATCTGCCGCAGGGCGATGTGGTGGTTCTCGATCTGCAGGCCGAGAATTCTCCGCAGTGGAATAGACGCCCTGACATATTTGACGCTCATTCGTGGCTTTACTGTATGCTGCTGAATTTCGGCGGTAATGTCGGGCTTTATGGCAAGATGCCGGCTGTGACCGGAGGTTTTGCCGCTGCACGTGATTCATCAAGGTGCCTCCGCGGTGTGGGGCTTACAATGGAGGGCATAGAGAATAATCCAGTAATGTATGAATTGCTTTGTGAGTTGCCGTGGCGGGAGGGGACTGTTGATGTCGAAGATTGGATACACAGCTATGCCATGGCCCGTTACGGAGCCATTGACGATTCTGTGGCGAGAGCCTGGACACTCCTTGCTCGCTCGGTCTATGGCTGTCCGGCCGACAGTGTGCAGCAGGGTACAGTCGAATCGTTGTTCTGTGCCCGTCCCTCCGACAATCCCCGTCAGGTATCGACATGGGCTTCCTCTGTGGATTATTACGATAGCAGTGATGTGTATGAGGCGGCGCGTCTTATGGCCGGTGTGGCCGACGTCTATGCCGATAATCCTAATTTCGTTTATGATCTGGTCGATGTCACCCGTCAGGCCGTGGCCGACAAAGGTCGCGAAGCGGCTTCGGAATTTTCGGTTGCAGCCGCCCGTGGCGATTCCGTGGCTTATCGCGCCGCTTCACGGAAGTTTCTGAGGCTAATGGATTTGCAGGACCGATTGCTTGGCACATTGCCTGATTTTCGACTTGGCCGGTGGATAGAGATGGCACGCGCCTGCGGTGATACTTCCGAGGAGAAAGACCGTTATGAATGGAATGCGCGAGTTCAGATAACCGTATGGGGCACCCGCGAGGCCGCTGACGGCGGCGGTCTGCATGACTATGCCCACCGTGAGTGGCAGGGGCTTCTGCGCGATTTTTACCGTCCGCGATGGGAGAGGTGGTTCGATGCGCGTCTGTCGGATTGGGGTACCACGTCTCCCGAAATAGATTTTTATGAAATGGAGCGGGAATGGACTTTGCGCCACGGAGGTTATTCCTCAACCCCCGAGGGAGCGCCAATAACAATAGTCCGCGAAATCATCGACGAGATTATATCACCTTGTAGTGATTGAATGATACAGATATATTGATTTATCGGGGATAGCGTCATAAGTGACGCTATCCCCGATAATCGTATGTTTTGGTATGTTTGTGTTTATTTAATTTCCGAGGCGATGCGTGCGGCTATCGATGACATTTCTTCGCCTGAAAGCGACTGCTTGTTGCGGAAATTCATATCGCCTTCATTATTGATGGGTATGAGGTGAATGTGGGCGTGTGGCACTTCGAGGCCTATCACCGCTTCGGCTATACGCACGCATGGCATGGCCTTTTTCAGACCCAAAGCCACCTTTTTGGCAAAAAGTTCAAATTCGACATATTCCTCGTCGGGCATGTCGAATATGTAACTTACCTCGCGCTTGGGTATGACCAATGTGTGTCCCGGCATTACGGGATTTATGTCGAGAAAAGCCAGAAACTTATCGTTTTCGGCCACTTTGTAACACGGGATTTCCCCGGCCACTATCATGCTGAAGACCGATGCCATGATCAGAATGATATTTCGACGATTTCAAACTTCATCAGACCGGCGGGAACCTTTATCTCCACCACTTCGCCGAGTTTGTGTCCGAGCAGTCCCTGTGCTATGGGTGTGCTTGAACCTATTTTCTTTTCTTTCAGGTTGGCCTCGCTGTCGGCCACTATGGTGTATTCCATAGCCATGCCGTTGGCCACGTTTTTGATCTTTACGCGGTTGAGTATCTGTACTTCCTCGTTGTTGAGGTTGCTTTCATCTATAATACGGCAGCTGGCCACCAGGTCTTTGAGCTGCGATATCTTCATTTCGAGCAGGCCTTGAGCTTCCTTGGCTGCGTCGTATTCCGAGTTTTCCGACAGGTCGCCCTTGTCGCGGGCTTCTGCAATGGCACGTGAGATTTCAGGTCGTTTCACTGATTCCAGATAGGCTATCTCTTCCATTTTTTTCTTATAGCCTTCCTTGGTCATGTAAGTAATTGGCATAATTGTTTTAATTTTTATTGGCAATGAAAAAATTTAGGAATCTCTTCCCTTTGTATGGGTGAGACTCCAACTATTTGTGTTAAGACCCGCAGGTCTCCATGATTTTGATTTACACTACAAAGTTACGTATAATAATCCTACCGACCAACTTATTTCGCTTTTTTAACCACGGCGTGTGTGTTTGCGATACCGAACACATGTTTTTTGTGGGTTGGGCGTTTAACCATTCAGGCGCTTGTGGCGTTATGCAGATAATAAGCGGAATGTGTTTATGTCTGTGCTCAAACGATATCGTCCGATAATTTACACTGTTCTCAACTGGGTGGTGCTAACCTTGTCGCTGGCTCTGATAGTGTATGTGTCTGTTATCGCCTTCCGGGGTGTGGAGTTCATGCGTGACCGTAATTACATGACATTCCAGCTATGGGTGTGCGTGATATTCATTGTCGATTTTTTTATAGAACTTTATCTTGCCGATCACAAATGGCGTTATGTGCGGCGTCGCATAGTGTTTCTGTTGCTGTCGGTTCCCTATCTCTCCATAGCCGATGTACTGAATCTGTCGTTTACGCCCGAGGCTCTTTACTTTGCACGGTTCATACCGCTGGCGCGCGGTGCATTGGCACTGTCGATAGTGGTGGGATATGTGTCGGCCAACCGGCTTACCAACATATTCGCCTCTTATGTGGTGGTACTCATAGCCATAGTGTATTTCGGCAGTCTGATATTTTTTGAGCGTGAATACGGTGTCAATCCTGAAGTCCACAGCTATCTTTCGGCGCTGTGGTGGGCATGTTCCGATGCGACCACCACAGGTTGCACCATATATCCGGTGACGGCTGCCGGCAAGATCGTAAGCGCCGTTCTGGCTGTGATGGGAATGATGATGTTTCCGCTATTCACCGTGGTGATAACATCGGCTGTACGATCTCGCCTCAACCGCACCTCAACCGGGTAATCTACTTCTCAGGTATGAAATCCTGACCGCGCAGAGCCTCGAGCATATGATAATGCATGGCTTCGCGGTAATATCCGGCTATGTGGTCAATCCAGTCGTTGGTGGTTTTTGAGCCAGAGCGGGTGGTGTTGTATTCGGTTATTTCTCGGTCGTAAGCCATTATGTCGCCGGTGAGTTTTTCATCGGAAGTATATCGGTCGCTGTGGATCAGCAGGGCCGACGGTTGTTTGGGTTTTAGATCGGGCATTTCGCGTGGCACTCCTATGGCTAATCCGCACACCGCATAGGTGCGGTCGGGCAGGTGCAGCAGTCGGGCTATTTCCTCCGGAGCCGCCGTGCGGGCGTAACCTATGCAGCAAGTGCCTAATCCCATGGATTCCGCAGCCACAAGGGCGCTCATCATTGCCAAGGCGGCATCGACAGTCCCCACAATCAGTCCGTCGGCAGTGTGGGTGAATTCCGGCATATCCACTCCTTTTTCCTTTGCGCCGAGAGTGATTTTGTGGAAATCGGCGCAAAATAGCATAAAGCGCGCACATGTCTTTATCTGTTTCTGTGAGGTAAGTTCGTAGAGTTGTTCTTTGATTGCCTGATACGATATGTCTATTACGGAGAATTGTTGTCCGTTGTAGCTTGTGGGGGTATTGCGTATGGCTTCGTGGATAAACTCTATCTGTTCGTCGCTCAGCTTCTCGCGCTCATAGCGGCGTATGCTGCGGCGCTGGAGCAGGGTCTCTTTTGTACTTTTCATATTATGATTGTTGAAGTTTTGTTTTTGTATCAGAAACGTATGGTGGCAGCTGTTGGTTTAACCGTCGGGAATCACCTAAAAAATCGATGCCGCCGGATTTGCGGCCGGCGGCATCTGGTAAAACTATAATGTTGTTGGCTAAAGGGTATTATCCTTAAAAATAGACTTTACTCTATTATTTCTTGAAATAGCGGTTGTAGAGACCCTGGAATCCCTGTCCGTGGCGGGCTTCGTCCTTGGCCATTTCGTGTACGGTGTCATGAATGGCGTCGAGGTTGAGCTCTTTGGCGCGGCGGGCTATGCGCATCTTGTCGGCGTTGGCGCCTGCTTCGGCGGCCATGCGCTTCTCAAGGTTGGTCTTGGTGTCCCACACACATTCTCCGAGGAGTTCGGCGAATTTTGAAGCGTGTTCGGCCTCTTCCCATGCGTAGCGCTTGAACGCTTCGGCTATTTCGGGATAGCCTTCACGGTCGGCCTGACGCGACATGGCTAAGTACATGCCCACTTCGCCGCATTCGCCGTTGAAGTGTGCGGTGAGGTCTTTTATCATTTCGTCATCGCAACCTTTGGCAACGCCTATTTCGTGTTCGGTAACAAATTCCAGCTCATCGCTTTCCACGAGTTCTTTGAATTTGCTTGCGGGGGCGCCGCAGAGAGGGCACTTTTCAGGAGCTTCGTCACCTTCGTGTACATAACCGCACACTGTGCAGATAAATTTCTTTTTCATGATTGTCGGATAATTTTTACTGTTTGTATTTTTGGTTAATTGTTTGTTTTGATGCAGTTGTCGCATACACCTTTGAAATACACCTGAGCCTCGTGGGTGTGCATGCCTGCGGGAAGGGGCAATGCCGATTCCAACGGTACGTCTATCACGTTTCCGCAACATTTGCAGAGGAAGTGGGCGTGGGGTTCGGTGAATCCGTCATAACGGGTGTTGTTGCTGTCTATATCGAGTCCGAGCACACAGCCTTTCTCTACGAGCACGCGCAGGGTGTTATATACCGTGGTGCGCGACATGGTCGGATATTCATCTATCAGTGCGCGGTAGATCTCATCGACTGTGGGGTGGGTACGGTGAGTGAGCATATAACGCATTATGGCTATACGCTGGGCCGATGGTTTTATTCCTGCCCGGGTCAGTCTGTCGGTTATGTCGCGCACTCCTGTATTCATTATTTATTTGTAATTATTATAATTTTGAATCTGATGCAAAGATATGCTTTATTTTCGGATATCGATGCAATATGTGGTTGGATTAACTTAAATTAACCTTGTGCTGTCACCGGGCGCCACGCAGTGGAGGCATAAATGCGTCGGGTATGTGTTCGATGGTGTGGTCTCCTTCCGGGGTGCCTATTATTATAATAATGTCAAATTGTGCTTCATGAGGTATTTTGTGGGAGCGAATGAAGCTGTCGGCCGCACGGACTATGCGGTTTATTTTCTTAGAGTCGATGGTGTCGGCAGGATCGGTGAATTTATCTGATCGTGTCTTTACTTCCGCAAATATTATGCGGTTTCCTTTTATGGCTACTATGTCAAGTTCTTTATGCCCTACATGCACATTGCTGTCAAGTATAGCATAGCCGCGTGCCACTAAATAGTCGCGCGCTATTGATTCGCCCCATTGTCCTATGTCGTTGTGTTTTGCCATCGATTTATCTGTGTTTGGCAAAAATACGAAAAAATTGTCCTTCAGGTAATATTTTTCGAGGTGAAAATATGGAAAAATTTCTTTATTTCATAAATTTGTACAGGGAAATTAAACAAGATGGAGGATATATATAGCGGCAGGGTAAAAACGGTAGCCAATAGTCGTTTAACTATAGAATTGACGCATTCTCAAAGCGCTTGCGGCGGGTGTGCTGTCGCTTCGTTGTGCCATGGAACAGATCGTTGCGAGATGCTGGTTGACGCCGGTGGGTGCGGCGAGGTTTTCGAGGTTGGCGATGAGGTGTTGCTGACACCTGACGTAAGGTCGAAATACAGAGCCATACTATATTGTATTCTATTGCCGTTGGCGCTGATGTTTTTGGTGGCTGTGTCGTTTTATTTATGTCATATGCCGCAGTGGATTTTGGCATTGGGTGCGGTTGTCGTGCCTGTCATATATTACGGTTTGCTCTATCTTGTCAGGCATCGTGTGGAATCGTCTGTGAAATGGATCGTGACAAGACTGTAGAAAGATTTTTATGAACATGGATATAGTGTTGATTGCCGCTATAGTATTGGGAGTCATAGGGCTGTTGTCGGCTTTGGTGCTTTTTATTGTGGCACGGAGGTTTTCTGTCGTTGAGGACGGTCGTGTCGTGGCTGTGGAGGAGTTGCTTCCGGGTGCCAACTGTGGCGCCTGCGGTTACAGCGGCTGTCATGCCTTTGCTGCCGAATGCGTGAGCCGTGGCGGCGTGGATTCCCTTCTCTGTCCCGGTGCGGGTCAGGAGGGCATGGCTAAGATTGCGGCAATTATGGGTGGCGGGATTCAGTCGGTAGTGCCCAAGGTGGCGGTGCTCCGATGTGCCGGTGAGTGTGCGCGTCGTCACAAGGTGGCCGTGTATGAAGGTCCGCGTTCGTGTTCGGTTGTCAATCGCGCCGGAGCAGGTGAGTTGTCATGTGCGTTCGGTTGTCTCGGTTGTGGTGATTGTGTGGCGGCATGTGCGTTTGGTGCGTTGTCTATCGACGTTTCCACCGGATTGCCCCATATTGATGCCGGTAAGTGCACGGGTTGTGGCATGTGCTCTTTGGTATGCCCGCGTAATCTTATAGAGATTCGTCCCGCCGGTCCCCGGGGGCGCCTCGTGTGGGTGGCATGTTCCAATCCCGAAAAAGGGGCGGTAGCGCGCCGTGGGTGCGAGGCGGCATGTATCGGTTGTGGCAAGTGTGTGAAGGCCTGTCCGTTCGGAGCGGTCATGCTGAATGGCGCCCTTGCCCGTATCGATGCCGACAAGTGCCGTCTGTGCCGCAAATGTGTGGCGCAATGTCCCACCGGAGCTATCCTTACGGCCGGTTTCCCTGAGGTGTCCGGAGAAAACGTTGTTAATCCTGTAAAATCTTAGTCTATGGCAAGGACTTTTCATATAGGAGGTGTTAGGTTAAAAGATTGTAAACTGTCGGCTCATTCAGCCATGGAGCGTGTGGAGTTGCCCATGAGGGTGGTCTTGCCGCTCGGTCAGCATATAGGCGCTCCGGCCCGGCCGGTGGTGGCAGCGGGTGATAGGGTGGTCAGAGGGCAATGTGTGGCCGAGGCCGCATCGGTGGTGTCGGCGTCGTTGCATTCGCCCATTTCGGGAATTGTGAGGTCTATAGGCCTTGTGCGCAATGCCCGTGGTTTTGATGTCGAGGCAATAGAGATAGAAGCCACTGAGTCTGATCACCGGATTGATATCGAATCGATGTCCAAACCTCTTGTAGCTGTTCGCGATAAAGGAAATGTGTCGGCTGATGAGATACTTGCATGTGTCCGTGAGGCCGGTATTGTAGGTCTCGGCGGCGCTACATTCCCTACGGCCGTAAAGCTGAATGTGCCGCCCGGAAAGAATATCGATACACTGGTGATAAATGCAGCCGAGTGTGAGCCGTATCTGACATGTGATCATGCTTTGATGCTGTCCGATCCCGCCGGAATAATAATCGGTGCGGAATTGGTCATGAAGGCTCTTGGCGTAAGTAACGCCGTGATAGGTGTTGAGGACAATAAGCCCGATGCCATAGAATCGCTGCGGTCTCATGTCGCTCCCGGATCGGGCATTGTGATCGTGCCTCTGAAAGAAAAATATCCTCAGGGCGGAGAGAAACAGTTGATATTTGCCATGACACGCCGCGAGGTGCCTTCTGGCGGGTTGCCGGCCGATGTGGGTGTGGTGGTGGTCAATGTGGCCACCGCACGGGCTGTATGCATGGCTGTGGTTTACGGTGAGCCTCTGATTGAGCGGGTGGTCACCGTCACTGGTCCGCGGTTGCCCCGTCCGGCCAATTATCTTGTGCCCATAGGATATCCTGTCGATGAGTTGATCTCGAAATCGGGCGGTGACGATGTTCCGGTCGGGAAAATCGTTTTGGGTGGTCCTATGATGGGTGCTGCTGTAGAGAATACCGAAGTTCCGGTTGAGAAAGGCTCTTCGGGAATCCTGCTGCTTCCGCCCGACATGTCGCACAGGGCGCAGCCCGAACCGTGCATACTCTGTGCCCGGTGTGTCTCGGTGTGTCCCATGGGGCTTGAACCGTATCTGATAAGCACTTTGTCGCGTCTCGGTCGGGTGGGAGAGGCGGTCGATGCCGGAGTGGCCGACTGTATCGAATGTGGTTCGTGCAGTTACATATGTCCTTCGTCGCGTCCGATTCTCGATTTTATCCGCTATGGCAAGATGTCGTCACGGCGCGTCAGGAAAAGTAAGTGACATCAAGTATTATGCGATAATATATTGTTTAAGGAATACACATCTCTTTGTTTATGGATAGAATGCTCGTAATATCCGGTTCTCCGCATATCCACGCTCCGTTTTCGGCCCGCGGTGCCATGTGGCGTGTGATATTTGCCCTGCTGCCGGCGTTGGGTTGTGCGCTGTATTATTTTGGTATCGGCGCGGCCATAGTCTCGGTTACGGCCATGGTGGGCTGTGTGGCTGTGGAGTATCTTATCGCCCGGTTTATGATGGGGCGCAAGTCGGCCACGTTTAGCGTCTCGGCTCTTCTCACCGGGCTTCTGCTGGCGCTTAATCTTCCGTCGAATATCCCTGTGTGGATTGTGCTTATCGGTTGTGTGGTGGCTATAGGTATCGGAAAAATGGCATTCGGCGGTCTCGGTTGCAATATCTTCAATCCGGCTTTGGTGGGGCGTGTGTTTCTGCTCCTGTCGTTTCCGCAGCAGATGACATCGTGGCCGCTACCTGAGGTCAACCGTATGGCCTATCTTGACGCTTCAACCGGCGCCACTGTGCTTAGTGAACTGAAAACAGGTGTCATATCTCCCTCAGGCGTTGACCTTGTCGATGAGGCTATAGGTCTTACTGGCGGATCCATGGGTGAGGTCGGGGCGCTTGCTCTTATAATAGGTGTGCTTTATCTTATGGTGTCACGTGTAATCACATGGCATATTCCGGTGGCAGTTGTCGGGGCGGTTGCTCTGATGACTGTGGTTGCGGGCGGCAATGTAGGGGTGGAACTTATGGGCGGTGGATTGCTTCTCGGTGCATTCTTTATGGCCACAGATTATGTCACGTCGCCCATGACACCGCGTGGCATGCTGGTCTATGGAGCCATGATCGGCGTTATCACTATGGTTATACGTCATTACGGGGCCTATCCCGAAGGTGTGTCGTTTGCCATACTCGTTATGAATGGTGTTACTCCATTGCTAAACAAATGGTTCAGGCCGCGGAGGTTCGGGGAAAGGAGGGTAGCTCATGTCCGGTAGAATTTCGCTTTGGAAAATGCTGCTGGTGCTGACGGTTGTATGTGTAGGCAGCGGGGCATTGCTTGCGTGGGTTTTTCGTGTCACGGAAAAACCGATCGCCGAAGCCGCCGCGCAGACACGTATCCGCGCCATATCCGGGGTGCTTCCGCATTATGACAACGATCCTCTTGCCGATTGTGTGATCGTTGTGCCGGTTTCCGGCGGTGAGCCTATGAAGGTCTATCCGGCCAAGGTAGGGGAGGAGTTGACGGGGGTGGCTGTGGAAAGCTATTCCACCGGCGGGTTCTCCGGACGTATCGAGGTCATGGTAGGATTTGACACGCGTGGTATCCTGATCGATTATTATGTAATGTCGCATTCCGAAACCCCCGGTCTTGGAGCCAAGATGGATACCTGGTTCCGTTCCGAGGTGGCGTCGCGCTCGGTGATTGGGCGCGATCCCGGAGCCTCGCGGTTTAAGGTCAGCAAGGACGGAGGCGATATCGACGGCATCACCGCGGCCACTATTACCTCAAGGGCTTTTCTTGATGCGGTGCGTCGTGCTCATGATGTGGTATTTGATGACAATGTGTTAAAACCTTTGGCTCCATGAAATATCTTGACATAATATACAACGGTCTTGTGAGAGAGAACCCGGTGTTTGTGCTTCTTCTCGGCATGTGTCCCACGCTCGGCACCACCGGCAGTGCGCTGTCGGGCATGAGTATGGGGCTTGCCACGGCATCGGTGCTTGTGTGCAGCAATATGTCGGTTTCGGCTATAAAATCCTTTGTGCCTCCGGCAGTGCGTATTCCCGTATATATAGTTGTGATAGCTACCTTTGTCAGTGTCTTGCAGCTCCTTCTTGCCGCATATATGCCGGCACTCAATGCCACTTTGGGCATTTTCATACCGCTTATTGTGGTCAACTGTATTCTCCTTGGCCGGGCCGAGGCGTTTGCTTCGCGTCACGGAGTTGTGGCATCGGCCTGTGACGGCATCGGCATTGGGCTCGGATTTACATTCGGTCTCACTCTGCTTGGTGCGCTGCGCGAGTTTCTCGGTACCGGCCGCGTGTTTGACATTGTCGTCTATCCCGAATCGTTCGGGTCGCTCATATTTGTTCTTGCTCCCGGGGCATTCATTGCTCTCGGACTGCTTATCGGACTGTTTAATTACATAAAATCACGCTGATATCATTATGCTTGCTTACATTTCCATATTCATAACGGCCGTATTTGTCAATAATATCGTCTTTGCGCAGTTTCTCGGAATATGTCCATTCATGGGAGTGTCTAAAAAGATGTCCTCGGCAGTCGGCATGGGGGCGGCCGTAGCTTTTGTCATGACTATTGCCACAGCTGTCACCTGGTTGCTTTATAACTATGTGCTTATGCCGTTTGGTCTTGACTTTATGCAGACCATCGCCTTCATACTCGTTATTGCGGCTTTGGTGCAGATGCTTGAGATAATATTAAAAAAGGTCACACCCTCGCTTTATAAGGCTCTTGGTGTGTTTCTGCCTCTTATAACAACCAACTGCGCCGTGCTCGGGGTAGCCATATCTGTGGTGCAAAAGGATTTCGATTTGCTTATGTCGGTTACCTACGCCTTGTCCACCGCTATTGGATTTGCCATGGCTCTTGGTATCTTTGCCGGCATTCGCACCCGTCTTGAGCTGGTTGACGTGCCCGCACCGTTGCGGGGCACCCCCATTGCCCTTATCAGTGCCGGCATTCTGGCCATGGCATTCATGGGATTTGCCGGAATTCACATCGGTTAACCCACACTCCGTGCATATGAAGGAGTAGTCTTGCCCAATATGCTGTTGTTTAATGGCTTCTCCGGCGTAGCCACCTGTGTGAGCTTTCGGCCGCTCATGCGGGCGTTCTTGCGCCCTTGATGGCGAGTTGCTGAGTATGGCCGATTGTTGCGGTTGGGTATGCACGGGTGTTCTGGTTTTTTGGGGGGGCGTCCGCTGTTTTTGGGTGATTGTTTTTTCAGGTCACCGTCCTCTAATCGGGCATTCGATCCGTCATTGCTCCATGATCGGTCCGCCGACGTGTTTCGGGCGGTAATGCAATGACTGTTTTGTCGCGGAGTGGAAATTTGTGTGCGGCGGTGATTTTTTTGCTTCGGGGTAATTGAGTGATTTGCAATGCCAAGCCACATTCTCTAACATTTGTTAACCCTTTAAGTGTTGAAAAAACTTGCAGAAATATTTGGCGGGTTGGATTAAAGTGCCTACCTTTGCACTCGCTTTTGAGAAAGACACCCCGGCCACTGCCGCGGAGGTTATCCGGAAGCCCGGGCGCAGCGGCGCTCCGGAAAGAAAAAACAAAAAAAAGTCTGAAAAAGTTTTGCCGGTAAAAATATTTGCCGTAACTTT
>CAJTRS010000039.1 GCA_910578805.1 uncultured Muribaculaceae bacterium | reverse complement strand
GTTCGAGGAACTTGGCGTTCTTAACCTTGCTTTCGGCCTGAATGCCGCTCACCCATGCCGGATCCATGGACAATTTCACGCCATTGAGTCTGGCGAGAATGGCGTCGAGCGAACTTTCTATATCGCCTATTACTGGAGCGGCTATCGGACGGTTGCAATCGATCTCCTTGGGGTCTATTTCAAGCTGAATGAACCGGCCCTCGGGATTCCACTTGCCTTGACCGCGCGACAGCAGCCAGTTAAGGCGCGCTCCTATAAGCATGACCACATCGGCCTGCGCCATGATGGTACTGCGGGCGGAGATAGCGCTCAGCGGGTGATTGTCGGGCATCAGACCTTTGGCCATCGACATGGGATAGAACGGGATACCCGTGCTTTCAATCAACTGCTTTATCTTGTCATCGACCTGCGCATAAGCGGCTCCCTTGCCAAGGAGTATCGCCGGGCGCTTTGCGGCCGACAGCATCTGCACGGCACGGTCCACCGACTCTGCCGAGGGCACCATTGCCGGACACGGATCGACAGGTTCGAAAAACAGTTTGTCGGCATCGGCCTTATCCATTACGGCTCCGAGACACGGAGTGGTAACATCAAGATACACGCCGCCGGGCCGCCCGGATACGGCCGCGCGGTAAGCGCGTGCCACAGCCGTGGGTATGTCCTCGGGCTTGTTCACACGGTAAGCGGCTTTTACAAGGCCTTTGGCCACATTGAGCTGGTCGAGGCCTTCGTAAGTGCCCTGGTCGAGATCGATAGGCTCACGCACACTCGAACCGGAAATCTGTATCATCGGATAACAGTTGACCGTGGCGTTGGTGGTGGCCGTAAGTCCGTTCATGAATCCGAGCGATGACACCGTGAGCAGGACTCCGGGCTTCTTTGTGAGGAAACCATGTGTTGCGGCAGCCATACCGGCCTGTTGTTCATGCCGGAATCCGACAAAACGTATGCCCTCCATCTGGGCAAGGTAAGCAAATTCCGTGATAGGAATTCCCACCAGACCATACATGGTGTCTATGCCTATGTTTTTCAACGCACGGGCCAATATGTACATGCCGGTCACCTGATCGGGATAAGATGGAGCAGGCTTCGGAGTGGCGGGGGTGGGAGCTGTATTTGACATAATGCTTATACTTTTGTGTTAAATAAATAGTGATTTTTATGTTTAAGCGGCCTGCGAATCCCGGGTGTGACCACTTTGGGATTCACAGGCTCGGCTTAAAGGGATATATAGAGAGAGTGTGTGTCTATTTGATCTTAATCTCACTTGGCCTCCTTGGGCATAGGTGCCGTGGTGCCGTTCTTGGCAAACGAAGCTATCTGGTCGGGGGTATAGCCGAGCGATGTAAGAACCTCCTCGGTGTTTCCGCCAAGAGTGGGACAGGGTCCATAAGCAGGCTGATAATTGGATATTGTGAACGGACAACCCACAGTGACAAACTCGCCGATCTTACCGCCCTGATCGATCTTCACAAGAGTATTGCCGTCATAGAGCGATTCGTCTTCAAGCAACTCTTTTGTAGAGATCACAGGACCTACCGGAACTCCGGCGGCCGCCAGCAGTTCGGTCACCTCATACTTATCTTTGGTTATGGTAAATGACTCGATACGCTTGTAAATGGCCTGTTTGTTGCGATCGCGTGCGTCGGCGGTATTGAAATCGGGATTGGTAAGCCAATCCTCAAAACCGAGAGCCTTGCATGCCTTGGTGAAACTCTTTGCATCACGCTGAAGAATCACATAGACATAATCGTTGGGATCGGTCTCCCAGTTCTTGCATTTGTAAGTCCAGCCGAGCACACCGGAACCCTCCTGATTGCCTGATCGCGGCACGAAATCTCCGAATTTTTCATTTGGATACTGGGGGAACTGGCTAAGATAGCCGATACGGTCAAGTGTGAGCTGGTCACGGGTCTTTATACGGCACAGGTTGAGGCTGGCATTGTGCATGGACTGATACACAAACGAACCCTCTCCGGTCTTCTCGCGCTGCATCAATGCGGCAAGCAGACCGATAAGCAGGTGCATGCCTGAATTGGAATCACCAAGTGCCGCACCGCTCTGGGTAGGCACATTGTACTCGCCTTCCCACCAGCCGGTGGTGGAAGCGGCACCGGAAGTCACCTGAGCCACCGGCTCATAAGCCTTCAGGTCCTTGAATTTTGAAGAGAGCGGAAACCCCTTTATCGTACCATATATACAACGGGGATTCAACTGATGCACCGCTTCCCAGCTGAAGCCGAGTTTATCCATGGCGCCCGGGTGCAGGTTTTCCACAAAAATATCGGCTCCCTTGATAAGTTTTGTCAGAATCTCCTTGCCGTCGGGGGTGGCGGCATCAAGTGTGAGAGATTTCTTGTCACTGTTGAGCTGCAGGAAGTAATAGCTCGGTTCGTCGGGCAGGAACTGCAGTTCATTTCGGGTAGCGTCTCCGCTTCCCGGACGTTCGATCTTTACCACGTCGGCTCCAAGCCATGCGAGCATCTGCGTACATGAAGGTCCGGATTGCACGGCAGTAAAATCGACCACTTTAATTCCTTGTAATGGTGCTGTATTCATAATATTTTAAAATAAATAGGTTATAATAATCAGGTATTCATCAACTGACTTAGCCAATATGTTTATTTCATATTCAATATTACAACAAAATCAGCATTCAAAAGGTTGCCGCCCCATGTATTAAAATAAAATCCGTATCTTTGCCCATGTCACAGGTATTTACGTCCGATCATTACAGTCTCTGACACATGGCAATGAAACGTTTCGCAGGATTAGTCATCGCATTTATCATATGTATAGCCTTTACACAGGTTACAGATGCCGCCATAGTGTCAGGCACAGTCATATCGGCCGATGACGACTTGCCGATAGCCGGCGCGACAGTAATGCTACGCGGAACCGACAATAAGATAAAAAAATATGCCTCCACATCAACTGAAGGGCTGTTCTCCATCGAGGCTGCGGCCACACAAGGCTGCACCGTCGAGGTAAGCATGATCGGTTACGCCAAGCAGTCGGTGAAACTCGACAGCGCTACTATGCCTCTCAAAATAATCATGCCCCTGCAGGCTCTCAAGCTGAAAGAAGTGGCCGTGAAAGCGCAGCGTATCCGAGAGAACGGCGACACCATAACTTACGACGTCACTTCGTTTTCCCGGAAACAGGACCGCAATATAGGCGATGTGCTCAACCGCATGCCCGGCATCGATGTTGACGACAAGGGTAAGATCAAATACCAGGGTGAGGACATCAACAAATTCTACATCGAGGGCAACGACCTGCTCGGAGGCAAATACGGGGTTGCCACCAAAGGCATCGACCACAACGACGTGGGTGCTGTGGAGGTTCTCGAGAACCACCAGCCGATGCAGGTGCTTCGCGGACTGAGTTTCTCCGACAGGGCAGCCATAAACCTGAAACTCAAGAACAGAGCCAAGGCCACATTGGTGGCGCACGGTGAGGGCGGCGCAGGACTCTCGGCCAATCCACACGGAGCATTGTGGCAGGGAGAACTGTTTGCCATGATGATGTCCGGCGGGTACCAGATGCTCACCACCCTCAAAACCAATAATACAGGCAATAGCCTCGGCGGCATGCTATCGGGATTTCTCACCGATGACACAGGCGAACCGATGAGCGGCTACGTGCAGCTTGGCACACCCGCCACTCCGGGACTGAGAAAGTCACGAACACAGATGAACCGGTCATGGCTCTTTTCGTCAAGCCACCTGTGGAAAAACCGGCGTGGAGGCGAATTCCGTGTCCAGATGGATTACTCCAATGACCGCATATCGTCCGAATCATCGACCATTACCACATATTATCGTCCCGATGGCGACAAAATAATATCAGAGAAAAAACACGCACTGTCACACACCAACGCCCTGACAGGTCTTTTTTCATACGAAGTTAACGAAAAGAGCTATTTTCTCAACAATATCCTCAGCCTCAACATAAATTGGGACGACATGAACCTGAACACTTCCGGCACCATTTCCAACAACCAGCAGACCCGCACCCCATTATATGACATTTCCGATAATATAAAAATAATCAAACGGTTTGGCGGACGTCATCTCATCACATTTTCGGGCATCAACCAATGGAAATCGCTCCCCGAACGGCTTACCATAGAGCATAACGGTAAATCATACGGACAGCATGTGTCGCAACATGCGTTTTTCACAGACGAACGTGTGTCCTACGGCCTGATCTGCAACAGAGTGATCATATCACTTGAGGGAGGATTGAGCGGATATCTACGCAAACTGCACACCGACCTATGGGGCATGGACAATGTGGAGACCTCCACGACCAATAATCTCACCACCGATTACATACGTGTGTTCATATCGCCCAAATTCGAGTGGAACAGCCGCAAGATAGAGATGTCACTTAAAGTGCCCCTGAATCTGTACACCTACTTCTTCAGTGCCGGAATGAGAAACCGCACTGAGCTATTCGCTTCCCCGGCTCTGTCGGCACGCTGGAAAATAACACCACGCATGGAGCTGAATCTGTCGGGATCGGCACGCCGCAGTCCGGCGTCGCTCCATAACATACACAATGGCATAACCCTTGGCGATTACCGCACCCTTAATGCCGGAACAGATGACTATTACACCTCATCGGGACAGTCTGTATCGCTCTCTTACCGCTACCGGCACACTGCCCACGGCCTGTTTCTAAGCGCTCTTGCCAATCATGCCTGGAACAGATCGGAAACAGGCTCCGTGCAGAACTTCATGGGCGATTACATTATATATTCCTACAGCTACGGGCCGTCACGGTCTCAGTCCACCAATTTTATGGGCACCGTGAGCAAGACACTTGATTTCATACGCGGTACAGCGAGTATGGGTGCACAATACATGATTTCGGGCAGCACCATGATATCCGACAACCTGCCCGTTGACTGCCGTAGCCGCCTTCTGTCAATCTCGCCACGCATTGACGGCAGTATATCCTCTTGGCTCAACTGGAGTTATGGGTTCAACTTCACCCGCAACGGACTCTCCATGAGCGGCAGCCCTACCCTGTTTACCGATTCCTACTGCCACCGTTTCAGCCTCACACTCACACCCGCCGACAAGATTCGGATAGGCACCTCGGGCGAATATTACCGCAATGAGATCGAAGCACACCGTTACAAGAATATGGTGATGCTCGATGCCGACATCACTTACAATATCACGCCTAAACTTGACATAACGGCATCGGTATCAAACATTCTGGATCACCGAAGCTATTCCTACACCACATTCGGCACACTGTCGGCCATGGAACGCTCAAGTATGCTGCGCGGACGCGAATTTCTAATCTCCATACACATAAAAAAATGACAAGAAAACTTATTATCAGTCTCGCTTTGACAGCCGCATCGATGACCGCAGCTGCCGAAAGCTATCCGCAGGCCGTAATGAAAGCCCAGTACCGCTATGAATTCCAAACCACCACTACGTCTGGAGAGGAAAAAACTATGTCAGATGACTTCATACTCCAGATCGCGCCCGGCGAATCACGCTTTTACAGCATCAAAACACAGTTTCTCGATTCCATCGAGGCTACTCCCGGAGGTAAGGAGATCGTACGGCAGATGGCAATGAACGCACTTACCAAGTCGGGAGGGCTGAAAACCAACGCCGACGGTTCCATAAAGTCGATAACCCTAAATAAAGACGCCATGGCAGGCATTCCAAGAAGAGGCCAACTATTTCAAGTGTATAAGCATTTCGGGACAAGCGACATGACGGTCTATGACGTAATTGTTGACGACAACTTCGAATACACCGTGCCTATGTCGGACTTGGTGTGGGAAATCGGCGACTCCACCAAAACCGTCATGAACTACGAATGCCAGCAGGCCACGGCCGATTACCATGGACGTAAATGGACGGCATGGTTCACTCCGGATATAGCCGTTCAGGAAGGACCATGGCAACTTGCCGGACTCCCCGGACTTATCATGGAAGCGGGCACCGAAGGCGGTGAATACCGCTTCACCATCACCGGACTGCAGGAAACCTCCGAACCCATAGAACCGATCCCAGGCAACCGTGACTTCATAAAGACCGACCGATGCAAACACCGCCGCAACATGAAAGAATATCGTGACAACCCCAACAAAGCCCTGTCGGCCAAGACCGGAATGTCATTAGGGCTGAAAGCCTCCCCCAACAAGCACGACGACATCGAGACCGACTGCCTCCGGTAACTTTTCCAAAACTGTCTTACAACATATACACACTCTATACCTCCGGAATTGTTTCATACACGATAATTCCGGAGGTATTAATATTGTTTTGTATCTAAAAACCGAAAACCGGCACCTTTTCACACTTATTAACCATAAATCATTGCCTTTACACTTAAATTACCTTAAATTGCAAGTATCATATATGACAATAAAAATTCTTTGCGTCACACTCATTCCATTAATTAATAAAGGCATATATTATGAAAAAGTACATCACATTTATTTTGCTGGCTTTTATTGCCGGGACATCGACAGCATATGATTTCGAACATGAAGGCATTCTTTATAAATTCAATCCCAAACACGACAATTCCGTTATTGTAACATGCCTTGAACAAAACGAATTTACGTCACCGGACATTATCCGGACTATTCCCGAAAATCACCCGACTGAGTATGAAAAGATAGGCCCTATATGTAACATTAACGCCCGGCCATTTTATAAAGGCACAGTAACGGTTCCGTCAACCGTTACTTATGGTGGTAAAACTTATGAAGTAACAGAAATCGGGAACTCCGCATTTGCCTATAGCCATGAGCTCACCGGCATAATACTACCTCCGACTATAACAAAACTCGGACAGTCAGCATTTTGGAATTGCACCGGGCTTAAAGAGATCGACATTCCCGAAGGCGTAAAGGAGATATCGCATTCCTGTTTTTTTGACAGTGGCATCACCGAATTCAACCTACCCGCAAGCATTGAATTTATCGGAGAAGTGCCTTTTGGCTTTTATGTCACAAAGGTAACGTTCAATCATGACAATTCCACGGCCGAAGGAGTGCCCACCATACACCCCTATGCCTTCGATATGACAATAAGACTTCAGGAGATAACATTACCTAAATCCAACTTTAAATTGTTCGGACAGGCATTTGGCGAAAACCTCAAACTTCAAAAAATAATATTTCCGGATATCGTCAAAGCATCAGCCGAAGATGATATATTCCACTCATGTCCAAGCCTTACGGAAATAGTGTGCATGGGAGAGAATCCGCCCATGCTGATCGGGTGCAATTATCTGAGCCATGACAGAGAGATATATGAGAGATGCCGTCTGATTGTGCCTGAATCGTCTGTTGAACTATACAAAAACGCAAAAATATGGAAAGATTTCACGACAATCACAGGTGTGCCCGACATCAATGACTACGCACACATAGATCAAGCGGGAACCCTGACACCTGTCATAGATATAACAACCGGAGCAGGAGCCATCGATATCATAACATCATCTCCGGTAAAGACTTCTGTTTATGACCTTCGGGGCGTAATCGTGTATCAGGGTACGGTTTCGAGCCATCTGACACTATCGCTTCCAACGGGAGCATATTTAGTTAAATGTCATGACCGTACTTTGAAAGTGCGTATATAGCGCCATATACTATCAGAAGCGGCAGGTGGCCGTGAGGAGCAGATTGCGGGGACGCAGACGGTAAGATTGATCGGTCTGTGACAGTGTGCCGAACGAGGTGTAACGATAGTCCCTGCGGTCAAGCAGATTTGTCGCCGTCAACTCGAGTTGCCAACGGCGGCTTATATCCCAGCGGGCAGATGCATCGACAAGTATCATACCGGCAGTGGAGTTTTCGGAAAACCGGGTGAAATATTGCTCCGCTCCCACCGATGCCTGCAGGCAGTCTGTAGGAATGAATGTGAATTTCAGCGACTGGCTCAAGGATTGATAACGTCCCGAAACATCGCCTTGCATGTCAAGCATATTATAGCCGTAAATCAACAGATAATCCACAGCAACCCATTTAGCCGGGGTACCTTTGAAAAAAGGCTTTACCTCGGCATAATGCTGCGAATAAGGCGACTCGACACCGTTGCGCATGGAAACCGCACTGCTATAGCTGTAACCGGCATCGACTCCCGTCACTATGCGTCCGTGGGAAAAACCCTTGCTTATCCCTGCGGTCGCGCCGGCTGTATGCACATCGCTGAGGCGCTTTACAAGTGTGGTGATGACATAGTCACCGGCAAACGTGCAGTCCCACATGCCCGAACTGCGTGAATATGTGTAATGTACACGTGCATTGAAAAACATAGCCGTCAGCGGATTGCGGTAACGGTAGGCCACCGATGAGGCTACGGTGTGACTGCCCGTGTGCAGATCACGCAATATGCTGATATTGCGGAAATCGCTCATCACGGCACAGTTGACAAGCCCGTCGGCCGACGGGCCGCCGACTGAGTATGACAGGGCCGCACGCATATCCGACTTTGCTCCCAATTCCCTGATAACCGACAGGGCTGGTATGGCCGTGACAAATGTATGGTGCGTGCCGCAGTGCTGCCGATAATCATGCAGTGCTGCAGGCAATGAGATGGTCATGCGCCAGCCACGGCTGTCATACACAGCCCGCGGATTGACGTAAGTTTTCATGGCATAATAGTCACCGTGAGCTCCGGAAGCCACCCCCGGAACTGTCAATCCCGACAGGAGGGTGTTGAGACGGCGCCAGTCAAAATCCATTCCGGCGGCGAGAGTGATATCCCAGCGACGCATGATCCAGCCATGGCTGACCTCGTTGACCGAACGGAACTCCGCGGAAACCAGCCTTTGGTTTTGCCCCGATTCGCCGCGCGACACGGCAAGATTGTCCTTGCTGTAAAAAAAATCATTGGACGATGCGAATTTAAGTATCCTCATATCGGTGCGGCGTATAAGCCACAGATCGTCGTGAAGCCGCAACCCGCGGCGACGCACCGTCTGCTCCAGAATCTCGCTCCCGCTTATACCGCTTCGGCCACGGCGCCATGAACCGCGGACAGCAAACAGGTTTTTCATAAAGTAACCCTTTTGGTTTATCTCCGCTTTCCACGATGCATTGACATCGTGAGCCATAGTGTTCAGGGCTGTGGATTTATAGAAATCATCTATAGCCGGATCAAAGTAACGGGTAGCCGCCGTGGTGGAATAATCCAGCCGGTCGGCGGCATAATTTATTTTAAGCGTGTTGGCGGTAGCACCTTTACGCCATGCCGTGATAACATTGGCAAGACCCGACAGATTGTCACGCGTGCGCATGGCAGGCAACGGCGCCGATATCAGATCGGCGTTGACATACTCTCCCCACACCGGTAATGCCGTGACCGAGAACATAGGCATATCACCGTGCTCCACTATCGACGTGGCGGGATTCCAGCCTGTATTGCAGGAACGTAACGTGACCATATTCTGATACCGCGGAGCGATACGCATGGCAAACAACTGTGCATCATAAAGCCCCGGCATGCCCACTCCGGCCATAGCCACACCGGCCCAGCGGAGACGTGCGTCCTCCTTGAGTTTCAGATTTATACCGGCCTGATCCGAAAACTCTATATCCTCCAGAGCCTTTATCGGCTGATGATTCTCCATTATCTCCACCGATTTGACGTCCTTGGGCGATATATTGTCGGTGGCCACACCGTACTGGCCGCCAAGTATGTCGTTGCCATCGACATAAAGTTTATTGATCGGCTCACCGTTGTAGGTGATCCCACCGTTCTTGTCAACCCTGACTCCCGGCAGCCGCTTTATCACATCGATTATAGCCTTATCCTGCACGGAGGCATACTTATCCACGTTGAACACCAATGTGTCATGGCGCTGTATGATGTCGGGGGCATCAACCACCACATCGCGGAGCACCGTGGCCTTGGCTTTCAGGCGCACAGCCACAGGCTCCTCCCCAATCGGCTGCGAAAGCTCTTCATAACCCATCAGCCGTATCTTTATAGTCCTTGCCTGTCCGGGACAACTTAGCGAGAAGCCGCCGTCGGACTTTACTGCCGTAAAAGCAACGGCTCTGCCATTATCGTTGAGCGCCTGCACCATGGCTCCTGCAAGCGGCTCGCCGGTGGCGTCATCAAACACCGATCCCGACACCGTGCGGGCGTGGAGGTCCGATGCCACGCCCGCAACGAAAAGTATTAATGATAAAAGCTGTTTCATCTCTTGCCGTTCCAGTCACGTTCTATATAATCGTAGTCCAATGGCATGGGGTCAAATGCCGTAGGATCGGGATTACCGTATTCATCAGTGCAGGTTACCGTGGTACCGCTCACTGTCTGCGCATAACTGTAAGGATTTATATCGTAACTGTGACGTGTGTTGTAATAGCCGATACGGTCGGTACGGTTATAGCTCACATCATATTCCTCCATGTTGCGACGACGGGTGGAATAGATGCCGACACATTTAAATACATATTCCCCTGCGGAATCCCCCGCTTCAAGTATCAGGCCGGGAAGCCCGCAGAACTTCCATGGACCGTCGCTGACAGGTATGTCGTCGGTGAACCAAGCCGTGAAATCGCGTCCGCGGAATGTGCAGCGCGCACCCTGACACAGGTAACCGAGCACCTCTTTCTCCTCTCCGGTCAGCTCCCATCGGAAATCGGGCACCGGCTCGGAGAATCGGAACCAGTCGTTGCATATCTTGTCGGTCACGGTAATCGTATTGTCGGACCGACGCTTGACAACCGATTCCGACAGTCCTTTCATGTAACGCTCGGGGTTGGCCAGAATATCATCGCTTGTAGAGCACATAAGCAATGAATCCACCTGAATCTTGCCGTAGCTCGAAAACATTGACATGTCGGGGGCTATCTGAAGGATCATTCGCTCAGTCTTGAAAGCGTCATCGACCGTGGTGTCAACGCTCCACGTGTAATCGTACATAAACTCCATATCCGATTCTCCCAGCAATTTCATTTCAGGGACTTTCGCATTAAAAATACGCAATTCCCTACGCACCTTTGCTCCCTTGGCCGAAACCACCGTTGCACCAACGGCTATGGCCGCGATAATGACGATAGCTAAAATCTTTCTCATAGTCTTACATATATATATTTTATCTGCCGCAAAGTTAACATGACACCATGCCGGACTACGAATATTTTAATTATCCGATGTTTACGGAATTATTACTAAATCATTACTCCCCTTTGTCTCCCCGATTCTTATATGTAAATTTGTGATATGAAAATCCGCATCAAGATACTCTACATAGCCACCATCTGCGCTATCATCACATTTCTTTGCATGCAGGCCTACTGGCTATACGTACGTTACGATTACGCACTGACCCAGACTGAGACCGATGTGTATAAATCAGTCATGTCGGCCGCCGAAAGCTACCACAACACACGCAACAGTCTCAAGTCCTCACGCAACCCCGAAAACCGGATAACCGACAATTACAATACCAATATCTCAGGCGACACCGTTACTGCCAACATCACCACATGGCAATATCACCTCAATGCCTACGATATTCTCGGCAAGCCTCGCGGACAGGAACTTACAAACCTGGAGAAAAAACATGTGGCACGGGAGATACTCGACATTATCGACAACGGACGTAAACGCGACACATTGTCGGCCAAAGAGTTCACCCTCACCGGAGTACCGCGCAATTTCGATATTATGGGAGCCTTGGCCGAAACCCGGCTCGACGACATATGCCCCTTCACCGAGGCCGGCATAGACTCATGCCTGAGGCATTCGGGCATAGCGGCCGACATCACACTCTCCACCCTCGACACCATATTATGGAGCCCCGCTCTGAGCCGACACACATCGGTTTTCGATCCTACCGTAGAGATCGCACTCCCTTACGACATTTTAGAGAAACAGGCAGCGGTGATCGTTTACCATATTCCGGCATCGGAGGTCTTAGGCCGTATATGGGGAGTACTGCTCATTACCGTCATTGTCACACTCATGCTTGTGACATGCCTGTGTCTTCAGATACGCACCATTGTGCACCAACAGCGTCTTGACACCATGCGCAACAATTTCGTGACCACCATGATCCACGAACTAAAGCGACCCATAGCCACCCTTAAAATGTGTGTGTCGGCACTGGACAACGAGCGTCTGTCGGCCGACATCGCAAACCGGCGCAGCATATTGGCCGACAGCCGCGAAGCTCTCGACAACCTGTCGGGATACTTCTCCAAACTGCGCGATATCACATTCAACGACTCCACCCTCATACCGCTCAACCGCAGCCGGTTCAATGCCTCACAGGCCATACGCCGCACGGCCGCCATGATTTCGATACCGTCCGACAAGGAGGTGCGCTATTCCATTGCCGAATCCGACATAACCATCGATGCCGACCCCATACACTTTGCCAACATAATCGGCAACCTGATCGAAAACGCCATAAAATATTCTCCGCAGCAGGTGGATATTACCATTTCGACAGCCGCATCGGAACACAACGTAACAATAACTATAACCGACACCGGATTCGGCATATCATCAAAAGACCTTGACCGAATTTTCGACAAATATTTCCGCGCCGCCGACACAAATCATACCCCGGGCATGGGACTGGGACTCTCCTACGTAAAAATGCTTGTGGAAGCCCATGGCGGCACCATATCAATCTCTTCCCGCAAAGGCTGCGGCTCAACATTCACTATCGACATACCCCAATGAAACAGCACATAAGAATACTCCTCGTCGATGACGACCTGAAAAACTCCATGCTCCTCAAGCGGTTTCTGGAAGCGGAGGATTACATGGTGACGTATGCCGACAACGGTGCCGTGGGGTGGGAACTATACAATGACTGCAAGCCCGATCTCGTACTTCTCGACATAAACATGCCGCAGATCAACGGATTTGAACTCGCCTCCATGATCCGGCGCTACGACCGCCGCACTGTGATATTTTTTCTTACCGACCGCACCGAAAAATCCGACCGCCTCAAAGGTTTCAGCCTCAAGGGCAATGACTACATACCCAAGCCGTTCTATCCCGAGGAGCTGATAGCCAGAATCGAAGAGCGCTTCGCCCAAATGAACCGGACTGAAAACCGGACATTCACAATCGGTGACACGGTGTTTTCCTATGACAACGCCACACTCACCTACCGAAGCGACGTTAACGCGATGTCAGCGCGGCAAGCCGACATATTTCTGCTATTGGTGGAAAATGCAGGCAACACCGTGGGGCGTGACACCATACTCAGCAAAGTGTGGGGCGATGCCAGCTATGCCAACTCTATGGCACTGAATGTACAGATCACCTATCTGCGCCGCCTGATCAAAGACCCCTCCATCAGCATAACCTCACTGAAAAAGAAAGGTTATGCACTCACGGTAACAGACACCTCAGGCAGCAAACGATAACCGCACTGTCACACTGACCGGCTCAGGACTCAACAAGCCATAATAATTAGTGCGGCGAATAATGGGAATATCAAATAAATAAGTTAAATTTGCAGTCGATTTGCACCCGATGCCGCCGGCGTCGGGGCAACATATTTGATAAAATATTAATAATCAATGATACAGATTACTTTTCCCGACAATTCGGTAAAACAGTTTGAAAGCGGCATTACCCCGCTTCAGATTGCTGAAAGCATCAGCCCGCGTCTGGCTCAGGACGTACTGGCGGCTTCTGTCAACGAACAGGAATGGGACTTGACACGCCCCATCACCGAGGACGCACAGATCAGATTATTCAAATGGGACGATCCCGAAGGCAAGCACGCATTCTGGCACAGCTCGGCGCACTTGCTCGCCGAAGCACTCCAGGAACTCTATCCGGGAGTGAAATTCGGCATAGGTCCGGCCATTGAAAACGGTTTCTACTACGACATTGACCCGGGTGAACACACACTCACCGCGGCCGACTTCCCCAAGATAGAGAAGAAGATGCTCGAACTTGCCCGCGAAAAGCAGCCCATAGTTCGTGCCGACATATCCAAGGACGATGCCCTCAGGCTCTTCGGCGATCGCGGCGAGCAGTACAAGTGCGAGCTCATCAGCGAACTCGAGGACGGACACATAACCACCTACACCCAGGGCTCGTTCACCGACCTGTGCCGCGGCCCGCATATCCCCACCACCGCACCGATAAAGGCTGTGAAAGTAATGTCACTCGCCGGAGCCTACTGGCGCGGCGATGAAAAGCGCAACCAGCTTGTGCGCGTGTATGGCATCACATTCCCCAAGCAGAAGATGCTCGAGGAATATCTCCAGGTGCTCGAAGAAGCCAAGAAACGCGACCACCGCAAACTCGGCAAGGAGATGGAGCTGTTCGCATTCTCACAGAATGTAGGCGCCGGTCTCCCCTTGTGGCTCCCCAAAGGCGCCGCCCTGCGTGACCGCCTCGAGCAGTTCCTGCGCAAGATACAGAAACAGTATGGCTACCAGCAGGTGATCACTCCCCATATAGGCAACAAGATGCTCTATGTGACCTCAGGCCACTATGCAAAATACGGCAAAGACTCTTTCCAGCCCATACACACCCCCGAAGAGGGCGAGGAGTATCTGCTCAAACCCATGAACTGCCCCCACCACTGCGAGATATTCAAGGCATTCCCCCGCAGCTACCGCGACCTGCCCTTACGCCTTGCCGAATTCGGCACCGTGTATCGCTACGAACAGAGCGGCGAGCTCCACGGACTGACCCGCGTTCGCGGATTCACTCAGGACGATGCCCACATATTCTGCGCTCCCGACCAGATCAAGAACGAGTTCCTCAAGGTGATGGATATAATATTCTACATCTTCAAGGCGCTCAAATTTGACAACTTCGAAGCCCAGATATCGCTCCGCGACCCCAACAACAAGGAGAAATACATCGGCAGCGACGAAAACTGGCATCTGGCCGAAAACGCCATCATAGAAGCCTGTGAGGAAAAAGGCCTCAAAGCCCGCAAAGAGCTTGGCGAAGCCGCATTCTACGGTCCCAAACTCGACTTCATGGTCAAGGACGCAATAGGCCGCCGTTGGCAGTTGGGCACCATACAGGTTGACTACAACCTGCCCGAACGCTTCCAGCTCGAATACACCGGCGCAGACAACCAGAAGCACCGCCCCGTGATGATACACCGCGCGCCGTTCGGCTCCATGGAACGCTTCGTGGCCGTGCTGCTCGAGCACACTGCCGGACGCTTCCCCCTGTGGCTCGCTCCGGATCAGGCCGTGGTACTGCCCATCAGCGAGAAGTTCAACGACTACGCCTACTCTGTGGCCAAGCAGCTCAACGCAGCCGATGTGCGCACCATAGTCGATGACCGCAACGAAAAGATTGGCAAGAAAATCCGCGACAACGAGCTCCGGCGCATACCCTATTTGCTCATAGTCGGTGAGAAAGAAGCCGAAAATGGAGAAATTTCGGTAAGAAAACAGGGCGAAGGTGATAAAGGTACGATGAAAATTGCTACCTTTGCATCGAATTTGGCTAAAGAAGTCGAAGAAATGATTAATCAATAACCCCACTGAATGGAGAAAAAACCCTTTGTACCGGGATCCCGCCGGCCCAACGACGCCGGTCGCCAGTCCCGTGGCGCCAACAACGCCAAAGACCAATACGCTATCAACGACCATATCCGCGCCCGTGAAGTGCGTCTTGTGGGCGACAACGTAGAGACAGGCATATACACCATTCAGCAGGCACTCAGGATAGCTGACGATATGGGGCTTGACCTCATTGAGATATCGCCCAACGCAGCACCTCCGGTGTGCAAGGTTCTGGATTATCAGAAGTTCCTCTATCAGCAGAAAAAGCACCAGAAGGAACAGAAAGCCAAAGCCACCAAAGTGGTGGTGAAAGAGATTCGATTCGGACCGCAGACCGATGACCATGACTACAACTTCAAGCTCAAGCACGCCATGGGATTCCTGCAGGAAGGAGCCAAGGTCAAGGCCTATGTGTTCTTCCGCGGCCGAAGCATATTGTTCAAGGAACAGGGCGAAGTACTGTTGCTCAGATTTGCCAACGACCTTGAAGAATACGGCAAGGTGGAGCAGATGCCCGTACTCGAGGGAAAGCGCATGATCATCATGCTCTCGCCAAAAAAGAAATAACCAGATTATACTGATATAATTATTATTTTTTAAACGTAACACAAATGCCTAAGATTAAGACTAATTCCGGTGCCAAAAAAAGATTCGCT
>CAJTRS010000038.1 GCA_910578805.1 uncultured Muribaculaceae bacterium | reverse complement strand
GTCCGTGCGTTTTTTGAATTTATACCGTGTGTTTTGTTTCCGGTGACAAAAGTAAATTCACCGGAACAGTTCTCAACCAAGTTTGGACACATTTCCATCGTTACATGATAGTCCGGCGCATCGCCATCCCTACCCATAAAGTGGGATTTGGGCAACTTTGGGCAATGTTGCCCAACCATGTTCCCAAAAATCCCATACAAGGTTTGGAGCAGATTGGAGGCTTTTGAATTTCTATTCATTCGCAAGTAATTTAATTTCAAGTTATTACATTCAATATTGAATTAACGGACGTTCATTCCGATTTGCTTCTTTTGGTTTTTATGTGCCACGGAACGTGCTACGTGATCATATCAATGCCCGCGAACATGGAGGAGATATGTTTGCCCGATATGTAATGTCTCCACGCATCGACATGGAGGAACTCACTCCCTTCCGTGAGTTTTTCGACTCGGTAATCACACCGGCACAGATGGAATCATTCAGGGACAATCCCACCTCATGGGTCTTATGGGTGGCCGACAGCATAACGGCCGACCGTGAATGGTATCCATCACAAGTAACCATGAGCCCTAAAGCGGTATGGTATCACCGGCACACATCGCCCAAGTCACGCGACATATTTTTTGTGGCCGGAGCACGCACCATGGGCATTCCGGCACGAATAGATCCGGTGACCCAAAAGACCCAATGGGCTGACTCTACCGGAATATGGCACGATGCATTGTTTACCAAAGCGACACCGGCGACGGCCGGCACCTCTGTAAGCCCCAAGTGTTCGCTGTCACTCCGTTACAAACCATCGGCCAACATACCCGATCCTAAGTATTACACCCATTTCACCCTGTCCGGAATCACCGGAGGGGAACCGTCACTGTTGTCCTATCCCGATTTCATACCATGGAGCGAGACATTCCGCGACGGGCAGGCGATTGACGCCGGCCAATATATGCTCGTCACAGGCCAGCGCCTTGCCGACGGCGGCGTACTTGCCACAGTAAGGATACTTAACCTGAAACCCGACATAACCACCATGACCGACACACTCACAATAAGGCACGACGACTCAAGGATTCAGGTGATAGGCTCTTTCGATTCCGAAAGCAAATACTTGCCTGCTACAGGCGGTGCCCACCGGTCCATACTTTCCACCACCGGACGAGGATATTATATACTCGGTCTTCTGAAGCCCAATCACGAGCCTTCCAACCATGCCCTGCGCGATATTGCCGCCATGAGCCGCGAACTTGAAGCCGCGGGACGCCCCATAGTGCTGCTCTATGAATCGCCTGAAGACTTGTCGAAAGCAGGTTTAGAGTCATTTCCTGCGATGCCCTCCACGGTTACATTCGGATCGGATATAGACGGCGACATTGCCGGAAAAATAACAGAAGCATTGAATCTGTCAGACCCCGGACTACCGGTAATCATCATAGCCGACACATTCAATCGCGTGGTATTTCTTTCGCAAGGTTACACCATAGGTCTCGGACAGACACTCACCGATATTCTCCACCGTCTATGATTCCCGGACATCGCGAAAAATAAAACCGCGGGGCGTTTTCTTCAAAGGCGCCCCGCGGTTTTTATATGTATGTATCTCTAAATAAGATTACACGTAACCTTTGATTATGCCACGCTTGGAATTACGCACAAATAGGATTATCTCATCGCGCTCGCGTGTAGCGGGCAATTCCGCTTCTATACGCTCCACGGCATCGGAGTTATTCAGACCTGAAAGATACAGATAGCGGTATATCTCCTGGATATCTCTGATCGACTCCGTGGAAAATCCGCGACGACGCAGACCTATGGAGTTGATACCGGCATATGATATAGGCTCACGTGCCGCTTTGACGAAAGGAGGGATATCCTTGTTGACCAATGCGCCGCCCTGCAACATCACATAAGGGCCAATATGGCAGAACTGATGCACAAGAGCACCTCCGCCTATCACGGCATAGTTGTCAACCACCACTTCACCTGCAAGCTGGGTGGCGTTTGACATGATCACATTATCGCCCACCACACAATCGTGAGCCACGTGGCAGTAAGCCATGATCAGACAGTTATTGCCGACCACCGTCTTACCTTTGGCGGCAGTGCCGCGGTTTACCGTCACACATTCACGGATAACCGTATTGTCTCCTATTATGGCAAGAGTCTCTTCGCCCTGAAATTTCAAGTCCTGCGGGATCGCTGATATGACCGCACCGGGAAATATGGTACAGTTCTTACCGATACGGGCACCCTCCATGATGGTGACATTACTGCCTATGCGTGTACCTTCGCCTATCTCCACATTCTGTTCGATAGTGACAAAAGGATCAATAACCACGCTGGGAGCTATCTTGGCTGCCGGGTGTATATATGCTAATGGCTGTTTCATAGTTTGCTCTATTATTTATTTTATCCTTTGTTCTTAATGATCTGAGCCATAAACTCGCATTCGGAGACTATCTTCTCACCCACAAACGCATATCCCTTCATCACGGCACAACCGCGACGCAATTCGGTCAGGAACGAGATGTGGAACAATATAGTGTCGCCGGGTATCACCTTATGACGGAACTTGACATTGTCAATCTTCATGAAATAAGTGGAATAAAGCTCGGGATTCTCCACAGTGGAGAGCACGAGCAAACCTCCCGTCTGAGCCATGGCCTCGATCTGAAGCACGCCGGGCATCACGGGTTCCTGAGGGAAATGACCCTGGAAGAAAGGCTCGTTGGCCGTGATATTCTTCACACCTACTATATAGTTTTCGCCTTTTTCTATAATCTTGTCCACTAACAGGAATGGATAGCGGTGGGGAAGCAACTCGCGGATACGGTTGTTGTCCATCAGCGGCTCCATGTTAGGATTATAAAGCGGCGCCTGAATGTCCTGACGCTTTATCTCCTTGCGAATCTGCTTGGAGAAGCGAGTGTTGATGGAGTGTCCCGGACGGGTAGCTATCACCTTGCCCTTTAACGGACGGCCTATGAGAGCCAGATCGCCCATCACGTCCATGAGTTTGTGGCGCGCAGGCTCATTGTCGAAGCGCAACGGCATAGCCTGTATGTAACCGAACTCTTTCACCTCCTTGTGGCCTACATTCATCAGATCGGCCAGACGGTCAAGTTCCGACTGCGGCATCTCGCGGTCGTATATCACAACAGCATTTTCAAGGTCACCGCCCTTTATAAGGTTGCCTTTAACAAGAGGCTCTATCTCACGCACAAATACGAATGTACGGCATGATGCGACCTCCTTGCCGAAATCGCTCATATTATCAAGCGAGGCAAACTGGTTGGGCAATACGGGCGAGTCAAACTGGATCATCACATCGACGCTGAAATCATTGTCGGGAAGTACCACAATGGAGGCACCGGTATTCTCGTCGCGCACCTCGATTTTCTGTTTCACTATGTAATAATCCTTGTCATCTTTCTGTTCGACAACGCCTGCCGCCTCTATCTTTTCGCAGAATTCGCGGGCACTACCGTCGAGAATCGGCATTTCAGGACCGTTAAGACGTATAAGCACATTATCGATTCCGGCGGCATAAAGTGCAGCCAGAGCATGTTCTATAGTACTTACCGACACATCTCCGCGGGCTATTACCGTACCGCGCTCGGTGCCTACAACATTTTCTGCCACAGCATCAAGTATGGGTTCACCTTCAAGATCGGTGCGCTGGACTTTATAACCGTGATTATCCGGAGCAGGCAGAAATTCGGCTTCTATCACCATGCCCGTGTGAAGTCCCTTTCCATGCACAGAAAAAGGTGCTTTGAGAGTAACTTGCTTCATGAGTATAATCTGTGTTTATTATTTATTCAGTTTCTTTTCAAGTTCCTTAACCTTGGAATACAGAGAAGGAAGATTTCTTATATTGACCATCTGGCGGGCATATTCCACCACGTCCTGCGCCGGCGATCCAAATATCTTGGCTCCGGAACGCACATCTTTCTGCATGCCCGACTGAGCCGCTATCTGCGCACCGTCGCCCACACGGATATGTCCGGCAAGACCTACCTGGCCGCCTATCATACAGCGGCTTCCCACCTTGGTCGAACCGGCCACACCGGCCTGAGCGGCCATCACGGTGTTTTCACCCACCGCGCAGTTATGGGCTATCTGTATGAGATTGTCGAGTTTCACCCCTTTGCCTATGCGGGTGCTACCCATCATGGCACGGTCTATAGTGGTATTGGCTCCGATCTCCACATCATCGGAAATCTCCACATTGCCTATCTGCGGTATCTTGTCATAACCGGTGGCTGTGGGAGCGAAACCGAAACCGTCGGCGCCTATGACCACTCCGGAATGTATGATGCAGCCTCGTCCTATCTTGCAGCCGTGATACACCTTTGCTCCGGAGTAAAGCACCGTGTTGTCGCCCACAGTCACTCCGTCGCCCAGATAGACCTGGGGATATATCTTCACTCCCTTACCGAGACTCACTCCCTTGCCCACATAAGCAAATGCGCCTATATACGCATCGTCGGGCACATTCACCCCCTCCGACACATACGAAGGCTGTTCTATACCGGTCTTTTCGGGAGTCATCATCTGCTGCGCTATGGTAAGCAGATGCGCCACAGTGGCATAAGGATCATCAACCCGTATCAGCGTGGCCGAAACAGGCTTTTCTGCCACAAAGTCCTTGCTTACAAGCACTGCAGAGGACTGCGTAGAGTAGATATATTGAGTATATTTAGGATTGGCCAAAAATGAAATCGCGCCGGGTTTGCCCTCTTCGATTTTCGCTATTGTATTGATTTTCACACTGCCATCGCCTTCCACTACACCTCCGGCGAGAGCAGCTATCTGTTGTGCGGAAAATTCCATTACAAGCTAATTGTTACATTACTTTAAATTACATTGCAAAGATGCTAATTTTTTTTCACACTTCAGCCATTTCAGAGGGCAAAAGTGTGAGTCTATCGGTGTTCTTATCTATGCGTGACTCTTTCAGCAGCAGCCCCACGGCCTTTTTAAAATCCTTTTTGCTACAGCCGAACAGCGAAGATATATATTCGGGCGATGACTTGTCGCCAACGTCAAGACGTCCGCCGGCGGCGCGCAGGCTGTCGGTTATACGTCCGGCGAGAGCAGAAATACGGTCACGCACGGCACCGGACAGAGAAAGGTCAAGTTTGCCGTCAGCCCGCTGATTCTTCACATAAGCGTCTATGGTATCGCCCACTGCCAGTGTGGTATATATCTCATTGGCATATATCATGCCGTGATGCAGATTATCCACGGCACATGCCCACCCCAGCGGAGTGGACTTATATACCAATGCTTTCACCTTGTCACCGTGATTATAACGAGGCATCACATTGCCTAAGAATTTTTCCACTTTGGCCGATGCGGCCACACGCTTGGAGGCATCATCGAGATACACATAGACAGGATATCTGCGACCGGTCACCATGCGGGTTTTCTGCTCACGAAACGGCACAAGCAAGTCTTTAAGCAGGCCCCAGTCAAGAAACGCACCTACATGGCTCACCGACACAACTTCGAGGAAAGCGAACTCCCCGACCTGCACAAACGGAGTCTCCGTGGTGGCTATGAGTCTGTCCTCCGAATCCGTATAGACAAACACCTCAAGTTCGTCTCCCACCGACGGTGGTTCCGATATATATTTGGCCGGCAACAGTATCTCAACGCCGTTACCGCCATCGAGATAAGCTCCGAAATCCACTAAGCGGGTCACCGCCAATGTATTGTATTGACCTATTTTAAGCATGCTTTTTGATTATGATGTAATTATCTTCAAAGATACGAATTTTTCACTAATTTTGCATCATGCCACATGGCCTCACCGCCAATCATTACAAGAAACAATCATGGATATAATCAGTAAATATTTTCCCGGACTGACCGAACACCAGTATCGCCAATACGAGATGCTCGGGCCGCTCTATCGGGAATGGAACGAAAAGATCAATGTGATCTCCCGAAAAGACATAGACAACCTGTATGCACACCACATACTCCACTCCCTTGCCATAGCCAAATTCATGACTCCGGAAAATGGCACAGCGTTTATGGATATGGGCACAGGAGGTGGATTTCCCGGCATTCCGCTTGCCATAATGTTTCCGAACTGCCGGTTTCATCTCATAGACCGCATAGGCAAGAAGATACGGGTGGCGCAATCCATAGCCGAAAGTATAGGACTCTCCAACGTTACGTTTCAACATGGCGATATAGGAGAATGCCGCGAAAAATACGACTTTGTGGTCAGCCGTGCCGTGATGCGACTCGATGAACTGGTGCCGCTGGTACGCAAAAACATTTGGGCGAAAGATTCCAACGTTTTGCCCAACGGATTGTTATGTCTGAAAGGCGGCGATCTGGAACCGGAACTGGCTGGAGTGCGCAGACCGGTGATAACGGTGCCGCTTAGCGATTACTTCTTTGAGGAATTTTTCACCACAAAACAATTAATCTACGTGGAACTATGATTAAAATAGCGTCATTTCAGTTCAATCTGTTCGGAGTCAACACCTACGTGGTGTGGGACGACATTACACGCGATGCGGCTATAATAGACCCCGGCATGTCATCGCCGGAAGAGGAGAGAGAACTGACCGGCTATATCAGCGACAACAACCTGACGGTAAAGCATCTGATCAACACACATATGCACATAGACCACACTTTAGGCAATGATTTTGTGACAGGTCGTTACGGATTGGGCACTGAAGCCGCCACTGCCGATGCCCCGCTCGGCGAGAACCGTGCCGCACAGGCCCGAATGTTTCACCTGAGAATACCCGACCCACGCCCGCTGGCGATAGCCACACCACTTCATGACGGCGACATTATATCCGTAGGCACAGGCAAACTCAGAGTCATATCGGTGCCAGGACACTCTCCTGGCTCCATAGCCTTGTATTGCGACGACACCGTTCCTGGATTTGTAATCACGGGCGACGCCCTGTTTGATGGAAGCATAGGGCGCACCGACCTACCGGGAGGCAACCACAGGCAACTGATCGAAAGCATCACCCGACGCCTCCTCACTCTGCCCGCCGACACAGTGGTCTATCCCGGCCACGGAGGCACCACCACCATCGGCAATGAAATGCGCTATAATCCTTTTCTGCGCTAATCGTCAACCGGACGCGCCATAAACGGGTCATACTCCCATCGCGCCATCTCCTTTCCTCCGACGAGATCTATGAGATTGCGCATATACACCCTGATACCGGCACGAAGCATACTGCCGGTATTGTCCGGCTCTAAATACACGGCATTGTCATCTATGGCATTTTCAAACCGCGATATAGATTTGTGTAATTCCGTGGTATTGTCCGAATACAGACAACACAGGGCGCAGGTAAATTCCAACCCCGCATCGATGCTGCTTCCCGAGACAAGTTGTCCGCGGTTGATAGCATCGACATATTCCTTTACCACCTCATCATAAAGCCCCAGATGATACATGGCGCTGAATTTCAATACGGCCAATTCCGAAGTCAGCTCCACTCTTTTCAGCGACATTGCCTCCCTCAAAACTGTAAGCGCCCCATAATAGGCTCTGTTGACTATCAAAGTATTGACCCAGTCATATACAGCGTCTATATTCGAACCGGTAGCTAAATATTTACGCAATGCCACCACGAAAATCTCTTCGGGATAACTATTGAGCATCATGAAGAACAGATCGAAAAAGTCCTTCGTGGGCACCCCTTTTTCAAGATATTTCCACAGCGTGGTCAAAGCACCGTCGAAATCTGACATACTGTATTGCAGAAACGCTTTAAGATAAAGCGATGCCGAATAGTCGGGACATCGCGAGAGTATCCGCTCCACAATGCCGATAGCCTCCTCCGGGTCACTTACAGCCAGAATATTCGCCTTTGACATAAGAGCATCGATGGAATCGGGGTCTATAGCCAATGCAAACTCCACTGCCTCCATGGCTTTGCGGTCGTCCAAAGCACCGTTGCATGTGTTGGCCAGACTGATCCAATGTTCGATAACAAACGGTTCCAATTCCGTCATCTTGCGACAATAGGCCTCGGCACATCTATAGTCGGCACGCTCATAATAATAACGGTAAAGTTCCGAGTAGATATTATAGGGATACTGGCACAACGGCGACACGATCCTTGCTATCTCGGCAAGACTGTCGATTATGCCTATATCGGCCAGAACATCAAAAATGAACATGAACTGCACATCTTCAATCGATCCCCGTCTGCAGCCTCGGAAAAGACCTGATATGTCAATCCTGCCGGGGTGTACACCCTCGGCAATTAATTGCAGGGCATTATTCCTGAAATCTATAACACGGCGCACTATCGATCCGGCAGGCAACGACACAGCCATCTTTTCAGCCATGTCGTAAAGCCCCATATCACAGTTGAATATCACGCGACGCTCGGCCAACGCTCCACTGTCAGGACAGTTACGGAGACCGCATGCCAGTATCTCAGATGTCACATAATCATCACCCGAACCGCGGGAGTAATCGTATATGTCGATCAGATCATCTTCGGAAAATGACGACAAGTCCGCCCCCTCTTCAAGGGAACGGACAAATGTATCGTAGAGTGTGCGCGCGGCCTCATCGGCCGAATAATCGTCCATACAGGGAGTACGTGCTGTTTCTTTATTTGTTGTTCTGGGCTTTTTCCCAGCTGTCCTTGAGCGCTATGGTGCGGTTGAAAATCAGATGTTCCGGAGTCGAATCCTTGTCGGGAGTGAAATAACCTATGCGCTGAAACTGGAAATGCGCGCCTTCGGTGGCATTCTGAGCCAGATATGGCTCCACCTTTATCCCCTCCACCACTTTCAGCGAATCGGGATTGAGGAGTTCACGGAAATCCTTGTCGGTCTCAGCGGCCGGATTCTCCACATTGAACAAACGGTCATATATCCTTGCCGTGGCATCGACGGCATGCGAGGCCGATACCCAGTGAAGTGTGCCTTTTACCTTACGCATGCTTCCTGGCATACCGCTCAAGGTGTCGGGATCGTAGGTGCAGTATATCTCCTCGATGTTGCCGTCGGCATCTTTCTTCACACCCGTGCACTTGATTATGTAAGCGCCTTTGAGGCGAACCTCCCCGTCGGGAGCGAGACGGAAGAACTTTTTGGGAGGATTCTCCATGAAGTCGTCACGCTCTATGTATATTTCGCGTGCAAACGGCATGGAGTGCGTCCCGGCCGTAGAGTCTTCGGGATTGTTTTCCATCTCCACCATCTGCACCTTGTCTTCGGGATAGTTGGTTATCACCACTTTCACGGGATTCATCACAGCCATCACGCGGGTTGACACGGCGTTGAGGTCCTCGCGCACGGCATGTTCGAGCAGCGACACGCTGTTGAGAGCCTCATACTTGGTGTAACCGATGCGGTCAATGAAGTTGCGTATGGAGCGGGGAGTGAAGCCGCGACGGCGCATTCCCGATATGGTGGGCATGCGGGGATCGTCCCAACCGTCCACAAGCCCCTCCTGCACTAATTGCAGGAGTTTGCGCTTGCTCATCACGGTATATGTGAGGTTCAGGCGGTTAAACTCTATCTGTCGCGGGCAATAGGTTTCGTCGGCAAGCTCCTTGACAAAGTACTCATATAGCGGACGGTGCACCACAAACTCAAGAGTGCAGATGGAGTGGGTCACACCCTCGAAGTAATCGCTCTGGCCATGTGCGAAGTCATACATGGGATATACCTTCCACTTGGTGCCGGTGCGGTGATGGGGGTGCTTTATGATGCGGTACATGATGGGATCGCGGAAGTGCATGTTGGACGACGCCATGTCGATCTTGGCGCGGAGCACACGTGCACCTTCGTCAAACTCGCCGGCATTCATACGCTCAAACAGATCGAGATTCTCCTCCACCGTGCGGTTGCGGTAAGGGCTCTCCTCACCCGGAGTGGTGGGTGTGCCTTTCTGGCGGGCTATCTCTTCCGATGTCTGGTCGTCCACGTAAGCCTTGCCCTCCTTGATCATGCGCACGGCCAGATCGTAGAGCTGGGGGAAATAGTCGCTCGCATAGTATTCGCGGTCGCCCCAGTCAAATCCGAGCCAGTGGATATCCTCGCGTATCGAATCCACATACTCCACGTCCTCTTTCACGGGGTTTGTGTCATCGAAACGCAGATTACATGTACCGCCGAACTTCTCGGCCACACCGAAGTCCATACATATAGCCTTGGCATGGCCTATGTGGAGATAACCGTTAGGCTCCGGCGGGAAACGCGTATTGAGCCTGCCGCCGTTCTTGCCGGCCTGCAAATCGTCATAAACAATCTGTTCCACAAAGTTAAGGCCCTTCTTCTCGGTGCCTTCTTCCATTTCGTTTTCTGCCATGGCTATATAAATTTCTTAATTATTATGCCACAAAATTACACCTTATTCCTCAAACCGCAAAACACCACCCTCAAAATGATAGCATAAAGGGTCGATGACCGCAAGGCCACCTCCCCTGAAACCATGTAGGTGTTATCACAAAACCCCGCATATGACCATACGAGCGACGCTACTCCTCTTAGAGTAAAGAAAACAGACATAAAATAGCGACAGGTCACTACGTGAAAGTAATGACCTGTCGGTGGAAATCTTAGGAATGAGCGGGAAACCGCTCGGCCTCGGCCTGCTTTATTCGGCAGCAGGAGCTTCGGTTTCCTCAGCGGCGGGAGCGGCTTCGGCGGCAGCAGCAGCCTCAGCTTCAGCCTTGGCGGCAGCGAGTTCGGCTTTCTTCTTTGCAACCAACTCAGCCTTGGCCTGATTCTTGGCCTGCTCGTCTTCCAGACGCTTCTTGTCAGCCTCTTGCTTGGCGCTTGCCATAGAGTTGCGCATAGCTTCAACGGAAGCCTGCTTTTTCTGCTTCCATGCTTCGAAACGACGCTGAGCTTCAGCTTCGTCAAAAGCGCCTTTCTTTACACCACCCTGAAGATGCTTCATCATGAGCACACCTTCATGTGAGAGTATAGTACGCACTGTGTCGGTAGGCTGTGCTCCGACATTCAGCCAATACAAAGCCCGATCGAAATTCAAAGTTACTGTAGCAGGATTAGTGTTCGGATTATAGGAACCTATCCTTTCAATAAATTTACCATCTCGTGGTGCCCTGCTATCGGCGATAACAATAGGATAAAACGCATAGTTCTTGCGACCATGACGTTGTAATCTGATTTTTGTTGCCATTAAAAATTAATTAAAAATTGGTTTTGTATTGATTAGCGACTGCAAAGGTACGATTTTTTTCTCAACCGCCACACTTTTAATCAATTTTTATTCTACAACACCGACCCTTTGACTTTCACTCTCACGGACTACCACTATTGCATGGCGCGTTCAGCCATGGCCAATGTGTCGGGCTTGCCTATATCAAACCACCGGAACGGCACACTGGGGGTGTATGCCCTGATATCCAGGCTGCCACACCGGTCAATGTAAAACGGCGTGATGGAAAACGGCATGCCTGCGCCGGCATAACCGCAAAGCGTTTTTACTGCCCGGGGCGACAATATGTGTACGCCTCCGAACGCAAGCGGCGACAGACCTTGAACAGACAGTCCTTCGGGACGCACCTCGCCTGTGGCCGTATTACACCAGCCGCACATGCGCATATCCTCCTCAAAGAGCAGGTAACGCGAAGTGCTGCGCCTCTGCGCCAGCAGAGTGACATCGGCCATGGAAGCTTTATGGACCGCAATCATATCGGTTAAGGAAAAATCTGTGAGAATATCGGCATTGTGCACCAACACCGGCTCCTCCCCTATCAGGCCGGCGGCTTTGACTATGGCACCTCCGGTGTCGAGCAGCAGATCTCGCTCGTCGCTTATAAGAATATCCAGTCCGAATCCATCATTACACCTGATGTAATCTATGATCATGTCGGGAAAATGATGCACGTTGACCACCACCTCCCTGATGCCCGCATCGCGCAGTCGCTCCAATACACGCCGGAGCATAGGTACTCCGCCTACCTCTACCAGAGCCTTGGGCTTATGATCGGTCAGAGGGCGCAGCCGTGTGCCGAGTCCGGCAGCAAACACCATGGCTTTCATCGCGGCTCAAAAACTTCAGTGATTCCACGCTCGCGGTGCACAAGTTCCACCCTCACACCGTATCTGTCCCATATATGTCCGGCCATGGCCTGCGCTCCGTAAACAGAGCGGTGACGTCCTCCCGTGCAACCGAAACTCACTGTCAGACTTGTGAAGCCACGCTCCAGGTACCGCTCCACCGACGCATCAACCAACCGATAACAGCTTTCAAGAAACCGTAACATCTCACCATCTTTTTCCAGAAACTCCCTCACAGGGACATCAAGACCCGTCAGAGGCTTATAACAATCATATCTACCGGGATTATGCACCGCGCGACAATCAAACACAAATCCGCCACCGTTGCCGCTCATGTCATCGGGAATACCTTTTTTATATGAAAAGCTATACACTTTCACCGTAAGCCCCTCGCGGGAATCGCAGGGGGCGAAGCGCGGTAACCGGCACACCCTGTCGAGTACTTCCTTTAGATAAGGCAAAGTATCCGAATCCATCTCCGACACTACCTCGCGCAAATTATCCACAGCCGGCATTATGCTCATAAGGAAATGGGCCTTGCGCTCAAAATATCCCCTGAACCCGTAAGCGCCAAGCACCTGAAGTGTACGGAAAAGCACCATATGCCTCAGTCGGTCGTCAACATCAGGAATCTCGATACCTGCCACTTCCCTCAACGACTCCACATACTCCGCCACAAGCTCACGGCGCATACCGGCTGGAATTCCGGCACGCGCCTGCCATAGAAACGAAGCCACGTCATAGAGACACGAACCCGACCGCGCACCCTGGAAATCTATTACATATGGCTCTCCGCCATGGATCATGACATTACGTGACTGGAAATCCCTAAGCATAAGAGCCTTTTCGGGATTATACGTCACCATCTCCGCCAATTTACAGAAATCGTCCTCCAGTCTGTCCTCGTCGAAATCGGGAATCACAGCCTTGAGAAAACAGTATTTAAAGTAATTCAGGTCCCACATCGCCGCCCGGCTGTCCATGGCACGCCGTGGAAAACAGCGGTCATAGTCCACAGCAGCATGAGGAAACTGAAACCGCGGCAACAACCGCACCGTACGGCGCATAAGCTCCACGACTTCAGGGTCAGACACACCCTTGGCCTTGATCATATCAAACAATGCCACATCGCCAAGATCACTCTGCAAGTAATCCATACCGTCAGAACTGACACCCAAAACTTCTGGAACGGGAAGCTCTTCGGCGACAAACAGACGTGACAGATACACAAATGCCGAATTTTCATTTACATCGGTACCATGAGTGACTATGGCGCTCCGGCCGTCGGCACCCTCTGCCCTGTAATATTCTCTCGACGATCCGGCACCGGCAAGACGGTTTACGGAACATGGTTCCGACCCAAAAACCGATTTATACAACGATTCCATGTGAATGCAGATTTTTCAAATCAGCACAAAAGTACGAATAAGTAGAGCGCAAAAACAAATTTATTTGATTTTACCTGACGTCAGTAAAAATTATATACTTAAATTTGCCACACAAAAAAACAAAGACACATGGCCGATAGCAGAATCACATACGGACTTGTCGGATATCCTTTAGGACACTCATTTTCACGAATCTACTTCAACAAAAAGTTCAACGATCTCGGCATCGACGCCGAATACCTGAACTTCGAGTTGAAAGACATATCACGACTGCCGTGTATAACAGGTGATTACACAAATATTCGCGGACTTAATGTGACCATTCCACACAAAGAGACTGTTATCACGTATCTTGACGAAGTCGATCCGACAGCCGCCGAAATCAAGGCCGTAAACGTAATCGCCATACGGCGCGACAGCAGCGGACATTCAACACTGAAAGGATACAATACGGATATCATAGGATTCCGCGACAGCCTCGCTCCGCTTCTGAAGCCACAGCACAGCCATGCTTTAGTACTCGGCACTGGGGGAGCATCGAAAGCCGTGGTAAAAGGGCTGGAACTTCTCGGCATCATACCGACAACGGTGTCACGCAACCCCGGTTCAGGACACATAACATACAGTGACCTGACCAAGGAGGTCATGGAAAGCCACCTGCTAATAGTCAACACAACCCCCTTGGGAATGCACCCACACACAGAAACAGCCCCTCCGATCCCCTACCAGATGATCGGACCCAACAATTTATGCTACGATGTGGTTTATAATCCTGAGGAGACACTGTTCATGAGCCTATGCGCCGACCGCGGAGCCATGACCAAAAACGGACTTGAAATGCTCCACCGACAGGCCGAAGCCGCATGGGAAATATGGAATAAAGACACTATATAATCAACAAAATACAATCATATGTTCAACGAAAAACGCGGTAGCATGCTCCACGGAGTCCTGCTAATGACACTCTTTTCTTGTGCAGCCTTTTATATAGGCGAAATAAATTTCCTGAAACAGATTTCACTAAGTCCGATGATCATAGGCATAGTGTTGGGTATGCTTTACGCCAACAGCCTGCGCAACCACCTGCCCGAGACATGGGTTCCGGGCATACAGTTCTGTTCGAAGAAGATTCTGCGCTTAGGCATTATTCTCTACGGCTTCCGCCTTACATTCCAAGATGTGGTATCGGTAGGGTCGGCAGGCATACTCATAGATGTGATCGTAGTCGCAGTGACCATATTTCTCGGTATCTTCATTGGACGTTTGCTCAAAATGGACCGCGACATCACACTGCTCACCTCCATAGGAAGCGCCATATGCGGGGCGGCGGCAGTGCTCGGAGCCGAATCCACAATACAGACCAAACCCTACAAGACGGCAGTGGCTGTGGCCACCGTGGTGATTTTCGGCACTCTTTCCATGTTTCTCTATCCCATAGCCTACCGCACCGGCCTGCTTGAGCTATCACCCGAACAGATGGGCATATTTGCCGGAGCCACGCTCCACGAGGTGGCACATGCCGTGGGAGCCGGCAATGCAATGGGTCCCGAGGTATCAAATGTGGCCGTGATAGTTAAAATGATAAGAGTGATGCTGCTCGTGCCGGTGTTAATAATACTCGGCTACTGGATAGCCGCACGCATGGTCAAGACAGCTTCTGACGGAACCGCCGCATCAAAAGGCAAACTGAGTGTGCCTTGGTTTGCATTCGGTTTCCTTGCCGTTATCGGGTTCAATTCATTCGATCTACTCCCCGTGCAGGCTGTCGATGCCATAAACTATTTCGATACATTCCTGCTTACCATGGCCATGACAGCTCTCGGAGCGGAAACCAGCATTGACAAGTTCAAAAAGGCCGGAGCAAAACCTTTTGTACTCGCATTCTGCCTCTTCATTTGGCTTTTGGCCGGAGGCTATGCATTGGCGCGATTCCTCGCTCCGGTACTGCTTTAGCATACACCGCCCATGCTGCAACGCTCCCCCATATCCCATATTCCGCTCCTGCCGCTGACCACGGCATTCATTGTGGGAATAATCGCGGGAACATATTTATTTTCAATCACTATCGTAGCCTCTACGATAGTGATTGCCGTTATGGCGGCATTGATGCGGCGATACCACCTCGCCGCCCTGATCACCGCAGTGGCCATGGGGATATGCGATGCCGGCATCGCATTCACCGAACCGACCATACTGACATCTCTCCAGGGAGTGCAACAAACCTATTCGGGCACAGTAAGCGGACTTCACGAAAGCGACTCATCGCAATCCTTTATTGTAACCGTGGACAAATGCGGATCAGACCCCGGCTCACTATATGAATGCCCGATATTCAGAGCCGCAGTGACCGTGCCCGGATTCTCGACGGCGGTCAGCGACGGCGATATCATAACATTCCGTGCCATACAGACCCGCCCACAGTCAGACACAGACCTCCCCGATGAAACAGACTATGACTCCAAACTGCTTTCCGAAAGAATATATCTAAAGGGATTCGTTACGGAAGAAAACATATCAGAAGTGTCAGCACCCAGCGGTATGGGAGCCTGCTTTCTGAAAATGCGCCGGCACATAACACAGATTATATACCGCAGCCGTCTGTCACCGGAATCCAAGGAGTTTCTCAACACCACCCTCACCGGCGACTCCTCCGGTCTGTCGCCTGATATGCGCCGTACATTCATGTCGGGCGGCCTGGCCCACATTCTGGCCATAAGCGGACTTCATGTAGGCATAATCGCATTCATCGTGTCAATAGCCATGTGGCCTCTGTATGCCTCCGGCCACAACAAACTCAGATTTGCCCTTACAATACTTTCTTTATGGATATTCGCAGCCATCACAGGGCTTTCTCCATCGGTTACACGAGCCGTGATCAGTACAACCATCCGCGATAGCGTATTGACGAACTCCGAAAGAGAGTTGTATCTTT
>CAJTRS010000037.1 GCA_910578805.1 uncultured Muribaculaceae bacterium | reverse complement strand
TTATAGCAGTAGATGCAGTAATCCTCATTGGGTGTGCCATCTGCATTCGTGCCGAATATTTCCTTTGTTAGCGGCATTCCGCAGCTCTGACAGAATTTTATTTCCATTGTCATCTTTCTTTTTTGCCCATCAGTCCAACAGAGCAGGTTATTATATACAGAAGCGCGGACTACCAATGCAACATTCTAAGTCGAAGGTCGTAGGAAACCTAAATGCACGAATGTAGTATAGCAGCCCACGCCGTATGCGTGAGAACCGCTATGCTATCCTTGTGCAGTGTCTTGAATTTCCTACGTTCTCGACTTACAAGAGAGCATATCGCTTCTTATTTCTAAAATGTCATAGGCGGACTTGTGTCAACCTGACCACAAAGTTACAAAATTATTATGAGATTTTAACGGTTAAGCGTGGTGACCCATGAAGATTTTGGGTTGTGGTCACCACATTTTAAGCCTCCGATTATAGTTAAAGTCCGTTAAAGTTTGGGGCGCGGAGACGGATTGGTGGAGTTGAACGGTGATGAATACCAATAAATCACCCGCTGAATATCAGCGAGTTAGATGCCGACTTGTATAGATATACGCACACCGTAGCACATATAAGGCGCAATATAACAGATGATTAAGTGGGGCGTGGTGACTTTTGTGGTGACCCGGAGGGATATGAATGAATAAAAGACCGCTAACCCATTGAGAATTAGTGGTCTTCTGTGGTGCCACCAGCACCATTTTTAATGGATTGAACTGAATCTTGACAAATCGCCTTAAATACTAATATCCTATGTTTCAACGTTATTAAACTGGGCTGAATTTATTTTCAGGTGTTAATATTCAAGATTTATAGGTAACTTTATAGGTAACTTTTCAAAAGTTTCCTATCTTTGCTGTCGTGGAATCGAACTGATGAAGATTCCGACTTTGAGACATTAAAGTTACCTATAGAATTACCAATAAAATTATATGTTATGGCAAAGACTCTCTCCAGATTCTATCTCCTTAAAAAGGATGAGAACAAGGATAAGGCAACCCTTTTCGTAAGGGTGCAAGACCCCATACGCAAGATTGATGTGCAGTTCACCACTCGGCTCCGTGTGTCGGTGCCGGAATGGAAGGTGGCTGTGTCGAGCGAGGACGCATTGGCACGGCATCGCAAGGAGTACCCGAAACTGCATGATAAGCTCGGTCGCATCGAGGTTATGCTCAAGCGTGAAATGGAGGCACCGGAATTTGACCGCGAAAAAGTCAAGCAGGAGATTATGGCTATTGCCGACCCGGAGAAATCGGAAATTGTGCGCCGTCAGCAGGAAGCCGAAACGATTGCAAAAGAAAAGGAGGAACGCCAGCAACGGGAAGAAGCGGAAAAAGCCCGCATTGCCGCCGAATCTGAACGAGCAAATATCTGGAATTTCCTTGACAGATTTGTCGATGAGATAAAATCCGGCAAACGGCTGAACGGCAACAACCGCTATACTGCCGGGAGCTGTAAGGCATGGAGCAGTTTCCGAAAACTCTATAACGGCTTTGACCCTCGCCACAAACTGACATGGGCGGATGTTGACCGTGCATTAGTGACGAAGTTTCTTGATCACCTTCAGAAACTCGACTATATGGGCAGCTCGGTCAATAAATATCTTGTGTCGTTTCGCGCTATGGTGGGCTACGCATACGAAGATGGACTACACAACAATGACCGTGCATTAGGCTGTCTCTCCAAACGCAAGGTTGAGGAAAGCGAAAAGGCCGCTGAAATCTATCTTACCGAAACGGAGTTGCAGGCATTGGCAGAAATGGAACTGACGGGACTTAAAGACCAAGTGCGTGATATTTTCCTTGTTGGTTGCTATACCTGTCAGCGTGTCAGCGACTACAATAATATCCAACCGGAGGACTTCACGACAACCGCAAAAGGCACACCGATTATCCGCCTTGTCCAGCAAAAGACCCGCAACGAGGTCAAGATTCCGATAATGAACCCCAACCTCGAAGCCATCTGCAAGAAATACGACTATCATCTGCCCTCGGTGGTTGACCAGATTCTGAACCGCTATATTAAGGATATACTGAAAGACCTCTCAGAGAACGTGCCGACGCTTGCTGTCAAGGTGCCGACAAAGCTCACCATGAAGCAGAAAGATAAGGAGAAAGCCGGAGAACTGACGGTAGAACGCAACGACAAAGGGGAAGTGATGATGCCTCGTTATGACTGTGTGACGACCCACACCGCCCGACGCAGCGGCATTACCAATATGTACCTGTCCCACAAGTTCACCATTGTTCAGATGATGCACGTCAGCGGCCACAAAACGCAAAAGACCTTCCTTGACTACATAAAGCTATCATCAGATGAAATCGCCGACGAGATAGATGCAATCGTCAACGGCGCAAAAGAAGAGGTGTTCTAAGGTGCAAAGTGTCTGCACATAGCTGAAAGTCAAAATAAAAGTATTAACTTTGTGTATGGAAACAATTGTTCGTATTCAGAACAAATCAGAATATAATGAAATACTGCGACAAGCCGTCGCAGTTATTGAAAACGCGAGAAGCAACGCCGCTCGTGCCATTGTCAGCACATCAAATGAAATGCACTGGAGCATTGGCCAGCTACTATATGAGCGTAAACTCGATAGCGCACACGGGGATGGTGTAGTAAAGCGGCTCTCGGTTGACCTGAAAGCGATGTACCCCAAAATGGGCATGTCGGTAAGTAATTTGTGGGCGATGAAGAAATATTACGTCCGGTTCCATCTATCCGACCCAAAACTCCAACGCAGCGTTGGAGTTTTGCCATGGCGACACATAAATCAGTTGATGACCAAGCTGAAAGATGATGACAACGCTATCCAATACTATGCTGAAAGGGCTATCGAAAAAGGATGGAATTGCGACTTGTTGGTGAATGCCATCAAATTGGAGATGCACAAGCATCAGCCGGAATCCAACGTTTCAAACAATTTTGCCATTGCGCTCCCGGAGGCTCAGGCAGCATACGCCAACGAGGTTTTTCAAGGATTCCTATTGCATGGGGTTTCTCGGAGTAACTGAGCCACTTCTCGAACTTGATCTTGAGCGGAGATTGGTTGAAAAGGTAAAACAGTTTCTTCTGGAACTCGGTCAGGGGTTTACATACATCGGCAATCAGCACGTTCTGTCCTATAACGGAAAGGATTACAAGGTGGATATGCTTTTCTTTCATCGAGGACTTAGGTCGCTCGTTGCCGTCGATTTGAAAATATCCGAGTTCATGCTAGAATATGTCAGCAAGATGAACCTCTATCTCTCGTTGCTTGACAGACTTGAACGTGGCAAAGATGAAAATCCGTCAATCGGAATAATCCTATGCGCCGAGAAAGACAACGTAGAGGTCGAGCTTGCCCTCGAAGGCTTTACAAAACCTATCGGCGTTGCCGAATACAAACTTATCGTTCCTCAAAAAGAGTTGAAACAGCTAATCACTGACGAAATAAAGACTTTCAACCAAGAAATAGCTGACAAATCAGCAGAACAATCATAGGGAAACGACAAAATATCGCCGTTTTTCTTTTCACCAGCCCACATATATAGTTTGGTTTAGTTTGTCGGGCATATATAAAGCCCGAACCAAACCAATCCGACTTTTAACATCCATCACGGTGCCAAATCTGTATAAAATGCATGCGATTTGGCTGCGTGACGTAAGTGATATATGAACTTGGTTAACTTTTAGGCTCTTTTCTCAGCGTTATAATTTGATAACATAGCTAATTATCAAAATAAAATTCGTAATTTTGTAAATATGAACGACCTTACAGTATCAAACATAGAACGGCAGAACGTGTTGAACAACCGCTATGCAGTGGATGCCCTTCAAGAGAATCTTGGTTTTACCGGGATGCTTTTCGAGGGTGAATATCGTTTTACTAAGAAAATGGTGGCCGATTTTTATGAGGTTGAAGAACGCACGATCGAACGCCTTTTAGAAGCTCATAGCGATGAGCTTAAGTACAATGGCTATGTTTTAAGCAAGGGTAAACAGTTGAAAGAACTCAAGTTACAATTTGCTCCCGTCATAAATGTCGGGAGCAAAACAACCCAGTTAGGTCTATTCAATTTCAGGGCGGTTCTTAATGTAGGCATGCTTTTGACTGAAAGTGAAAAAGCCAAACAGGTACGTGCTCGGATACTCGATATCGTAATATCTACCATCAATAAGAGAGCCGGAGGGGGAACTAAGTATATCAACACCCGAGATATTGATTTTCTGCCTGCTGCTATCGAGGAAGATAACTATCGCAAGAATTTCACAAATGCAGTTGGCAAATGTGTTCAAGGACATAAGACATTCAAATATGCTCAGGTGACGGATCTTATTTATCAGGCAGTTTTCAAGGAAAAAGCAAAGGAATATAAAGCTTTGTTAAAGCTTGAGACTAAGGATAATTTGCGTAAGACACTCTATGCCGAGGTTCTACGTTGCCTATCTTCTTTTGAAAATGGGATAGGCTATGCTATTGAATCGGAGTATAAGGAAAATGGTGGAGAACAGTTGTCTCTTGAACGAGTTAAGGAACTGATAACCGAGCAAGAACAATCCCCGGCCATGCAACCGTTCATTTACGATGCACGTTCAAAGATGGCTTCGCGCGATGTGGCATTCCGAGATGTGTTCCATAATAACATAGCCGGATACCTTCGTGCTGTAACTCCGGAAGAGTTCGACCGTTTCATCGGCGACAGGTCTATAGACTTTGATGAAATAATGGAACTGCCGGAGAATAAGGAAGTCCTCAAACGCCTAAAGCAAGCCGACAATGAAGAGTGAGGAACTGAAATACATCGGCTATGATGAGGCTTTGGAGGTCTACGCAAAGACTGTGGTTGCCAGTGGCGGTGGCTTGCAAGGAATAAAAAACGAAGGTGGCATACGAAAAGTTCTCGACTTCGTGCAGAATGACTTGTACTATCCAACCTTCGTTGAAAAGCTCACTTATCTGGTATTCGGATTATGTACCGGGCATTATTTCGAGGACTCCAACAAACGAGTTGCATTGACAATCGGTGTCTGGTTTCTCGTCCATAACGGCTACTACTGGCACGCCTATAACTTCATGCAGTGCATGGAGGCAATCATCTACCATGTTGCCGCCGGACGCATAGACAAAGACCTACTGCAACGCATCATCGCCTGCTATATAGCAAACGAGGAATATCCCGAAGACCTCAAACTCGAAATCATCCATGCAATAGATGACAAAATGGAAAACGATTGAACTTATGATTGAACAAATTAGAATTCAAAATATAAAGGGATTTGGAGAGCCACAAATTGAAATACCATGTACGATTTATCCCAATAAGATCAATTTGTTAGTGGCTCCTAATGGTTGGGGTAAAAGTTCATTAACCACAGCAATTGATTGTATTAAAAGGAATAAATTGGATGTTCCAAAGGAATTTAAACACCAACAAGACGAAAATAAGTCGTCCATACTTGAGATCACTATTGATGGACGAACATATAGAGCAGATAGTGGTAGTAATTCCATTACTATTACATTTCGTGGTAATTCCATATCTTCCACTATAGGTTGTTATGCCATACATTGTGATATTTATGTGAAGACTACTAGTCGCAATGTAGGAAATCGTTATCAAGTAGCTGCCGGGCATTTGGCAGTAACGTCAATTGATGTAATGGGTAAAGTACCTCCTCGGGCAGAAATAAATTATGGTTATAATGAAGTTAAGAGGAAGTTTGGGGGAAATGGAAAGATACTAACAAATCTTGATGACCGCTTAGACATTATTCTGTCTAAAATCGATGATGAATGTATTAACGCGTTAAATCGTTTCACTGCAAAAAAACGTGTCGCACTTATAGAGGAAGTGGTACATACAATAAATTCCTTAGGGGGTACTAAAGACCATATTTTACAGAATATACCAGCCGAAATTTTAGATAATTTAAATACAGATGAATACTTTATAGCTATTTGTCAAAAATTAAATCTTGACGGCACCAAATTTGAAACATTTGATATTGTATACCAATTAATTCAAGTATATCAGGCCGATAGTGCTAATTTCAAAAAGACAATCCAATATATTTCATATAAACAATTCCTTAACCGATTAAATACAAATATAGGGATGGTCAATAGTACCTGGAAAACAGATATTAGAGCAAAAGAAAAAGATGAAAAATTAATTGTTGAGTTTCCTAGAGCAGATGTAATATCAAATGGGCAACGTGATATCTTAACGTTTACAACAAGATTGCAAGCGTTTAAATCACAGCTTAAAGATAATAAGCAATATTTGCTGGTTATTGATGAAGTTTTTGACTATCTAGATGATGCGAATATTCTTGCTGCCCAATATCATTTAAAAGACATTTTAAACTATGCAGCAACATTATCCAACACTAAGGTATATATCTGCTTGCTTACACATATCGATCCCAAGTATTTCAGAAGTTATGTGTTTGGGAAAAATGGTTTAAAAGTTTGTTATCTCAAACAGGTTGATGCTATCGCCTCTGAAAATATTAAGGCTTTTATTTCCTTTAGAGAAGGATTAGACAAAGATAATAACGAAGATGATAAAAATCTCTACGATGAACTTTCAAGTAAATGTTTTCATTATCACCCAACATTACCTAACTGTCGGATTGATATAGCTAGTAGGCGTAAACAAAATGTCTTAGAAACGTGGGGAGAAGCAGACAATCTTCTTAAGTATTTACTATGCGAGCTAAATAACTATCTTCAGGAGAAAGTCCAGTATGACCCTTATGCAGTTGCTCTAGCCATACGAATTGGCGTTGAAAAGAAAGTTCATGATGAACTAAACAACCTTGAGGAGCAGTCAGAGTTTATACGTATACATAAAACTAATGACAAAATGGATTATGCTCAATCGAAAGGGGTAATAATCCCAGATGCTCTTTATGTATTATCCTTAATTCATAATCAATCAGATCATTTAAAATACGATACCATAAGGAATCAGTACATAGAAAAACCTGTCGTGTATAAATTAAACCATCCAATTGTGAAACATATTGTTGCGACGCTATTTGGATATAAAGAAGGTGAAGAAATCGGATTAGATAAACTTCACTAGTTGATACATAAACTGATTAATAATACGAATTCCATTTCTCATATTTGTAAGACGGGAAACGACAAAGAATATTTGTCTACTATGATTAGGATATTTGACAAGCAAAATTTGAGAAATATTTCAGATGTGCTTTCTGAAATTATTACACACAACAAAATTACTGAAAATCCGTGAGATATGGAAGCCTTGTTCATTCAAAGAACATAACCCCGCAGTTTTTCTTTTCACCAGCCCACATATATAGTTAGGTTTGGTTTGTCGGGCATATATAAAGCCCGAACCAAACCTAACTTTTGTGGGGATACTGGGAGGTCTGACGAGCGGAGTATTTTGTCATGCACTTTTTCTTTTGCTCTGCTCCGGGATATACGTAGAGATATATAGATTTGTAAAAGGGAGAGGCGAATTTAGTTAGTATTTAATGCGCCTCTCCCATGTTCTTTATATTTCGAGGTTTCGTTTTATTAAATGTCTAATCCATATATAGTAACCAGTAATAGGAAGACTTGCACCTAATAAAGCGGTAAGAAACCATAGTATCCGTGTAAGCATCCCGCCAAAACTGCCGGTATGGACGGAATATATCCATCCCCGCAATTTATCGGCCGGTGCGGAATCGGCGTACTTGGCTGACAATCTGAGTTCTTTCGGATCGCGATTGAAAGTATATGAATCTGAGGCACGCCCGTTGCCGAGACTTCCAAGCACAACTGAAGCTTTCTCCATTCCGATTGTTATCTGCGGAGCATCGGGGTTTTGAGATTTCAGTTCATTGTATATCTGTTGCCAGCAGCCGAACTCTGATTGCCCACGATGATTCTCTTCCCGCTCTTTTAGTTCGGTTGCGCGATTATGCCCTTTGCGATTGTCCCTGGTTTTTTCTCCACTGTGGCTGCGCGGGGTATATTCCACTCCGCATACAGTGTAGAACGCGCTCCGATACCAGTCAAAAGACCATGTTAGACCTGTCAGTGCCATCGCAAGAACTAAAACAAGGGCATACATTCCTCCGGCGACATGAAGGCTTTTCCAAAAGCCACGCCAACCATTTTTTGTCGTGATTGTAAGGGAGCGCCATAATCCGTTATGGACTCTCGGCCACCAGATCACAACTCCGGATATGAGGGCGATTACGAATATACAGGTGGATACACCGACTATGAGTTTGCCGATTTTCAATCCTTCACCTCGCGGGTTAGAGCTGTCGAGCAACCAACGGTGAAGCCTGAACATTGTTCCGAAAAAACCGACACGTTCATAATTGCCCGTAATTATACCTGAATACTGGTCAATAAAGACCGAGGCGCGACGGGGCTTTGACAGATTGACCTGATAGGTCCGGTCTTTGTCGGCAAACACCGTTACCCCCGTAATGGATACTGAGTCAGGAAGCGTCGCATTAACCTTCTCCATCAATACATCCATAGGCAAGGGCTCGCCTTGGGACGAAGCCACATGATAGACCTCGTTTCTTATGCTCCGGGTTATCTCAGGCTCAAACACAAGCATGGCACCGGAGAAACATATCAGCGTGATGATAACGCCGAATGGTACGGACAGCCACAAATGAATCTTATGAAATAATTTTATCATCGGCCTACTTCTTTGCTTCAAGGAATCCGAATCCCGTAATCTCGGTAGCCTCTACTGTCAGACCCTTTGTCGCTGTTGCCGTTGATGGATCTATGCGGTAGATTGCCGGATAACTGTTCTCGACATTGATGGAAATATATACCGCTCCATCATGCACATATACAGTTTTACCGAATGAAGATATGCCGTCGGGGAGATTTTTGACGAATGTAAGTTTCTTAGCATCGGCATCAAAGATAGCGAGATCTGTGGCTACAAATCCTTTCTGAGACAGAGGACGGTCATACATCATAAGCAGAAAGCGATTGCCCCCTGCGGGCCAGCAACGCATGAACGAGCGCCCTTCGGCCTGTTCTTCTATATTGCAGTAGTAACTGTCAAACTCGGTCTTTCCGGCAGGGATACGCACTACTCCGGCAGGGAGTTTTGTCTGCTGGCGGGGATCGGTCATTGTCTTGGCATAGGAAGGAGAAAAGACATAAATATCACCGTTATCGGCAGCCCAAACGGTCTGATAGTATTGTGATTTGAATCGTCCGCACGGGTAGCTGATTTTGTCGGACTTGACAAGAGTAGGATTGGTCATGTCGGAACTATTGAAAATAGCCACCCATCCCTCATCAGGATACTGAGTCCACTGCAGCTCTCCTTTCTTGTAGCTGCTGCTGTTTGAACCACCGTCGGCTGTTTTCACAAGGTCTTCGTAACCTTTTCGCACCCATTTGCCACCGTCGATGGAAGCACCATACTGGCTTAGCCCCATTGGAACCGCGCCTGAGTAGATTCTGTTTCCGCTCTGCTGAATACCTGCGAGAGTGACATATTCCCCGTTGCCCAGGAAATTCTCCACTGAATACGTTCCGGTCGATGTATCGTTGCTCCTGGATGTCTCGGCTTCAACGTCAAGATACGTCAGAAGTAGTGTCTTTGGAAGATATCCATTTGCATCGGCTTGACTATCCGGCCCATTTCCGGTTGACATTGACATGATATAGTCGTCGTAGATACCGTAAGAGGTGAAGCGACTGATTTTATACTCCATGTCTCGGGGCTGTACAGATCCGTTCTGTCCGAGGAAATAGCTTCGTGTGGTACCGGCATTCCCTTGATTGTAAGTGAGGGCGTATAGATAGTCTTTCCCGTGGAATATCCACTGGCTTGCCCCGTCGTTGACCAAGCCGTTTCCTTCCGCCGACAGATTACCCCCGTCAAGGGATTCAGCGGTGAGAAGGACATAGGATGTGGCATTTGATCCCTGTACCGAAGCCGAGACAACAAACTTGCCCTCTGCGGTATTTCCGTTGTTGTCTCCGCTGTTGGGTTCATCGGAGTCTGAACAAGACGTAAGAGCCAGAGGCACTATGAGCGCAGCGAGTGCGCTTAAAATAATTGATTTTTTCATTGTAATATATCTTGGTTTATTAGTTTCCGAAATAGATTCTCACCTTGCCGTAAAATGCCCGTCCGGTCTTCTGCAAGCTGAAGTTGTCATAAAGTTTTGCATCAGTGAGATTGCGACATTCAAACGAAATATTATACCGTCCGTTCTTAATCCCATAGGATAAGGTGATATTGTGAGCGAATTGATCAGGAACCATATAATCATCGTTGTTTGAACCAATGTTAGAGGCATAATAACAGAATCTATGTGTATACTGATTATCATAAGAGACCGTAAGAACATTATGTTTGCCTCCTAATCCATGCCAATAAAAACAGATGTCTGAATCAGCGAACAAATACGGAAGATTTGGCATACGCTCACGATATGCTATATTGGCTACAGAACTTCCTATGGCATTCTTCATATTGTCGCGCACATTCATCTGTGTGAAGTTTCCGCCTAAGCTCAGCCATTTTGAATAATTATAACGGGCGGAGATGCTTATGCCTTTGGTGTCAACCTTTCCGTAGTTGACGTATGTGGCTGCTGATTTGCCTCCGCCGAGCGACAGGATATTCCGCTGTATATAATCGCGTGTGTCCCGGTAGATAAATCCGGTCTCGACATACAGGGTATTGCTGCCAAAGGAAGCATTGTAGCTGAGGTTCAGGTTCACATTGTGGCTTGACTCCGGTTTGAGTGCCATATCTCCGACCTCAAGGTCTTCATCTCCGAACATTTCTTCTATTGTCGGAAGCCTGTATGCCTTTTCATAAGAAGCCTTTAATTGAAACCCCAATGGCATAAACCATGTTCCTGCCGCTCCATAGCCAAAAGCATCGACAGACCGGGAACTTTTGACATAATTATCCTGCGCAGCAGAGGTGGCAACAGGCCCTGCCACATACTGATGGTATTGTTTTCCGAACGCTGTTATATTGAACTTGGAATTGGGTCTGTAACGATATGATACTCCCAATATGTTCTTGCTTGTCACTTTTGCAATCTCATCGCTGCTTGTCACAGCCGCCAAAAGATTGTCGTTTGATCGGTTGAACGTATTAAAAATGTTATTTACTGTGAATTGATGATTTTCGTTGAGACGATAGCCGGAAGTAAAGGCAGCAGACCAACTGTTGTTGTTGGACCGGGAGTTTTGATAAGATTGCTCACCGGGTGTATTAAGTTTTTCCGTTTCGCCACGCCAATTATACTTGACAGATGCAGTATCCACGTTTATCATTACATTCCGGTTGTAATTGGCATTCAACGAAACGTCGAGACCGTGCGTGAATAGATTGCGCTTGCCATATTCAATCGATCCGATCATTGAATGTCCATGACGGTGTTTCTGACCGTAAACAATTTCCTGCCGTACACCGGTCTGTATATCTTTATACATATGAGAGTATGTGAATCCGGCCAACAGACGGTCTGCCCAAGGTTTGTTTACAAACCCGAATTTGGCAATCACAGCCTCGTTGTGGTAAGTGTCGTTGAATCTACGGACATGTTCAAGTTTTTTGCGATTAATGGCACCGGTATTAAAATCCTCTACTGGTGAATCCACCCAATAATTATTGTCTGAATAATTCTGGAAAGCATTGATTTCGTACTTAAAGCCATTGGGCTGGGTTTGTCCGAAATTGACATAACTTTTGTGGGTGTTAAAAGATCCGTAGGAGTATGAGGCATCCAAAAACCAGCGTCGCCTATGCTTTGGCGTCACAATGTTTATTACACCGCCAATGGCATCCGAACCGAAGCCTACCGGTACAACTCCTCGATAAACCTCGATGCGTTCTGCAAAATTCACAGGTATATTGTTGAGACCGAAAGAACTTCCGACACCTTCTTGCGGAACACCGTCGATAAAGACTTTCACATGCTTTCCACTGAACCCATCCATTGTGACAGCCATATCGGATCCGACTCCACCGCTTTCCCTGATTTTCATGCCGGGAGCTTTCGCCAACGCCTCGCTCAGTGTTTTTGTAGTGTTTTTAAGCTCGGCAGTATTCACAGCCGTGGCATTGAACGCTGAGTTGCGCACCTTACTCAAAGTATTGCCCACAATGACAACTTCCGCAAGTTCTGTAGCCGGTTTGAGTTTTACGGTCAGTTTTGTACGCTCTCCTGCATTTATCTGCACCGGCAACTCCTTAGACTCAAATCCGACGGATGAAAATACAATAGTATATTTGCCAACCGGAGCTTTGATATGATATACCCCCTTTTCGTTGGCAGCACCTGAATAGTTTGTGCCTTTAAGATACACTGTGGCATAATCAATGGGAATGCCATCGGTTGACAGCACCTTGCCTGATACCATTCCGGAAACCTGCCGGGCTTCAACTGACACAGTTCCAAGAATTGAGATTAACGTTATTATTATAGTACGATAAAACATATCATTTCGATTTTGAGTGCAAAATTACAACCACGGAAGGAATTGGGAAATCCCTAAAAAATGGAGAAATACGCTATTATCCAAAGCTTTCCTATCCTACTAATAGGATAGAACGTAAGGTCTGATACCGCATTGACAGTATCGTGCATAGGGGAGGCAACCGGATTTTCACTATTTTTAGGTATGCCGTGATTCACACTTTTTAAGTAATTTTGCACCGCGTTTTTTTGACTGAATGATATGAACCGGACATCTGCCATATATACCGCATCCGACCGTGTCAGAGATATTATCGAAGACAACGGAAGGTTACTGTTGGTGCTTAACCGTTTCAAAATCCCGTTCGGATTCGGCAATGGCACCATACAGTCCGTTTGTGCCAACAACAATATTGACTGCTCCACCTTTCTTGCCGTGTCAAACCTTATCGGCGGGCGGGCATTCAACGGGTTCCCAATCAATCTGCCTACGTTGGTGAGCTATCTGAAAGAGGCTCATTCGTATATCCTTGACTTTTCTCTGCCCGGCATCAAGGTTACCTTGGTGCAAGGTGCCCAGCATCCGCAGCTTACGGATGCGGCTTTATATATAATCAAATTTTTCGATGACTATATGGAGGAGGTGAAAGAGCACATGGCTTTTGAGGACGAGGTCGTGTTCCCTTATATCGAGCGGCTGGAAAACGGAGTATGTGACTCAGAATTTCGGATAAAGGACTTTGCCACCAAACATAACAGCATGGCATCCAAGCTGACCGAGCTTAAAGATCTGTTTCTCCAGCACTATGCCATCCCGAACACACGCATAATCAACCAAGCCCTGTTTCGGATCATGACCTGTGGGGAGGATCTTATATCCCATTGTGAGATAGAAAACCGCCTGCTGGTTCCGGCGATTGAGGAACTTGAGAAGAATGTATCCTTTATGAAACATAGGCAGCCTACAGAAGATGATGCCGACCGTCTTTCCAGGGAGGATAAGAACGATAATCTGACCGACCGGGAGAAAGAAGTCATACGTCTTGTGGCGCATGGGTTGTCCAACAAGGAGATTGCTGACAGACTATGTCTGTCATTCCATACCATTACCACATATAGAAAGAATCTGAGCACAAAGCTCAATCTACACTCAACGGCCGCTCTCATCATTTACGCTATTCTGCATAATATCGTTAATCCGAAAGAAATTGAGCTAAAATAAGGCCTTGTCATACATTCCTAAATTCTATATTTGAAGTAATAGTGTAAACGAGAATATCAACTATGGGGTCTTGCTCATATCTGTAGCGGTCTTGGTACGTTTTTGTTCAGCCGACGGGAATAAACCGTCATCGGTGTAGGTTTGCAAGTGCGAAAATAGTAAAAATTTGAGTTGATAATCTGAATGAGCTATAAAACCTCATGCTATGAACTGTAAAAATAGATAGGATACACAAGCCACCGACAGCGGAGGATGGTTGTCGGTGGCTTGTGTCGGGATTAAGGATTGGAGGGATAATAATAGGAGAAGGTGGTGTCTGCTTGTGACCGCTGTTCGTGACGGCGAATCAATGATTTCAAGCTGTCAACTTCATGTGGCTTGCCGTGTAACATAAGGCGTTCACGGTGCATCACAACATTGGGATTAGTGTGCAGTCCACGCTCGTAGCGGTAGAGCCATTCTACGTCTTTCAGCTTGGAGTTCTCGTCGAGCTGATAGAATAAGCCGTAACCGAAACCTCCGGCGGCGAGAACTAGGACTGCAAATGTGATATATACCCACTTGGGTATTGCAGCCCAGACTGCGCCGTTGACAAGATTGTAGATGCGGTGCATCGCTGTATCTGCCATTGCATCCAGTTTCTCATAACGCCTGTTGACGGCTTTGTCGGCTGCCGCCTGTGCGATTCTCTCTATCTGCTCATCGCTGATTGCCGGGGATGCAGTCCGGTGTACGGTTTGTTTCGGAAGGACATCGGTATATAGCTGTGTAAACGCTTTAACCGTATAATCCGTCTGCATTTTGACTGCTGCTTCGGCTATCACGGAAACATCTTCCTTCGTGGCGATATTCGCAGGCAGTTCCACTTGGATTTTCTCCGGCACAGTCAATGCCGATGTAGTTGTCTGCGATGGCTCGGACATCAGCCGTGTGTCTATGTCCATGAGTAAATCCTTGTTCTCTTTCGCGGCTTTGAGAAGGTCGTCAATCTTCTCGTCTTGTTTCCTGACGAGTGAGTATAAATCTGCCATTACAATGATCTTCCTTTTTTCTTTTTGGGTTTCTTTTTCATCGCGCGGATGAAGGCATCTTCTTCCGGGTCATAGCGGGGCCCGACCTGGAACAGTCCGCCCACTGCCTGACACCCGGTCTCGACCATGTTCTCCACGACATTAGCCACTGGAGCCTCTTTGACCTTTGCCGTCACCGAAATCGGTGACGTTTGCTGAGGCTGGGCCTCTTTGATTCCTGCGTTCTTGGCAAAGAATTTGTCAAGACGCCTGTAGGAAAAAGCGCGGTCAATCTTTGAGCCGTTGAAGGTAAATTCGCCGTCGGAGAAGCGTATGCCCTGCGGCTTGCCGGTGTCGCGGTCGTTGTAAAACTCCACGGTTATACCAGCCGGAGCGAGGCGACGGCGGAACTCGTCCCATGATTTGCAGTGGTACATCGCAGCCTGAATCTTGGGCTTCATCTCGGCAATCGCATCTTCATACAGCTTCTTTTTCGGCGAAAAAGTCAGTCCGTATTTCAGTTTGATAGCCTTCGTCGCCTTATGGCTTTTGTCGAAATTATTGCTCTCGTCAATGGCTTTGCCGTGAAGATTCACGCGGTTGTAGACGATATGGAAATGTGGCGAGGAGGTTTCAAGGTGGCGCACTATTATATATTGCGTGTCCTTGATGCCCATGCGCTCCATGTATTCTTTAGCCAGTTGCACCATGAAATCATCTGTGAGGCGTGGCAAATCCGCCTTGTCGAAACTCACGGATATATGACCGACAGGCTTGCCTATTCTCTTGTTGAGGCTCGCCCCGATGTCGAAACTGTCCACAATTCTGCGATAGTCTTTGCCGAAAACGCTGTCGGAATCTATCACGCGCCATGTGTCGGCGGTGTACTTTTCCTTGTCGTGGAATTCACGCATAACGTAGCCCACAATGTCGGAGGCGGCTCCCTTTGCGAGTATTTTCGCTATCATAACAATGTCGAATTCTGGATTTTCAACTTACCGAGAATGGCTAAGATTCCGTCGAGACACGCCTCGGCTTTGCGCTTCGTCGAGGGCCATGCGTTAGCCTGAGAAGCCTTAACTTGGTCGTTGAGATTCTTGCCTTGATACATCAATTCGCGTAAAGCCTCACGCTCGAAGTCAGTGAGGCGTTCAACAATCGAGAGTTTGAAAGCACTTATACGGAGTAGTTCCGCTATGCTGATTCCGGCTCTGGCGGCTTTCGCCTTTATCTCGCGTTCCTCGGCATCCGTGAAATTCACGGATACTTTTCGGTCGCGCTTATCACTCGATTCTTTCTTTGGTCGCCCGCGGAGTTTTGCACCCGGAGCGTCAGTATTGTATTTCCTCATTCTGTGAAGTTGGGGATGGTGACCGCAGGGAACAGAGAGCGTCCCGCCGGGGATGCGAGGGGTTTCGGCCGGGGTAATTTTTTACCTCCCGAAACATACCCTTGCATCCCCAACTAACCCACTGACGTGAATTAGTTGCGCGCTGACGATAACCGCTCCCTGCGGTCGGGTTAGACATTAGAGTTTGCGCCAGATTTCGATGTCCGGGGAGTATGCCCGCAGGTGGTCGGCGAGGACTGCGTTGATGTAGCTGGCGACTGTGGTGCCACGCTCGCCGAGGATGCGGGCGATGCGTTCAAGCTGCTCCCAGATGTCGTCCTCGATGTTGACCGGATGGCGGTTCACCAGCTTTGCCGGAGTAAGGAATGTAGCCTTGAACTCGGCGAAATCCGATTTGCGCTGCTGCTTGCCGACGCGCTGTTGCCTCGGTTGTAGTCTGGTCGTTGCCAAACATATTTTCATTGGCAACGGCGTTGGCTGTGGTGGTGCTGTTAACAGCGTTGTCGCTGTTGACTGCGGGATTGGGGTTGGTGGAGTTATCAGGTTGCATAATAATTTGGGGGTCGTTAGAGGTTGATACTTGGTTTTTGGGTGCATCGGTCAAC
>CAJTRS010000036.1:12912-16691 GCA_910578805.1 uncultured Muribaculaceae bacterium | reverse complement strand
ACCGATGCGCGGTGGCCGATTCCGGCCACCGCGCATCTTTTTTATTTAATGGAGTCGGTATTTTCGTTATTCTAAGGCTGCCAGGGCGGAGGCTATGCGCGCCATGGCCTGCCGGAGGTTGTCGTCGGAGGTGGCGTAGCTGAGGCGTATGTATCCGGGCAGGCAGAATGCTGCGCCGTCAACGGTGGCCACATGGGCTTCTTCGAGAAGATACATGGCCAGATCGGCTGCATCGTTGATGATCCGGTCGCCGTGGCGCTTTCCGAAGAAACCGCTTACCTCGGGGAAGAGGTAGAAAGCTCCCTCGGGGACGTTGACTTTCAGTCCGGGTATCTCGCGTGCCAGTTTCACCACTAAGTCGCGGCGACGGCGGAAGGCCTCGCACATTTCAGCCACACATTCCTGCGGGCCTGTGTAGGCGGCTTCGGCGGCTTTCTGGGCTATGGACGATGCTCCGGAGGTGTATTGGCCCTGTAGTTTTGTGCATGCTTTGGCTATGGGCAGCGGACCTGCCATGAATCCTATGCGCCAGCCGGTCATGGCGTAGGCCTTCGATACGCCGTTGATAATGACGGTGCGGTCGGCGATCTCGGGGAATGTGCCCATGGAGGTGTAGCTGCCGGTGTAATTGATGTGCTGGTATATCTCGTCGGAGAGTATGAGTATGTCGGGGTAGTCTTTGAGCACATCGACGAGGGCCTGCAGCTCATGGCGTGTATATACGCTGCCGGTGGGATTGGACGGTGAGCAGAGAAGCACCATGCGTGTGCGCGGGGTGATGGCTGCGCGCAACTGGTCGGCCGTAATCTTGAAGTTTTGGTCAATGGTGGCGGGAACGGGCACGGTGATGCCCTCGGCGAGTTTCACCATCTCCACATAGCTTACCCAGGCAGGAGTGGGTATGACCACTTCATCGCCCGGATTGACGGTGCTCAGGATCACATTGCATAATGCCTGCTTGGCGCCTCCCGACACCACTATCTGTTCCGGCGCGTATTCCGTTCCGTTTGTGGCCAGGAGGTTGGCGGCAATGGCCTTGCGCAGGCTCATGAATCCGGCTACGGGGGAATAGAATGTGAAGTTGTCATCTATGGCGCGCATGGCAGCCTCCTTTATATGTAGCGGGGTATGGAAGTCGGGTTCGCCTACGGAGAGGTTGATCACGTCAATACCCTTGGCGCGTAGCTCGGTGCTGCGCTGCGACATGGCGAGAGTCTGTGACTGTGCGAGATTCTGAATGCGTTGTGATATCTGTAACATGTTTGATTGATGATTGAGAGGGAATAATCAGTATGTTTTGTCACAGTAGGCTCATGAGTCCTTGCCTGTGAGTATTTTCTTTATTTCGTGGAGTTTGTTGAGGGCGGCTACGGGGGTGAGATTGTTGATGTCGGCATGCAGAATCTCATCGCGTATCTGTGTCAGCACAGGGTCGTCGAGCTGGAAAAATGACAACTGTACGCCGGCGGCACTCTGTTTTTCTCCGGCAGGTATGGCCGGTGCGGCGGAGTCGGAGGCGCGATATACTTTTTCCAGATGGGCGAGAATCTCGTTGGCGCGGCTTACTATGCTATGCGGCATGCCGGCAAGCTTGGCCACATGGATTCCGAAGCTGTGTTCGCTTCCTCCTTTGGCGAGTTTGCGCAGAAACACAACTTTGCCGTTGATTTCCTTGACCGAAACGTTGTAGTTGGCCACACGCTTGAGTATCGACTCCATTTCGTTGAGTTCGTGGTAGTGTGTGGCAAACAGTGTCTTGGGGTGTGCGGAGCCGTGGTTGTGTATGTGTTCCACTATGGCCCAGGCTATGGATATGCCGTCGTAGGTGGAGGTGCCGCGCCCGAGTTCGTCGAAGAGTATGAGCGAGCGCGGGCTCATGTTGTTGAGTATCGAGGCGGCTTCGTTCATCTCCACCATGAATGTGGATTCGCCGTGCGATATGTTGTCGCTCGCTCCCACGCGGGTGAATATCTTGTCCACCACACCTATTCGGGCGCTTTCGGCCGCTACGAAACAGCCTATCTGTGCCATAAGCACATTTAGCGCCGTTTGCCTGAGCAATGCCGACTTACCCGACATGTTGGGGCCGGTGATCATCATGATCTGGGTGCCTGAGTTTGAAAGGTGTATGGAGTTGGTGATGTATGGTTCGCCGGGTGCAAGCTCGCGCTCTATCACCGGGTGGCGAGCTTCGGTCAGTTCGATGTCAAGGGAGTCATCGACCACAGGGCGGTTATAGCGGTTCTCTATGGCCACGCGTGTGAACGCCGACAGGCAGTCGAGCCGTGCCATCAGTGAGGCATCGAGCTGAATGGCCTGTATGTATCGTGCCACATCGGTCACCAGATCGTTGTAGAGCCGTTGTTCGATGGCTGCTATGTGTTCCTGCGCGCCGAGTATCTTCTCTTCGTACTCCTTTAGTTCCTGGGTTATGTAACGTTCGGCATTGACCAGTGTCTGTTTGCGTATCCATTCCTGAGGCACTTTGTCGCGATGTGTGTTGGTTACCTCGATATAGTAGCCGAACACGTTGTTGTAGCCGATCTTGAGGCTTGTTATGCCGGTGGCGGCGCTTTCGCGCGCCTGTATTTTCATCAGGTAGTCCTTGCCGCTGTAAGCTATGCGGCGCAGTTCGTCGAGTTCAGGATCGACGCCGTCGCGTATCACTGACCCGCGGTTGAGCGCCGCCGGGGCATCATCGGCGATTTCCCGCTCTATGCGGTCGCGTATAGGGGTGCACAGCGTAAGTTGCTCTCCTATGGCGCGCAGTGCCTTGTCGTCGGCCGCGAGGCATAGCTCTTTCACAGGCACTATGGCGGTGAGTGCGCGGCACAGCTGCACGAGCTCACGCGGCGTCACTCGGCCTACCGCCACTTTCGATATGAGCCGCTCGAGGTCACCGGTCTGCTCGAGTGATGTTTTCAGGGTGTCGCGCTCTTCAGGGTGACGGAAGAAGTATTCCACCACGTCCAGGCGGCTGTTGATGGCTCCGGGGTCTTTGAGCGGAAACAGGAGCCAGCGGTTGAGCATTCGGGCTCCCATGGGGCTTACCGTACGGTCTATCACATCGAGCAGGCTTTTGCCGTCGTGTGCCATGGCCTGTGTCAGCTCCAGATTGCGTATGGTGAAATTGTCAAGTCGCACATAGCGTTCTTCCTCTATTCTTGACAGGGCAGCGATGTGCGATATGCGGGTGTGGTTGGTGATGTCGAGATAGTGGAGTATGGCTCCTGCAGACACTATTGCCGAATGCATGGAGTCAACGCCGAAGCCTTTGAGCGATCCGGTCTCGAACTGCTTCATCAGGCGTTCGCGTGCGGTAGGTTCGGTGAACACCCAGTCGTCAAGTTCGAAACAGAGGTAGCGGGTGTTGACCGATTCGTCAAACAAGCGTTTCTTTCCGCGCTCCACCAGCACCTCCTTGGGTGAAAATTTTGTCAGAAGTTTCTCCACATAGTCTGTCGAACCCTCAGCGGTGAGGAATTCGCCGGTGGATATGTCGAGAAACGCCACTCCCCATACTTTCGGGAGAATGTGGACGGCTGCGAGAAAGTTGTTTTCGCGGTGATTGAGAATGTTGTCGTTGATGGATACTCCGGGGGTGACAAGTTCGGTGATGCCGCGTTTTACCAATTTCTTGGTGAGCTTGGGGTCCTCGAGCTGTTCGCATATGGCCACACGCTTGCCGGCTCTCACTAATTTCGGCAGGTATGTGTCGAGGGCGTGATGGGGAAATCCGGCGAGCTCTATAGACTGTGCCGAGCCGTTGGCTCGGCGGG
>CAJTRS010000036.1:0-12887 GCA_910578805.1 uncultured Muribaculaceae bacterium | reverse complement strand
CGAGTATCTCCGAGGCCGATATGGCATCGTCGCAGAATGTTTCGTAAAAGTCGCCTACACGAAACAGAAGCACCGCATCGGGGTGCTTTTGTTTCATTTCGAAGTATTGCTTCATCAGCGGGGTTTCCACTACTTTTTTCGCCATGATCCGCAGGTGATATAGAATTATAGCGTAAAGGTAGCAATAAATCCACAATCGCCCAACACGCTCCCGCAATTTAAGATTGCTCGATCCGGCTGCGGAACTTTCCCGATGCTGATTGCGTTAATCTTTGTGAATCATTTTTATACAAATACTATGAAAAAATTCTACACACTTTTTTCTTTTATTGCGGTTTCGTCCGTTATGTGTTCCGGTATTTATGCTCAGACTGACGCAGACCCTCTGTACATACTTCTTGCCGATGAATCGGGCATGTATGCCGACACCCTGAAAATGACGCCGCAGGGTGCTGATTTCAAGGCCGAGTCTGTGGTTGTTAATCACGGCTTTGTGTTTTATGCCCGTTCGGAAACCACACAGTTTGAGACCGTCTATTCCATGCCGGCATGGGCTGTGACTCCGGCTGTCATTTCATGGCAGAATCCGCTGTCGATATCCTCGAACGGAGTCATAGACATTGCTCCGGGCACATATGACATATCTTTTATCTCAAGGGATAATTCAGATGTGGGATACCATACGTTTAAGGCCGTTCGGTCGGGCAGTCCCGATGAGGCCGTGTATCCGCCGTCGGTATTCATAATGGACGGAGGCTTTGAGAAAATAGAGATACCCGGAACGGGCGGAGTGTATGAAGCCGAGATTGCCGTGCCGTCATCGTTTATCGTCACCTATGAGCCTTATTACAGAGCGGCGGCATTCGTTTTCGGCCCTGCCGGGGCCACGGAAAACACTTTGGCCGACGATTCCCGTATAAAGTTGTCATATATGGTAAATACCGGCGTCAATCTCAGATATGCCGGTACGGACCGAAGCAATAGCAAAGTGACTGTCGATCTGCGTGCAGGCAGTGAGAGTATATCGGTGGGTGACCCAACATCGGCCATAGATAGTGTGGTGGCCGGACATAAGGTTGAAGTCATGACTGACGGCGGTTACATATGTATAGACACTACTGATTCGGAGCATAAGGCGGTGTATTCCTCCACAGGATTATGTGTCTATTCGGGTACCGGCAATAAGGTAGGCCCGTATGCGAGCGGACTCTATTTTGTGAAAGTGGCCGGCACGGTGGCCAAAGTGATGGTGCGTTGATTTATTTTCCGGATAGAAGAGACCGGAAGAGGTCAAGCCACTGGCGGTGTATCTTCTCGGGATTGTAGTCGAGAGATTTCCTGATAGCGTTTTGCTGAAGTTCTTTTCTGCGCGTTTCGTCATCTATAAGCGCTATGAGGGCTTCGGCATACGCTTTTTCATCAAATGGCTTTATCAGTATCCCCGAGTCGTCAGACAGAATGTGGCGCACTCCCGCCGAGCAGTCGAAGGCTATGGGTACTACGCCGTTGGCTTGCGCTTCTGCCAGACACAGCCCCCAGCTGTCAACTGTTGAAGTAAGGCACAATATCGCAGCTTCAGAGTAAAGACGTGGCATGTCGCTCTGATATCCGGCAAAGGTGATATGCTTGAGTCCGAGTTCTGTGGCCTGCCGTTCGAGATTCTGCCGTTCCTCTCCGTCGCCGGCTATTGTCAGGTTCCATTCCGGACATGACTCCTCCACCCGCTTCCATATGCGCAGCAGCCTGTCCACCCGTTTGTCGGGATATGTCAGTCGTCCGGCCCATAACACACTCTTGCTTTTATTGGTGTTTACTTCGGTGGGAAGCGGTACACCGTTGCCTATAATATGTATGTGAGGATCGGAGATTCGGAGCGCTTCGATCATCTCCCGGCGATATTCGGGGGTAAGTACCACGAAGGCATCGGTGTTGTCATGCAGGATTCGTGTGCGTTTACGCCATTTGGAGTAGTGTGTGCCCAACATACCGAATTTTATCCAGTCGAAAGCTATCCATTTCAGAAACCCTTTGGGAGTGGTGCGTCGTCGCTTAAGTCTTTCGTCTTTGGCTATGGATTCGCAGAATGGTTGCATGTGGTCAATGTACATGAATCTGCATTCCGGACAGTTGTCGCGTAAATTCCGGAATTTTAAAAAGGTATTCCACACGATAATCAGCAGGTCTATCCGGCGGTCTTTTATCTGTTGAGCCAAATATGCAATATTGTTTTCGGTGTCGCATGAACTGCTGTCGGGCATAATAGCTGTTTCCGGCATATACTCATGTGATTCCAGTTTCGCGGAATTTAGGTCAGGTGTATATACAATGACCTCGTAACCGTTTTTTTTAAGATATTCCGATAGGCGGAGCGTCACCACCTCTGCCCCCCCTAACGGGAACTGAGAGTGGAGGAAGGCTATTGTGTGCCGGGGTGGAATGTCGGGCATAATGTGGTGTGTAGGGTGTTATGTGGGGTTATTCGTCGATTGAATAGTTTATGAAGTCGATGAGTGGCTTGAGAGCGTGGAACATATCGGCGGCGCGTTCCGGCCATGCCGGATCAAGGAAAAAATCATCGGAGCAGTGGTGAACCTTGCCATAGTTGGTCATGCGCAGATATTCGGCCTGAGGGTGGTTGCGTTCCCAGCCTTTCGGTATGGTCTTGAGTGTGGTGCTGCACCAGCCGGGGTAGAGAGCCTGTACCTCAGGTGCGGATACAATCTCCTCCCACTCCTCTATGTTATCGACTATGGCGTGACGGAGTTTCTTGAGAGTGGCGCTCTCCAGACACCAGACACCGCCGTAAAGCCCCTGGTCGTAAGAGTCGGCGCGACCAAGCTCTATGTAGTAACCGGCGCGGTCAGACAGACGTCCGCGTGAGCTGGCACTTGCCGAAAAAAATGTCTTGTAGGGTGTTTTGTCGCGGCTGAAGCGAGTGTCGCGGTATATGCGGTAGGCACAGGATTTTGCGGTAAGAGATGCTAACGACGGTTCCCACGAACTCATTAACGACAACATGCGGTCAATATCGGCTAACCACAGCGCACGCAACTCTTCATATAAGGGTTTGTTGGCGGTAAACCATTCGCGGTCGTTGTTGGCTTTTAAGTCGTCGAAGAATCGATAGAGTCTTTTGATATAGTACATATGGTCAGAGCAGATTAAGTTCGGTTTTGGTCTTTTTGGGCAGTTTTGATACTACGAGGCTGTAACTGTGGAGTATCAGTTCCCTGATCAGGTTGTCGGACAGGGTGGTGAGGTTCATCATGTTCCAGTGGCGCTTGTTCATGTGCCATGCCGGCTGGATATCGCTGTGGCGTTCTCGCAGGTCTATGGCCTTTTCCGGATCACATTTCACTAATATTATATCCGGCTTGTCGAGCGGCAGCAGGGCAAACATGCGTCCGCCCACTTTCATCACCAGATTGATGTCGTCAAACGGGAACGTCGATTCGGCATGTGGAAGCGACTCGCAGTACCGGTGTGCTTCCTCGCAGTTCATCTGTCGGAGTCAGAGGTTTTTATATCTTCCCATTCGGCATCGCTGATCTGTGATTCGACTTTCACTCTCTTTGATGACCTGCCCGACGAATTGCCTGAGGGCTGTTCATCGGTCACGGTGATCTCTTCCCACTCCACGTATTCGCCTTCATTGCGCTGAATGACTTTGGGCTTACGGTTTCGGCTGCGTGACCAGCCTCCCTTGCGGTTGGCGCGGCGCTGCTCTTCGCCGGCTTCGCGCTGCGACTGTGCCGCCTGCCGGAACACACGCTTGGCCTGTGAGCGAATTTTGTGAAACATCAGTGCTGCGCGCACTATGGGCCAGATGATGAATACTATGACTAATATGAGAATTATTGTTCCCATGGCTATGGATAGGTTCAGGCTATATCTTTACGCCCCACAGCCGATATGAGCAGGTAGAGCACTATGGTCCATGCCAGACCCGATATGCCTTGCGTGGCTACGAAAAATACTGCGGCGGCTATTATGAGGTAGCGGCGGAAGTTTTCGCGCCAGTCGAAGTTTTTGAATTTTAGAGAGAACATTCTCATTCGGCTCACCATCAGCATTGACACTATGGCCACTATGATCAGTGTGGTAGCTGTGCCGGGATAGCCGAATCGGGCGCACCAGCCTATGTAGCCTATCCAGAATATGGCGTTGGCCGGAATTGGCAGGCCTATGAATGATGTTGTCTGGCGGTCATCGATGTTGAATTTGGCTAAACGCAACGCTCCCATGACTGTTATGAACAGAGCGCCGAATGCCCATGGCGATATGGCACCTCCGGCAGAGTGGAGGTTGATGGTGCTGAACATAAGCAATGCCGGGGCGAGACCGAAACTGATGAGGTCGGCCAATGAGTCGAGTTCCTTTCCGAGATTGGAATAGGCGTGAAGCAGACGGGCGGCGGCTCCGTCGCAGAAGTCAAACACTGCGGCGGCTCCTATGCAGATGAATGCCCATTCGTAGCCTTTCAGCGAACCAATCGTTTCGTTGTAATGAAATGCCAGAATGCATGCCATGGCTCCCGACAGGAGATTGAGGCATGTGATGGTGTTGGGTATATTGTTTTTGATCCGTTTAAGCATGGACGCGGGTGTTTTGGTTATAGTGTTTTCTTGTCGGCAAGACGGGCTATCTCGGTTATGCCGCCCACGGTCTTGTCGCCTATCTTGACGAAGATTTCGGCATCAAGCGGCAGGAATATATCCACGCGTGATCCGAATTTGATGAAGCCCATGTGGTCTTCGATATTTGCATCGGTGCCTTTGTGGGCGTATGTGACTATGCGGCGCGCTATTGCTCCGGCTATCTGTCGCATGAGTATCTCCTGGCCGTTGTCGGCGCGGATCACCACGGTGGAGCGTTCGTTTTCGGTGCTTGATTTGGGCAGGTATGCCGAATGGAAGCGTCCGGAGTGATGCTTCACCAACAGAACCTTGCCATCGACAGGAAACCAGTTGGCGTGTACGTTGAAAATGGTCATGAATACCGATATCTGCATTACCTTCCGGTGCAGATATTCGCTTTCATATACTTCTTCCAGAGCCACTACCTTGCCATCGACCGATGACACCACCACACGGTCGCGGTTGCCGTGGAAGTGGCGGCGTGGCGAACGGAAAAAGTTGAGCACCAGAAAGAACAAAACCGCCGATATGGAGGAGAACACAATGGGAATGGCTATCGGGCGTATGAACATCCACGATGGAATGTTTATCACCACGAGCATACACATCAGGATTATAAGTATGTTGGTACCTTCTCTATGTATCTTTACCTTCATCTTTTGATAGAAAACGTCATATTTATTACAAAGTTAGTGTATTTTGCTCAAACGACATAAGTTTTTTGCATATTTTGATATATGCAGGTTTTTGATGCGGGATTTTTAGGGCACTCATGCGGGTGTCCGGATATGTTTTGCATGCGTGCTTATGTCGGTTTTTGCGGTTTATAGACGGTCGATGAGCGCGTTGATGGAGTCGATGTCGTTGTTTAGACGTGTTATCGAGTGTCCGCCGCGGCCGGGTGTCGGGGTCACTTCGTTGCCCTGATAACGGTAGAAGAGCGGATTTTGCAGGTCATCGGCGTTGATGTTGTACCGGCGCATGTTTTTTATAAGGGCCAGGATTATCTTTGTGTTGCTCTCGTGACCCGAGGCGTTGTCATCGCCATCGGAGGAGGTAAAGAAGTCGAGAATGGCATCGGCCGCGCCGGCTATCTCTGGTGCGTAGGATACGATGCTTTTAAGTGTGCCTAACGAGGAGGTGTCGCCGAGCCATTCCGTACCGGAGTCCAATGCTTTGCTTATGGCCGGGACAAGAGGTCTGATCTGTTCGCCGAGGTTCATGCCGCGGGTGAGCTCGTCGCCGGCCGAGTGTATGCGCCACAGATGTCTTGAGGCGTTGTCGCGGTATTGCCGGTCGGTCAGCATCTGTTTCTGCAGGTCAATGGGTATGTTGGCCGGATTATATACCACCGCGTCTATGCCGTAGCATATCGATGCCACAGAAGCGAGCCTTCCTCCGAGGGAGTGGCCGGTCAGCTCCATTTGTGCTGCTGCTTCAAAGGGAGTTATGCCGGTTATGGCCGATATTGCGGCTATGGCATCGCTTACGGTGTTGAGCGCTGACCTGTTTTGCGGTTCGTCCATGCTGAAAGAGCCGTCGATGTCGGTGATTATGTCGGCTGACTGAGGTTCTGTGCCTGCGAAACTGAGTATGTACTTATGGCGCACGGTGTCATAGAAAGCCTCCGTCTTGAAGCCTGAAGTGGCGGCACATTGCTTTCGGGCAATTATGGCGAGTTGGCGATGGGCGGCGATGCTGTCGGTCACTTTCAGCGGCGTTATGCCCATCTCGGCCAGTCGGGAGGTGAGTATGCTGTCGCGTTCTATATCGGCGGTGAGCCGTGTGGCTTCCGCCGAGTGGTAAACCAATTCCGCACATTTGCCCAGTCTGGCATAGCGGTCGTAGTCGTACACGGCATAATCTTCGATAGCTGTGGCCGCCGTGTCCTGCGGTACGACTGTCGGCGCAACTGCGGGATCCGGGTCTGTCGTTGCGTCGGTGTTGCCTGTATTGCCGCATGCCGACGTGCATACGGCTATGGCAATCAGCTGTGTGGCGATCGTTTTCATCTGGTGTGCGGTTATTGCCGCATTGGGCGTGTTACTGTTTCCTGGCTTTTGTGCGGCAACTTCTTTTGGCCGGAGCTTTCTTTGTCGTGTGAGCGGAGGCATGGCGCCGGAGCACCATTGCCGAGCGTGCAGGCATATAGAGATAGAGCCATTCCACGCCTAACGGGCTGTAGAGGGCGTCGGACTGTGTGAAGTGGCTGATAGATTCGTCGATGTTGTCGTAACCGCCGAATTGCGGGCTGTCGGTGGAAAGCACCACTTTGTATTCGCCGGGAGGGGTCAGGATACCATAGTCGGAGAATGATTTGGCGGGATTGAAGTTGAACACGAATATCAGATCGCCGCGGCTGAATGCCAGTATCTGGTCGTCGTCTTTTTCCCATAGTTTGCCCACGGGAAGGGCCTGGAAGTTATATACGCCGGCTATGAGTTCCACCATGGCGTTGTCGAAATTGTTGAGATATTCGTATTTCAGTTCCTTGCGGTCCACAAGGTCCCACTGACGGCGTGCATATTTGTAGCTCCAGCCGTTGCCTTCGCGTGGGAAGTCGATCCATTCGGGGTGGCCGAACTCATTGCCCATGAAATTGAGATAACCGCCATTGATGGTGGCTGCGGTGACGAGTCGTATCATCTTGTGGAGGGCTATGCCGCGTGAAACCGTCATGTCATCGTCGCCTTTCATCATGTGCCAGTACATTTTGTCGTCGATAAGCCGGAATATCACCGTCTTGTCACCGACGAGAGCCTGGTCGTGGCTTTCCACATAGGATATGGTCTTTTCGTCGGCCCGGCGGTTGGTCAGTTCCCAGAATATGGAGGTGGGGTGCCAGTCTTCGTCTTTTTTCTCTTTAAGGGTCTTGATCCAGTAGTCGGGTATGCCCATGGCCATGCGGTAGTCGAATCCTATGCCTCCGTCCTTTACCGGTATGGCAAGTCCCGGCATGCCGCTCATTTCCTCTGCTATAGTGATAGCGGAGTGGTTGATGGAGTGAATGAGTTTATTGGCAAGTGTCAGATATGTTATGGCATTGGTGTCCTGATTGCCGTTGTAGTAATCGTCGTAACTTCCGAATGCCTGTCCTAAGCCATGATTGTAGTAGAGCATAGAGGTGACACCGTCAAAGCGGAAGCCGTCAAAGCGGTACTCCTCGAGCCAGTATTTGCAGTTGGAGAGCAGGAAATGCAGCACTTCCGTCTTGCCGTAGTCGAAGCAGAGCGAGTCCCATGCCGGGTGCTCGCGGCGAGAGTCACCGTAGAAGTACAGATCGTGGCTTCCGTCAAGACGTCCGAGTCCCTCCTGTTCGTTTTTCACTGCATGGGAGTGGACTATGTCCATGATCACGGCTATGCCCAGGCGGTGTGCCCGATCGATAAGCGATTTGAGCTCTTCCGGCGTGCCGAACCGGCTCGAAGCCGCAAAGAAGTTTGACACATGGTAGCCGAATGATCCGTAGTAGGGGTGCTCTTGAATGGCCATGATCTGAATGGCATTATAGCCGTCGGCGGCTATTCTCGGCAGTACGAGGTCGCGGAACTCCTTATAGGTGCCCACACCTTCGCGTTCCTGTGCCATGCCTATGTGGCATTCGTAGATAAGCAGCGGCTTGGTGTCGGGCTTGAACTCCTCGCATTCCCATCGGTAGGGTTCTGCCGGATTCCATACCTGAGCCGAGAACAGTGCGGTCTTTTCATCTTGCACCACACGTGTGGCATAGGCCGGGATACGTTCTCCCTCGCCGCCGTCCCAGGTCACGACCATTTTGTAATGGTCGCCGTGGTGCAGGGCTTCAGAGGGAAGTTTCAGTTCCCATACTCCCCCCTCGAGCCGCTTGAGCTCGTAGCGGGCCTGACGGTGCCATTGGGAGAAATCGCCGACGAGGGTTATGGCTGTGGCGTTGGGAGCCCATTCGCGGAACACCCAGCCGCCATCGGCTGTGCGATGTAACCCGAAATAATTGTGCGCGTTGGCAAATTCATCAAGACTGCCTTTTTTACCCGTCAGTTCTTTTTCGCGCCTTATGGCATCATTGTGACGCCCTTCTATGGCTTCGGAATAAGGCTGGAGCCAGGGGTCGTTTTTTATCAGATTGAGTTTCGATACTTTCTTTGCCGGTTGTTTGGCGGAGGAGGACTTGGTTTTAGGCATGGTATGGGTCTGTTGAATGATTTGATAAGAATATGGCTATGCCACCCGCAAACTTAGTGAAAAATCCGGTATGAATCCATATGTTTCAGTTGAAAAACTGCCCGTGAGACCAAAAATATGTGTAAACTGTTGCGTGTAAGCAAAACAATGCGTACCTTTGCACTCACAAAAGCCCGGATGGCGGAATCGGTAGACGCGCTGGTCTCAAACACCAGTGGAGCAATCCGTCCCGGTTCGACCCCGGGTCCGGGTACTGATAATGACTGTTAATCACTTGATTTTCAGTCATTGTTTCTTTTATGGCGTGTACTAAAAGTGTACTATCGGCGAAAATCACGCAATTTCAAGCGAATGGTTTTGTGATTTTTAACAGCCATTCGTTTTATTTAATTCGATTCTTTTTCGTGCTTTTGCTGATAATTCGGGAGGATAGATAGCCTTACAATTATAAAAAATCCCTAACTTTGTAATTGGATTGACTACGGTCGATTCACTACATTCTGGAAAATAAGAAGCGTTATGCGTATCTTGAACTTGAAAACGTAGGAAACTTTCAACAGTACTCAAAGATGGCATGATGGCTTCCCTCGCATAGCGTGGGCTGCTGTCAACCATATCTGAGTACAATCGGTTTCCTACGACCTTCAAGTTAAGATGTGGCATAGTTGGTCCACGTTTCTTAATATGACATTAGGTGTGGGCCACATCAACTTAATAAATATTGAAATAATCATGAGCTCACATAGCAATACATACCAACGGTTTACATCCTTTATTATACTTTTCTTGTATGTATGTGGATACGCCCAAGTCCCTAAATTTTACAATGAAAACGATATTCAGGAATACTTAAGTTCAAATATCCGATCTTTAGATCCACTTGAAGGCTTTTGGGAAGGAACTTGGACTAGAAATACAAACTCCCCTTACGCGCAACCCGATGGAGACGAGAGTTGTTGGATTTTGGTGAAAGGGAGTGATGGCTGGATATATAACCTTGATGAAGATTATAAACCTCAGACTAGAGGTATTCGTTTTCGTAGAATTGGAGAAACAAATAACTATAAATGGGAATTATTGACAAGTTCCGGAATTGTTACAATTGACTCACCTTATTCTATTAATATTAGATTTGATGTAAATTCATCTGATGCAAAAGTATGGGCTGGAAATAAAAATTTTAGATGGAATCTATGGCTTGTATTTAGGATGGCCAAAGATTATCCAACAAGCACGATGTATACAAATGCAATAAGAAGTGATGATGAATCTTCAAGCAGCGACTCTCAACTAGATAAAATTTGGTCCGGCACGGGTTTTGCGCTCAAAGGAGGCTATCTAGTTACCAACTATCATGTCATAGAAGGGGCAAAGAGTATTACTATTCAGGGAGTAAGTGGAGTTTTTAACAAGTCATTTAGCGCAACAATTATTGGGACAGACAAGAATAATGATCTCGCTTTGTTGAAAATAAATGATTCATCTTTTGTGGATTTTGGAGTAATTCCTTATACCATAGCTTCAACTACATCTGATGTTGGTGAAGATATTTTTGTTTTAGGCTATCCTTTAACATCTACAATGGGAGACGAAATAAAACTAACAACTGGTATTATCAGTTCTAAGACGGGTTTTCAGGGAGATGTGGCACTATATCAAATTTCAGCACCAATTCAACCTGGTAATAGCGGAGGTCCTCTATTTGACAAAAAAGGGAACGTGATAGGAATAGTTAGTGCAAAACATGCGGGTGCTGAAAATGTTGGCTATGCGATTAAGACAGTTTATCTTCGTAATCTAATTGAAAGTTGTGCAGATATATCCATTATTCCAACCGCGAATACAGTTGCTACATTACCTCTTACCGGCAAAGTAAAAAAAGAAAAGAATTTTGTATTCTTAATCAAATGTTCATCGGATTAAAAATAACAAAAAATGGCTGTATTATTTGACCAATTTTCCTATAGAATAAATAAGACTACCGACGGTCTTTACTATGACAGGTGGCACGGGAAAGTCTTTCCAGAGATTTCCATGCCAGAAAAGTTGTATTTTCTTAACAGTATCATTGCTGCATTGTTGACACATCGCCAACTTATTATACGTGCTGACTCAATAGAGGAATTGATTGATTGTATTGGTTTTAATGCATTTAAACTCATATATAATAGAGGTGAGCTCAGAATATTAGATAATTGGTGGTTCCCTACTTTTATGTACAATGCTGATATTGTTTTTTTCATGAATATGCACGAAAAACAATACCAAGATAAAGTTTGTAATCGATTAAAAGGGAGAATCGGTGCAGAAGCATCATATTATATCATGGGTATATTTAAGGATATTTGTAATTCCAAAGACTCTGATATGTATGATTATTGGGACCATTTAGCCCAAGATAACATGTATGAGGATTTCACGTTTAACAATCGCATTCGCGCATTGTTGAGCATAAGTTCTGAAAACACGCTTAAAATTTGTACTGAAGAAGACACTTGGTCTGCAACCAGACTCTGTCTATTTGAACGTAGTTTGGAATGGGCAAAACAGCTTAGTACTGATGAAATTATTTTAGAAGAAGAAGCTAAGCAATATTTGGTCTATAAGAGTAATATACAGACTGAAAATATAATTGATAAATTTAATTTGATTCTTCGAGCTAAAGGTATACCAAACTTATCCATTCTCTATTACAATGAAGTTATATCTATGGATGATATTCTTAGAGTTCGAGATAAGGTGGCATTCGGAAAATTCATTAATTGGCTAGAAGATAACCAATATAGCGTCAAAGAATTAGAATTAGCTTTATTGAATGGGAAGCCTAAAAGTAGCCAGATTGAAAAATGGATACGATGGGCCTTTGTTTGCGGAATGCCGTTTCTACTACCACAAGTTGGCCAATCGCTCGGGGGAATAGGATTAAGTTTTATAGAACAATTGCTTCCTCAATTTTCTGGTCAACAAATACCAAATTTATATTTTGACAGGGTATTAACCGCTCAATTTAATACTAAAAAATTGAATCATAAGTTGCAATCTAAATTTGGATTCTAAAATATAGAAGTGCGCACCGAGAGAAACGACAACTTCTCTCGGTGGCAAGTTCTTTAATGTCCTAATGATTGTCCTCTTTTTGGCTCTTTTGGTCTGAAGCCGAGTTTTTCAAGGAGTTTGCGAGCCATATCTCGGAACCACTGAAAGACGCTCACTCCGTCGATATTCAAGATGAAACGGTGTTCGTTCTCCGGGTCTCTTTCCAATTTGGCAACTGACCCCTCTGTGCGGAAGGTCTGATTGTGTTCCGACGAGAAAAGGGATCCGGCAAATCCCACCTTTTCTTGGGCAAGTATGCGCTGCGTGAAGCGGTCGGGAAATCCGATGTGTGTGCAGTATCGCCCCCAATTCAACAAATCTTCAAGGTCTGGGAAATATCGGGCAATATCAGCCTTGTATTTCTTCAAATCTCCGTCCGCCTCGTTGCCCAGTTTCCGCATTTGGAGCCGGGCGACATCATCAGACAGTTTTGACGATGTTGCCGCAAGCGATTTGTTTTCGGCGGCGAGAGAAGAATTAGCCTCGGTCAACCGGGAGTTTTCGGTATAAAGTTCGTTGTTCTGCTGTCGCATTTCCTCGTTGACCTGCGTGAGCATTTTCTTCCGGGTGTCGAGGGCGGTTGTCCGGCACTCAAGGTTCTCAACCTTGCTCTCCAGCGATTTTTTCTCTTTGTCGAGTTTTCTTTTCTCAATGGAGAGATTGCCGATGTCTTCTTCAAGACCTTTCTTCTTCACCATGCAGTCGCGGTAATATTCGTGCTGCCCGATGTGGCGCGCCTCGGAGCCACGGATGCCACGCTCCAGACCGTATTTCGCCATAGCCTCGGCATAGATGTCCTGATAGCGGCTCATCTTTCCGCGCTCCATTATGTCGTCGGCGCACAGCCTCGGACGGTTGGCGGCTTTGGTGCGGTAACGCTTCTTTGCGGTCGCCTCCCTCGCTTTCTTCTTTCTCTCGGCGGTCACTATCGGAACGACGGCGATATGAAGATGCGGAGTGCGCTCGTCCATGTGCAGTGCGGCTCCGACAACA
>CAJTRS010000035.1:5647-19160 GCA_910578805.1 uncultured Muribaculaceae bacterium | reverse complement strand
GTAGATGCTCTCCGCCGGTATGGTGTCCTTGCCGGAATCTATGCAGAAAAGTATCTTCTCGTTTATCTCCTCCCGCTTGTTCGGGGGAATCTGTTGGGGTATGATGGCGTACATGATCGTCTTGGGATATGGTTATAAATGGGGAAGCACGGACACCGTTGCCGATATCCGTGCTTCCTGCTGTCGGTTCTCTGTTATGATTGTCTATTCCTCCTGCAACCGCAGTTCGTCAAGGCGGAGACGGTTGAAACACAGGCTTGCCGCTTCTCTATTTTGGAATCTGACATCCACGCGCCCGTTACGGAAGAACTTAATCCCGGTGGCGTTAGTTGTTGTGAGGTCATACCATATTGAGGTATCCACTTCGTTCCTATTCAAACGCATAACCATTTCACGGTCTCCACACAACACGTCGTCGGCACCGAAGGCTATCCCTTCACAGAAATCCGACATTTTCTGATGGCTGCTATAATCCATAGAGTTTTTGTTGTAAAAATCATGATAGAATGAGTCGAATATCACGATATTGGGAAAAGATATTTTGTCTCCCTTCAATTCGGGTTTAACTTTGCTCCAACGGTTTGGCTTCACAAGCTGGAGGAAACGTTTGATGAGTTCATCTTCGGCTGTCTTGCGGAAACTGCGCCCTCCGAGATGTTCTATGACCGTATCCACATGAGTCATGTATTGGGGACGAAACCCCATTTTAAGAGTGTTGCCGTCTATTTCGGGAACCGGTACCGACACATTGTATGTGCGGTTGAAATATCCGATTATCCTGCTTGCAAAGTTTTGATTCGCACTGTGATTTGCGGATGCGAGCATATTGATGGATTTGAACGGTCTGAATTCGTGATGTGAATAGTTGCTGTCATCCGGATATAGTTTTTCAGTGTAGGATATTTCGCCGTTTTCCTTGTAGCTTATCTTGTGGCTTTCACGGTATTTCTCAGCCTCTTTTGTGAAGATTCCGTACCATTGGTCTATCTTTTCGAGCGCATCGTACAGCGTTTCCTGCTGCTTTTCGCAAAAGAGCCTGTCCTGAGCCGTTATCTTCTCCTCGTTCCGGATTTCCACTCCGAGAATACCGGAAAGCAGGTCGGCATTGCCGCCTGCATGTGTTGCTGTTGTTGTCTGCATATCGTATGGTTTTAGTAAGTTATCGGTGGTAGTTCTATGCGGTAGAATGTGGTGACATGGCGCTCCATGTCTTTTTTTATCTTGACTTTCACGAGTTGTCCGTTGTACATCCGCTCCTGCACGGGCAAATCCAGTCTGTTCCATTCATCTTCCTGTAGGAACTCGGTCTTATCCCGGAAGCACCATACAACCAGCATGGAATCTGAATGATTGAATACTGTCGCTTCATAGTTCTTCTTGAACCTGTCGAAGTCGGAATCGTCACGGAAGGCTGTTCCGTCGGCGACATACCGGTAGCGAGATTCAGGATTATCATTGATGCGGACATAGAGTTTGCGCCATGTCTCGGTGGTGAAATCCCCATAGAGCGGTTCCGGATCAGAGTATTCCCATTTGGCGACCTTTGCCATGAATCTCACACTTCCGTTGGCGCACGGTCCGCAATGTCCCCATGCGCTGAACACTCCGTCCTCCCAGCCGATGAACTTCATTTCGGTGAGATCGATGCTTGTAAACGGACCTCCGCTGACGCTAAGCCATATATCAGGATCACCGATACCTACAAACGGCACGTATGGTGCAAGGCATACCGACATCTTGTCTGCCCGAAAATTCTCAAGCAGCGCGTATCCGTGGAAATCTCCTTCCCGGTCAACATGACGCATCCTGTCTCCGACCTTAGGCGTGAGGCTTGAGCGTGAGCCTTCGATGACTTCCACGAGCCGGTTCACCATATCCACATCCTGCTGTCTGAGGATATGATCCCTGTCGTATGACACATTCAACGGCAGTAGGGTTTCAAGGGTGTACTTGTTCTTTGTCGTTTCTGACATACCATCTTATTTTTTTGTTATTCCGGCTTATGGGGCCGGAGTACCCATAACTACAGGCTTAAAAGGTCGTGTTCCAGCCGCGCAAGGTTTTTCGGAAAAATACCGCAAGCCCCTCGGGGCGCGGAAGATTTTTCCACGAAACCCGAAGGGCCTGACCTTGCACGGCTGATAAGAACACGGACTACCTTTGCCTGTGGTTATGGAAACTCCGTCTCTATATGATGGTATCCTTATTTCGTATTTTTTCTTATTGAAGCATAGTCGCTTCTACGACGCGGAAAAGACAATATAAAAGAGAATTACGCCCCGGAATGAGGCGTAATCTAAAAATAAATGCTAACTTTGCATCAAAGTAAAAGAGTTATTTGAAAGCGTGAGAAATATAGCGTAACCAAACACACTACCAATTTCTTATCCATTGCCCATCCTCACGCGAATTCTCAAAAATAACCTTGTAGTCAAAATATTAACCCAAGACTACATCAAATATACAAATAAGTCGAGGGCAAAAACAAATTTATTTGTTGTTTGCCGGGTGAGAATAACTAAGATGTTTCCACAACAAAAGAGCCTTTGCTTGCGTTTTTTCTGACAGAATAATGTGCTAAAAAATCGTCACGTAATGAACAGTATAGTGTTTATCAGTGCTTTGGCTCTTGCCTTGACTTCTATCTTTGGGTCGATGCTTGGCTTGCTTGTGAAGAAGATATCACATAAGTCCAATGATGTGATACTCGGATTCTGCGCCGGCATGATGCTGGTGGCAGCCGTAGTGTGTCTTATTATGCCGGCTGTGGAATCAGTGTCGCTGTCGGGTATCTGGCAGGTTGTTGTCGGTGTTGCGGCCGGTGTGGGACTTATCGGGCTTCTTGACTATCTTACACCGCATGTGCATAATCTTTCGGGGCTTGACATGGAGGAGCATGCACGCAACCGTTCGGCCAACCGGGTCATGTTGTTTGTCATGGCCATCGCCATACACAAATTTCCCGAAGGTCTGGCTACCGGAGTGGCTTTTGACGGGGTGAATGCCGGCAATGCCATCGCCATCACTGTGGCCATGGCGCTACAGAACATACCTGAAGGCATGGTGGTGGTCGTGCCGTTGGTGATGATAGGTGTGCGCTATGTCAGAGTGGTGCTGATATCGCTGTGTGTGGCGGTCATAGAGGTGGCGGGAGTATTTACGGGGGCTTTGCTCGGAGATATTTCGTCGGCGTTGATGCCGCTGATGCTGTCACTTGCCGGAGGGGCGATGCTATATGTGATAAGCGACGAGATGATTCCCGAAACTCATGCCCACGGCCATCAGCGGCCCTCCACATATGCTCTCATTGCCGGTGCGCTGTTTATGCTCCTAATTGATAAATATTTCTGACAATGCCGCATGCTTCCAGTGAAATTTTTTGTAAATTTGCAATCATGGAAGCAAATATGAGCGAAGAAGAGTATGATGAGCAGCTTGATGCCACTGTCGAGGAGACTGTGGATTACAGCGAAGACGATATAAAGACACTTGACTGGCGTGAGCACATGCGCCTGCGACCGGGTATGTACATAGGCAAGCTCGGCGACGGCACTAATGCTGACGATGGAATCTATGTGCTTCTGAAAGAGGTGCTTGATAATGCCGTAGATGAATATATGATGGGCTTCGGCAAGCATATCGATGTCACTGTTACCGACTCTGCGGTTGCAGTGCGCGACTACGGCCGCGGCATACCTCCCGGCAAGCTGGTCGATGCGGTGTCGAAGATGAACACCGGAGCCAAATATGACAACAAGGTGTTCAAGAAATCTGTGGGTCTCAACGGTGTAGGTCTAAAGGCTGTGAATGCGCTCTCCACTGAATTTACAATAGCCAGCTTCCGCGACGGCGAGATGAAAGAGGCGCGGTTTTCGTGCGGCACTCTTGTGGAGGAGACCGACATGCTTTCTACCGAAGAGCCTAACGGTACCCTCGTGAAGTTTACGCCCGATGCCTCTGTGTTTACCGGATATTGCTACCGTGAAGAGTTTATAGTGCCCCTGGTAAAGAACTATACGTTCCTCAATACCGGTATGGTCATCAATCTCAATGGCCGACGTTATCTGTCGCGCAACGGTCTTCTCGATCTTCTTCGGGAGGATATGACCAATGAGCCACTTTATCCTATCATACATCTTAAAGGCGAGGATATCGAGGTGGCCATAACCCATGCCAACCAGTATGGAGAGGAGTATTATTCGTTTGTCAACGGTCAATATACAACCCAGGGCGGTACACACTTGACGGCATTCAAGGAAGCGGTGTCGCGCACCATAAAGGATTATTTCGGGAAACCGTTTGAATATTCCGATATACGCAACGGTATAGCCGCGGCGATATCCGTAAAGGTTGAGGAGCCTATGTTTGAGTCGCAGACAAAGACAAAGCTCGGATCGCGGGATATGGGGCCCGAAGGTCCCACCGTGGCCAAGTTTGTGGGCGATTTCATAAAGAAAGAGCTTGACAATTACCTCCACCGTGAGCTTGAAGTGGCCGATGTGATCCTCAAAAAGGTGCAGGACAATGAGCGTGAGCGCAAGGCTATGGCCGGAGTCACAAAAAAAGTGCGCGAACAGGCCAAGAAACTGAAAATACACAATAAAAAACTGCTTGACTGCCGTGTGCACCTCAATGATGTGAAAGGCGACGAGGACAAGAAACTCGAATCGTCAATATTCATCACCGAGGGTGATTCCGCCGCCGGATCGATAACCAAGATACGCAATGTGGAGACTCAGGCTGTGTTTTCTCTTCGAGGTAAGCCCAAGAACACTTACGGCAAGACCAAGAAAATGGTGTATGAAAACGAAGAGTTCAATCTGCTTCAGGCGGCTCTCAACATAGAGGAGAGCATAGACAATCTGCGTTACAATAAGGTGATTATTGCTACCGACGCCGATGTTGACGGTATGCACATACGGTTGCTTTTGCTCACATTCTTTCTGCAATTTTTTCCCGACATAATAAAACGCGGTCATGTGTATATACTCCAGACACCGCTTTTCCGCGTGCGTAACAAAAAGACCGCCAAGCGGGCCGGCGGCAGGAAAAAGGCATCGATCCCCGATGATACATATTATTGTTATTCCGATGAAGAGCGAGTGGCGGCCATATCGCGTCTGGGTGCCAATGCCGAGATCACGCGATTCAAGGGGCTCGGGGAGATATCGCCCGATGAGTTCCGGGGATTTATCGGAGAGGATATGCGTATCGACAAGGTCTCTATGCATAAGGAGGACGGCGTGAGCGAGTTGCTGCGGTTCTATATGGGTAAGAACTCCATAGAACGCCAGAATTTTATTATCGATAATCTTGTGGTGGAAGATGACTCACAGATATCATGAATCCGACAGTCTGCGTACTGCGGTTTTTGCGGGTACGTTCAATCCGTTTACCATAGGCCATATGTCCATATTGCAGCGCGGACTCGGTTTGTTTGACCGCGTGGTAGTGGTGGTCGGAGTCAACGGAGAAAAAACATCATCGGAATCGATTGCCGATAACCGAGCCGAGGAGTTGAGGAAATTGCTGAGAGGCATTCCGCGGGTGGAGGTGATGGCCTGGAGCGGACTTACGGTAGAAGCCGCCCGCATGGTCGGTGCGGGGTTTCTGCTCAGAGGTGTGCGCTCGGTAGCCGACTTTGAATATGAGCGCAATCTTGCCGATATCAACAGGGCTATCTCGGGGATAGAGACCGTGGTGCTGTTTGCCGAACCGTCATTATCAATGGTGAGTTCTTCGATGGTCAGGGAACTTCAGCGCTACGGAGTAGATACCTCCCGGTTCATTCCCGGCGAAGCCTGCGAAAAACAATAATACTCATAATCGCATTATATAGATAGTTTCAACTTTAACACATCATCATATCGTAAGAAAGACTATGAGAAAGATATGCCTTGCGGCTTTGGGTCTGTGTGCCGCCGCTGTAACAGTGCAGGCGCAGACCATGGCCATGAATCCGCTTCAGAAGCTACAGTATGCCGAACATATAATTGAGAAATTCTATGTCGATTCGGTAAATTCCGAGACTATGGTGGAATCGGCTATAACAGCCATGCTTAAAAAGCTCGACCCACATTCACAATATACCAATGCCGAAGAGACACGTGAATTCACCGAACCGCTGTCGGGTAATTTTTCCGGCATAGGCATTCAGTTCAATATGGCTACCGACACGGTCTATGTGATTCAGACCATTGCCGGAGGCCCTTCGGAGCGTGTAGGCATATTGGCCGGCGATCGTATAATTTCAGCCAACGACACTGTCATCGCCGGTAAGAAACTGAAAAACTCGCAGGTGATGAAGCATCTGCGCGGGCCAAAGGGTACGGTGGTCGATCTCGGCGTCATGCGACGCGGTGTGCCCGATACGTTGAACTTCAGAGTGGTGCGTGACGATATTCCTATCTATAGCGTTGATGCGGCCTATATGATAGACCCGGCTACCGGCTATGTGCGTGTGTCGAGATTTGCTGAAACCACGTTTGATGAAATGAAAAAAGCCTTGGGCGATCTGCGTAAGAAAGGCATGAAAAATCTTGTGATAGACCTTCAGGACAATGGCGGCGGTTTTCTGCAGGCAGCCACACAGGTGGCCGAATTGTTCCTTGACAAAGGTGATCGTGTGGTCTATACGCAGGGAGAGAATACTCGTCCAATGTATTTCGATGTCACCAAGAACGGTCCGTACCGCGACTGCAAGGTGGTGGTGCTCGTCAACCAATATTCGGCCTCGGCAAGCGAAATTCTCTCAGGAGCTCTTCAGGACAATGACCGTGGCGTGATAGTAGGCCGCCGTACATATGGCAAAGGATTGGTGCAGCGGCCTTTCCCGTTTCCCGACGGGTCTATGATACGTCTTACCGTGGCACGGTACTATACACCCTCCGGTAGGTGCATACAGAAACCGTATAATGAGGGCGATGATGACTATTATGCCGACATAATGCACCGGTATGATTCCGGTGAGCTTACTAATGCCGACAGCATTCATTTCTCCGATTCGTTGCTTTTCCGTACAAATAGGCTCAATCGCCCTGTGTATGGTGGAGGTGGCATCATGCCCGACCGTTTTGTGCCCATCGACACTGTCGGTTACAGCGATTATTATCGTGACCTTATGGCCAAAGGCGTGCTTTACCGTTACTGTCTGAAATATGTGGAGGAGCACCGTGCCGATATCAAAAAGAACTATCCTGATGTTGAGGCATTTGTCAAAGGATTTACCGTTACCCCCGCCATGATGGACGAGATGGTTGCATTCGGGGAAAAGGAGGGTGTGTCCAAAAATGCCGAACAACTGGCTGTGAGCAGTGCTATAATCCACACCATACTCAAGGCTTACATCGGACGTGATATTTACGACGAGGCGGCATTTTACCGTGTGGCTAACGGATTGAACCCTATATATAAAAAAGGTGTGGATATAATATCCAGCCAAGAAGAGTATTCGTCTGTGCTTTCACCATCGGATAAATAGCCATGAGGAAGGTATGTGCCATAATCGTGGCGGCCGGAAGCGGCCGGCGCTTCGGGGCTCCGTTGCCCAAGCAGTTTTGTGAGCTTGGAGGACGTCCTGTGCTGATGACTACCATAGACCGAATGCGTCGCGCAGTGCCGGAGGCGGAATTGCTGTTGGTTCTCAGTAGCGATTTTGTAGAGGAGTGGGGTGATAAGTGCCGTAAACACGGCTTTGAATCGCCAGAGGTGGTCATCGGGGGGGATACGCGGTGGCAGAGCGTGAAAAATGCCGTTGAGCGCGTGGCTGCCGATACTTATGTGCTCGTTCATGACGGTGCCCGCCCGTTTGTGATGCCTCAGGTCACCGATGCTCTCATCGGAGCGTTGGATAGCGGACGTCAGGGAGCTGTGCCGGTGGTCGATGTGGTGGATTCACTGCGTGAGACCATAGATGGATTTCCCGGTTCACGGGCTGTGCAGCGCAGCCGGTACAAGGCTGTGCAGACCCCGCAGGCTTTCCTGTCGGATTACCTGCACGATGCTTATTCGCGTCCTTACCGTAAGGAATTTACCGATGACGCTTCTGTAATGGAAAGTGCCGGTTATGCAGATATTGCGTTGGTGGAGGGTCATTCCGATACATTCAAGATAACTCTGCCGCGCGATCTTGCAGTGGCGGGTCTGTGTATGGACGAATAATATGCCATGGAGCGCCTCAGAGCCACCGATATAAAGTTTCTGAAAGGGGTAGGGCCTAAACGCGGCGAACTTCTTGCCAAGGAACTTGGCATAGTCACATGTGCCGATCTGTTGTATCATTTTCCGTCGCACTATGTTGATCGGAGTCGTTTCTATCGCATAGCCGATTTCTCAGGCGATATGCCCATGGTTCAGGTAAAAGGGCATTTTGTCAGTTTCAGTGTGCAGGGTGAAGGTGCCAAGATGAGACTTGTGGGGCTATTCACTGACGGTACATCGTCGATGGAGGTGGTTTGGTTCAAACGCATTAAGGCTATTCGCGAGATGTACCGTACGGGAATGGAATATGTGGTGTTCGGTAAGCCGTCGTCATTTTCCGGACGATGGAGCATGGTTCACCCCGAGATGGATACTCCCGACAGCGCCGGGTTTGCCCGGGGATTACGGGGAGTGTATCCGCTTACCGAGAAATTGCGCAACCGCGGCGTGACTTCACGTACACTTTTCACCATGGTGCAGACTTTGCTGGGAACCTATTGCCGAAACATAGCCGATCCTCTGCCTGTAGATATAGTGGAGAAGCTGCGTCTCATGTCAAGGCGCGACGCCCTGCATGCCATTCATAATCCACGTAATGCCGCCGAACTCGACAAAGCGCGTTTACGCCTTAAGTTCGAGGAATTGCTTTATCTGCAACTCAACATTCTGAATTATTCACGCCATAGGGCCGCCCGTACCGGTGGTATGCGTTTTACGAGGGTGGGCACTTTTTTCCACTCGTTTTATTCTCAGGTGTTGCCATTTGAACTAACGGGCGCGCAGAAACGTGTGATAAAGGAGATACGTGCCGATATGAACAGCGGGCGTCAGATGAACCGTCTGCTGCAAGGCGATGTGGGAAGCGGGAAAACCCTTGTGGCATTGTTGTGCATGCTCATTGCTCTTGACAATGGCACACAGGCCTGTCTGATGGCGCCTACGGAGATTCTTGCCACGCAGCATTTTGAGACATTGGCTCCACTGGCAGCAAAGGTTGGAGTAAACATAAAACTTCTCACCGGTTCCACCCCTAAAAAACAGCGAGATGTGATACATGGCCAGCTTGCCGACGGGTCTCTCCATATTCTCATCGGCACGCATGCCGTGATCGAGGATTCGGTGCGGTTCCGTAACCTCGGGTTTGTGGTGATCGACGAGCAGCATAGGTTCGGAGTGGCTCAGCGCGCCAAGATGTGGCGTAAGAATACTGTGCCTCCCCATGTACTGGTGATGACGGCCACCCCCATACCGCGCACTCTTGCCATGACTGTTTACGGCGATCTTGATGTGTCGGTGATAGACGAACTCCCGCCCGGGCGCAAGCCGGTGGTGACACTATTGCGGTATGATAATCATCGGCTTGATGTTTACCGCGCGATAACACGTCAGCTTAAAGCCGGTCGTCAGGTGTACATTGTATATCCGCTCATCAAAGAAAATGAAAAGACGGATATGAAGAGTCTTGAAGAGGGCTATGAACAGATATGCGATGTGTTCAGGGACTATAGGGTGGCTTATGTGCACGGCAAGATGAAGCCGGCCGAGAAAGATGCGCAAATGGCGCTTTTTGTGTCACATAAAGCCGATATACTTGTGGCCACCACAGTGATAGAGGTGGGTGTCAATGTACCTAATGCCACCACTATGGTGATTGAGAATGCCGAGCGATTCGGTTTGTCGCAGCTCCATCAGTTGCGGGGACGTGTGGGGCGTGGCGACGGTCAGAGTTATTGTGTGCTCATGTCCAAGCAGACCATCGGCAAGGACACGCGCCGGCGGCTTGAGATCATGACGTCCACTTCCGACGGTTTTGTAGTAGCTGAAGCCGATCTGAAGTTGCGCGGCCCCGGCGATCTTGAAGGTACGCTTCAAAGTGGCATGGCTATTGACTTGCATATAGCAAATTTAGCTACTGACGGTGCTATTATACAGATGGCGCGTGATTGCGCTTGCGGCATTCTCGATAAGGACCCCTCTTTGGCTCAAACAGAGCATGCCGGATTGTTGAAAGAGATACGTTCGATATTTAACCGTGTGGTGGATTGGAGCATGATAAGTTGATGTGGATTGGATAAAAAGTGTGTAAAAAGATTGCAGCCCATTAACTGTTTCGCCATGAGTAGTTTAACCGTTATGATTCACTTGTAATATTTTGTGTTTTTTCACATTGGGTGTATTTGTCTGATTGATAGTGGTTTGTTGATGGGTATTGCGTGGCTTTTCCGCTGGTGGGGATAATATTTATGTTTCGGATTTTTATTAGCGCTTTAAAATCACTATCTTTACCAAACCATAAAGCACAAAAGCAAATATTTATTAAGTGATGGAAAAAACACTGGTTATCCTTAAGCCTTCGGCGATAGAGCGAGGTCTGGTAGGTCAGATATTAACCCGTTTTCAGCAAAAGGGTCTCACTATCGTGGGTATGAAAATGATGCAGCTTGACGAAAAGTTGCTGCGTGAACACTATGCGCATTTGGTTGATCGTGCGTTTTTTCCGTGGCTGTTGGCCTCGATGATGGCAACACCGGTAATCGTTCTGTGTCTGAAAGGCCGTGATGCCGTAAGGGTAGTGCGCCTGATGACCGGAGCCACTAATGGACGGGAGGCTCTGCCCGGAACAATCCGCGGCGATTTCAGTCTTTCCGGTCAGGAGAACATCGTGCATGCGTCCTCCAGTCTTGAAGATGCCGAAGTGGAATTGAAGCGATTCTTTGCCGACGGTGAGATTTACGATTGGGTACCGCAGAGCACTCCGTTCCTCTATGCTCCCGATGAAGCCTGAATCACAAAGATAATAACCTTAAAAACCGCAAAACACAAAACCGATTAAGTAACGAAATGCAGATTCTGAAAAAAATAGCCTTGGCAACCGGTACGGCAGCAGTTATGCTATTTTCAGCATTACCCTCAATGGCCCAGTACCGTCTGCCGGCTTCACATAACAACCAACACGAAAACCTTATAGCAAATCAGCGTCCGGTGGGCATTGATTTGAATGCAGCGAAACTCAACAGTTATCTTAAGGACATCACCGAGCGTGAGGCTCTGATGGACGATGAAATATTTACCTACAACTGGGACAGCCAGTCGGTAAACGCCTATGCCGGAATGGAGATTCCGATGGTGAAAGATATTGACGTTACCGGATATGTGGCTCCCGTGAAGGGTGTGGTCACTTCCGGCTACGGTTACCGTCCGCGCTTCGGTCGCATGCACCGCGGTATTGACCTGAACCTGCGCGTGGGCGACACAGTGGTTGCCGCATTTGACGGTAAGGTTCGTCTGACCAAGTATGAGCGTAGAGGCTATGGTTACTATGTAGTGGTGCGCCACGACAATGGTCTGGAGACTGTTTATGGTCATCTCTCCGCGTTTCTCGTGAAGCCCAACCAACGGGTAAAGGCCGGTGAGCCTATAGCTCTCGGAGGCAATACCGGACGCAGTACCGGGCCGCACCTTCATTTCGAGACCCGCTTCCTCGGATTGGCCATAAATCCCGCCGCTATCATCGACTTTGAAAATTATGTTACACACAAGGACATATTTACTTTCGACAAGTCATCTTACGACAAGTCGCAGAAATATGGCCCGGCAAAGAAAAAATACAAAGCCTCTAAAAAGAAAAGAAGATCGAAAGCCACGGCATCGAAGCGTAAAAAATCACGTCGCCGTTGATTTCTAAAGATATAATGCATAATGATGGAGGAGAAGCCTCGTTCGCTTTGCGACGAGGCTTCTTTTGTTTCTCGATGCTTAAAAAGATATGTTCAACAACATGTAAAAATATTTGCACATTGTTAAAATGATCATTACTTTGCAACGTGGGAAATTAATACTGCATGTTATGAAAAAATTGATGTATTTGTGCATTTTGTTGTTCGTTGCTTATTCTTGTAATGATGAACTTGATTTTAGTGGTGAAAAAACTAAAGATATGACAATGCGTGTTTCAGCTGATTTTGAGCAAAAAGCGATTGAAGAAGCGAAGCAAGCAATCGCCAGATTGTTATATGGAACATGCGAATCAAGATCTGTGCTGAAGTATTTATCGGTTAAATCAATAGAAAGATATCCTAAAGAAAATGTATCCCGTTCCATTGAAGATTTCGATTTTTTAATTATAAATTTTAATGAAGGAGGATTTGCTGTAGTTGAGAACGTTTTTGATTGTCCTGAGGTGATTGCTATGTCTGAAGATGGAAGTTTTGATCCTGAATACGGTGAGGGACCTGCATTATTCATGAAATTATCTTTGGAACAGCATGAAAAAATAAAAGGGATTGAACCTGATTCAGCTATATATGGGGCTTCAAGATGGCATTGGGATCATTATTGTGGATATAAACGAACCTTTAAGGATATAGTAAAACGTGAAGCTTTTATAAAAACGACATGGGATCAAGGAAGTCCATATAGAGATAAAATGATTGTAAATAATAAAGGAATGGTGCCGGTTGGTTGTGTGCCGATATCAGTTGCTCAAACTTTTGCATATTATAAATATCCCAAGACAATAAATGGGAGATATTGTAATTGGAGTTTATATTTACAGGAACCGATAGTAACATATCAACATGGATATCATGATGAGGTTGCAAATATATTGTATTCTATTGCTCGTGGGTGTAATGTTGAGCTTGATGAAGAAACACAACAGACGGTGGCATCAATGGAGAATGCTAAGATTTATTATGAAAGAATGGGATATACAGATGTGATTTTAGTGCCAGGTTACAATGAATCTATGATATCATATGAAATAAAAAATGGTAGGCCGGTAGTAATTGCTGCGCATGAGCCAAATAAAGAAATTGGTCATGCTTGGATTATAGATGGTGCTCACATAACTGAATATGAAGATAAATATTATCGCTCGGATAATGGTGAATTGTGTAGAATAGAAAGATTTAGGGATTCATTCTTTCATTGTAACTGGGGATTTGCAGAAGGTAAAGGAAATGGATTTTTTAAGTCTGGAAAATTTCTTTCATATAGTGATAAATTCCAATTTATAAAATATATTTATCCACAAAGTTCAATCAACGAGTTATGAAACGGTTAAATTTGCTATTGGTTTGCGTTATTGCGGTGTTGTCAACGGGGTGTTCGAATGACGAAGAACCACGTGAAAATGATGCCCCGAAGTTTTATTTTACAGCCGACGGCGTGTGTCATAAAGAGGGGGAGATCACATATTCTTGCAATCAAATAATTGATTTGTTCAAAGGCAATGCGATCAGCCATAAGGGATTCGTCTATGTAGTGATGCCGGACGGGACTCTTAAAAAGCCTGAGGTAGATTATTATGGTA
>CAJTRS010000035.1:0-5637 GCA_910578805.1 uncultured Muribaculaceae bacterium | reverse complement strand
TGATGTACTGGGGCGATGACGGCATATACGAGCTTTGTCCCGACAAAGGCTACCGACTGAAACGGTCAGATTATCCGCATGATGAAGTTACGGCCGAAAAATTCATGCAGCGCATGTTTGGTCAGAACATGAGGATAGTTATGATTACTGCCGAAGGTTATGAATACATTAATTACGATACTGATCGTGACGAACATTATTATCACAGAACTTTATTCATGCCGGAGCAGGAACTCGCCGAAAATCTGGAATTGTGCACTGCGGATTTCTATGATCTTTATCCCGAGGCTCCGGTAGTGGACCCGAGTCTGTGAGGGTATGGAACCGGACAACGGTATATTTTTTCTCTGTGACTGCTTGCGGGCATATTGATTTAAGAAAACATGATTCGCTGTATTAAACCTAAAGTAATAGCCGGTTGTTAAGGTTTTAACAGGTTTTTATTTATAGGCGCAATATGGCAGGTCAGAATAACCCTCACGGCATAGGAGCAAAGATAGTATCGTGGTGGAGGGGACACATAGCCGTTGTGCCCATGATGTTTATTGTGGCCACAATAGTGGGGGGACTTAGCGGTGCATGTGCTCATCTGCTTAAGCTTTCGGAGGCTTGGGTGTCGGATATTCTTACTTCGGGATTGCACGCTTCGGAGCTTAATTGGCCACTTCTGTTGTTTCCGGCAGCTGGATTGGTGCTGACAGGCGTGATGTGCCGGTATCTGTTTCGACACAATCTGTCGCATGGAGTGCGCAGGCTTATGGGTAATCTCAGGCGTAAGGATTATGCCATGCGTCCTGTGCAGATAATAAGTCCCATGGTTGCAAGTACAGTGACCTTGGGGTTTGGCGGTAGTGCTGGCTCGGAAGGCCCTATTGCCTGTACGGGAGCTGCCATAGGCGGTAATTTCGCGAGATGGTTCGGTTTTACTCCCGCGCAAGTAAAGGTGATGATATGCTGCGGTGCGGGAGCCGGTATTGCCGGCATATTCAAAGCACCTCTCGGTGGAGCGCTATTTACGTTGGAGGTGCTTCGGGTGCCGTTGGGCACTATAGAGGTTCTGATGTTGCTGGTATCGACAATAACGGCAGGTATGACTGCTTATGCGCTCAGTGGATTTTCCACAGACGTCACTGTAACCGATATTACCGCTTTCGATCCCCGTCTGTTTTGGGCTATGGTGGCACTTGGGGTGTTCTGCGGATTCTATTCGCTTTATTACAGTTATGTCATGAAACTGATAGAGCGCTTGCTTGTGCGGATCAGATCGCCATGGATTGTAAATCTGGCCGGTGGTGCTATCCTGTCGGTGTGTGTATTTCTGTTTCCGGCTCTTTATGGCGAGGGCTACGGTGTGATAGGGCATGTGGTCAACGGAGATTTCGCCTCACTTTCGCGCGATGGGCTAATGGCTAATGATCTGTCAGGAACGGGTGCATTGGCTGTATTGTGTCTGTGTGTGGTGGCGCTAAAATGTTTTGCCACGTCGGCTACTAACAGCGGAGGTGGGGTGAGCGGCGATTTTGCTCCGGCACTTTTTGCCGGGTGTGTGGCCGGTCTCTTGTTTGCCATAGCATCGGAAGCGCTTTGGGGGATAAAGCTGCCTGCCGGACAGTGTGCCATTTATGCCATGGCGGGTGTGATGGCCGGTGCAATACGCGCTCCCCTTATGGCCATTGTGCTTACCACCGAAATGCTCGATATCTATAGTTATTTTTTTCCTGTTATGATCGTGGCGGCATTGTCATTCGGCATCGTGAGGCTTTTTACGCTTGACGGATATTTTGCCCGTCATCTCGACAGGAAAAACGGTCTGCTGTCAATCTTATTCCACAAACGATGACTGATGTGATTGTCGTTTGTGATTTTAGCATGTAAAGACAGGGACCCGACTGCAGTAACATGCAGTCGGGTCCCTGTGTAGTGTGGTTTTAATTATGGATAATCAGAATGCCAGTACCGGTCGCACGATTGCGTTCCCCAGTCCTTTTCCGCATCCTTCCGGCGCAACATAGCCATAGGTATAGTCGAAAATGGCGCCTGTGTTTTTCTCGCTGCTTGACAAATAATCATTGTATTTGTCAAGAGCTGTGTAGCCCGGGCATTTTTTCATGGCAATGTTGAGAGACTCGAACAGATCAGGATCTAAGTCATCGAGAATGTTGCCGTTGTAATCTCCGCAGAATATAAGAGCCAACTCCTTGATTGAGGGCAGATACCAGCCGCTTGAAGTTTCGGCTGACGGCACTTTGGAAGCATATTGCTCAATGGCTGTGTATGCAAGCACCGGCCATTCCTTGTTGTCTTCTGCACCATTGAATGCCTTTAATGCCTGTGTGTTGTTGTAGCCTACTATCTTATTGAGATTGGAGCTTTGTTCCAGTCCGGCGATAAGAGATATGTACTGAGGCGCATTGGCTTCTACCCAAGAACTTATTGTAGAGCCGTAGGATACAAATCTGGGTTGCCAGCACACGTTTGTCACATCATTAAGGGCCATGACCAGTCCGTTTGTGCAGTCGGGGTGTTCACGTTTGAGTGTCGGATCGGATTCTGTGGGGTCTCCTACCCAGAACACTATGCCTATCGGTAATTTCGTACCGTCAAGTTCGGTCGATACGGTACCGTCGGAATAATAGATGTCGCCGATGGAGGCATTGATGGGTGCGGTTACAGTGACTTCGCATGGAGGGGCAGCAAATAAGCCATCGGCCTCGGCTGTGATATAGGCTTTACCGGGATTATGGGCGGTAACCTCACCGTTTGCTGATACGGTAACAATGTTTTCGTCGGTTGAACCCCAAGTCACGGTGGGATATGTGGGGTTTTCGGGTGTCAGTTCGGCGTGAATCGTAACGGTTTGTCCTACTTCCATTTTCAGTGTAGCGGGATTTATCGTGATGCCTGTTACGGAAATGGGGTTGACTGTAATTTCACAGTGGGCACTTACATTACCGGCTGTAGCGGTGATGGTGGCAGTGCCTACTGAAAGTGCCGTTACATTTCCCGAATTATCTACAATGGCTATCTCGGAGGCCGATGATGTCCACTTTACGGTTTTGTCTATAGCATCTGACGGAGATACGGAAACATTCAGTTGTAGTGATTCTCCGATATTGAGTGTGGCCGCTTGTGAGTCTAATGTCACTGATTGTACTGTTATTTCATTGACATTGTCATCATCTGAGCATGATGTCAGTGCCAGCGCAAACAGCATGATTAATGTCTGTAAAAATCTGGATTTCATGATTCTATTTGATTGGAAAATTTAATTTTGTCAGAATGCTAATACAAATCGCACGCGTGCGTATTCATTCCAGTCCTTGAAACTGTAAGACAGCGGAATTTTCATGTCATCGTTAAAGTAGTAATTCCATGCCGCATACCTGCTGAGGGGCTGCTGTGGATTATAGGCCTCGCTGCTTGACCAAAAGCTGTTTTTGCTTATGGGGGCACCTTTTATTTTTTCAATTTGGGCATTTATCAGTTTCACATTGGTCATTACAGGTTGGGTGATGACTATGTTGCCAGTCAGTTCTCCGCAGCACAGAAGCGATAGCTCTTTGGGGGAGGGCAGATACCAGTCGCTTGTTTCAGACGGAGCCTTTACGGCGGTGCGGTAAGTCACACTCGCACTTACCGCGTCAACAGGCCATTGGGAGTTGTCAAAAGAGGCGTTGAAAGCTTCAATGGCTTTAGTGTTGTTGTATCCTACGATTTTTTGTATCGGATCGTCGATTCCGCCTGCGGTAATAGGCAGACTAAAGCCTGGTGCATTGTCCTGTATCCATTCGCTCACAGTTTTTCCATAGGCCTCATAGTTTGTCTGCCATGCGCTTACTTGCTGGTCAAGTGACACTACCAGCCCGTGGGTGCATTCGGGGTGGTCTTTTGCCAAGACGGCATCATCGGCGGTAGGGTTTCCTGTCCAGAACACAATGCCTATGATTGTCTTTGATTTGTCAGGTTCGGTTGACCATGTGCCGTCGGAGTAATAGTAGTCACCTATCTGGGCCGGAGCGGTTACGTCGGTTACGGTTACGGTGCATGTAGCGGTCTTTCCGCCTGCTTCTGCAGTTATTGACGCTGTGCCGTCGGCTAATGCCGTGACGGTTCCATCGTTGTCAACCGATGCTGTTTTAGGATCAGAACTATTCCATGTCACTTGGTCATATTCGGCATCATCAGGGCTCACATGAACTGTTATAGAAGCTGTTTCACCGACAACAAGGGTGATGTCACTCCGGTCAAGGGTTATCGATTCGACTGCCACCGGTGTTGGTACAGTGCTGTTGCCATCGTTGTTGTCATTGTCGCTGTCACATGACGTTGCTATTGTAATTAAAGCGGCAGTAATAGCAGTATATAAGACATTAAATTTCATGATGTGATAATGTAATTGTATGTTTGTTAGAAGGCAAGAATGCAACGCACAATCTGGTTCTGGTTATAATCTTTTTTGCTGCCCATGATAGAGCCGTCGATAGTGGATATCTGATAGGCCGATATGTTGTCCCAGTCTGTGCTCGACCATAAGTCATAGGCCCAATTATCGCGTCCTATAGGTTCGGCATTATCAATCATGCTGAGACGCATGTTTATAAAAGCCTTGTTTTTAAGGCAAAGATCTTTATTAGTGTTGTTGAAGTAGAATACCTCTCCGTCGAAATCGGAATTAATCAGAAGGGTAAGTTCCTTGACCGACGGCAGATACCAGTCGCTTGACGATTCGGGCGCGGGATTTGCACTGCGATAGGCGGCTACCGACTCCACTGCTGTTACAGGCCACCCGGAATTTTCTGCAGCGGCATTGAATGCTTCCAAGGCTTTTGTATTGTTGTAGCCGCATATTTTGTTTCGACGAGTGTCCTGCATCCATACCGATACCGGTGACTCATATTGTGGGGCGTTTTGTTCTATCCAAGGTCCGGTTGGTCTGTTGTAATCTTCATGTCTGGCCTGCCAGGCAGAGGGGACACATTCGTTGACAGCCGATATCACCAGTCCGTTGGTGCAATTAGGGTGGTCACGTCGCAATGCGGCGTCGTCGGCTGTGGGATCACCCGCCCAGAACACAATACCTATTGGTGTCTTGTCTGGATCAAGAGCTGATGACCATGTACCATCAGAATAATAGAAATCGCCCGCTTGCGCTTTCTCTGACACAGTCACAATACATGATGCCGACACTTCTCCGTGGGTGGCGGTTATGGTGGCTGTTCCCGTAGTCAGACCCATAACTTGCCCGTTTCGGTCCACCAGAGCTACTTTGCGGTCTGATGACGTCCATGTCAGGACTGTGTTTTCAGGCGATACCGTAACCGGTATATTGTACATCTCTCCCACATATATATTATAGGTGGGATTGTCGATACTGATTGTGACCTCAACCGGTTCTACCGGCTGTGGTTTCTGCTCCGGAGGTGTCTGAGGCACTTCAGGTTCATCGTCCGAACAGGCCGTCATTGCTATTGCGGCCAGTCCGATGAGTAATGTTTTAAAATTCATTTCGAGATATTAAATGTTGATAAATCGACTACTAATTTATACAAATAGATTCATATTGGCAACAGTTTTCTATAAACGTACAACCATCCGCGATAGCGTATTGACGAACTCCGAAAGAGAGTTGTATCTTTG
>CAJTRS010000034.1 GCA_910578805.1 uncultured Muribaculaceae bacterium | reverse complement strand
ACATGAATACAGAGTTTAATAATTTCGCATTAACAGATTTTAAAAGACGCCAGTGCATTGTCTTTTTGCTGCAACCCGTTGAGTGGTATCACTATATTGCGAGTCTGTTTAATTCGGCACATCAGTTGCCTGACCTGAAAGTCGGGGACATGTATGCGGAAGTGGCAGCATACACCAAAGCCGGAAACTTCGGAGACTTCATATTGGGAAACATTACGCTGGGTCAGAAGGCAAGCCTGTTTTGGGCAATCAATGCCGGACGTTTCTTACAGACTGCCGGTTTGTTTCTGCTTGGTTTCTATATGGGACGAAAGCGGCTATTCGTGTCGTCAGAACGAAATCTTCGTATATGGGTGATGATGCTGATTGCCGCAGCCGTATCGTTTGCGCCGCTATATACGCTGAAAGACCTTGTCATGAATAATGACGCTATTGTACATCAGTCTGTCGGAACCGCTTTTGACATGTGGCAGAAACTCGCCTTTACATTGGTGATTGTCGCATCGTTCGTTATCCTTTACCATAACAGAACGTTCAGCAAGGCGATAGGCGATCTGCGGTTTTATGGCAAGATGAGTCTTACGAACTATATAACACAATCCATTATCGGTGCTGTAATCTATTTTCCTTTCGGGCTGTACCTTGCACCTTATTGCGGATATACCGTCAGTCTGCTGATCGGTCTGGTTGCATTCTTCTTGCAGGTTCTTTTCTGTAAATGGTGGCTTGGCAGATACAAACAGGGGCCTCTGGAATACATCTGGCATAAATGGACCTGGATAGGAACAGATAAATAAAAAGCAGGGCAAATTGTTATTTATCTAATATGGATAAATCAATATCGGGTAACATATCGGGTACTTCTTCTGCCGGAATAGTTACGGAGCAGGCGCCTTGTGTGATCGGGGCATTTACCTGCGGCGCATTTAGTATTTTCCCATTCACCGAGATGGCTATCCTTTTGCCGATATTGGCAGTGGTGATATGTTCCCATTGTTTTTTGTCATTGAACCTAAAGGCTATTTGTAAATTATCGTCATATGAATGTAGTCTATTGACTTTCGTTACTTCAACCTCTTGTTCTAACAGGGGTGTGTCCGGAACAATCACCAAGTCCATTAATTCAGGTTCGCCATATCTGACCCACTGATATGTATAACCGTTTGCGTTGAGCAATGAATCATTTAGAGTAAGCAATTCATTGACTTTTTCCGATTCTTCCTGAGTGTAGCTATAACGCAAAGGCAATACGTCGCCGTATGCTTCGGTATCGGCAAATTCAACACTGATGGAATCGAACGGAATAACCGTATATGCGGCTACGTTCCATGTTACATTCTTTACCTCTGCGGATTTGTTTGTGGTTATATTGCCGCAGCTCGTCAGAATTGTGATAAAGGTTGCGACAACAATAATGAATGCCGGTTTGGTTTTTGATTTTTTCATGGACTGTATGATTTCAGATATTGACTATGATATGGCTTTAGGCCGATACGCAAAGTTATGCTTTTTCGTGGAAATACAGTATGCTCCGTGGAAAAAGTCAGCATCTTTTCCATGGAGAAAATACTTTTAAGCCCGTTCGTTTATTTCTCAGATGACGATACGAGAGTGTAAAGCGGTGGACGGCCGTTTCATTAATATGGCAGGCCGGGTCAGGGGCGGTTGCCGCGGCGTTTGAGGCGGTCGTTGTGGACTTTGATGCCGAACACAATGGCGCTTGATACGGTGGTGATGGAGTTGGTTATCACCAGGGGCCAGTTGCCCAGGAGAAGTCCCTGGATAACGAAGAACACGCTGCCGGCTCCGAGCAGCAGGAATGTGGGCAGGGCTATGCCGTCGGTGTCGCGGGTGCGTATGGTGTACCAGGCCTGAGGCAGGTAGCCGCATACCATGCACAGGGCAGCGGCATAACCCACTATTGTGGTTATGAGTTCGTAAGTCATGTGTCAGATAATAGTTTTTGTAAGAAGAGAATATGGTAATTAAGAGGTTGTGTTATTTCTCGCGCATATACACGTTGACGGGTGTTCCTGAAAAGTCCCAGTTCTCGCGAATTTTGTTTTCAAGATAACGTCGGTACGGTTCCTTGACCCACTGGGGCAGGTTGCAGAAGAATATGAATGTGGGAATGGGAGAGCCTTTTAACATGGTCACATACTTGATCTTGACGTATTTGCCTTTGTTGGCGGGCGGCGGGTAGGCGGCTATGGCTTCGAGCATCACGGTGTTGAGCTGCGATGTGGGCACTGTGCGCTTGCGGTTGCCATACACTTCCACGGCCGTTTCGAGCACTTTGAATATGCGTTGCTTGGTGAGTGCCGAACCGAATATGATGGGGAAATCGACAAACGGGGCAAATCGATCGCGTATTGCGTTTTCGAAGTGCTTGCGTGCGGTCTCCGACTTGTCGGTTACGAGGTCCCATTTGTTGACGCATACCACCAGTCCTTTTTTGTTGCGCTGGATAAGTGAGAATATGTTGACGTCCTGTGTCTCAATGCCGCGGGTGGCATCGATCATGAGTATGCACACATCGGAGGCCTCGATGGCCCGGATAGAGCGTATCACCGAGTAGTACTCGATGTCCTCGTTGACTTTTGCTTTCTTGCGGATACCGGCCGTATCGACCAAGTAGAAGTCAAATCCGAATTTGTTGTATCGGGTGTAGATGCTGTCACGTGTGGTGCCTGCCACATCGGTAACTATATGGCGTTCCTCACCGATAAACGCATTGATTATGGACGATTTTCCGGCATTGGGGCGTCCGACTATGGCAAACTTTGGTATGTCCTCGAGTTTATCGGCTATGTTGCTATCCACTTCGGGCAGTTTCTTCACCACATCGTCAAGCAGGTCTCCGGTGCCGAATCCGCTTATGGCCGACACCGGCATGGGATCGCCCAGGCCGAGGCTGTAAAATTCAGGGACATTGTACAGCCAGTCGGAGGAATCGACTTTGTTGGCTACGAGAATCACAGGTTTCTTCGACTTTCGCAGAATCTCGGCCACATGATCGTCAAGGTCTGTGACTCCGTTCATGGCATCGACTACAAAAAGTATCTCGTCGGCCTGTTCAATGGCCAGATGCACCTGTTTGTTGATTTCGCCTTCAAACATATCCTCGGAGTTCACCACCCAGCCTCCGGTGTCGATGATAGAGAATTCCTTGCCGTTCCAGTCCACTTTGCCGTACTGGCGGTCGCGTGTGGTGCCGGCTGTCTCATCGACAATCGCCGTGCGTGACTGGGTTAGCCTGTTGAAAAGTGTGGATTTACCGACATTGGGGCGTCCAACTATTGCTATCATCTGTCCCATATATAAGAGCTTGTTTTAAATCGTGGATATACTTGAATAATAGTGTGCGGTGATGCAAAGTTACAAATTTATTCGCGATTATTCGATATATCCGAATGAGCGGAGTTTGTTTTCGCGGTTTCGCCAGTTGGGTTCCACTTTTACAAACAGTTCGAGATACACTCTTTTGCCGAAGAATGTCTCTATGTCTTTGCGTGCCGCGGTGCCTACGCGTTTAAGCATGGTTCCACCCTTGCCTATCATGATTCCTTTCTGGGAGTCGCGTTCCACGTAGATTACGGCCATGATGTGTATGGCGCCATCTTTTTCGTCAAACTTCTCCACGATCACCTCGGTGGAATATGGCACCTCTTTTTCGTAGTTGAGCAGGATTTTCTCGCGGATTATCTCCGTGACGAAGAATCGTGCCGGTTTGTCGGTAAGAGCGTCCTTGCCGAAGTAGGGAGCCGATACGGGCAGTAGCTCCACTATGCGGTTCATGAGGTTGGACACATTGAAGTGTTCTTTGGCCGATGTGGGAAACACCTCGGCATTGGGCAGCAACTCTTTCCAGCGGTCTATCACTGTGTCAAGTTCCTGTTGTCCCTTGAGAAGGTCGATTTTGTTGATGACCAGCAGCACGGGTGTCTTTTCTTTGGCCACTTTGGCTATGAAGTCGGAGTTTTTGGTGGGGTCTTCTATCACGTCGGTGACATAGAGCAGAATGTCGGCGTCGGTCAGTGCCCCTTCCGAAAATTCGAGCATGCTTTCCTGAAGCTTGTATTTAGGTTTGAGCACTCCGGGTGTGTCGCTGAACACTATCTGGTATTCAGGTGTGTTGACTATGCCCATGATGCGGTGGCGTGTGGTCTGGGCTTTGGAGGTGATGATACTGATGCGCTCTCCCACCAGGTCGTTCATCAGAGTGGATTTGCCTACATTGGGGTTGCCTACTATGTTGACGAATCCGGCTTTATGTTCTTGGTTCATGTCTTGATGTGTTTTGGTTATAGAGTGATGAAGCTCGGCTTCTAAGAATAAAAACACTAATAGCATCGGAAAAGATGCTATTAGTGTCGATTTTTTTATCCGTAGTGCCGCCTGGGGCTGATCAGATGTCCCAGATCACATACATGGCACCCCATGTAAAGCCTGCTCCGAATGCGGTGAGTATCAGTTTGTCCCCTTTTTTGATGCGGTGCTTGTTTTCGTCAATGCACAAGGGTATGGAAGCCGCGCTGGTGTTGCCGCGGTATTCGATATTGACCAATACTTTTTCCGGGTCTATGCCTGCGCGTGACGAGACGGCCTCGATGATGCGGAGATTGGCCTGATGAGGTATGAGCCAGTTCACATCGTCCATTGTCAGGTTGTTGCGGCGGCACACGTCGAGCGATGACTCGAGCATGTCGGTCACGGCGTGCTTATACACGAAGCGTCCGTCCTGATACACGAAGTGTTCCTGACGGTCAACGGTGTCGTGTGAAGCAGGGTGTGCCGATCCGCCTGCTTTCATGAGCAGGTGTTCGCGTCCCACGCCGTCCACATGGAATACGGCATCGATTATGCCTACCTCGCGGTCGGTGGGCTCGAGCATCATGGCTGCGGCTCCGTCACCGAAGAGGGGACATGTGGTGCGGTCTTCGTAGTTGACCATCGATGACATCATCTCGGCTGCCACGACCACTACCTTTTTGCGCAGTCCGGAGCGCACGTAGGCGGCACCGTCCTGAAGAGCCACGATGCAGCCTGCACAAGCAGCCTGGAGGTCGTAGGCATAGGCGTTGTTAAGTCCGCATTCGTGGGCTATGATTGAGCCTGTGGAGGGGAAGCGGTAGTCGGGGTTGGAGGTGGCGCAAATGAGCAGGTCCACCTCTTCAGGTTTTGTGCCGGTGGACTCGAGCAGTCGTTTTACGGCCTGAATGCCCATATATGACGAAGCGGCATTCTCCACTTTGAGGATTCTGCGCTCTTTGATGCCTACGCGTGTGGTTATCCACTCGTCGGTGGTGTCAACCATTTTCGACAGCATTTCGTTGTCCAAAATGTCGTCGGGTACGTAAGAGGCAACACCTGATATTCTTGCATTAAGCATAGTCGAATTGGTATGTTGTGGTGTTAAAATATGCCGACACAACTAATACCCTCCGGAGGGCTGATGCACTGATGGCTTGGCGTTCTCTGGAGAATATTGGTGTGGGCGGTTATGTGAAGCTTTTCGCAGCCGTCAGGCTTTAGATGGCTTCAGCCTTTTCGATAGCTATTTTACCGCGGTAGTATCCGCATTCGCCGCAAACGGTGTGGTATATGTGCCATGCGCCGCAGTTGGGGCAAAGAGCCAAAGTGGGGGCTACAGCCTTATCGTGAGTTCTACGCTTGGCTGTGCGGGTCTTCGATTGTTTTCGTTTGGGATGTGCCATTGTTATTTTAAGTTATTATGTTATTTATTCTGTTTTAAGAAGAGTAGTCTCTGTCGGTGTGTGCCGCGTATGATGTCAGTCATTCTCGCCTCCGAGGTTTTTGAGTCCGTCCCAGCGTGGATCGGTGGGGGCCGGTTCGCTGTCCATCGAGTCCATCTCGTCGATCAGGGAGTCCTCGAGTTCGGCGTCTTCATCGTCGGGGCGGTGCGCACGGTGTTTTTTCAGCATTGCGCTCATCTGGCGGTTGCACTTGCCCATGGGGTGTACATGCTTTATAGGCACGGTAAGAGCCACGGTGTCATAGATCATGTAGGCCACATTGAGGTAGTTGTCGCTCGCGGGGATTATAAGCAACTCGTCGGAGTCGTCGTTGTAATCATCGCCGTAGCGCACGGTGAGGTTGTAAGTGGTGTCTATCTCCTGTATCAGATCATCGAGGCAACGGTCGCAGATAAGGGTTATGGTGCCGGTGATGTGGAATGCCAGAGTATAAATGTCACTCTTGTAGGTGACAGATAGCTTTACGGTAAGGTCGGCATCGTGAATGTCGGCGCTTTCCATGTTTTCAAAGAACACCTTGCCCAGATGATACTCAAATTCGTGAGTGCCGGGAGCGATGCTCTTGAGCGGTAATTTATATTCTGTAAACTTTCCCAAAATCGGATAATGCTTGAAAAAACTGTGCAAAGTTATAGAATATCTTCCACTCTTCCAAGTGTTGCCGTAAAAATATCTATGTATTTGCGGTATATGGTCGTTTGAGGTGGCATGATGTGAAAGCCGTGCCGGTTTCTGAGCGTAAAGCAGGCTCCCGCAGCCGATGGTGGAGGGTGTCGGGAGCCTGCTTTCCCGAACAGCTCGTAACAGAACGGAGCCGGAGATTTGCATTTGTTTGGGGGGGTGTAAATCTGCCGTGGGGTTAAAAAGCCGGCGGCATGACCCGTCACAGGCCATGCCGTCGTAGCTATGAAGAAATGTTATATGTATCAATCGATTACGGTGGAGACTTCGCCGTCGATGAATATGACCACAAAGTCGTTGCCGTACATCCATTTGGTTTTTCCGCTTGTCTGGCGGGCTATGGAGGGGATACCCACAGATAGTTTCACTTCGGTCTCGTTCATGCCTTTGGTGACTTCATGTTCCTTAATCTCTTTCCAATGGGTCACCTCGAGCGAGGGGTGTCCCTTGATATAGTCGGTGAGATTCTGGATATAACGTGAGTTGGTAAACGAGAAGTCCTCGAAGAGCTCCTTATGGCGTTCGTTTTTCATAGGATTGAGCTTTTCAAGGGCGCGTGTGCGAGGCAAAATGCCTTTCTCTTTGTAGGAAGCCTCTATGTCGTAGGTGGTAAAGGAGAGCATGTCGTCGGCACATTGGAATGCTATGGTGCCCTTGAATGCCGAGGCTTTCTTGCCGTCGCCGTATTCTTCGCGGCGTGTCAGCACAAAGCGTTTGGCATCGTAGTCCACGGCATCGATCTTGTCGATTGATTTTTCAGAGTCGTCCATATGCTCTATGGCGTAGGTGAGGGCGGCAATGAATATGTGGTCCTTGTCCACTCCGGGTATATCGACTATCTCTGACACTGAGGCTTTTTCCTCCTCAATCACGGGGCGCATCATCTTTACGCCGTTGATTACCGGCGGAAGTACTCTGGCCTGCTCTTCGGCCCATTCGCGCAGTTCCATGCCCGTAATCTCATCTTTGCTGTCGGCCAAGGCGGCTGACAGCAAAGATGAGGCTGCGAGTATGGTACATAGCATGCTGATCCGTTTCATTTTAGAAAGCAATGCCAAGACGGATCAGGAAGTTGCTCGAATACGGTGTGTCGAATTTATCGGAATCGAGATCGGCCATGGCGCAGAAGCCGCGCTGATATGTAAAGTCGATATTGAAACGCTTGAACCACACACCTAAGCCCACCTGCATGCCGGCGTCGAATTCTTCCAGGCTGCTTCCTGAGATAGTGAGATCTTCAGCATCTTCACTCTGTGCAAAGTCATAGCTGAGGTAAGCTCCGAGGTGTCCGTCGATTTTGAAATTGTCGGTTACGCTGTATTTGTAGCCGAAAGTCAGAGGGGTGAAGCGCACATTGTACATCATTGCGGTCTTGTCTTCTCCGTTTGCTTCGTATCCGAACCCACGGGTGCTTGAGCCGAGGTCCATTCCCCAGTAAACGGCAGATGATGCTATGGGTTTCTGAAAGCCGATGTTTACATCGTAGCCTACGGCGCTTGTGGTTTCTTCAACGTTTGTGACGTTGTTGATCGACATACCTGCGCGGAGGAACCATACTGTGTTGCGCTCTTTGCCGAAGAATGTGCGCGAGGTCATCAACTGGGCGTTGGCGGCTGTGGCCATCAGCACAGCGATAGCTAAAAATAGAAACTTTTTCATTGTTGCGAAAATTTAAAGGATTATTAAATGTTGGTTGTCTGTCTGTTTTTGTTAAGAATATGTCAGATACGGCGGAACTTGGATTTTACTATCCATTTATATTGATATTCATAGTCTATCCCGCTCTCTGATGTCTCCAATTCGCTGTCGGTGAGTTTTACGATGTTCATTGCCCCTTCTATTCCGGGTACCGTTATTTTTCCGTCGGAGTATTTGTATGGCACTTCTCCCTGATATTCCCACCTGCCGTTTTCAAACTCCCAGCCTTTCATGATACCGTCGGAGGTAAATTCTACTCTGGCATCTGTCCTTTCTTTCCATTCGCAGTCTTCGAATGTCTCATCGAGGTCTTCTGATTCCTCATCGATCACATGGGTCTGTTGCCATTTCCCTACGAGCATGGAGTTTGCTTCGTCATCATCGTCATCGCATGCCGTGAACGACAGCGAAGTAATAATCAAGGCCATGAGGCCGAATAGTTTTGCTTTCATTTGTAGTATTGGGGGATTAAAGTTGTAATAGTGTTATTTCGTGTTCTGTGTGTTGGTGGTTACGATGTTGGGAGCTTTGTTTTCCCAGAAGTCGGTCCAGTTGCGTGTATAGACTTTCTCAACCATATCCACTTCGTCGTCCTTGAGGGGATGGAAGTTGATGTATTTCACGGGATAGCCCGAAAGTTCTATGTACATTGTCTTGGGTTCCTTGGCATTGCAATAGGAATAGAACAAAGGCTCCAAGATGGCGTCGGCTTCGTTTTCCTTGGCTGCCTGATACAGGGCACGCGATTTGATGCTGAGAAATTCCTCTTCGGTGAGCTGGTCGAGTCCTTTGATGGTGAACGGGTAGGGGCCGAATGTTTCCCTGTCGGTGGTGAGGAGCTTCAGGTCGCACACCATGGGGCGGATAAAGACTCTCACTTCCGGTTCAAGTCTGCGGGCTGTAGCTTCCTCAAACGCCTTTTCCTCGGCTTTGCGCTTCTGGGCGCTTACGGTGGAGGCGCCGCCAAAAGCCATTACTGCAAGCAATAGCAATGCTATGCGTTTCATTGTGTGTATCCCTAAAATACGTGTCGGGCGCAACTTCGATTGGTTTGCCCTGCCGATCCCTGTCAGGAGAAATAATGATGGTTATCAACACTTGCGGTAGAGAGTCGTTTCGGTCCCTTACCGTACATAAAAAAAGCGTGGGATCTGCTTTTTGTCGCTTATCCCGATCCTTAGGGCTTCTCGCATTGCCATCGACAGAGGATAAGCAACGCCGTCAGCCCACGCTTGGATATGTCTTTACCACCACGCATGGCTGTGCCTCTCGGCGCCATGGTTGTGGTCTGCATATCAAGCGTAAACGTCGCCATTGCTTTTATCTTCTCTGTCTGTTAAATTTTGCGAGAATCTAAAGGATAGAAGATAAAACGCTAAAAAACGCGTCTTTATGTAATATTTAATACCCGCCCTGCCCCTCTGGGCTGACCGGCGATGCAAAGATACGAATTAGTTGAGTTAAAAAGCAAATTTATTTAACGTTTCCCGGGCGAAAGCCGATGGAAAAACAGAACAATTATGTTAATTACAGCATTTTATTCATGTATCTTATCGTTTTGTGCCAACAGAATTCCCATTATGAAACGTCCCGTATTCACCCCCGCCCGTAAGAAGTTCATGCTTTATGCCCGCATAATCATGCTGGTGCTTTTGGCTTTAGTGATGTTTGATGTTCTGCCCGTGACGTTTATGTGGGTCTGGTTTGCTTTGTTTGCGGTGATAATGGCCGTGTTGGTCTATGACGGATTCCGGCAAGGTTGCAGGGTCTATAGCTGGGTGTGCATAGCCGGGATTGCGGTCACGGGTGCGTTGATATGGGTGGCTTTGTCTGTGATGTGAAATGACAAAACAACGGTGCGTCCGGACAGAACCGGACGCACCGTTGCTTATATCCTTGCGGTGTGGGGTTATTTGAATACGTATTGCTGGGATATGGATTCGTTGTTGTGTACGCGACGTATAGTGTCGGCAATGAGGTGGGCTACCGAAAGTATGGTGGCTTTCTTGCACTCTTTCCGGAATGGTATGGAGTTGGTGAATATCATTTCGGTCATGCCGCAGGAATCCACGCGTTCCGATGCGGGATCGCTCATAATGGCGTGGGAGGCGAGGGCACGTACGGATTTGGCTCCTTCTGACATCATCAGGTCGGCGGCTTTGGTTATGGTGCCGGCAGTATCGACCATGTCGTCCACGAGTATCACATTCTTGCCTTTGACATCGCCTATCACTGTCATCGATGCCACCACATTGGCTTTGGCGCGTTGTTTGTGGCAGAGTACCAGGGGCACGTTGAGATACTTGGCATAGGAGTTGGCTCGCTTGGCACCGCCCACATCGGGGGTGGCCACTACCATATCCTCGAGTTTGAGCGATTCGATGTAGGGGATAAACACCGACGACGCATAGAGGTGATCGACGGGTACGTTGAAGAATCCCTGTATCTGGTCGGCGTGGAGATCCATGGTGATCACGCGGTTGACACCGGCAGCACTAAGAAGGTCGGCTACCAATTTGGCGGCGATGGACACACGCGGCTTGTCCTTGCGGTCCTGACGGGCCCACCCGAAGTAGGGGATTACGGCGATAACGGAGTGTGCCGATGCGCGCTTTGCGGCGTCGATCATAAGCAGTAGCTCCATGAGGTTGTCGGTGTTGGGAAATGTGGACTGTACGAGATAAACCTCGCAGCCGCGCACCGTTTCTTCAAACGATACTTCGAACTCCCCGTCGGCAAAGTGCTGGACATTCATTTTGCCTAACTCTACGCCGAGGTCTTTACAAATCTCTTCGCCCATGTAACGTGATGCTGTGCCGGCGAAAATCTTGATAGGGTGGACTATTGATTGCATAACTATTGGAAGGTGAAATTATGATGTTGCAAAGGTAAGAAAAATTTGAAGAGGTTAAAATCTCTTTATTGTGAAATTTTCCATATCACGGCTCCATGCGGCGGTATGCGGGTTTCAAACGGTGCCTCGGGGCTGAGATGTTTTGATTCATTGCCTCCGCCTATCAGTTCGGTGGCTTCGTAGTGTCCGGGTGTTATGCCGAGGTACTCAAATGCGTGGAGAGGTATGTTGATGGCTGTTTCGGCCGTGTCGGAGCCGAAGTTGACCGCTATGACCAATGTGTCGGTTCCGCTGTGGCGCAGGAAGGCATATTGGCGCCCGGTGTCTATGGTGGGGTTATCGCGGTTTACATACATCAGGTCGAAGAATTTACCGTGCGAAATGGCAGGCTCGTCGTTGCACAATGACAGTATCCGGGTGTATGTGGCGCGCAGGCTGCGTTCGGTTTGTGACAGTTGTTTCATGGCAGGGCGGCCTCCGTTGAGCCAGCGCCGCAGGGTGTCGATGCTCCAGTAGTCAAATATGGTGGTGCGGCCGTCATAGCCGCTGTAGCCTTCGGCGTCGGTGCCCGGTTCGCCGAGTTCCTGTCCGGCGTATATCATCATGGCTCCGGTGCCTATCATGGCACTGACCACTAACGATGGTAGGGCGAGGCCGGCATCGCCGGCATAGAACGGTGAGGCAAACCGCTGCTCATCGTGGTTTTCAAGGAAGTTGAGCATGTGGGGCTCCATGTCGCCGAGTCGCTGCCAGCAGCCTGTGATGGCCGAGGCGGGTGTGCCGGCGGTCTGTATGGCGCGCAGGGTGTCGTAGAGGTTCACCTTGTCATACAGGTAGTCGAAGCCACCTATATGTATATAGGGGTAATACAGGTTCATGTCGTATATTTCGGCAATGAACACTATGCCCGGCCGGCGGTATTTGACCTGAGGTATGGCCCACTGCCAGAACTCCAGTGGCACCATGTGCACCATATCGCACCGGAATCCGTCGATGCCTTTCGAGGCCCAGTAGAGGAGTATGTGGAGCATCTTTTGCCATGTGGAGGGCACGGGGGTGAAGTGTCGCGATCCGTTGCTGTAGTCCACTCCGTAGTTGAGTTTCACTGTGTCATACCAGTCGCACACACCGGGCGATGCCGTGAAGCAGTCGTTGCCCGAGGCTTTGGCGGGATATTCGCCGTAGGCATCGGCGCCGTTGCCAAGGTCCACATCATTGGGAGCGAAAGCCTGATGGGGCATGTAGTAGAAATTGTTGTCGTGGGCAAAAAACCAGTCGGTGCGGTCATCGGCGCCGAAGTCGGACGGAGCGCCTGCGGGAGCGGCATCGCTGTGATACCGGCGTGCCACGTGGTTGGGCACGAAGTCCATGATCACTTTCATGCCGGCGGCATGTGTGCGGCACACCAAGGCTTCGAATTCGGCCACACGGTCAGGTATGCTTACGGCAAGGTCGGGGTCGATGTCGTAGTAGTCCTTTATGGCGTAAGGCGATCCGGCAAGACCCTTTACGACATGTGGGTTATCTCGTTCTATGCCGAATTGGGTGTAGTCGGAGCAGTGCGCATGCTCGATTACGCCGGTGTACCACACATGGGTCACACCAAGCTGCTTTATGGCTTTCAACACTCCGGGGGTTATGGCATTGAGTTTCCCTGCTCCGTTTTGGCCTATGCTGCCGCCATTTATACAATTATCGTTATAATTACTGAAAAGTCGAGGAAGAAGTTGATAGATGATCGGCTTCTGGTTCATGATATATAGATTGGGTTACTTTACGCCTACAAAGTTAGTGTTTTTTTAATAATCAAGGCCGGTATCTGCGGAGTAGATACCGGCCTTATGTATTGATATACGGCGTGTGTATATGTCGGGGGCACGGCGTTATTCCGGGCTGTATCCCTCGTAGTAATATGATTGTTCGATTCCTTTGAATATGATTTGTCGGTCGTCAGTGCGGTCGGTCAGTGCCTGAGATAGGAGGTAGCGTAGCTCCAGGTCGTTTACAGGGCTGCGCTCCATGGCCTGGAGATAGAGGTCTTTGTCAACGCATTCCCAGTTGACCACCCGGCCGAGGCGTTTTTTTAAAATCAAGTCGAGCCAAATGCGTGTGGCTCTGCCGTTGCCCTCCATAAAAGGGTGGGCTATGTTCATCTCCACATATTTAGCTATTATTTCCCCGAAAGTGTTTTCCGGCATTTTTTCAATGGCGCTCAGGGCTTCGCGAAGATATAATGAGTTGGCAAACCGAAACCCTCCCTTGCTTATGTTTTTTGTGCGTATGGTTCCGGCAAAGTCATACAATCCGCCGAATAAAGCCGAATGTATGTCGCAAAGTCCTTTTACGGAGCCTGTTTCTATCCGGTCTATCTCTCCCGATGTGAACAGGTGTTTTGCTTTTTCAAGACTCAGTGCATCTATGTTTGCCATATTGTCCGGTGGAGTTTACTTTATGGAATAATTAATTATGCAAATATAATTATTTCCCCGAGTACAAATGAAATTCCGTCTTAATAATCAAGGCCGGTATCGTAGCATGGATACCGGCCTTGGTTTATGTTAATATCGGGTCTGTGGTGTGTCAGTCCTGATTGTCGTGGTTTTCGCGGCGGGGTGCGCGTTCGCCGCGGAGTTCGCCACCTTCACGACGGGGTCCACGGTCGCCACGCGGACGGTCACCGCCCTCACGGCGCGGGCCGCGTTCGCCACGGGGTGCGCGTTCGCGTTCCACATAGCCTTCGGGCTTGGGCTGGAGTGCGCGCATCGACAGACGGTACTTGCCGGTCTTCTTGTCGATCTCTATAAGTTTCACTTCCACTTCGTCGCCCTCTTTGAGGCCTGATGCGGCCATGTCGGCGAGGCGTTCCCAGGAGATTTCGGATATGTGGAGCAGACCGTCGCGGTTAGGCATGAATTCCACAAATGCTCCGAAGTCGAGTATGGAACGCACGACACCTTTGTAGGTCTTGCCCTCTTCGGGGAGTTCTACTATGGCGTTGATCATGGCGAGAGCCTTGTCGATGGATTCCTTGTTGGCTGCCGCCACTTCTATGTATCCGCCTTCGTCGATCTCGTCGATGGATACTGTGGCGCCGCTCTCTTCCTGGATACCCTGGATCACTTTTCCGCCCGGGCCTATCACAGCGCCGATAAGTTCCTTGGGTATGAGCATGGTGACGATGCGGGGCACGTGGGGTTTGTAGTCTTCGCGCGGAGCGGGTATGGTGTCGTTGATGATGTTGAGTATGTGAAGACGTCCTTCGCGTGCCTGAAGCAGGGCGCGTTCGAGTATCTCGTACGAGAGGCCGTCACACTTTATGTCCATCTGTGTGGCTGTGATACCGTCAACCGTACCGGTTACCTTGAAGTCCATGTCGCCAAGGTGATCCTCGTCGCCGAGTATGTCGGAGAGCACCGCATATTTAGAGCTTTCGGTGTCGGTGATAAGTCCCATGGCTATGCCGCTGACGGGCTTTTTCATCTTCACGCCTGCATCGAGCAGGGCGAGTGTGCCGGCACATACCGTGGCCATTGACGATGAACCGTTTGACTCAAGAATGTCGCTGACTATGCGGCACACATAGGGGAAGTCATCGGGGAACATGCGCTTGAGGGCGCGGTGGGCAAGGTTGCCGTGTCCGATCTCGCGGCGGCCTACGCTGCGCACCGGACGGGCTTCGCCTGTGGAGAAGGGGGGGAAGTTGTAGTGGAGCAGGAAGCGCTCGCGGCCCTGATTGATAACGTCATCGACAATTTTCTCGTCGAGCTTTGTGCCGAGGGTCACAGTGGAGAGCGACTGGGTCTCGCCGCGGGTGAACACGGCCGATCCGTGGGGGCCGGGAATGTAATCGACTTCGCACCAGATGGGGCGTATGTCGGTGGTCTTACGGCCGTCCAGACGGATACCCTCGTCGAGTATGCAGCGGCGCACGGCTTCTTTCTCCACATCATGGTAGTAGCGCTTCACGAGCGAGGTCTTTTCATCGCGTTCCTCTTCGGGGAGGGATTCGATGTATTCGTTGCATATTGCTTCGAAGCTGTCGGCACGCCAGTGCTTGTCGGCACAACCGGCCTTTGCCACGGCGTAGGCCTTGTCGTAGCACTTTTCGTGCACGTCCTTGCGGAGGTCTTCGTCATTGGTCTCGTGGCAGTATTCGCGCTTTACGGTGGCGCCTGCGGCTTCGGCAAGTTCCATCTGCACCTTGCACTGTTCCTTGATGGCGGCGTGGGCTGCCTTGAGGGCATTGAGAAGATCGGTTTCCGACACTTCGTTCATTTCGCCTTCCACCATCATGATATTGTCGTAAGTGGCACCGACCATGAGCTCCATGTCGGCCTTTTCGAGCTGTTCAAATGTGGGGTTGATTACAAATTCGCCGTTCACACGGGCCACACGCACTTCGGAGATAGGACCGTTGAAGGGTATGTCGCTGACGGCCAATGCAGCCGATGCCGCCAATCCGGCCAATGCGTCGGGCATCTCCTCGCCGTCGGTGGAGTAGAGGGTGATGTTGACGAATGTGTCGGCGTGATAATTGTCGGGAAAGAGGGGACGGAGCACACGGTCAACCAACCGGGCCGTGAGTATTTCATAGTCCGACGCACGTCCTTCACGCTTGAGGAATCCGCCGGGAAAGCGTCCAAACGATGAGAATTTTTCTTTGTACTCTACTTGAAGGGGCATGAAGTCCACGCCCTCGCCGGCTTCTTTTGCCGACACTACAGTCGCTAAAAGCATGGTGTTGCCCATGCGGAGTTCTACCGCTCCATCGGCTTGCTTGGCTAATTTGCCTGTCTCCAGGGTGATCTGGCGGCCGTCAGGCAGCTCGATGGTTTTCTTAATTGGATTTAACATATATTCTTTAAAATTGCTTTGTATTTTTTCTGATTAGAAAAATCGCACAAAGTTAGTAATTAATTATGAGATAATTACCCTTTTAGCCGGTAATTTATTTTATTTTGTGCCGGCAGGACGAGAAAAATTCGTAAAAAATTGAAATAATGATTATTTTCGTTTACCTTAGACAAAAATTTCTAAAAGCTCCTCATGACCTATGGCTCCATCATTGTCACAATCAGAACCGCGCCCTGTGAGAATAGGGCTTGCCCTGAGTGGAGGCGGTACACGCGGTGCAGCCCACGTGGGCGTTATCAAGGCTTTGCTCGAACTCGGTGTCAGGCCAGACGTGGTGGCCGGTGCCAGTGCCGGTTCGATAGTGGCCACCATGTATGGCGCGGGAATAGCGCCTGACGATATGCTCGGTCTGTTCAGAAACAGTCGTTTCCGCGATGTGTTTGCACCATCGTTTCCGGGAGCCGGATTTTTCAGGCTCGAAAAGTTCAAGAGTTTTTTCGGGGCACACGTAGGCTATGACCGGCTGGAGGATTTGCCGGTTCCAGCCGTAGTCACCGCCACGGACATAGACCGCGGCGAGCGTGTGGCCTTTGACCACGGTGTGCTTGTGGACTGTGTGGCGGCATCGTGCTCCATACCGGTTGTGTTCCGTCCGGTAGTGATTGATGGCGTGCGCTATGTCGATGGCGGTGTGCTTGCCAACCTGCCTGCATGGGCATTGAGCGGCCGGTGTGATTATATGATAGGCTCGAATTGCTGTCCGTTGTCGGAGCCGAAGCCGGTGAATACCATGTTTTATCTCGCACAACGTAATTTCGAGATAATGTGGAAGCACAATTCTCTGCCCGAGATGGCTTTGTGTGACGCCGTTATCCAGACCCGTTCGGCCATAGACTACAGTATGTTCAACTTCAAGGTTCTTGAAAAGATAGTGGAGGGCGGATATGCCGATACCATGGCCTACTTCGAGGCGCACCCTTTGCCGGAACAGGTCAAGACGCGATGACCGTTTTTTTTATCCGACCACGGTTGAACATTGCCCCGGGGTGTATGTGTTAACAATACATCTAAACAATTTTTCACAGTCGAGAGTGTCTTCTAATCGGGAATGATGTCAGATTTCAATCACAGCAGTTTACAGCGAGCCGGCGCAGACCGTCCTTACGGTCTGGGACTCGCCTTGAGCGGCGGCGGAGCCCGCGGAGTGGCTCATGCCGGTGCCATTAAGGCCATGCTCGAGGCCGGGATTTATCCCGATATAGTGGCCGGTGTGAGCGCCGGTGCCATAGTTGCCGCCCTTTATGCCGCCGGAGTTGATCCGGAAGATATGCTCGATATGTTTGCCAAAAGCAAATTTGGCGACTTCTGCGCGCTGAGCATGCCCACCGACGGTATTTTCAAGATGGACAAGTTTTATGCTTTCTTGCGCCGGAAACTCGGTTATGACCGTATAGAGGACCTTCCGGTGCCGGTCGTTATTACCGCTACGAATTTCGATACCGGTTGTCGTGAGGCGTTTACTTCGGGCGATCTGGCCCGATGTGTCACGGCATCGTGTTCCATACCCATTGTGTTCAAACCTGTAAGAATCGGCGGTGTGCGTTATGTCGATGGCGGTGTGGTTGCCAATATGCCGGCCTGGGCCATACGCGATAAATGCAGATATCTTATAGGCGTTAACTGTTCGCCGCTGAGCGACGTGAAGGTCAAGGACAATATAGTGCAGATAGCTTTGCGTTCGTTTGAGCTGATGTCGAAAAACAATGCCGAACCCGAGATGGAACTCTGTGACATGGTGGTGCGAACCGACCGCATAGCCCGCCATAAGGTGTTTGACCTTAAGGGCATACGCAGCGTGTTTGACAGCGGTTATGAATACACCCGCGCTGCGCTTGCTTCGACTGATATACCTGACTATATATACGAAAAAGAGCCCACGCTTCCTGAAGGAGGAGTGGGCTTGAGAAGGTGATATGAAAATCGACTTTTTGTTAAGGTCAGAAAAATGCCTTCTCTTGTAATTATAAACATGCGGACGGGGAAAAAGTTTGCCTGACAAGCAATATTACAAGATATTTGTATCTTTGTGTTCGGTAAAGGTAATTAAATCAATCCTATGTCCATGAAAATATTGAAATTTGCAATTCTTGGTGCTGTGTTGGCCGGTTCTGCCACGGTGGCTTCCGCGCAGAATGTCGGTTATTCCGACGGTAAGATGACCCGCTCGCTGGTATATAACAAAGGTGACTATGATTCACAGTTCTATCGCATACCGGCCATAGTTACGCTTCCGGACGGTACTTTGGTCACGGTTGCCGACAAGCGCATAGACAAACTGTCGGACCTTCCGGGTGATATCGATGTGGTGTGCCGGCGCAGTACCGACGGCGGACGCACGTGGAGCGACTATATTACAGTTGCCAGGCACGATTCGATCGGAGGCTATGGCGATCCGGCTTTGGTCTATGACCGCCGTACGGGCGATCTGATTGTGATATCCACTCACGGACAGGGACTGTGGTTGCCTGTTCCGGGGCATATCAGTGTGTCGCGCAGCAAGGACGGAGGCCTCACATGGCTTCCGCCGGTGAGCATAAATGACCAGATACTTACTGTGGACTCCGACGGAAAGCAACCGATAAAGTGCAACAGCGCGTTCGCTTCCTCCGGACGTGCCGTGCAACTCAAAAACGGCCGCATCATGTTTGTGCTTGTTACACGAAAGGACGGGGTATCGGAGTTCCCGTGTTATGCCATCTACAGCGATGACGGCGGCTATCGCTGGAAGGTGTCGAAGACTCCCACCACACTCGATGGTGACGAATCCAAGATAGTGCAGCTTGCCGACGGCACTCTGGTGACCAGTATCCGAGACCGTTACCGCACATGCCGCAAGTTTGCCTACTCTAAGGATAACGGTGTGACATGGAGTGCTCCCGAAGATATTGTCACTCTGCCCGATCCGGCGTGCAACGGTGATTTTATCCGCTACACTCACCTGGGCAACGATGTGTTGCTCCAGTCGCTGCCCACGGGAGGCAAGCGCAATGATGTGACAATATTCATGAGCCGTGACAACGGTGGCACCTGGTCACCTGCGTATCAGGTAGTACATGGTCCATCGACATATTCCTCGATGACTATACTTCCAGACGGTTCCATAGGAATTCTGACCGAGGAAGCCACACATGCCGCCGATGCGATGCATCTTGACGGCTACCGAATCTGGTACACCAATATACCGTTTTCATTCCTGTCCGGAGCTGACTGAACACCTGTCATGAAACAGCCGCATTCATCTCTTTTCCGAGGTTAAGACGGCTGACGAAGATAGCGGGGTGTTTTTGGAGTATGGAACGGTATGAGGCATATTTTGGGGGAGTTTTGGTCGTTTGTCCCGTAAACCTCAACATAGATATTCTGATTGAGCCGCTGTAAGAATCGGTCTATCTCATCTTTATTGCCATCGGGAAACAGGGTTTTTATCAGACTTCCCTTTATGGCGTCATTGTAAGTGAGATAGTAGTCATGGTCTT
>CAJTRS010000033.1 GCA_910578805.1 uncultured Muribaculaceae bacterium | reverse complement strand
AACGAAATTGCCAAGACTACAGGCATCGAAAAAGCTAACGTATTAGCCACCATCGAAAAATTCATGGAAGTGGTAAAGGATTCTCTTTCTCATGGCGAAAACGTATATCTCCGTGGTTTCGGTAGCTTCATTGTTAAGACGCGTTCTGAGAAGACCGCCCGCAACATCTCCAAAAATACAACAATCATAATCCCCGAGCACAAAATCCCCGCATTCAAGCCCGCGAAAGTGTTCATGGAAGAAGTTAAATAATACTCATTTCTTCCACACCAATATATTAAAGACTAATCCTCACTTTATTAATAATCATTTTAACTTAGAGTAACATGCCTAGCGGAAAGAAAAGAAAAGGCCACAAAATGGCTACTCACAAGCGTAAAAAACGTCTGAGAAAAAATCGTCACAAGAAGAAATAATCAAATGATTTTTTGACACGCTATACACAGAACAAACTTGATGCGGCCAAGCTTCCCGCTTTGATAGCGCCCATTGAAGTTTGTTCTTTGTATTTTATAAAACACCCTGTAATCTAACCCCATATCCAAGCAATGCGAAGCGAACTAATAGTCGATGTAAAGCCTGAAGAAGTGTCGATAGCACTTCTGGAAGACTCTCGGCTCGTGTCTCTTCAGAAAGAGTCACGCGACAGTTCCTACGCCGTCGGCAACATATACCTGGCAAAGGTAAAAAAACTAATGCCCGGACTCAATGCCGCCTTCATCAACGTAGGATACGACAAAGACGCATTCCTCCATTACTTAGATCTTGGCTCACAATTCTCCTCTTACGCCTCTTTCCTCACCAAAGCCCTCGACAAAAAAGAACGTACTACACCGTCGATATCGAAGATGAAACTTCTGCCCGACATCGACAAGCAGGGCACAATAGCCTCACAGCTCTCTCCCGGACAGGCTTTGATGGTACAGATCGCCAAAGAGCCCATATCATCTAAAGGACCGCGACTGACCACCGAAATAACACTCACCGGACGTTACATGGTGCTCATACCATTCTGCGACAAGATATCCATATCGCAGAAAATAAAGACCACCGAAGAAAAGATGCGCCTGCGCCAGTTAGTGGAAAGTATCCGTCCCAAAAACTTCGGAGTGATCATACGCACATCAGCCGAAGGCAAACGCGTGGCCGAACTCAACCACGAGATGAAATCACTCGTGAAATATTGGGACGACGCTGTGGCAAAAGCCCGCAACGCCACCCCTCCTGCGCTCCTCTACGAGGAAGAGAGCCGCACGGTAGGTGTGTTGCGCGACATATTCAGCCCCAACTTCGAAAACATCTACGTCAACGACCGTGAAGCCTTCGAACAGATTTCCGACTATGTCAACCTCATTGCTCCCGAACGCAAGGACATAGTGAAGTTCTACACCGGCGATGCCCCGATATTCGATAATTTCAACATCACACGACAGATAAAATCATCGTTTGGCAAAACGGTTTCATTCAAAAGCGGCGCTTACATAATAATTGAGCATACCGAAGCACTGCATGTCATCGATGTGAATTCGGGCAACCGCTCCAAAGCCACCAACGACCAGGAAAGTAACGCTCTGGAAGTCAACATGAATGCCGCCGATGAGATAGCCCGACAGCTACGCCTGCGCGACATGGGGGGCATAATCGTGGTGGACTTCATAGACATGGGCAAAGCCGAACACCGACAGAAACTCTACGAACACATGCGGGAGGTAATGGCCAACGACCGTGCACGCCACAACATACTACCCCTCAGCAAATTCGGGCTCATGCAGATAACCCGCCAGAGAGTACGGCCAGCTCTTGACATAGTCACGTCCGAACCCTGCCCCTCTTGTTACGGGAAAGGGGAAGTGCCCTCGTCACTGCTTTTTACCGACACACTCAAAGAAAAACTCCACTACCTGATCGATGACCTCAAGGTCACCGACTTCAAAATGTACGTTCACCCTTACGTCGATGCATTCCTGAAAAAAGGCATCATATCCATGTACCGCAAATGGCGCATGGAACTCGGAAGAAAATTCCGGATACTTCCCGACCAGTCGCTCGCCTATCTGCAATACAAAGTAATCGACAGCAAAGGCAACGAAATAGACCTCAAAGAGGAAAAAGACATCGACTCATCGGCCTCAAAGACCAAACACAAAGCCAAGCATCGCAATCAAGAGGAATAATCCAAAATCCACCATACAATAATAACCCGCCCGGTATATGCCTGACGGGTTATTTTTATGTCATAACGGCATATTTTTGATTGTTTAACAATGTCAGCACGCCACTTCTATTCCGAAATTGTATTTTTGTGTCAAAGTAATACATCTGTTTTTATGAAAAAATATCTATTAGCCATCATCATCGCCGCCAGTGCACTGAGTGCCAGTGCCTACGACATTTTCAATAGTAAAGCCAACCGCAGCTACATCGGTATCCGCGCCTCTTACGAGCTCGCATGTCCGGGCGACGTAAAGCTCAACAGCCTAAGCAAAGCCGAGATATACGGTAACAGTTCCGGTTTCAGCGCATCGCTCATCTACCACATGCCGTTATGGAAAAACCTGTTTTTCGAACCCGGAGTGTCGCTGTACTACAACACATATTCGCTCAACAAAACACTCATCGACATGGAATTTGACGAGGCTGGAGCCACCGATATTCCGCGTCCTGACGATGCCTCGGTGCGCCAGTTCGGTATCCGAGTGCCCCTCCACATGGGATATCACTTCGACGTGATACCGGCTGTGAGCATATCCATATTCACCGGACCGGAAATATCGCTCGGAATAAGCGGAGAGAATCACCTGTCATTCGATGACTTCGCCGTAACCACAGAAGCATTCGGCAGCAAAGGCGACATCAACCGCTTCGACTTCAAATGGCGTTTCGGCGTAGGTGCAACATTCTTAGGCAAATATTACGCGGCTCTGTCGGGGGCGGCCGGCATCTGCGACATGCAGAAAGGCCCTGCCTCCATGCGCTCCAATCTTTTCGACATCACTCTCGGTTACAACTTCTGATCAGACGCCCATCAGCAACCAATCAAAAGAAAATCAATCGCAATAGAAATGCGAGCGGAAAAACTGGAGTTGCGTAACTATTGACCGGCGCCAATAGGCAGGATTATGGGCTCCGGGCGAGGTGAGATATGTGTGAGGTATGCCGTATCTATCAAGTTCACGATGCATATTGTTGTTGACCTCATAGAAAAAATCCTCCGTACCGCAGTCAAAAATAATATTGACATATCCCGGCCTGATCCCGGGTACTAAGTTGATCACCGTGTGCGAATCCCACAAATCGCGGCTTTTGTCATAGCTGCCAAGCAATGACGGGATATTCCAGTGCTTAGGAAAAGGCCGTATGTCAACACCTCCCGACGTGGAACCCGCGTTGGCAAAAAGATCAGGGTGGCGCAATCCAAGCCACAATCCACCGTGTCCCCCCATGCTCAGTCCGGTCACTGCGCGACCTTCGCGCGAAGCCCTCGTGCGATACCTGCCATCAATCCACGGCACGAGCTCCTTGATGATGTAATCCTCCATACGCATGGCGGGGACGACAGGCGAGTTCCAGTACCAGCTGTCAAGACCCGCAGGGCACACTATTATCACCCCGTACTCAGTGGCAAGACTGTCAAGGTCTGCGATCTTGCCCCATGTGGTATGATCGCCGCCATGACCGTTGAGCATATACACCACCGGATAACGCACATCTTTTATCCCGCAAGTGTCATATCCGGCCGGAAGCGCCACACTGACTTTTGCCGGCGAGGGCACATATTCCGACTGTACCTCTATGACCTCCATTGCCGCAGAGGCTCCACACATCAACATCACGGCAACCAATATTACAAAGAATCTTTTCATAACACCGTTTCAATAAATTATTATACCATGCAAAGGTACATAAAAACGTGTTTTTTATGTACCTTTGCAATCCGAAACCAATACCAGAACCATCATGAAAATAGGCATAATAGTGGCTATGGACAAGGAACTTGCCTTGCTGATGCCGCTTCTTGAAAACCCTGACTGTACCACGGTACACGGTTACACTCTACATTACGGCACTATAGGCAAAGCCGACATTGTGGCCATGAAATGCGGCATTGGAAAAGTCAACGCCGCCATAGGCACGATGACCATGATAGACCGTTTCTCCCCCGACTTGATAATCAACACCGGAGTGGCAGGCGGCACAGGCGGCAATGCCGGAATCCTCGACATTGTGGTTGGCACTCGCATAGCTTACCACGATGTATGGTGTGGCCCGGGCACCCGGTGGGGCGATGCGGCAGGCTGCCCACGCTATTTTCACACCACCGACATGGTCAATTCGTTACCATGCCTGCACGAAGGCGATACCGTGAAGCACGGTTTAGTATGCTCGGGCGACATATTTGTCAGCGATCCTGAGGTAATAAAACATATCCGCACACTCTACCCCGAAGTTGACGCCGTGGATATGGAATCGGCCGCAATAGCCCAGGTATGTTTCCTGCGTAATGTGCCATTTGCATGCATGCGTGTAATCTCCGACACTCCGGGCTCCGATGACAACATAGCCCAATACCAGAATTTCTGGGAAGAAGCCCCGCAGCACACTTTTGACATGCTGCGCCATATCATACACGAACTTACCGGCAAATAACCACATAGGCCACCACTTTATCACATGGAAAAGATAGCAAGCTTCACCGTCAACCATATCGACCTGCTTCGGGGTATATATGTGTCGCGCCGTGACACTACCCCTTCAGGCGACACCATCACCACTTTCGACATACGCATGACCGAACCTAACCGTCAGCAACCTCTTACCGGTGAAGTCCTGCACACCATAGAACATCTGGCAGCCACCTATCTGCGCAATCACTCCGAATGGGGGCACCGCATTGTCTATTGGGGCCCCATGGGCTGCCGTACCGGCAATTATCTGATAGTCAAAAGTCACCTCGAGCCTATCGACATACTGCCTCTGATGCGCATGACTTTTGAATTCATAGCTGGATACGAAGGCGACATACCCGGAGCCACACCCCGCGACTGCGGCAACTATACCTACATGGACCTTGAGGGAGCCCGACGCGAGGCCCGGCGGTACCTTAACGAAATACTCACCTCTCCCTCGCCGGCCAACCTGTCATATCCCACATAATCCCAAGTGAAGGACCTGCGTGCCATAAAAGGAAAATATCTGCTGCATCAGCTCATAGCCGAAGGCGAACACGAAACACAGGATTTCAAATACGCCATATCAGATGCCCGTAAAATAGCCCGCAGCATATCGGCCTTTGCCAACAACCGCGGAGGCCGCCTGCTTATTGGTGTCAAAGACAACGGAGTGATAGCAGGAGTAAAAAATGAAGAGGACATATATGTGATCGAACAGGCAGCCTCCATGTACTGCCGCCCTGCACAAAAACTCAGATTCACCGCCATCAAGGCCGAAGACGGACTTGTGGTGATCCGAGCCGACATCGACCCGTGTACGGCGCGCGGTGTGCAGGCCCGCGAACCCGATGGACGATGGCGGGCTTATTACCGTGTGGCCGATGAAAACATTATGGCCACACCGCTCATGGTAAAAGCCTGGCGCCACAAATCGTCAGGAACTCCGGCACTCATCACCATAGGACGGTCGGAGAATTTACTGCTTAAACTTATTGCCGATTCACAAAGCGTGACTTTTGACGAATACGTTCGCCACAGCCATCTGTCGATCGAGGCCGCCACATCGGCTGTGGTCAACCTATACAGTACCGATATGATCGGTTTTGTATATGAAGCGCGTGAATTCCGCATCGCTTTATGCGGGGAGTAATTGGAATCAATTACTCCCAGGCCATTTTCAATGACATAAATACCCGAATCAGGGTATGGCCGGTCAATTACTCAGACAGTACCTTTGTAACCGGATAATTTTACGAATGAACTTTTCCACAAAAGTAATCTTTTAGGAAACCACCCGGAGCAGGCCACATGATTGTTGAGAAACAGGCAGAAGGCTCAGCTCCGGGATTTTTTTAATATATACAACCCTCTTAATTAGCCTTTCAAAACAGACATATACAAAAAAATGAGAGCCATGTCTCGCGACATAGCCCCCAACTAACATGTTGTAAAGTGTATACAGGGATGTTATTAAGTAGTTATTTGCTTTTGTTGCATGATAATATACACTATGGTCACTTTTACGACACAAATATATCGATAAAAGATATAACCACCAAATTTTTCTGATGGTTTTGCTATAATTTTTTCAGATGATTAGCGGGAAGCTTCCGATCCGAGCTGCTGCATGTGGACCAATCGGGTATAATAGCCGTTAAGAGCCAGAAGTTCTTCGTGTGTACCGCGTTCCACGATGCTTCCTTCATGCATCACACATATCTGTGTGGCATTCTTGATTGTTGACAGACGGTGCGCTATGACTAACGTCGTACGATTTTCCATCAACCGTTCGAGAGCCTGCTGCACAAGGAGTTCGCTCTCGCTGTCGAGAGCCGACGTAGCTTCGTCGAGAATCAGTATAGGCGGATTCTTAAGAATGGCACGGGCTATGGACACACGCTGACGCTGACCACCCGACAGACGGCAGCCGCGGTCGCCTATATTGGTGTCGTAACCGTTCTCGCTCGCCATGATGAAATCGTGAGCATTGGCTATCCGTGCGGCAGCCTCTACCTGTTCGCGCGTGGCGTTATTCACGCCGAAAGTTATATTGTTGTAGAAAGTGTCGTTGAACAATATGGCCTCCTGGTTGACATTGCCCATGAGCGCACGCAGATCATATACTTTCAGGTCACGTATGTCTATGCCGTCAATAGAGATAGAACCGGACTGCACATCATAGAAACGTGGCAGAAGATCGGCAAGAGTTGACTTACCGCTGCCGCTCTGCCCCACAAGAGCCACCGTCTCGCCCGGGCGGATTGTAAACGACACATTCTTGGCCACCTGAACCTCACCGTTGTAGCTGAACGACACATCATTGTAGCGGACCTCGCCGCGCAGACGCTCTATCTTTCGGGGTGAAGCCGGATCAGTGATAGGATTGACAGCTCCGAGTATCTTGTCCACACGGTCTATCGACGCCAGACCGCGCTGTATGGAGTACATGGCTTTGGAAAGTTCCTTGGCCGGATTGATCATGCTGTAGAAAATCACCATATAATAGATGAACGACGGGGCGGTGATATTCGATGAACCGCTGATTATCAGCGAACCTCCGAACCAAAGCACTATGGCTATCGTCAGAGTGCCGAGAAACTCACTCATCGGGTGAGCCAGCGATGTGCGGCGAGCCACGGAATTGGACATATCGGCAAACCGCTGCGTGCCCTCGTGAAACCGGGCTTTCATCTTGTCCTCGGCATTGAAAGCCTTTATTATACGGAGACCGCCAAGGGTCTCCTCTATATTGCTCAGCAGCCGTCCCCACTGGTTCTGGCTCTCGTAGGACACGCGCTTCAGCCTGCGCCCGACACGCCCCATCACCAGTCCGGCAAGCGGCAACAGGATCATTACAAATATGGTCAACTGCCAGCTGATCATGATCATGGTGGCAAGACATACTATGATCATCACCGGATTCTTAAACAGCATATCGAGCGACTGCATGATCGAATTTTCTATCTCCGACACGTCACCGCTCATTCGGGCCATCACATCACCCTTATGCTCATTGGTGAAAAACGATATGGGTAGCGTGACGATCTTGTCATAGACATGGTTGCGCAGATCACGGGCTATGCCGGTGCGCATCGGTATTATGAAATATGAGCTGAGAAACGAGGTGCCCACCTTCAGGCCTGTCATGAACACGAGAAGCAGAGCCAAAGCAGCCAATGTAAGCGATGGACCCCAGTTCTCCATGGCAAGCTGGGTATAGTAATAGAAATTGTTGACCAACACATCTTTCAGCGAGCCGTCGGCCATAGACATATACACATAATGCCCCTCCTTCATCTGGAAAAGCATTTCGAGTATCGGTATAATCACGGCAAACGAGAAAAGCGTAAGTATAGCCGAAAGGATATTGAAAAAGATATTGAGTAAAAAATATTTTTTATACGGCGGGACAAATCTCCGCAACAACTTCCATAATTCGTTCATTATATCGGGATAAGATTAACAGACCGCAAAATTACACATTTTTTACCACACTTCATTTACCTAAAAGGTAGGAATATGGGGGATTTTCGTAACTTTGGGCATTGAAACATCAAATTCCGACTAATTCTATGCACTATTTCATTTCGGCCGGAGAAGCCTCGGGAGACCTGCACGCCTCCGAACTGATGCTCGAGCTGAGGAAAGCCGACCCCGAAGCCCGGTTCACGTTTCTTGGCGGCGACCTAATGACAGTGGCAGCAGGCTGCGCCCCCGTGATACACTACCGGCAAATGGCTTTCATGGGGTTCAGCGAAGTGCTGCGCAATCTGCGCACCATTCTCGGCAATCTCAAAGAAGCCAAACGTGCATTGGCGGCATCGGGAAGCGACTGTCTTATACTTGTTGACTATCCGAGTTTCAATCTAAAGCTCGCCAAATATGCCGACCGGCTCGGAATTCCGGTTTATTATTACATCTCGCCCAAGGTGTGGGCGTGGAAAGAGTGGCGCGTAAAGCAGCTACGCAGATATGTGCGCAGACTGTTAAGCATATTGCCGTTCGAGGTCGGATACTTCGCCGGAAAAGGCATGGAGGTGGATTATGTGGGTAATCCGTCGCTTGAAGAGGTTGACCGGCGACTTGCAGGTGCTCCTGACCGGAACGTATTCCTGAAAAACCACACCCTGGACTCACGCCCCGTACTGGCTCTTGTGCCTGGCAGCCGCCGCGGAGAGATTCGCAACAATCTGCCGGTAATGGAAGCCGTGGCCTCACGCCACCCACATATGCAGGCGGTGATAGCCGGCGCTCCGGGAATAGAGCGCGAACTCTACAGCCGGTATTCCTCCTTACCCGTACTCGACGACTCCACATTGGAGATAATGCGCCATGCCGAAGCGGCTTTGGTAACCTCGGGTACAGCTACCCTCGAATGTGCACTCGCCGGCACACCTCAGGTGGTATGTTACAGGGCTAACGGCTCACGGCTGAGTTACAACATAATGAAACATCTGATAAAAGCTCCGTTCGTATCCCTGCCCAACCTCATCACGGATCGTGAAGTGATACCGGAAATGCTGTTGCACATGTGCACGCCCGACAGTGTGGATTACCGCCTAACGGACATATTGTCAGGTTCACCCGGACGAGAGCGGCAACTTCAGGGATACCGCGAAATGAGATCGAAGCTCGGCCGCAACATGGCCGCGCCCACTGCCGCGAGCATCATCACAAAGGACTTGACAACACTAAAATCAAAATAAACATGGACATACTCCGACACTGCGACAATCCAGCCATAAGACATGCCCTCGGCGGCATAGCCCCCGACAGCAAAATCCGGGTACTTTTCGTGTGCCTGGGCAACATCTGCCGCAGCCCGGCAGCCGAAGGACTAATGCTTGCGCTCACCGCCGAACGCGGCGATTCCGAACGCTGGGAAATAGACTCGGCAGGCACCGGCGGATACCACATCGGCGATCTCCCTGACAGGCGCATGCGCGTACATGCCCTGCGCCGCGGCCTGACACTCGACCACATATGCCGGCAGGTCCGCGAATCGGATTTCGACAATTTCGACATTATAATCGGCATGGACCAATCAAATATAAGCCGCCTGCGCAGCATGGCTCCTACGGTGGAAGCCGAATCCAAGATACTCCCGATGGCCGCTTTTTTCGGCGACTATTCCGCGTATGACCATGTTCCGGACCCATATTACGACGGTGACGAGGGATTCGAGAAAGTACTCGACATTCTCACCGATGCCACCCGAAACCTTCATGACACCGTGACTGCCCACATAGACTCAGATGACAGCTGCCAAAAGGGAGGTTAACATATGTTATCAAACCATCTCTTACTTTTTGGCACCACTTTTGTTACTTATGAAATCATATCAATAACCAATAAAACCTATACGACTTATGGAAAGAATACAACCGGGAAAATACGTAGAACTCGGCTACGACCTATATGAGATAACTCCTGACGGCGACAAACTCGTGCACCAGACCACCGATGATGACCCCGAGAAGATAATATTCGGAGTGACACCGGGTGTGATAGTTCCTTTGGAAAAAGCGGTGGAAGGCCTCGAAGCCGGCAATGAATTCGATGTGGCCGTGAAAGCACAGGAAGCTTTCGGTCCCCACGATCCGGAACAGGTGGCCACTCTGCCACGCGACATTTTTGAAGTGGAAGGCAAATTCGATGAGTCCGCCATCAAGCCGGGCGCCATACTTCCCATGATGACCGCCGACGGCTTCCGCATCAACGGTGTGGTCAAGGAGGTTACCCCCACCGATGTGATAATGGACTTCAACCACCCGCTCGCCGGAAAAGATGTGCGTTTCAAGGGAAAAATCATCACAGTGCGCGATGCGACTCCCGAAGAATTACAGCCCCAGCACGGTTGCGGTTGTGGTTGTCATGGCGGTGACTGCGGCGACGACGCATGTGGCTGTGGCGACAGCTGCGGCTGTGATGACCACCACTGCGGTGACGACGCCTGCGGCTGTTCTCACTGATCCTGTGGCGGCATCTTGACTGCCACCGGGGCTTCGGCCCTGCTACGAGGATAAAACACATCACACATATCGGCTACCCGCTGCACCAACGCGGCGGGTAGTATTGATATGGACTTGAACAACAGCCGCCACACGATACCGACATGACGCAATGTCATAATCACACCGTTTACCTCGGGAAAAGTTTTTTTCCATTTGGCCGCATTCTTGTCACGTCCACGCATGAAACGCACCTTGGCTATAAACTTCAGATGATTGAGAAATTCGGCGTATTTCTCTTCCGCTCCATGCTCCACAAACCACTTCTCCACCAACAACGCCATCATCAGATGCTCGCGGAGCAGACGTTCGTTGACCGAACTTGACAGTGTGCGTCCTCCGGGTGAAGCCACATAATGATACACCGGAGTGTCGATAACATTGATTTTAGGTGATGTCATCATGAAACGCGACACCACACCGAGGTCTTCCCAACAGTCAATACCGTCAAAAGCCACAATGCCGTTGTCAACCAGAATGCTTCTGCGCAGCAGTTTCGTACATAACGAAAAATGCAGTGTGTCGATAGGCATATCGTTTAGCGACATCGGTTTGCGCCTGAATCCGACAACACGGCTCTTGTCACCGCACTCCCTTATGTAGGGCGCGAATACAGCGTCAAACACCCCATGTCCCGAGGCGTCCCACAACACATTCAATGCATCGGGCGACAGATAATCATCTGCGTCGCACCGCATCACATACTCTCCGCCGGCATGCGCATAGCCCGTGGCCGACCCGTGTGCCAGTCCGCGGCGCACCGTGCCGGATATCAGCAAGTGACGTCCTGACATGTCGGGATACAAGGCCATAAAATCCCTGATTATCTCCACTGTGCGGTCTGTACTGCCGTCATCTACAAAAATATATTCCACATCGGTCATCGACTGCCGGGCGATAGAGCGCAGAGTACGCTCTATCGTGGTCTCGGCATTGTGAAAAACCACTATCACACTTATGGCAGGTGCTGACATCGGCATCGGATTGTTATGTATTCTTTTTAATGAATTCACATCAGTGCCTTGCTCACGGCATTGTGCACGAGTTCGGAAAGAGTGGGGTGGGAATGCACTGCTGTGAATATATCCTCGGCCTGCATGCCGGCGCTCATGGCCACAGCCACTTCCTGCACTATGTCGGAGGCATGAGCCCCGCATATATGGCACCCGAGAATTAGATGTGTTGCCGGGTCTATTATCACCTTCACCATTCCGTCAGGCTCTCCCATTGCCACGGCCTTGCCGTTGGAGCGGTATATAGCCTCCCCCTTCTTATAGGGCACATCAAAATCGCGGCAATGTTGCTCGGTAAGTCCCACCATGGCACATTCGGGCGTGGTGAACACAGCCGACGGTATCACATCAATATTCTGCTCCACACCCAAAACCGACAGCCCTTGGGCTGTGGCGGCATGTGCAAGCATACAGCGTCCGTTGACATCGCCCACGGCATATACCCCGGGCAGCGAAGTCTCCATGGAGTCATTGACCTTGATCACACCACGTATCAGTTCCACGCCGAGCTCCACAAGTCCGTCGGGTATCACAGGCTTGCGCCCCACGGCCATCATAACACATGCGGCACCGGCTTTCTTAATCTTTCCTTTACAAAGATACTCCACCTCGTAGCCCGGAGCCACCGACGTGACCTGAGCGCTTGTAATCACACTGATACCGCGCCGCTTAAGAGCCATACGTACCCGTTTGGCAATATCGGCATCAAATCCGGGCAGTACCTCGTCGCAATATTCCATCACTGTAACCTCCACGGAGAATGCCCTGAGTATAGAGGCAAATTCCAGACCGATCACCCCGCCTCCGATTATAATGACACTCGCGGGCAATTCCTGTAGGGCGAGCATATAATCACTATCCACAGCAAGTTCGGCTCCGGGTATTGGCAGAGTGGCCGCTTTCGAACCCGTGGCCACTATTATCTGCGGTGCGGTGTAACGCTCACCCTCGACCTCTATGACCGACGGCTCTATGAAGCGGGCAGTGCCCTGCACCACCGCCACATCTTTAAGCATGAATGCCACCCCCTCGCGCAACGACTCCACCACCTCGTCCTTGCGGCGGGCGGCACGGGCATAATCGAGCGAGACTCCAGTCACATCGACACCATACTCCGAAGCATGCATCACCGTCTGCGCCACCTCCGCCGAGCGACACAAGGCCTTGGTGGGTATGCAGCCGCGGTTGAGGCATGTGCCTCCGAGCTTGTCGCGTTCCACTATCATGGTGCGGCGGCCCATGGCCGCAGCCGCCGCGGCAGTGGTGTATCCCCCCGGGCCTGAGCCTATGACTATGAGATCGTATTCTGTCATGATGGTTTTATATCGGATTTTATAAGATCGAAATATGTGGTCACCGGATTCAATGCCGCCGCCGTGTCGTCAGGGCGGCGAACCGGAGTGTTGTGCGGCGCCGACTTAAGTGTCTCGGGAGCCTCGGTTGCCTCAAGCGCTATGGAGCGCATCACATCGATGAAGTCATCAAGAGTCTCCTTGCTCTCCGTCTCGGTAGGCTCAATCATGAGCGATTCGTGGAAAAGCAGCGGGAAGTATATGGTGGGAGCATGATAACCGTGGTCAAGAAGCCGCTTGGCCACATGCAGAGTGGTCACACCGGTCGATTTATCGGCAAGCCCGTCAAACACAAACTCATGCTTGCACACCCTGTCGATAGGCAACAGATACAGATCGCGCAGTGATTCCTTGACATAATTGGCATTGAGCGTGGCTAACCGTCCGGCCTCATGCAGCCCCCCGCGCCCGAGCGAGAGTATATAGCTGAGCGCCTTGAGTTCCACGGCAAAGTTCCCGAGCCAAGCCGATACCGAACCGAGTGATCCGTCGGTAAAGGTGGTGCCATAAGTGCCGTCGGCATTCATCACCACACGCGGACCGGGCAGAAAATCTTCCAGCCCTTTGCGCACACCCACAGGACCGGAACCGGGACCACCGCCACCGTGAGGTGTGGAGAATGTCTTGTGGAGATTAATGTGCATGACATCAAATCCCATATCGCCCGGCCGGGCCACTCCCAGCAATGGATTCAGATTGGCACCATCGTAATACATCAGCGCACCTACGCCGTGTACCATGGCTGCAATTTCGGGGATATGGCTTTCAAATATGCCGAGAGTGTTGGGATTGGTCATCATTACGGCGGCCACACTCTCGTCAAGCAGCAGTCTCAGTGCCTCCACATCGACCGTCAGGAAGGCTTTTCACCTCCACCACTTTAAGCCCGGCCATAGCCGCACTCGCCGGATTGGTTCCGTGAGCCGAATCGGGCACTATGACTTTCGTGCGGCCCGAATCGCCGCGGCTCATATGGTAGGCGCGTATCACCATCAGTCCGGTGAGTTCGCCATGCGCTCCGGCATAGGGATTGAGCGTGAACTCACCCATGCCTCCGATTTCCGACAGAGCCGCCTGCAGCTTGTGGTATGCTTCAAGAGCCCCCTGCGCGGTATAGTCAGGTTGGTGCGGGTGAAGCGATGCCGCCAATGCAGGCTTCGCGGCTATCTCCTCGTTGATCCTGGGATTGTACTTCATGGTGCATGACCCCAGCGGGTAAAACCCGGTATCCACACCGAAATTATTGGTGCTCATATTATTGTAATGCCTCACCACTGTCAGCTCGTCAACCTGAGGAAGCTCAGGCGCATCACCGCGCAGGAGAGCCGACGGCAACCCGACAGCTTCCGGACAACCGTTAGCCGGCAATCGATAGCCTTTTCTGCCCGGACGTGATAGTTCAAAAATCAGCTTTCCGTAATATTCTCTGTTCATAATTATCGAAAAATTCGGTGATACAATCCTTTACATACCGGCCAGGATTCCGGCCAAAATATCCATATCCCTACGTGACGGAATCTCTGTAACCGCTATGAGCATTTCATCGGAAGCTATCCTAACACCCGGTAGAATACCCCGGTCCACACACCGGCGCATGAACGCATCGATATCCACACCCGGCATAGTCACGGCGAATTCATTGAAAAACGGAGCTTCGGGATATTTCAGCGAGCATTTCCCTGTGGCGGTAAGTTTGTCGGCAAGATAATGTGCACCGTTATAGCCGGCCATAGCCGCCTCACGGAGTCCTTCGGCACCCATTATGCTGAGGTAAACTGCCGTGTGCAGAGCCATAAGACCCTGGTTGGAACAGATATTGCTTGTGGCCTTGTCACGGCGTATGTGCTGCTCGCGTGCCTGAAGGGTGAGCACAAACGTACGCCGGCCGTCGGCATCGGTGGTGGCTCCTACTATGCGACCGGGCATCTTGCGTATGAGCTCTTTTCGGGAACACAGAAATCCAAGGTAAGGGCCCCCGTAATTCAGCGGCATGCCGAGCGACTGAGCATCACCGCAGGCTATGTCGGCGCCCCACTCGCCGGGAGTCTTGAGCACCGACAGGTCGGCAGGCACACAATTTATGATAAACAAGGCTTTATGCTCATGACACAGATCGGCCCAGCCGGAATAGTCCTCGACCACGCCATAGAAATTCGGGGTGGCGACTATCACGCCTGCCACATCGCCCTGCATCAATTTAGCCTTCAGATCATCTATGTCTGTAATTCCGCCTATCTGTGCTATCTCATCGATCTCGACGCCATGATACCGGGCATAAGTGTCAACCACGCGGCGCACCGCCGGATTGAGCGTGGCCGAAACAAGCACCCTGCGTCGCTTGCGCGATGCGGCCACCGCCATGAGCATAGCCTCGGCCGTGGCCGTGGTACCGTCATACATCGAGGCATTGCTCACGTCCATACCCGTAAGCGAGACCATCATGCTCTGGTACTCGAATATATACTGGAGCGTGCCCTGCGATATTTCGGGCTGATAGGGAGTGTAGGCCGTGAGAAACTCGGACCGCGACATGATGTAAGGCACCACCGCAGGCGAATAATGGTCATAGAAACCGGCTCCGGCAAAGCATTTAAGCACCATGTTTTTATCTGCAAGGCTCCTGAAAAAGTCACGCACTTCTGTCTCGCTCATCTCCTCGGGCAGTTCATAGCCGCCTTTAAGCAACAGGCTCTCTGGGATATCGGCATACAGTCCGTTCATATCCTCCACGCCGCAACGCTGCAACATGGCTTCGATATCGGCGGCAGTATGCGGAAAATATCTGTGGCTCATAATGTTTTTATCAGATAGGGGGGATATTATGTTTCGTTACGCCTTGGCGCAAAATTCGGCGTAAGCCTCAGCCGACATAAGCGTGTCAAGCTCCGACAGATCGGACAATTCCACCTTTATGATCCAGTTGGCCATAGGGTCTTCGTTGAGCAGACGCGGATTGTCTATCAGCAGTTCGTTTATCTCCACCACGGCACCACTCACAGGAGCTATCAGATCGGAAGCGGCCTTGACGCTCTCCACGGCGCCGAAATCCTCTCCGGCCTCCACATCGTCGCCCACTTCGGGCATATCCACATACACCACATTGCCAAGGGCTTTCTGGGCATAGTCCGAGATGCCTACGAGACCCACATTGCCATCTACGCTTACATATTCATGGGTTTCCGAATAATAAATCTTGCTCATAATTTCTTTATATTTTTTGGTATTGGATTATTTCTTATAACTTTTCTTGTAGAATTTCTTGGCGGTGACACGTGCCGGAAACCGCTTGCGCCGTATCTGCACCATCAGTTCGGTATCCTTGGCGGCATAACGGGCATCGACCAGCGCCATGGCCAGGCTTTTGTCCACCGATATGCCACGGTAACCTGTGGTCACATGCCCCACGACCTCGCCGTCGGGTGTAAGCACCTCATAACCGTGGCGGGCTATGGCCCGGTCAAGCAGTTCGAGCCCCACCAGTTTGCGGCCGACGCCCTCGGTCTTTTGCCTCAACACGGCATCGCGGCCTATGAATTCAGGCTTGTCAAACTTCACAAATACCGACAGACCGGCCTCTACAGGCGATATATCATCGGCGAGTTCGTCGCCATAGAGCGGCAGCCCCACCTCGAAGCGCAGCGTGTCACGGCAACCTAAGCCGCACGGTACCGCAAGCCCCGATTCCATCAGCGCGTCCCACATCTTCACTATGGTACCGGCAGGAGCATATATCTCAAAACCGTCCTCGCCGGTGTAACCGGTGCGGCTTACAAGGATATGCACCCCGTCAAGCCACTCCTCACGAAATGTATAGAATGTCAGATCGTCACTGCTTATGCCCAGCACCTGACGCATCACTTCCTCGCTCCGGGGGCCCTGCACGGCAAGCTCTCCGAGCTCATCGCTGAGATTCACCACCTCCACATCGTAACCGGCGCTGTGACGCTCTATCCACGCCACGTCCTTGCCGATATTCGAGGCATTGATCACCAGAAGAAAGTTATTCTCGCCACGCTTATACACCAACAGATCATCGACCGTGCCTCCGGACTCATTGAGCATCATGCCGTAGAATATCTTGCCGTCGGGCGCACCGGCCACATCATTGGTGAAAATATGGTTGACAAACGCTTCGGCCTGAGGACCCGAAACGTTAACCTCACCCATGTGCGACACATCAAACACGCCGCAACCTGTGCGCACGGCCTGATGCTCCTCGGTTATGCCGGAATACTGTATCGGCATATCGAATCCGCCGAACGGACTCATCAACGCGCCGGCTTCCACATGCCGGTCATAAAGACATGTTCTCTTATTCTGTTCCATTTTCAAATAGTAGATTGATTAACTGCGGTGTTGTAAGGCCGTGAATCACATTCGACGTATTGACATCGGCCATCGCGGCCTCTATTGCCTCGCGATCGTAATCCACACCTATAAGCCTGTTGACTATCAGCGAATCCATATCGCCGGTAAGGAAAAAGTCGCCTGCCAGGTCGAGACCTGTTATCTTTCGGTCACCAACCGACAGCTGTACCTGAAACTCCCCCACACCGTCGATAAGCCTGCGTGATGTAAAGGTACCGCGCCGGCGGCCATATATCCATTCGGGGTCGAAGTAAGGCTCCGCCAATTTCTCTATGGCGGCCACATCATCAACGCCCAGAGCCACATCGCCGTCACACATATATTCCCGGGCATAGTCCTTGAATTGCTCCAGGCCCATGTCAGTATGCTCGCGCAGAGTGGTGATGCGTGCACGCACACTCTCCACACCCTTGGCTTCCAGCTTCGCCCGTGAGGGGGTGATGGCCGCCGACATGTTGGTCATATCCGTGTCATAGAGCATTGTACCGTGCACTATACTGCGCCCGGGCTTATGGTAGAAAGCGTTTCCCGACACCTTGCGGTCACCGATAAGTATATCGTTGCGCGATGTGGCCGAAGCGTCGAGTCCGAGCGAACACAACATTGCCGCCACCCGCGAGGTATATCGGCCGAAAGTCACCGCCACCGGATCATCGGCAGTTGTGACACACGAAAACATTATATTGCTCATGTCGGCATACACACACCCACCACCGCTGCGCCGGCGGTACATGGCTATACCCCGACTGCGGCAATAGTCCACATTCACCTCTCGCTCTATCACCTGATTGCGGCCGAATATCACTGTAGGCTTTACCTGCCACATAAAGAACATATCCTCGCGCGAGTCAAATTTCACAGCCAAATACTCCTCCATTGCCAGATAAAAAGGCAACGGGCGTATCAAACTATCGGGCAGACTCACGTATTTCATGGCAGTATGCTAAATCTGCATATAACAAACACAGATGTTACTCTCACAAATTTAGCAAACAAAACTTACACCTCCAAGCACGCGACCAATAAAAAAACACCTCATTCTATCCCCTCTTCATATCCGTACCTTGCGGGTAACGGTGCCGGCGCGAACTATGTAAAGACCCGGATTCAAGGGCACGTTAAGCGACCCGAGGCAAACTCCGCGCCGCACCTCCATGCCTGTAACAGTATAGACCAAAACATCTACTTCGGCCTCCGAAGTCACAGTCACGGCATCGCCGCTGACCAAAATTTCGGGCTCGCCAACCCCGGCCTCGATGGCCTCAACCCCGGCATACTTGTCATACTCGGAGTAATTCGGGTGACGGTAAACAACCCCAAGCTCCGGAGTCTTTACCTCTATAACATCGACACCGCCATCTCCATTAGAAAACCTTGGCAGATCATAACAACATACCAAGCCGTAAAAATCGTTGAGCCGGCCAATGCCTTTTATATTGGTTACATTTATATCGGCTTTAACATACACATTTCCTACGAAACGGTTATCGGGATCGATATACATTTCAGTCATCGTATTGACACTTTCACTCCTATCGGCCAACACATAACCATCACCGCTGTCAGCATTTGTCACATATTCATATCTCGCAACTCCATTATCATTCCATGTATTAAAATCATACATCACCAGTTCTTTGTCAAGACATGGCATTCGCACATACACTCTATTATCCACCAGACGTATGTAAGGCTGAAGTGTGGTGCCAATAGGATATTTATAATGTGCCCCGTCACAAGATAAATTACCAGGTGCATACGAGCCACAGTAGAAACTCAGTTCCTTGACCGTAAGGCGTTGTTCTCCACCATATTCCACCGGCACCAATGAATATTCGCCACGAGTATAAGTTTTCCTTAGAGTATTAACTCTAACTTCCGTCCAAGTGGTACCTTCGCGCCATATCATATCGGACGTGATCTCCGTCTGCGCCATTGCCCCGACTCCACTCAGAGCCAAAACCACAACAGCAATAATTCTGTAAAATCCTTTCATAGCGATTCCTCCTATTTTTCATTCGTACACAAGTTCAAATTTCCCGTTTTTATCGCACTCCACATTGGAGCGCACCGTAATCTTATCGGACGCAATATAATGATTTATTTTACATTTTGCAAATAAAAACAAAAAAACGTAAAAAACTCCGACAATAACACATTGTCGGAGTCCGTAACCTTCACGGCAATTACCGGATAAAGGCCTTTTACGCTAATTTTTAGTGCCTTAGAAATTTCTTATAAACAAATGGGATTTTAACAGGGGATATGGAGACGGATACGCTCCATGATAGGTAGTTGTTTTATGAATAATTGTTCTAATTGGTAATTATACTTATGATAGGTTAGATTTATGTGTGTAAAATTATCGCTTTAGAAGCATATATCCAAATATTTTTCACTTTTTTTGACAGAAACGTATTTTTCAGGGATTCGAAAATGCCCCGATTGAATACCATTAACATACAAAAGTACAACCGTCCGCGATAGCAGGTATAGCTTAAAAAAATAGCCGTCCGGATTTTG
>CAJTRS010000032.1 GCA_910578805.1 uncultured Muribaculaceae bacterium | reverse complement strand
CTATCATAGCACAAGATCCGTTCAACATCAACGGCATCGCCGACTATCAGATTGTGGAGTTTACTCCGACAATGTTCTGCGATGACAATCTAAAAAATATATTCTGATTATGCCATATATCTCAATCGAAAGCGGCAGACTGAGCGCTGAACAGAAAAAACAACTGATTGAACGGCTTACAGACACAGCTTCCGAAATAACCAACATACCCACACAGTTATTCACCGTTACTATCAAGGAGTTGCACGATGAGAACTTTTCTTGATTATTGAGGACTATGAGAATTTATAAGCCGAAGGAGGAATTGCGACCTTATGTGCGCTACTTTTGGGTGCTGGAAAGCGATGAGCCTTTCAGCGTCCTGACATTCCCTATCGGCTGCTCTCAGATGATTTTTCACAGACGCACACCGTTGTTCATTCCCGAATCATCTTCCCGTCAGGATCGATTCACTATCAGCGGGCAGGTGAATTTCCCGGCGCACATTGCATCTGAAGGCGACACGGAAATGATTGTCGCCGTTTTCTATCCTCACACCATCAAGATGTTCATAGACACTCCACCGTCGGCATTCTACAATCGGGAAATATCCGGCTACGATATTGGGAACAAGCAACTGAATCTGCTTGCCGACCGGATTTTTGATTGTGCGGATTCCGAAACGGCAATATCGGTGATAGAACAATGGCTGATAGATCGAATCACTTCGTCGTTGAACATCGAAAGAATCGGAGCCTCACTCACCGCGTTGCTCCTCTCGCCGTCTGTTTCGGTTGAAAATCTTGCCGGAATCGCCTGTCTGGGCAGGAAACAATACGGGCGTCTGTTCCGCGAATATGTCGGAATAAACCCGAAAGAATATGGACGCATAGCCAGGTTCCAACAGGCATTGAGAATGATGCAGCTCGGATCACGCGATTATGCCGACATCGCATACGCCAACGGATACTCCGACCAGTCGCATTTTATCCGCGACTTCCGTCAATTCAGTGGCATGACACCTAAACAACTGGCTGAATACCAAACGCCATACTCCGATTTATATACCGTTCCGGTGTAAATGTCCCTTTTCTTCTATCGAGGCTGATGCGCCTGATGTAATTTTGCATCAAAAAACAATGATGCAAGAAGTCAATCCGAAAGAAACAACCCGCTCTTACGCTTTCGAGATGTGGATAAAGGCGCCGATGCCGATGGTTACGCTCTTCAAGACCCTCGACGTAACACGGTTGCGCCGTATCAGCCGCCGGCGAGGTCTGAAATTCAATATGCTCATGTGTTGGTGTATAGGCCGAGCCGCCTCGCCGATCAAGGAGTTTTATGTGCTTCCGGTTGGCGACAAACTGATGCGCTATGACACAATAGCGGTGAACACTATCGTGCTCAATAGCGAAGGCGAGGTCAGTTCATGCGACATACCGTTTTCAGATGACCTTGCCGTTTTCAACGCCGATTATCTGCGCCTCACCCGTCAGGTGGCCGACACATGTGAGAACCATGACATTGCTGACAGTATGGTAATCGGCACGTCGGCACTGGCACAATACGATATTGACGGAGCTGTCGGCATGTATAGCGGCATATTCAACAATCCATTCCTGATATGGGGCAGCTACCGCAAAGGCTTCCTCAAAACTATACTGACATTATCGTTTCAGTTCCACCACACTCAGATGGACGGTGCCCATGCCGCCAGATTCCTCGACTTATTGCAAAAAGAGATTGTTAGTTTATAAACGGAAGCCACCGAGGGAAGCCCCATCTTCCCTCGGTGGCATTCTGATTATAATCCGTGAGATAAACCCATGGGGTGAGAGTTTCCATAATTGAATTGAACATCGACATTACTTCCTGACTTGTCAGAGCGGGGTGTGAGCGATTATGGAGTTTTTATAAGGATAAGTGGAGTATGGGGTATGGGCGGCCGGAAGTATCGGTTTCGTCGCGGCCGATGATACGGAATCCCTTTGCTTGGTAGAAATCCAAGGCCGGGGGATTCTGCTCGTTTACATCAACATTAGTCGCTCCTCTCTGCTTAGCAAAATCAATCAGTAGAGAGCCATAGCCCCGATTGCGACAGTCGCTGTCAATGAAAAGCATTTCTATCGTCATTCCCGATAGCCCTATAAAACCTACGATCCGGCCATCGTCATCGATAGCATATAGGTCAACGTTCGGGAAATAGTCCGGAATCAAGGCTGCTTTTATCTCAATGAGGTCTGTTTCGGTAAGAAAATCGTGTGTGGCACGGACCGACCGCTCCCATATCCCGACAAGCGTCGTGTAATCATCTTTATCACATCGCACTACCTTCATTGTACAAAGTTCGTGATTTTTCACGAGTATTACCTCCGATGCAACCGATAATTTTGCATAGCCCAAGATTCGGCGAAATCCTCACAAATGCCAAATATTGTTGCGATAGACTTTCAGTTCATCTTCGGGATATCGGGTTATAGCCGTATCAGTCTCCCGCAGAAAATGCAATTCAAGAAATACAATTTCTCAATAAATTTCCTTAATTTTGCGATACAGCGATTGTGGCTTTTACACCTACAATCATTCACAAACGAAGAGGTTAAACAGTTAATATGATTGAAACCGATAGACTGATTTTACGTGCTTGGTGTAACGATGACTTAGCGCCATTTTCTAAAATGAATAGCGACAAAGAAGTCATGGAGTACATGCCCAAATGCCTTTCTTACGATGAGACAATGCAGTTTTACAATCGCATAGTCGATGAACATAACAACTTCGGATACGGCCTTTACGCAGTGGAACTGAAAAGCACAGATATGTTTATCGGTTACACCGGATTCCATCATTTCGATTTTGAGGCTGAATTCTCTCCCGGAATTGAGATTGGCTGGAGGTTTGCCAAAGAGCATTGGAACCAAGGCTATGCTACCGAGGCGGCAAGAGCCTGTATTGATTACGCTTGCAAGAGCAAACTGTTTGATAATATCTATTCATTCACAGCCGTATGTAACCATCGGTCAGAACGTGTGATGCAAAAAACAGGTATGAAGCATCAGGGTTTCTTCCTGCACCCCTCATTACCTGACGGCCATAGGCTGAAAGAGCATACATTATACAAATTGGAATTATGCCATACATTTCAATAGAACCCGACAAACTGACCAATAAACAGAACACTCTGCCAGCCAGTATTGGCGTAAAAATATAATTACATTGAAATGGAATTGAGAAAAAACGGGCTTAAACATCTGACCTTGGAGGAGCTGTGGCAACTGTTTCCCATATATCTGACCCCGCATAATCCTCAATGGACTGAGTGGGCAAATGAAGAGATTTATGAATTGTCGGCAATACTGTCGGAATACACCCCGACGATCAACCATATCGGCAGCACGGCGATTCCGTCGATTCAGGCCAAGCCGATAATCGACATTCTTGTCGAGATCGCACCTGACACCGATTGGCAATGCGTAAAGGCGGCAATGGAAGCCGCAGGATACATCTGCATGTATTCTTCCGAAACACGCATGAGTTTCAACAAAGGATATACACCGGAAGGCTATGCCGAACGTGTGTTCCATATCCATTTCCATGCCATCGGCGACAATGACGAAATCCGTTTCCGTGACTACCTCAACGAAAATCCTACGATTGCCCGTGAATACGAATCGCTGAAACTAAGCCTTTTGCAGCAATATCGCAACAACCGTGACGGTTACACGGAAGCCAAATCAGATTTTGTAAAGACTATTGTGGATTTAGCAACATAACGATGGAACAGATGATTGACCACTGCACCCGATCTACAGAAGAAATCAACAAACAGTCAGGACGGAATTTGACCGGGGGACAGACGCTATGAACAATCAGATGCAGTTTAGTTACAGGCTATGAACCGATTATTTGCTATATTATTAATAACCTTAACCTGCCCTATGGCAGTTCTCGGTTTCGACACTCCGACCATGGGCTGGAGCTCGTGGAATACGTACCGAGTGAATATAACCGACTCGCTGATATGCCGTCAGGCAGATGCGCTTGTGCACACCGGACTTAAAGAGGCCGGATATGATCATATCAATATTGACGACGGTTTTTTCGGCGGTCGTGATGAAGTCACCGGACAACTGAAGTTTCACCCCACCCGCTTTCCACACGGGCTCGGAAACACTGTTGAACATATTCATTCGCTCGGACTCAAAGCCGGAATATACAGCGATGCCGGAGCCAATACGTGTGGTAATTTCTGGGACAATGACACCATAGCCCGTAATGTCGGTATGCTCGGACATGAGGTAGATGACTGCCGCCATCTGTTCGGAGACTTAGGGTTCGATTTCATAAAAATTGACTACTGCGGAGCCGACGGCAAACAGAATGAGCAGTTATATTATTATGATCCGGCCGAACGCTACACGACAATATCGCGTGCCATTGCCGCTACTGGGCGCGATGATGTACGCCTGAACGTGTGCCGATGGGCTTTTCCGGGTACATGGGTCAGAAATGTGGCTGCTTCGTGGCGCACCACTTCCGACATCACCCCCACGTGGGAATCAGTACGCGGTATTATAGCCGAAAACCTCTATCTGTCGGCATATGCCGGAGGCGGTCACTACAATGACATGGATATGCTTGAGGTAGGACGCGGCATGAGCCGCGAGGAAGACCGTACGCATTTCGCCATGTGGTGCATTATGTCATCACCGCTTCTTATTGGTTGTGACCTCACCACGCTCCACCCCGAGACACTAAAACTGCTGACCAACCCAGAGCTTATAGCCCTCAATCAAGACCCTTTGGGCCTGCAAGCCTATGTAGTCAAGACCGACGGTGACACTTATGTTTTGGTGAAAGACGTTGTCCGATCTGATTCTACCACCAGAGCGGTCGCTCTGTACAACCCGACCGATTCGGTCAGGCTCCTGTCAGTAGGCCTCGGAGAGATTCAGCTTGCCGGGCCGGCATCGGTGCGCGACGTATTGAATCGCCGCGACATCGGCACTGTGACCGACTCACTGTCGGCTATGATACCTCCGCACGGTGTAGGAATGTATCTCCTCCACGGGAAGCGCAGGCTAAAACGCATACGTTATGAGGCGGAACATGCTTTTCTTTCCGCCTATCAGGAACTCTACAATCCGGAATATATCGGCACCGCATACTATGCTCCCCGCAGTGAAGCCTCCGGAGGCATGGTGGTGCGCAATATGGGCTTTACACCCTCAAACGACATGATCTGGAATGATGTTGTGGTGGAAAATGACGGAGACTATAAGGTTTCTTTCAAGGTTTTCGGCGACATACCGGCAGAGCTGCTCGTGTGTGCCAACAACGGCAAAAGTCAAAAACTGATCATCGGCGGTCAGCCGGAAGGTGAGGTTGTCAGTACCTTACTGCCATTGTCGGCTGGTCACAATGTCATTCGCATAGCCTCCCGCGGCAAAGCTCCCGACATAGATTACATGATAATTGGTATGTAGCCGATGATTTACATGTTCCACTAACCATAAGCCGATCAACCATGAAGCATATGATTGAAACAGAAAGACTTTTCCTCAGACCTTGGCGGGATACCGATGCCGAGGCTCTGTATAGATACGCAAGCGACCCGGAGATAGGTCCTGTTGCGGGGTGGCCTCCGCACACATCGGTAGAAAACAGTCTTGAAATTATTCGGACAGTTTTTTCGGCTCCTGAAATTTATGCCGTTGTGTTAAAAAATACCGACAAACCTGTAGGCTGTTGCGGAATAATGTTCTCCGACAGTCTCCACCCAGCAGACACCCACGAAGGTAATGCGGAAATCGGCTACTGGATAGGCAAGCCATATTGGGGACAAGGATTGATTCCGGAAGCTGTCATGGCGTTACTGTCGAGATGTTTTAATGATTTACATCTCGATGCCGTGTGGTGCGGATATTATGAAGGAAATATCAAATCGAAAAGGGTCTGTGAAAAAATCGGGTTCAAGTTTCATCATACAAATAACGACATAATATCTCCACTCGGAGACAAACGTACAGAGCATTTGCACATAATGACCAATGAATATTATCACGCCATATATCAATCGAACGCAACCATAACAAAATGACAATAGCAACGAAAGTAAAACTCTGTGATCGGTTACTGCTTGTGACCGCAACATTAATGCTCGCCTCAAGCATACAACTTGAAGTGACCGGGAGCCGGATCATCTTGTGGGTTTGGTTGCACATCGTCATCGGATACTGTTTTTTCGCAAACATCATCTGGCATCTTTATTTACATTTCAGGTGGAAATTATGGATTCAAAAACTTGGTAAACAAAAGTCGCCGGTCACTCGTTGGCTTGCCATTTTTGCTTTACTTACAATCATAAGCGCGATTGTTGCGTTCTTTCATTGGATTGGCCCATACACTCATTCTTCGCTTGGGGGGCTTCATGGCAAAATCGGATTCGTGTTCCTGTTACTCGCAATCGGACATACCGTAAAACGCATCAAGTTTTTCCATTCAAAAAAGAAAAAATAGTCAAAGTAATCAACAACAAGTGACTAATCGTTAATTAAACGACTAAATGAAACCTAAAGAAGTACTTGAAAAATGGATAGAATGCTTCAATTCTTCCGATGCGGCAGGAATTGCGGCACTATATGCTGATGATGCTGTAAATCACCAGGTGGCCAATAATCCGGTCATAGGAAAAGATGCGATATATCGAATGTTTGCAGACGAGTTTGCTACAGCCGAGATGGTTTGTATCGTCGAAAACATTTTTGAAGATGGAGATTGGGTCATAATGGAATGGAAAGACCCGTTGGGCCTGCGTGGCTGCGGATTCTTCCATATCAAGAACAATCTAATCATATATCAGAGAGGCTACTGGGACAAACTTAGCTTTCTGAAACAGCACAACCTTCCGATAGAATAGACATTCTGAAGCATTGATACTCCGTCAGACCGGCATTTTACTTTTGTACATTCCGCCGCCATCTACCATAAGATTGATACCGGTAATCCATGAGGCAGCCTTGCTCATAAGAAACACGAATGCATGGGCAATGTCAACGGGCGTGCCACGGCGCTTCATGACAATAGCGTCAGATATCTTTTTAAGCATCGCCGGATCGTAACCGGCTTCAAGGGTAGCGTCACCGTTATCGACGGAACCGATCACAACCACATTGAAACGCACTTCAGGCCCTGAAGCGACAGCCATACTGTGAGCCATGTTTATCAGACCGGCTTTGGCTGTGCTGTACTCGATAAACTCGGGAGAAGGAGTGTCACCTACCATCGATCCGGAGAATACCACCGATGCGTTGGATTCCTTGCGCAGATAAGGCATGCAATACTTGGTCATGTTATATGCGCTTATCGTATTGAGCTTGTAGGAAGCTACCATTGCATCTGTGTCCGAGCCCCAAAGAGGAGTAGCCTTACCCCAACCTACATTGTTGACAAGACCCGAGATTCTGCCGAATTTATCGATCACCTGTCCAACAAGATTCCTGAGGTCGGATTCATTGGTGGCGTCGGCCTTGATGCCTATGCACTCGCTGCCGGTCTCCTGCTGTATCTTTGCTGCGACAGCATTGACTTTTTCTTCATCGATATCCGTCAGAGCCACGTTAGCTCCAAGCTTTGCGAACTGACGGGCAGCCTCGCTACCTATGGCGCCGGCTGCGCCGGTTATCAGAATGACCTTACCTGAAAAGTCATACAACTCATTTATCATTTCCATAGTGATTACTTTTGTTTAGTAATATCTTTGTTTATAGGCAATAACCGAATTTCGTTTTTAACCTGACCATAATCAGAGAGTCAGCCCAGAGTCTGGTTACCGCCTCCATTGACAAATATGACCTGTCCGCTTATCCATGCCGACGCGGGTGATGCGAAAAAGAGTACCGCCTGAGCTATATCCGAAACCTCTCCAAGACGATGTATCGGGGTGCGTTTCAACATCTTCTCCTGCAATTCGGGCGTAAGTATTGACTCGAGAGCCGCGGTTTTTGTGGCGCCGGGACCCACATTGTTGATTCTCACACCATAACGACCGAAATCGTAAGCAAGATTGGCAGCCAAATGATTGAGCGCAGCCTTTGACGACGAATAGACACACATGTTTGCCTCTTTGTCAACCGAACTCATCGATGTTATATTGACAATACTTCCATAACCCGACTTGCCCATCTCCGGAACAGCGAGCTGACATAAGCGCCAAGGGGCAAAGACATTTATATGATAGATACGCTCCACATAATCCACATCAATTTTGAACGGATTTTCACGTCCGCCACCACCAAGACCCGCATTATTTACAAGAATGTTGACTGTGCCGTAGGTTTTTACCGCTGTGTCAATGAGCTTTATCCGGTCTGCGTCCTCAAACACATCGCAAACCAATGATATTGCCTTTCCGCCCGAGGCTGAAATACCATCAGCCACAGCCTTGGCTTTGTCGGCATTAATATCGCTAACGACAACTGACGCGCCGGCGGCAGCGAGAATCTCGCAGCAACCTCTACCTATGCCGTCGCCACCACCCGTGACAACCGCTACCTTTCCTGAAAGATCAAAAAGTGTGTTGATATCCATACTAAACATCTCGATTATAACTCTATAAACATACAGTTCAACCAGTTTGTTAATCAAACGTCTTATAAAATTAAATAATAATTCATACCTTTGTGATTGGCTTTAAGTTCTCTTCAGGGAAAACAACCTTAGAAACGATTCGGAAAGCATGGATATACAACGTATAATCAGTTTGGTCAAAGAGACCCAAGGTATAATAAAGAACCGTACAATGGCAGCCCGGGTAAAAGAAAAAGGGATTGCCGACTATGTCACACAGGTTGATCTCGAAGTACAAAACTTTCTGAAAAAGGCTTTATATACACTTGCACCTGACACACAGTTTCTCGGTGAGGAAACAGGACTACACAACATAGAAGCCGACAGTTACTGGATACTCGATCCGGTTGACGGCACAACCAACCTCATTCATGACTATCAGCATAGTGTCGTTTCACTGGCTCTTTGCCGCAAAAAGGAGATTGTGGCGGGGATTGTCTATGATCCGTTTCACGACGAACTTTTTTCCGCGGTCAAAGGTGAAGGCAGCATGCTGAACGGCAAGCCCATACACGTTTCTGCAGCCAAAAGCCTCTCTGAAACCATTATAGGCATAGGAACTGCCAAAAGAGAGAATGCAACAGAAAACTTTGCCCGATTTCTCAAAGTCTATGAACATTCACAAGATATCCGGCGTATTGGTTCGGCCGCACTGGAACTCGCATATGTAGCTTGCGGCAGACAAGGCGGATATTTCGAAGGATATCTCAATCCATGGGACTATGCAGCGGGAATGCTCATAGTGCAGGAGGCCGGAGGAATAGTATCGGACTGGAATGGAAACGAACTTGACCCTGCCCATGGAAACCATATAGCCGGTACAAACGGTCAAATCCACAAAGAATTACTAAACTTATTGTCATGAGCAACGAAATTATATATGTACTGCTGCCTGACTATGCAGCCCATGAAGCGGTGTTTCTCACACAAGCCATAGCTTCCGACGAATTTGCCCTGAAGGAGACTCCGAAATATGTCAACAAGGTCGCGGCTCCCACATCGGAACCGGTTAAATCGATAGGCGGCTTTCACACCCTTCCCGACTATTCGTTTGATACTATGCCCGATGACTATGCGGCACTGGTGCTGATAGGCGGATTCGGGTGGAGCACATCCGTGGCCGATCAGGTTGTGACTCTTGTCCGTCAAGCCATTGAAAAAGGCAAGATTGTAGGCGCAATATGCAACGCGGCCTCATTCATGGCCAAACACGGCTTCCTAAATACCGTGAAACATACCGGCAACGGCTTGGAACAACTGAAACTCTGGGGAGGCGACAATTACACCAATCACGAAGGATATGTCCACACCCAGGCGACAAGCGACAAAAACATCGTGACAGCCAACGGCTCGGCAACTCTTGAATTTGCCAAAGAGTTGCTCCTGCTGCTTGAAAACGATACTCCCGAACGAATCGAAATGTACTATCAGTTCAACAAACAGGGCTTCTGCAATCTGTTTCCCAACATATGACCGAGCATATACAATCAACGGTAGAGAGATACATTTGACATAGACACCCCACGTCCGGCAAAAGTCGAATAAATTTGTTTTTGCACTCGACTTATTCGTATCTTTGCACCGAATTAATCATAAATGTTAAATTCAGAAATATAGCTGAAACATGAAGACAATACTTGTATCCTGTATGTCAATAGCTGCTCTCGCATGCTCATGCGGCAACAGCAACCAGGCACAATCCTCCGGCCAGACTCCGGCCGACACCACTGAAACTACCGCAGCAATCAGCATCGACGGCCGGTGGAACATCGACAATGTAGTGGTCAACGATTCACTTTCCGTACGTCCTTCCGAAGAGACCCCTGAGAAGGCATCTCTCATCACATTCGATGGCGGCAACTATTCGATCACAACCAACTGCAACAGCATTCAGGGTTCCTATACCCTCAATGGCGACTCCATAGCCATGAACCCGGGGCTGTGCACCGAAATGGCTTGCGACAACATGCGTATCGAAGACATGATCAAACAAGTGCTCCCCGAAATAAGCACCGTTGACCTTGTCAACGACAGCACACTGCGCCTCAACAGTCCCGCTTCGGCCTACATCGTGCTTTCACGCCAAAAATAAAGCTTAACAGCCCATAACCACAACAGAAACTCCGCACCTGCTGATCACACAGATCAGCAGGTGCGGAGTTTCTGTTGTGGCGGTCCGGCACAAACAACCTTCAAGAAAACCACTCGACAAAACATTTAACAGACATTTATCGTTAATCGTATAGCAACCATTTATTACTCATGACAATCATACTTCTTTATCTTTTCGGGGCACTCGGACTTTCATTTCTATGCTCAGTATTAGAGGCCGTACTTTTGTCAACCCCGGTTTCTTTCATCTCAATGAAAGAGAGTCAAAATGTAAGATCAGCCTCGTTGCTGATGAAATACAAAACCAACATAGACCGCCCGGTGGCCGCCATACTTACATTAAACACTGTGGCCCATACAATAGGTGCGGCAGGTGTCGGTTCTGAATCCGTAAAAATATTCGGCGAAGCGTATTTCGGTATAATATCCGCCATACTCACCCTGCTCATATTGGTACTTTCGGAGATCATACCAAAGACCATCGGCGCATCATACTGGCGCACGTTGGCCATACCGTCGGCACGTATCATACGAATACTCATAATGGTCACATATCCGTTGGTATGGCTGTCGGAGCTCATCACCCGATGCTTTTCGCCAAGGATACAGCCGCTGACAGTAAGCCGCGAAGAGGTTGCCGCCATGATCGATGTAGGCGCCGGTGAAGGTGTGTTCAAACCTGAAGAGCACCATATGATACAGAATTTCCTTAAGATAGCAACTGTAACCGCCCGTGAGATCATGACCCCCTACGTAGTGGTGGCATCAACGCCAAAAAGCATCACAATGCGTGACTTCTACGCCGACACAAATCTGGCGCCATATTCACGTATCCCCGTTTACAACGACCGTCGTGAATTCATTGAAGGTTATGTACGCCGAGCTACCGTTCTGGAAATGCTGGCACAGGACCGCTTTGCGGTAACAGCCGGCGACATAATGCGCCCGATACTCACCTTTCAGGAATCAGACAAAGTGGCCGATATCTGGCAACGAATGCTCGAGAAAAAAGAACACATCTCGGTAATTGCCGACGAATACGGCTGCATGAGAGGCATCGTTACCGTTGAAGACATAATAGAAACCATGCTTGGCGTGGAAATAGTTGACGAATGTGACACCGCTGAAGATCTGCGCGAAGTAGCCCGCAACATCTGCGCATGACCTCTTCCGATGTTCAACGCCCTCACCCTCTCAGGACGTAAACCGAATTCAAAAAATCATGGCTCATGGAGAACTTTTACGGTAGCGGCAATGTTATAAAACTGCATCAAGTCTATAAACACAAACAAATATATCTAATCTAAGATTATGGCAAAGAAAAGTATCAAAGGCACTCAGACCGAAAAGAATCTGGTGATTGCATATATGGCTGAGTCGGCGGCTTATTCCCGTTACATGTTTTATGCCTCAAAGGCCAACAAGGACAAGTATTTCCCCGTTGAGAAAATTTTCACAGAAACCGCACAAAATGAAATGCGTCACGCAAAGGTGTTCTTCAAGCTACTCGAAGGCGGCTCTATAGAGGTTCCTGTCGATGTCGATGCGGGAGTGATCGGCGACACGGCCTCCAATCTCAAGACTGCCGCACACGAAGAACTTTATGAAGGCGTAAAACTCTATACCGAATCGGCAAAGGTAGCCGACGAGGAGGGTTTCACAGAGATTGCCGAACATTTCCGTGCCATTGCCGAGATAGAAGAACTCCATCGCCGCCGCTTCGAGCGATATCTCAAACATATAGAGGACGGTACACTATGGAAACGCAAGAAACCCATAAAATGGCAGTGTCTGGTATGCGGATACATATATGAAGGCACCACACCTCCCAAGGAATGTCCGGCATGCGACCACCCCTACCAGCACTATATAGCCCTTGACGAAGAGGATTAACGGACGTCAGGATCATAACCGAACCAACTTTTTCATTGACATATAATATTTATATTCCGGTACGGCAGGCAAAATATTATGCCCGCCGTACCGTTATTTTTAGAAATCACATTTTTTATTGCTCTGTTACATGGAAGCTAAAACCGACATACTGCAATGTATCGGAAACACCCCGATGGTACGCATAAACCGTCTGGCTCCGCGCACCGACGTTGAGATATTCGCCAAACTCGAGGGCTTTAACCCCACAGGCTCCATAAAGGACCGCATAGCCCTGAAAATGATAGAAGCGGCCGAAGCCGATGGACGTCTCACACCGGGGAAGACCATAATAGAACCCACTTCAGGCAACACCGGCATAGGACTGGCCATGATAGGTGTGGTGCGCGGATATCCGGTGGAGATAGTCATGAGCGAAGGGGTTAGCGAGGAACGCCGCCGAATAATCCGCTCCTACGGAGCCAAAGTAATACTCACCCCGGCCGAGGACGGAACCGACGGAGCTATCCGCATGGCGCATAAGCTTGTCAATGAAAACCCCGACAAATATTTCATGCCCGACCAGTTTTCCAATGCCGCCAACTACCTGGCGCATTACCAGAAGACAGCCCTTGAGATATGGGAGCAGATGCAGGGACGCATAGATTATCTTGTGTGTGCCATAGGCACTTCGGGCACTCTGATGGGACTTGGCCGTTTCCTGAAAGTAATGAACCCCGATATAAAGGTAGTATGTGCCGAACCCGTTCGCGGACACTACATACAGGGTCTCAAAAATCTCGAAGAGGCGATAGTGCCGGAAATTTATGACCGATCACACATAGACTCCGTGGAGATGATCGACTCGGAAGAAGCCATCGACACTGCCCGTGAGATAATAGCCCGTGAAGGGATATTTGCAGGCATGAGCAGCGGAGGCGCCATGATCGCCGCAATCCGTACTGCCCTAAAAGCACCGGCCGGAAGCCGCATAGCGGTAGTGTTTCCAGACCGTGCCGAAAAATATCTGTCCACCACAATGTTCGCGCGGTTCAAAAGCTGACCGCCGTGATTTTCACAGATATTTGTCCACTCCGTTATCGGCCCATACCCTTCCCGACTCCACAGCCTCGCGAAATATGCGGTTGTTTCTCTCGGTGTCTATCGGATTGCTGTTGACCTTATGCCACAGGTGATATTCAATGGCGGCAAAACGCAGTGTGCGCCGGCGCACTCCCGCATTAAGCAGCCTACGCGCAAACTCCCTGTCCTCGGTACCCCACCCTATTATATCCTCGTCATAACCGTTTACCCGGATAAAGTCACTGCGCCAGTAAGCCATATGACTTCCCATACACTGGCGTGTGGACCGGCTGTGACGCGAACGGAACAACGGCGACAGCCAAGGTATGCGTCGGGCACATATGCGGCGTCCGAGTCCCGGCGTCCGCACCCCGGCAAACAAAGACATATCACCAGCCAGCATCGCCGACGTGACATTTTCCGGCAGATATGCCCGCATACCGCACACAAACACTCCCTGAGAAGCATTGGCCACCTGATCCGCCACGAAATGCGGATCAAGTATGATGTCACCGTCCACCTCCATTATGTAGTCGGCCTTGGTAGCGGCCACGGCCTTGTTGAGTATCACTGTCTTCCGGAAACCCTCGTCGGCATGCCAAACATGCCTCACCGTACCGCCATAACAGCGGCGGAAAGCGTCGATAACCTCCTTTGTGGAATCAGCGGAACCATCGTCGGCTATCACTACTTCATCGGGCATCATAGTCTGCGACATCACACTGTCAAATACACACCGCAGAGCCTGCGGTGAATTGTAGGTGGTGATCAGCAATACGGTCTTGAACATACGTTACGAAAATATATAATAATAAGGACTACCGCAGGATACGATTATTCATCATACCATTTGGAGTACATAAGATAATTGCGCGCTATCTTCTGGTTGAGCTCGCGCGAAGTAGCCGGATCGACCATCTTTATGAATTTGGCGGGAGCGCCACCCCACAATTCATTGGGACCTATCTGTGTCCGTGAAAGCACTACCGAACCGGCAGCCACCAATGCACCCTCCCCGACAACCGCATCGTCCATCACCACAGCACCCATACCAATAAGCGCCAGGTCATGTATCTTGCAACCGTGAAGAGTAACATTGTGTCCTACCGATACGTCATCACCGATCTCTATGGTCGATTTCTGATATAGTGTATGCAGCACCGTGCCGTCCTGAATGTTGACACGGTTGCCTATGCGAATGGAGTTGACATCGCCGCGGAGCACTGTGTTGAACCACACGCTGCACTCGTCGCCCATCACCACATCGCCTATCACCGTGGCATTGTCGGCAAGAAAACAATCACGTCCTATCTGCGGGGTAATTCCCCTGAGTGTCTTTATAAGAGCCATGTCCGAAATCACTTACGTGTGAGTACCGATGTTTTTGAAAGCAGCCACTGCTGAGCCTTGGCATCAAGATTGGGCAACAGGCGCTCGCACACCATTGCGTGATAAGCGTTGACCCAGTCAATCTCCTCATCGGTCATGATGGAAGTGTCAAACAAAGTCAGGTCAAACGGGAACAACGTAAGAGTCTCAAACTTGTAGAACCGTCCGAATCCGGTGGCAAACGCTTCGGCGGTGAGCACCAGATTCTCGCAACGGATACCATATTCACCCTCACGGTAAAGCCCCGGCTCATTGGAGGTGATCATGCCCGGAACAAGCGGAGCCATAGTATCATTGAGACGTATGCTCTGCGGTCCCTCATGCACATTAAGGAAATGCCCTACACCGTGGCCGGTGCCGTGAAGATAGCTGAGTCCCTCTTTCCACAGATTTATGCGCGCGAGCACATCGAGCTGTGCGCCACGTGTGCCCTCGGGATATATGGCTGTAGCTATCGAAATATGGCCTTTCATCACAAGTGTAAAGTCATGACGCTGCGCGTTGGAAGGCTCGCCGATGGAAATGGTGCGTGTTATGTCGGTAGTCCCGTCGAAATAGTTGGCACCGGAATCCACAAGCAGAAGATTGCCGGGACGCACCTCCACATCTGTCTCGGGAGTGGGGTCATAGTGCACTATGGCACCGTGTGCGCCGTAACCGGCTATAGTCTCGAAGCTGAGGTCGAAAAACATCGGATCGGCGCTACGATGGCGACGCAGTATTTCAGCGACACCCATCTCCGTCAGAGGCTTACCCTGCGCAATCATATCCTCTATCTCCATAAACGAATGCACCAGTGCCACGCCGTCGCGCACCATGGCATCGCGCACACCGCTTAACTGGACATCGTTTTTCACTGCCTTAAGCATGGCGGCAGGCGATGCGCCCACCACGGCACGAGCTCCCAAAGCGGCCATTAGCGCACCGGCCGACTGAGAGGCGCTTACAAGCACCTTTTCTTCTGAAGGGAGAGCCGACAGGAAACCGAGAATGGCATCGTAAGGTTTAAGAGTGACTGACGCGGCCTCCAAATGGCGGCGCACATCGTCATTCACCTTGTCCTCATCGATAAAAAGCACTCCGCCCTGTGACGACAGGTAAAGAAACGATGTCACCACAGGATTGCATGACACGTCGGCGCCCCTGATATTGAGAATCCAGGCGATCTCCGCGAGATCGGATATGAATGCCGACACAGCTCCTGATGTTTTCACCCGGTCAAGCACCATGTCAATTTTGTCGGAGGCACTCATGCCTGCGTACTTCTCCTCATGAACAAACACCTTACTGTCAGGACGTCCCGGGCGGTCTGTCCACACAAGGTCTATGGGATTGAAATCAACCACCAGCTTCATGCCGGCAGCCTCAAGACGGCTCTCCATGGTGCGGGTGGTGTTTATAGAAAACAACATGCCGTCAATGCCCACAGTTGAACCGGCCGGAAGATTGCCGCATATATAGTCTATCATAGAAGGAGTCTCTGGCTTTCCGTCCTCCATCACTTCTATCCCGGTACCTTCAAGCTGCCTCGCGGCCTGCAGCCAGTAGCGCGAATCGGCCCACAAAAGAGCGCCGTCAAGAGTGACCAACAAATCACCCGCCGACCCGGTAAATCCGCTAAGCCAGCGTCGCACCTGCCAGTGGGCTGAAAGATATTCACTCTGATGGGGATCGGTCTGAGGTATGATGGTAGCAGCCACTCCGGCCGAACGCATATAGTCGCGCAAGGATTGCAGCCGTGCCGAGTATTTATTCTCCATAATTTAAATAGAAGTTTTGTTACAGTTTAAAATCAATAACAACAGCATAATGCCGTCATCACCGCAAATGTACATTTTTTTCTGTAATCGGACAAGATATTTTCCTATTTGGCCAGCAGCCACCGTCAAACCGCTCTTACAAGGTTTTTAAAGACAAAATTACATTTAAAAAACCGTTCGTCATGTCATCATAAATAATGAAATACCGCTGCCTATAAGTTAAATAAAACAAACATACACTTATTTTCATTAATAAATATTCCCGGATTAGGTAATGCAGTACACATCAGCTATTTTTGAATAGCCATACGGCTTTTATGACATACATCATCAAAACATGAACCCGACTATCTCGCAAATAGTAATCATCGATGATCACCCCATTGTGGCACAAGGACTCAAAGAGACTTTAGACTCAGACCGTTTTTCCATACGGCATGTCACTCCTGACGCAGATTGCCTGACCGACACTCCGTCGCTGTTCATCATTGAACTCGAGCTCGGCACCTGCACCGGTTTCGAGATCATCGAACGTATCCTCAGCCTAAGCCCGCACCACAGGATACTCGTATATACCATGCACAAAAAGCCATGGATAATCGACACGCTGCACGGCCTCGGCATTGACGGCGCCGTATCGAAATCCGAACCGCTCGACACGCTTCGGCGGGCCGTAGCCGCGATAATCGATGGCGACACATACTTCAGTCCGGCATTCAGCGGCACACCCGCCGGAGGCTCTTCAAAAAAACTTTCGGCAAGAGAAATAGAGGTAATCCACCACATATGCCGCGGATTGACCTCCAAAGAGATCGCAGACGCAATGAGTATCAGCATAAACACCGTCAATACCTACCGGCGACGCCTATTGACAAAATTAGGCACCGCCAACACTGCCGAACTCATCTGCCAGACCAAAGGCGTAATCTGACCGCAGCACGGCTGCGCCGTCAAAATCAGCACACCTTAGATATAAATAGGAGCAAATTATTAAATTTGCAAACCCAATCAAAATCCTACATCAATCCGATCTCACGAGCCACATAGAACCATGAAAAGTATCAAATTCAGGATCGGCACGGTCGCTTTGGCGGTATGCGGCATCTTGCTTCCTGCAATAGCATCAGCAAAAGTGGTGCACCTAATGCCGACACCAAAATCAATATCCCGGACCGAAGGCTCACAGTTTGAACTCGGCCGGCCCGTCACCGTCACCGACCCGACCGGCTGCGAGCTCCTGAGCGAATTTTTCAGCAGGCACAACTGTGCCACAACCGGGATCGGCGCACCCGTTACCGTAAAATTGGTTGACCGCATCGAAGGGACATACGACTACCATCTCGCCGGATACCCCAATGAGGCATACACCCTGTCGGTAACACCCGATGCCATAGAAATCACAGCCATTACCGCCACCGGAGTCATACGCGCGGCACAGACCCTTGACCAGCTGACAGATGGATATCCCGCCGGCTGCGAAGCCATAGAAGCGGTTGAAATCACCGACTATCCGGCATTCAAACTGCGCGGATACATGCACGATGTCGGACGCTCATTCATAGACATCGACGAACTCATACGCCAGGTGGAACTCCTGTCAAAATTCAAGGTCAACACATTCCACTGGCACCTGACCGAAAATCAGGCATGGCGCTTCGAAATAAAACACCCCTCATGCTCCAAGCTAACCGATGCGCAATATATGACACGCTTCGCCGGATTATATTACACACAGGACGACTGCCGCCGGCTCATGGAGACAGCCACCAAACACGGCATGATCGTAATACCCGAAATCGACATGCCGGGCCATAGCGAAGCCTTCGAGCGCGCCATGGGATTCGACATGCAGACCACCCAAGGCAAAAATATACTGAAAAAAGTCCTGGAAGAGGTAGCGGAAGTGTTTGCCGATGCGCCCTACATTCACATAGGCGCAGATGAAAAAGCCATCACCGACACCACATTCCTGCCCACAATGACCGGAAAGATACACTCCTTAGGCAAAAAAGCCGTGTGCTGGAATCCGATATTGGGAGTCACCATCAACTCCTCATTAGGATTTGACATGACACAGATGTGGAGCACCTCCGGAACCCGCGTAAAAGGAATCCCCAACATCGACTGCCGCTACAACTACACCAATCACTTCGATGTATTCGCCGACCTGGTAGGCATATACAAAAGTTCCATATATTATTCCGAACGAGGCAACGAAGAAATAGCCGGAACCATCTCGGCACCGTGGAATGACCGCAAGACACCCTCGCAGGACGACATCATACGCCAGAACAACTTCTACGCCAACGTACTCGCATCGGCCGAACGCGCATGGAAAGGCGGTGGACTGCAATACATCGAAACCGGCGGCACCACGCTGCCTTGCTACGGTAGCGAATACGAGGAATTCGCCGACTGGGAACGCCGCTTTCTGTTTCACAAGGACAACACCCTGCCTTCGGGACACATACCCTACGTGAGGCAGACCAATATCAGATGGCATATAACCGACCCATTCCCCAACGACGGCAACGCGTCGGCCATCTTTCCGCCCGAGACAGAACTCGCCGCACAATACACATATAAAGGCCGCACATACCGCACGGCACAGGCCACCGGAGCCGCAATATACCTGCGCCACACATGGGGAACGATAATACCGGCGTTCTACAGCACCGATTACGGCCTGAACAACACAGCCTACGCTTACACATACGTGTATTCTCCTACTGCCCGTAAAGCAGGCGCCGTCATAGAGTTCCAAAACTACGGACGCTCCGAAAAAGACACCGCCCCCGAATCCGGGAAATGGGACCGCAAAGGCTCCCGCCTGTGGCTCAACGATGAAGAGCTGATTCCACAAACATGGACAAACACCGGCAAATCCGTAAACAACGAAACAGACCTTGGAAACGAAAACTTCACCGCACGCACACCATTTCCCGTAAAACTGAATCAAGGCTGGAACAAAGTACTCATAAAGCTCCCCTATATCGCTGCCCCCGGAGTGCGTCTCAACAAATGGTCATTCACATTCGTGCTGACCGACACCGAAGGCCGCAACGCTATCGACGACCTGATCTATTCCCCGACAAAAAGCCTTACACCCGACAAAGATCTCTGATCTCCACCACCAGGGGAATACACAGAACCGTCCAGCACATCAAACAACCCTCGCACCATACTGATTGACAACACAATAAAACCAGCGCGAAAAATACAGTCAAAAAAATCGATAACTAATCGACAAAATTATTTGGTGGAATAAAATATTTCCTTTAACTTTGCAATCGCTTTTGAGACCGATACCTTGGTCAAAACCTTAAGCAAGACCC
>CAJTRS010000031.1:8907-22336 GCA_910578805.1 uncultured Muribaculaceae bacterium | reverse complement strand
ACAAAGGTAAGTCCTTGACATGTCTTAAAAAATACCTACTTCATCGGATAATTACGATGTTCGATTCGGTGTTGGTCTTCTTTCTTCGGGTGATTATCCAAAGGTTGCCGTCAAAGAATGTTTGCAGGCGGTCGGCGGTGAGATTCTTCACGTCGGAATACGCCAAACCCGTGAACACCGAAAAGACGAACAAGTCCCGTACAAGTTCGTGGGTGGCGTTCTTCATCGGTGCGTCCATGAGCGTCTGTATCTCCGTTTGGGTGAGGTAGCCCCTGTCCACGCTTTCGGGAGAGTTGATATATCCGGCAAAGGGATTAAAGGGCAAACGCCCGTCGTTCCTCGCTATCGAAACGATGTGTTTCAACGCAATCATGTAGCCCCACACGGTATTGGTGCGGCATTTCTTCTCCATGCGCAAAAAATACTCGAAATCGTTGATGAACGTGAGGTTAAGTTCCTTTAACGGAATATCCTCACGCTTGTAGGTATGGGGCAAAAACTCCCGAATATGGTTGCAGACCGTCCGATAACGGGTAAATGTACCCTGCGCCCTGCTGTGCCCGACTTTCTTCTCGAACTCGGCGTTGTGCTGCTCGAACAGCTTCAGCAAAGTTTCCTGCTTGACGCCGATACCGAGATAGGCGTCTTTGAGTTTGGCGGCGGTAACATAACCGTCCGTCTGCATTAACTCTTGATAGCGGCGGTTTACCTCCACACGGATTTTATCTACCGCAAGGTTGATTCTCTGCGCTTCGACGCTCTTGCCCGAAGCACGGCTGTTCTTCACGTCCCACAAGCGTGGGGGAACGTCCATCTTGCAACTGAACTGTTTAATCTCGCCGTCCACCGTGATACGGCACATCAGAGGCAGGTTGCCGTTCGGCTTCTCGCTGCCTTTCTTCACGTAAAATAATACCTTGAATGTACTACGCATAACTCACTCCTTTTTTTGGTTACAAAATTAGTTATTAGTGAGTTACCGACAGCTATGCAAATCTACGCAAAACACAGAAACAGAACCTTTTAGCAAGAAGTCTGCACCCGTTACGGGAGTAACGAGGTGGTAACTGAACTTCTGCACCGTTTGGCTTCGAGGTGGTATTTCGTTGGCTCTGCCCCATAGAAAAACAAAGCGTAACGAACGCTCTATCAGCTAATTCGCTACGCTTTTCTCAAATTTACTATTTCGCTATGTGTTTATTTTATCAATCGCTTATAAGTCTATTTTTTAACAACTGTGACCGCACTGGTATTATTGTCGGCAGAGGTGTTGTAGATAAGGTCGCCGGTATGCCAGCGGCTATTCAAAAACGACGGCACACTATCGGTCCAGGCATGAATATTTCCGTTGACATAATCGATCGTGTCATACTTATGGGCAATGCTGAACTCGGCGTTGAGCGATAACGGACGCCATTTGAAGCCGCACACCGAAATGCCGTTGTCGTAAAAATGAGCCGTACTGATTATCGGGACAACCACTTCCTCAATATCTAAAGTATGGTCGTCCAATCTCCGACGGATCAATTTCACGGGCAGGCGCCGGAACCGGCCGGCATCATTGAACGACAAGAGCACTCCCTGACCGTAGTGTGTCAGTTCGAGCGGGTTCTGCTCCGAGTTTATTGCAAAGCGTGTCGTATTACCCTCGGTTTTCTTAATACCACGTCCGGAATCCCACAAAATCTCATAACTGTAAACATATTTGCCCGATGGCCGGAACCACTCAATGTGACGCACCGGTTGCGGAGAGCTGAAGCCGGGAGCATTGAGTTCATGAGCAGTGGCTGTGGCCTGCACGCGATAATTGGGCAGGATACATGACTGCTGACTCAACAGATAGGAGAATCGGTTGAACTCCTCAAACATAGAACCGTCGGCTTTGGCGAGCATTATTCCACAGATTCTCACGCCACTGATTCCATAGAAATCGTAACGATATTCATTACTTATGTTAAGCAGTGTGCGCCTGTCAACAGCAATATCGACCTCGGAAATCGATTCAAGCCTCTGCTCTTTAGTCTGGAGAGTTTCATCGGTCTCTCTTTTGCCTGCATAAAACAGATGCTGGTTACCTGACAGATTCACAATGGAGGAATCATAGTCGGCCACGGTGTCAGGCCCGTTATACACCACAATGGAAGGTTTTGAACATTTTTCTATAAAATTCTGAGTTATATTGACCACCGACTGCCTTATCTTGATCTGCGGAGGAACATCAAGTCTATACACGCCTTCCATGTGGTTGTTCTCTATGGTCAACGCTTTTGAGAAGCGCACTATCACATCGCCACACAGCACATTGTCGCTGATAATGCCACCCCCACACTGACTTATGTAGAGCAACGCGTACTGACCATGGGTGCCGGTGCCATTGTGGGAAAACAACAATCCATCGCCGAACGAACCGAAATCGAAAGCACAATAATCGGGAATCTCATCATCGGTCAAATTATCGGGAATAGTAATATCGGCATAATTATCAAAAGCACAGTTAGTAATGCTGCGCATATCATAATAAGCAGTCCGTGCAAACGTTATTGCCTGCAAAAATTCAGCCCATTTAACATAGTCTAAGGACGTATTACCGACAGAATAAATACATCGCGCCGGTTTAAACACATCAACATTATTTTTAAATTTAATATTGCTGATAGAAACCCACTGCTTGGGGTGAGACTTTCCATAAGGATCGGGAACCCCATTAATGTCACAGTTGATATACACCATATATTTGTAGGCATATTTTCCGCTTCCGGCCGACGACTCCATGGGTTTTATCTGTGTTTCCTTATTATTACTTTCAAGATCACCATCTTCACCGAGGAGGTGGGCTCCCTGAGGGATAATAATGGGTTTGGAGATGAAATGAATGCCCTTGAGCAGTTGTACTTCCCCTTTCGATTTCATCACGATGGCTTTATTGATGCTGTCGGCGAAATCTTGTTGGGTACCGATAAACGACGTCTCAAACCAAAGCGGATAAGCCCTGTCGATGTTCCACGATCCGTTGACCGATATGTTCAGGCCGAAAATAACATCGACAGGAGCCATTAGCGCCGTGTTGTTTCCGGTGAGGGTGCAGGGTGACTGACTTACGATTTTTCCACCCTGGAATATCAACTGAACCCCACCGGGCAAATCGATATTTCCGGTAAGTGACACCTCGCTCCGGATCAGATAAGTGGTGTCGGGAGCAAAAAAGTCGGAACCGGCCGGCAGGGGGTCGGACACAACTGTTACGTTTCTTGTTTTCATAAGATTTATGATTAAGTAAAATAGGGGAAGAAAATCTTCCCCTTGTCATATAAAACAATTCACAATGAATTTTGTCGCCATATAAATTTGATTTTGCTTTTGCGCTCACTTATACGTATCTTTGACCTGCGGTCTTAGATACTTCCGCTCGGCAATGTCCAAATAAATTTGGCATTGCTCTCGACTTATTCTTATCTTTGACTTCGTTATTCATTGTATCAGTCATGATAGAGCATATCAACGAGTTTCTCAGCCACAATATCACCGGGACATATGGCGCAGTGTGGTCAAAGGTGATCATACTCGCGGGGATAGCCGCAGTGGCGGTAGCGGCATTTTTCATCACCGAGGGAACGGCATTCCTGCTCAAGGTACTCATAGACAAAAGCCGTACGACATGGGACGATGATCTGCTCAACACCCGATTTCTGAAAGCCATATCACAGTTAGCTCCCGCCATGGCGGTGTGGTGGCTGCTGCCGCAATTCTTCACCCACAGCGATACGGCTCTGACGTGGATAGGGATATTGACGAGATGTTACATACTGTGGACAGTGGTATATATCATATCAATCACTGTAGGCAATCTGTATCATGCGTTTCTCAAACGTGACAACCTGAGGGTCTATGCCATAAAGGGTATGTTCCAGACCGTAAAGTTAGTGGTGATAATAATGGGCGTGATACTTACGGTGAGCATCTTGGCAGAAAAGTCGCCGGTGGCTATTCTCACAGCCATAGGCGCTTCGGCGGCCATACTGATGCTTGTGTTCAAGGACACAATACTCGGATTGGTGGCGAGCGTGCAGCTCACAGCCAATCATATGCTCGAGCGCGGCGACTGGGTGGTGGTGGAGAAACACGGCGCCAACGGCGAAGTGATAGATGTGTCGCTTACCACCGTGAAAGTGCGCAACTGGGACAATTCGGTCACCACGGTACCCCCCTATTCGTTAGTGTCGGAATCGTTCCGCAATTACCAGCCCATGCGCGACAGCGGCGGACGGCGTGTGGAGCGCCCGATATACATCGATGTCAACAGTGTGAGATTCTGCACCCGAAACGAGAGGGAGGCTCTGGCTGCCCGAGGGTGGATCGAAGCCGACACTCCGGACACCGCCGTAAACTTAGGCTTGCTGCGGTCGTATATAGAGAACTATCTGCTCAATGATCACCGGGTGAACAGCGACATGACAATCATGGTGAGGCAGATGGAGCCAACCCCGTCGGGCCTTCCGCTGCAGCTCTATTTCTTCACCGTGACAACCGAATGGAAAGAGTATGAGCATGTGCAGTCGGACATCTTCGACCATGTGTATGCCTCCATTCACGAGTTCGGCCTAAGGATATTCCAGACACCGGCAGGCACCGACATAAACAACCTCAGACAATAAACCAACGCCTTAATACCTGATCAACAACCATGATACTTTACAATCGAAAATACTATCCCTGGATAGTGGTGGGGCTTCTGTGGGTGGTAGCCCTGCTGAATTATATGGACCGCCAGATGCTATCGACCATGCGCGATGCCATGGCAGTCGATATCTCAGCCCTTGAGAGCAAGATAATGTTCGGCAAGATAATGGCGGCGTTCATGTGGATTTACGGATTCATGAGCCCCATATCGGGCATAGTGGCCGACCGCGTCAACCGCAAGTGGCTCATAGTGGTGTCATTGACTGTGTGGAGTGCCGTGACCATGGCCATGGGCTACGCCACCGACTATCGTGACATATACTGGCTGCGCGCTGCAATGGGCGTAAGCGAGGCACTCTACATACCGGCCGCCCTGTCGCTGATAGCCGACTATTTCACAGGCAAACAGCTCAGTTTAGCCATAGGCATACACATGACGGGGCTCTACATGGGACAGGCTGTGGGCGGTTTCGGCGCTTTCGTGGCCGAACAGCTCTCGTGGCAATCGACGTTCCACTGGTTCGGGTTAGCCGGCATAATCTATGCCGGAGCGCTCATTGTGCTGCTTCGAGAGAAGCGTCCCGATTCGTCAGAAGAGCAATCGGCCGTTCGGCGCCTGCCACTCGGCCTGATGCTGCGCAACAACTTGCGGGCCATCGGCTCATCGCTCGGCATGCTTCTGAGCTGCGCCGCATTCTGGGCCATATTGTTTTTCTTCGCCTCCTCGTCAATACCGGGCTGGGCAACCAAGAACTGGCTGCCGACACTATTTGCCGACGGTCTCGGCATAGACATGGCGTGGGCCGGTCCCATAGCCACCATCACCATAGCATTCGCCTCATTCATAGGGGTCATGATCGGCGGCCCCATGGCCGACAACTGGTCGCGCCGCAATCTGCGCGGCCGCATCTACACCAGCTCCATAGGGCTAAGCCTCATGATACCGGCATTGGTGCTCATGGGGTTCGGCACATCGCTGACAGCAGCCATCACGGCGAGCCTGACATTCGGATTCGGCTACGGGCTTTTCGATGCCAACAACATGCCTATCCTGTGCCAGTTTGTACCGGCACGCTCCCGCGGCACCGCCTACGGAATCATGAACATGTCGGGACTGTTCATCGGCGCCCTGGCCACCAACGTCCTTGGCCGTCTGGGCGAGAACGGCCAGATGGACACCGGCTTCGCCTGCATGGCCGGAGCCGTGCTGCTTGCGCTGATAGCCCAGCTTACCGTGCTCAAGCCCGTGACCCTCAACAAAGAATAACCAAACATTTCACAAAGTCCATTAACGCCAATCTCTTTTTAACAATTATGGAATTCGAAAAGATACAGGGGCTGATCGACGCCCCGTTCACACCCTTTACCGCCACAGGCGATGTGAACCTTGAACCGATACCCGCCTATGCGGCCATGCTTGAGAAAAACGGCCTGAAAGGAGTGTTTATCAACGGCTCGTCGGGCGAAGGATATCTGCTAACCGACGATGAACGCAAGCTCCTTGCCGAGGCATGGATAAAAGCCGCGCCCGTGGGCTTCAAGGTGATAGTGCATGTGGGCAGCTGCTGTGCGCGTGCAAGCCGGGAACTGGCCCGTCATGCCGCCGAGGCAGGCGCATGGGGCATAGGCGCCATGGCTCCCCCATTCCCCAGAATAGGCCGTGTGGAGGAGTTGGTAGAATACATAGCGGAGATAGCCTCGGGCGCACCCGAACTGCCGTTCTACTACTACCACATACCGGCATTCAACGGCGCATATCTGTCAATGACCACACTGCTTGAAGCCGTTGACGGCCGTGTACCCAACTTTGCCGGCATAAAATACACTTTTGAGAGCATATACGAATACAACCAGTGCCGCCTGTACAAGGACGGCCGATTCGACATGCTCCACGGGCAGGACGAGACAATACTCCCCTCTCTCGCCATGGGCGGAGCGCGCGGCGGCATCGGCGGCACCACCAATTACAACGGCCGCGAGCTCACCGCCATAATCGATGCCTGGGACCGCGGCGACATAGAGGCCGCACGCGAACACCAGAACTTCGCCCAGGAGGTTATCAACGTGATATGCCGCTACCGCGGCAACATAGTGGGCGGCAAGCGAATCATGAAACTTATAGGCCTTGACTTAGGACCCAACCGCACTCCGTTCCGGAACATAACACCCGCCGAAGAGACAGCCATGAAAGCCGAACTGGAGGCTATAGCCTTTTTCAACCGATGCAATAAACTTTAAAAGCCATGTGGAATTCCGATACCAAAGCATATCTGCTCAACAGACAATCGAGATACAAGTCCGACCTTACCACCGACATACTGCCCTTCTGGCTCAGTCACGGCCTTGACAGGATAAACGGAGGCGTATATACCTGCCTTGACCGTAAAGGCAACCTGATGGACGGCACCAAGTCGGTGTGGTTTCAGGGACGATGCGCCTATGTGTATTCATTTGCCTACAACAACATAGAGAAACGGCCGGAATATCTGGATATGGCCCGCAGCTGTCTGGATTTCATAGAGGCCCACTGCTTCGACAGTGACGGCCGCATGTATTTCGAGGTGACAGCCGACGGGCGTCCTCTGCGCAAGCGCCGCTACGTGTTTTCGGAATGCTTCGCCGCCATAGCAATGAGCGAATACTCCATGGCCACGGGCGACAAAGAGTATGCACGCAAGGCATTACGTCTGTTCGGCGACATAATCCGGTTCATCAACACCCCGGGGATACTTGAGCCAAAATATCTGCCCGCACAGCAGACCCGCGGCCACTCCATAACCATGATACTCATAAATACGGCGGCCTGCATACGCCGTGCCATAGCCGACCCGATGCTCGACCGTCAGATCGATGAATCAATCGATGCCCTCAGGCGCTACTTCCTCCACCCCGAATACAAGGCTCTGCTCGAGATGACCGGACCGGAGGGTGAACTTATCGACACGCTCAACGGCCGTGTCATCAACCCCGGCCACTGCATAGAGACCGCCTGGTTCCTGCTGGAGGAGTCGAAACACCGTGGCTGGGACGAAAATATCAAGCAGCTCGGGCTACAGATACTCGACTGGAGCTGGGAGTGGGGCTGGGACGATGAGTTCGGCGGTATAATCAATTTCCGAGACTGCAAGAGATTTCCCGCCCAGGACTACTCGCAGGACATGAAATTCTGGTGGCCCCAGACCGAGGCAATGATAGCGACTCTCTATGCCTACGAGGCCACCGGCGACACCCGCTATCTGGAAATGCACGAGCTGGCCGACTGTTGGACATATGAGCATCTGCCTGACGAGACCTACGGCGAATGGTTCGGCTACCTGCACCGTGACGGCACTGTGGCACAGCCGGCCAAAGGCAACCTGTTCAAAGGCCCGTTCCACATACCCCGCATGCTTATAAAGAGCAGCATGATAATCGACGGGATACTGCGATGATACGCTTTATGCTCCTATGCCTGATGGCAGTCATGGCGATGCCCGTGTCAGCCAAAAGCACAAAAACCAGAGTGGCCTGCGTGGGCAACAGCATCACCTACGGCTATCTGCTCGAAAACCGAGAACGCGACAGCTATCCCTCACAATTAGCCAGACTGCTCGGAGAGGATTATGAGGTGGGTAATTTCGGACATTCGGGAGCCACCCTGCTCCGCCACGGTCACCGGCCCTACAACAATCTGCCCGAATATAAGGCAGCCTTAGAGTTCAACCCCGACATCGCGGTGATACATCTTGGTGTCAACGACACCGATCCCCGCGACTGGCCCCACTATGGCGATGAGTTCATAACCGATTACGTACAACTGATTTCAGACTTCCGGCAACGTAATCCAGATGTAAGGGTGATCATAGCCCGCCTGACTCCGATAGGAGCAAAACATTTCAGATTCAAATCGGGCACACGCGACTGGCGACTGGCCATACAGGAGGCCATAGACAATGTGGCAGCAATAACCGGAGCCGAACTCATAGACTTCGACTCCTGCCTGCGCGACCGCCAGAATCTGATGCCCGACGGGATACACCCCGATGCCGAAGGGGCCGGTGTGCTCGCCGCAACAGTTTACAGCGGCATCACGGGTGATTACGGCGGCCTGAAGATGGCGCCCGTATATCAGAGCGGCATGGTGCTCCAGCGCAACCGTCCGCTCACCATATCGGGCACAGCCGATGCCGGCTCGCAGATAACCGTGACACTCGACGGCCATCGCTACCGCACGCTGACTGACAACCGCGGGCACTGGCGGGTAATTACCGCTCCCGTGGTTACCGGCCCATCATACACCCTTTGCGTGACCGACGGCAAGGATACCCTGACATTCACCGACATACTTGCGGGAGAGGTGTGGCTCGCCTCGGGACAAAGCAACATGCAGTTCACCCTCAATGAATCGGAGGAGGGAGCCGCAGAGTCCGCCACGGCAAATGACAATGGCCTGCGCATATTTGACATGAAACCGGTGGCCCGTACGGACAACCGTCTGTGGCCCGACACCATACTCGAGCAAACCGACCGTAACGGATACTTCACCCCTACCCGCTGGCAACCATTGTCGCCCGACAATGCAGGCCACTTCTCGGCCGTAGGCTATCACTTCGCCAAGATGCTGCGCGATAGTCTGAGAGTGCCGGTGGGAATAATAAGCAATGCCACTGGTGGTGCCCCCATAGAAGCATGGACCGACATAAATACCCTCGAAAGAGGGCTTCCGGAAATACTGCTTGACTGGCGGCGCAACGATTATGTGCAGCCATGGGTGCAGCAACGAGCCGGAGAAAACACCGGAAGTCCGGAATCGGGACACCGCCACCCTTACGAGCCGGGCTATCTGTTTGCCGCGGGCATACGTCCGTTAGGCAATTTCCCCATAGCCGGGGTGATATGGTATCAGGGCGAGAGCAACGCACACAACATAGAGGTCCACGAGACATTGTTTCCGCTTTGGGCTGACAGCTGGCGACGCCATTTCGGCGATGACGCCATGCCGGTGTATTTTGTACAGCTCAGCAGCATCTCACGCCCGTCGTGGCCGCGGTTCCGTGACAGTCAGCGGCGGCTTGCCAAGTCTGTATCGGACTGCCATATGGCCGTAAGCTCCGATCTGGGCGACTCCATTGACGTGCACCCGCGCCACAAACGGCCAGTGGGCCAACGGCTCGCCCGTCAGGCGCTCCATCACACCTACGGTTTCACCAACCTGACACCCGAAGGCCCCATGCCGGTGCGCGCAACCTCCACCGGCGGCCGCATATCGCTCACCATGAGCAACGGTCACGGCATGCACCCTCGGTCAGGCACCGAACTCCGCACTTTTGAGATAGCCGGAGCCGACAGACTGTTCAAGCCCGCCACAGCCACCGTGGCCAACGACTCCACAATAATCATACACAACATGAGCATAAACAGACCACAATATGTAAGATATGGTTGGGAACCTTACTCCCACGGCAATTTGGTGAACAGCGAGGAACTGCCCGCCTCCACATTCGAGATTGGGGCAGACAATCCTGACGATTTCACCTTGGAACCCGGCCTGGAATACGGTGTTTCGGCACCGTTTGCAGGAAAGGCCGGAAACCGGCTGATAATGGCCGGAGGGTGTAACTTTCCAGAGCGCCCTATGGCACCGGACAGCAAAAAGAGGTATTACCGCGGTATCTATGCCGCCGACCCCAGCACCATGCAGTGGAAACGTATAGGCTCCATAGACACTCCCATGGCTTACGGGGCCACAGCTATGACCTCCGATCATGGCCTGGTGCTCATAGGCGGTGTGACCGAAACGGGACCCACTGCAAAAGTGAGATCAATGACTACAGACGATGACGGCACACCGCAACTGAAAGAGCTGCCTCCGCTGCCTGAGCCTATGGACAACATGGCCGCAGCAGCCATAGGCAACAAAGTGTATGCGGCCGGCGGAAATGTTTCGGGCATGCCCTCCACAAGCCTCATGGCGATAGACCTCGACAGCGATGTACCGAAATGGAAACGACTTAAGGATATGCCCGGAAATCCGCGAGTGCAGCCTGTGATGGCAGCGGCGGCCGACGCCACAGGAGGGACATGCCTGTACCTGTGGGGAGGCTTCGCACCGCGCCATGGCAAGAAAGAACCCACACTTGAGACTGCCGGACTGCGTTACAGTCCCTCTTCAAACCGCTGGTATGCGACAGAAGCACCCGTCGATCCGGATTCGGGCGAGCCGATATCGACGGGCGGCGGCGCGGCATGCACCCTGAGCGACGGCACAATAGCCGTGTGCGGCGGCGTGAACAAGGACATATTTCTCGAGGCCCTGCGCAACCAGGCTCCCGACTATCTGCAACACCCTGCCGAATGGTACCGATTCAATGGCCGCATGCTCAGATTCCACCCCAGGGCTGACAAGTGGGAATGTCACGGAGAGAACAGTGAGACCGCACGCGCCGGCGCAGCCATGGTGGCCGACAGCGAAAACGGATTTTACCTCATAGGCGGCGAACTGAAGCCCCGCATACGCACAGCCGAAACCCTACATGTAACATATGAGTAACACGACACATAACACTACCGACATGAACAAAGATATAGACCTGAGCATAAGCAATTACGGAACCACACGCCATATCGATTACAGTATAGCCCTGCTTCCGTGGGGAGCCACCGAACCCCACAATTATCATCTGCCCTACCTCACCGACGCCATACTCAGCCATGACATAGCCGTGGACTCGGCGGCAATGGCGCGTGACCGTTACGGGATATACGCCATGGTTATGCCTCCGGTGACTCTCGGCTCCCAGAATCCGGGCCAAAGAGAACTGAAATTCTGCGTACACACACGCTACGAGACACAGAAAGCCGTGCTCACCGACATTGTCATGTCACTACACCGGCAAGGAGTGCGACGGATAGTCATCATAAACGGGCATGGCGGCAACGGATTCAAAAACATGATACGCGATCTGGCAGTGGATATACCCGATGTGCTCATAGCATGCAGCGAGTGGTACAAGGTGCTTCCGGCCAAAGAATATTTCGACGCTCCGGGAGACCATGCCGATGAACTGGAGACCTCGGTGATGATGCACTATCACCCCGAACTGGTAAATCTTGCCGATGCCGGCGAGGGCAAGTCGGGCGGCTTCAAGGCCGAATCGCTCCGCAAAGGCACCGCATGGATACCTCGGGCATGGAACCGTGTGAGCCATGACACAGGCATAGGTTCTCCGATGGGAGCCACCGCCGAAAAGGGCGCGCGATTCGCCTCCAGGATTGCCGAAGAGTACGCCCTGCTGATCCGCGATCTATGTTCGGGCGACGACCTTTATGAGAAGATCGGTTAAGCACTGACACATCAGTTCATATAAAAATGAGTTACGGCGCGAATATCACTATCAGCGCCGTAATTCTAATTATTATGAACTAAAAATAATCTGATAAAAGAATTCACTTCTATTTTATCAGCACTGCAAAAATAAACATAATTTTACCCCCCCCCCAAATCGTTAACTTTCATTAACGATTTGGGGGAGATTTTAAATAATAATAAATATTTATACAGTATTCTGTCAGAGTATGGCGGAAATTTCCTTGAATGCATAAGTGCGTACGGTGCCATCGGGCAACTCCAAAGAGATATGTCCCGTAAGAGCGACACCGGATATGCGGGCCTCAAAACGTGCTCCGGAAGCCGCTTCCACGTAACCATGATAGCCCTGACTCCTCCACAGCATGCCGCAGTAAAGGCTATGGAGCGACCCGTAATCACCGCCGGCCACATAGTCGGCATACAGCTCTTTCACCCGCTCAACCACAGCCGACGCCACCTCACCGATATCGAAATTACGGTCTGACAGATTGTACATGGACACCGGATTGGGCGCATCGCTCATAAAGCGCTCCTGATTGACATTAATGCCGATTCCGGCCACGCTGCGCATGATTCCCGCGCCGGAGAGCACATTTTCAATCAGGATTCCGCATATCTTGCGGTCGCCGGCATAGATGTCATTAGGCCATTTCACACAGATGCCGCAACCGGAACCGAGATACCGCTCCAGTATCTGCGCCACGGCCACAGCCACGGCTTCCGACACCACAAACTGATGACATGCCTTAAGCCCGTCGTGACGGAGCATGACCGACATGGTTATGTTCATGTCCGGAACGGCCTCCCATGAATTGCCCCGCTGGCCACGGCCTGCCGTCTGCTCCCGTGCCATCAGCGCATCGCCATGGGCATATCCGGAGGCACCGGCAGCCATAGCGGCATTGGTGGAGGGCAAGGACGGGACAATGATCAAGGACGGAGATATGTGCTGTGAATCCATATTATGAAAAATGAGACTGTCAATAAAATCCGTTACAAAAATACGGATTATTTTTCCCATTCCTACACGACAAATCAGCTTACTTGCGCCACGGACCCCGCCGTAACTTTGCACCATCACACAGAGACACACATTTTTTTTCTTATCACAAGCTTAATTTCAAAACTATGGAAGATTATCCCGAAACCACCCCCACACAGCAGTCAGGTGAAACCATGGAAGAGAGTACCGGAAACTCAACAGCTACAGCGGCGGAAGAGGCCTCAGCACCTTCGGTCGATGCGACACCCCCTGAACCGACACCGGAAACTCCTGACACGGAGGCCCTGATAGCCGAGGCCGAACAACGCGGCTATCTGCGCGGACTCAACGAACAGATAGCCCGTCACATGCAGCAGCCGGCTCTATGGGAAAACGAACGGCGCCCGCCTGCGGAACCTTCG
>CAJTRS010000031.1:0-8886 GCA_910578805.1 uncultured Muribaculaceae bacterium | reverse complement strand
CTATGCATCGCTGTTTCTTTCGGCTCTGCGCCCCGGGGTGTGGGACTGACCCCATGCCGGAATCCCGATTCATCAACCAAATCAATAAATTTTTTTCCTAACATTTTTCAACCTTACAGACTATGGAACAAAACAACACCCCGACAATCATCGAAGGAACCACCAACGGGCGTCACGTCATTGACGGCCCACTCACCACTCCGGCCATACGGGAAGCATCGCCCGCGCTATTGGTCAATGAGATAGACCGCCGCATAGTACAGGTGCGCCCCATGTCAACGCCTGTAGATCAGATATCGCGCATGGTCGGCGCCCGCCCGTCATCGTCAATGATAGTCGATTACTACTCGGTTGACACCAAGCCGGCCAAGGCATCGGTGATATCGGAGGTGACCATGCTGAATGACAGCCAGATCGAAGGGAGGTTTGTATATCGCATATATACTTCCAACGACCGAATGTTTGCTCCCACGGAGACCATCATGGTGCCGGAGGCCATGGGATACGACAGCCAGGAGCGCCCCACCCAGTCACTCGTGCTCTATGTGCTCGAGAATGCGTCGGCGACCGATATGGGCCTCAAGGTCATAGCCCTCAACGGCAACCCCGTCGATCCCGAACTCGCCATGGACGAAGTGGGTGTCGGCACCCGATTAGTGCGAATGGGACGCGCTGCAAGCGAACTCGATGTGCAGACGGCCCAGTTCGAGGCCCTGCCCGTGAAATCATCGAACTACTGCCAGATATTCAAGGCTCAGGTGGAGCAGTCGGTCTATGCCAAACTGTCGGCCAAAGAGGTCGGCTGGACCTTCTCGGACCAGGAGGAGGTGGCCATAATGGATATGCGCATGGGCATGGAGAAGAGCTTCCTGTTCGGCACCAAGGCCCGTCTGACCGATCCTCAGAAATATGATGAAGTGCTGTTTACCGACGGTATCTGGAACCAGGCCGAGGGAGCGTTCAACATATCGGGCAATGCCCTGAGTCAGGAGAAACTCATAGAGCTTATGCGAGCGGCATTCATGGGCGAAGCCGCCGGCTCAAGCCGCAAGATACTCATAGCCGGATCGGGGCTCATAGAGCATCTCAACGCACTGAGCTACACCAAAGTGATATCTGCCAACGACACTGTGACCAGATGGGGCATAGACTTCAGCGAACTGCGCTCCAAATTCGGGTCGCTTTATGTGATACACAGTGAGGTATTTGACCAGTGCGGCCATGAATACGACGGTCTGGTGCTCGATCCGCAGTATCTCACCAAATACACCCATGTGCCTTTCAAGGTGGAGCATCTCGACCTGAAAAAATCGGGAGTAAGGAACACCGATGCCCTCGTGGCCACGGAATCGAGCTGCCTGGTATTGCGTCACCCCAAAGCCCACACCAAGGTAGTATGGCTCCGCGACTGATCCTCAGCGCCGGAGAGATGCTTAGCCGGTGGCGACTCCTCCAGGGACTGGAGATGGCGCGCACCGATGCGTCGGTGACCCGTACCGACGGCATAGACCTCGACGGGCTTATGATGAGCCGCATCGACGCGTGGTATGTGCATTGCCTCATGACTATGCCGCCGAGCGCACTCCCTCTGACCGACATAGGCTCTTCTCTGACCATGACCCGCACCGGTGACGGTGCGGGTATGATCAGGCTGCCTCCGGATTGCCTCCGTGTCACCGAAGTGACCATGCAGGGGTGGAACCGTCCCGCCTTGATAGTGCCGGAAGGTTCACCGGAGGAGGAGACGCAGCTGTCACCGTTTACCCGAGGCAAGACGGAGCGGCCGGTGGTAATAGCGTCGGAGCGGCTGTTGCGCATCTACACGCCGCCTGAGGGTGCCTCCACAAAGCCCGGCGTACTCGCCGTGATGCTTCCGCCGCAAGGGGAATATCACGTGACGGAGCCAATGCTTGCCTCCATTCCATGCGTAACCGACAGCATTAACGGAGACTGCTGACATATTATAGATAAACCTGACATTAATCCTCACAAATGGACACAAACACCGAATATCTTAATCTTGCCTTCGAGGCATGGTGCGCGGGAGCCGAACTGCGGTCACGGCGCAACAGGTACAAGCTATATACCTACGGCCGACAGTGGAGCGACATGGTCAGGCACACTGACGGACGCATAATGGAGGAGGGCGAAATAGCAGCCTTGAGCGGGCGCCGACCGCTGACCAACAATATGATACGCCAGCTGGTGAAATGCGTGATAGGCAATTTCCGCAACACCATGGCCGAGAGAGGTACAGACTCGTGTGTGAACCGGTCGGTGGCCGAGCGCAACTGCCTGAACGAACTTGACTGCCGCATGCTCGAGGAGTTTCTCATATCGGGGTGCGCCATACAGCGTATAGTCAGCGAGAAACGCATGGCCGGCAACGGCATATGGATCGACAATGTAAGCCCGGAGTCGTTTTTTGTCAACCGTTTCACCGATCCGCGCGGCCTTGACATAGAACTGGCCGGCATGCTCCACTCGATGAGCCTGCGCGAGGTGCTCATACGCTTCGGCGGTGCCGACGCCACCAAGATGCGGCGCCTCTCTGAAATATTCCGTGAGGTACAGCCGGCTCCCATATCGGGAGCCACGGGCAACTCCACCGCCACATCATTTTTCGAAGCCCCTGACCACCGCTGCCGCGTGATCGAACTGTGGACTCTCGAGAGCCGCAATATACTCAAATGCCACGATGCCGACAACGCACGCTATTTCATAATACCCGCAGGACGCCGAAAGGATATAGCCCGCATAAATACCCTCAGGAGACGCAACGGAGGCGAAGCCATAAACATGGTGGCGCGCACCACCATGCGGTGGCACTGCCGCTACATGGCACCCTCAGGGGAGATACTCGATGAGTTCGATTCGCCTTACAGCCACGGCCGTCACCCCTTTGCCGTGAAGTTCTATCCGCTGACCGACGGCGAGGTGCATTCGTTTGTGGAGGACATCATAGACCAGCAGCGTTATATCAACCGCCTCATCACTCTGATGGACCACGTGATGAGCGTATCGGCCAAAGGGGTGCTCCTTTTCCCCATAGACCAGAAACCTGAAAACATGACATGGGACGATATAGGACGGAAATGGGCCATGTGTGACGGCATCATACCCTATCAGCGCGGTTACGGTGAGGGTGAACCGAAGCAGATAATCTCATCGGGCGAGCAATCGGGAGCCTACAATCTGCTCAACCTGCAGATGCAGCTATTCCGGCAGATATCGGGTGTAAGCGACGCCCTGCAGGGCCATATGCCCGTCCACAACACATCGGCAGCCATGTACGACGCACAAATACGCAACTCCTCCATAGCGATTCTCGACATACTTGACAGCTTCAATGCCTTTCGCCGCCAACGTGACGAGATTATAGCACGTATCTGAATCTTAAATCTTTTTTAACATTAGGGTGTGTAGGTTTCTGCACACCCGTTGTTGTAATTTTACCAACACAAAAACACCCGTTATTATTGTTATTAAACCAATGAAAACAACTTTTTCTAACGAAAGCACGCGCAACCGCCACTTTATGGAGGCATGCCGCAAAGTATTATCGGAATCCGCAGGACTTACCGCCGCCATGGTGGCCGAGCGCGCCGCAGCCCTCCCGGCGCCATGCTATTACATAACCTACGGTTATGCACTGCGACGTTTGCGAGCGCTCAGGAAACAAGGCGATCCGTCGGCCGGCAACCCCAAGGGAGCGCGGGCTCTGTGGGCCGAACTGCACCTGCGTGTCGATGCCCTTAGCCGTCGCCACGGCATCAGCGATTCCGAAGCATTGGCCCGTGTGCTCGCCGAAGGTCGCGCCTCGTCATTTTTTCTTGCTCCACGTTCAGCCCTGCGCCTGTATCAGGCCATCAGATTCCGGCACCGCCTTTACCGCCTCAGACCATGAGACACTCTTTCCTTTTTATCCTGTAAATTATCCGCTTGATCCATCACACAGACACACTATGACACAACACACTTTAATCTCACTATCGTTAACCGATCTGCGCATGCAGGTCATGTCACGCGCCGCCATGCGCCATCATCTCCGCTCCGACCGTCCGGCTCTGCTCCATGCAGATCACAGCGAGGCCATAGACATGATGGTCCGTTCGGCGTTCGGACTCGTGTGCCTCGCCATAATGCCTATGACTTCCGATTGCAGCATGGACAACTCCGACGGCGACCTGCTGAGCATCACAGCCGTCGTGCCGCCCCACCCGGGCCCTATGGTTCTGCGGCTGCTTATGGAGCAGGCGATAACCGCACATGTGCTCGCCGAGGTTTACGCCGGAAGCGATGCTCAGATGAGCGGCACATACTCGGACGAATTCACCTCCCTGACCGAAAGGCTGCGCGCCATAGCCTCGATGCGGGAATCCACACATGCCTCCATAATCCCGGCGTGGCTATAGCTGGCGTTCCGGACAAAAAAACCGGCGGCTCCATAACAGGAGCCGCCGGTCCATGACTATAAAAATATGTGTGTCTCAACTATTAATTATTGATCACCTTTACGGTGCGCAATATCTGACCGTCCTTGACAACTTTTACAAGATATACACCGGAGGTGCCGAGGCCGATCTGCGCGTTCTGACCGGCCAGGATAGAGGCATCTTTGCGGCCCACGAGCATACCGCTCATGTTATAGACCTCGATGGTGTAATCGCCGTCAGCGTCAAACTCAACAAACAGGGTGCCGTCAACAGTGTAGGTGCTGAAACCGCCGTCGGTTGCGATCTCTCCTATAGCGCCCATCTCACCGACCTTGATCACCGGATAGGTCTTGGAGTCCTCTCCGTGGCCGTTGGCAAGAGTAAGCTTCACGGCATAATCACCTGCTTTGGTGAACTTTATGTCAGCAGAACCGGCTTCATCATCACCGCTACCGGAAATTTCGGTGCGACGAGCTTCCCATGTCGGCTTGGTCTCGATAGGATAGGCCGATCCGGAGATGTAAGGACAGCCGGTAAGGAACTGAGGTTCAAGTTCAAGATCAAACATGTTAGAATTTTCCTTCAATCCGTACCAGAAGGCCTTCGGCGACTTGTTGGAAGCATTGGCACCGGTCTTGCCACGGAATGAATGGTCGTCAGAAGGATTTTCTTCCAAATCCCAATAGCCCAGTACATCTGCAGGCAGGTTGTTGCCGTCGAGACCTGCCATGGCCGCTTCAACATCGGCCTGTGTCATGGCTTTGCCCCATACCTGGAAATCATCTACGCAACCTTTGACAGCTGTGATCGACGATGCCATGCCGCCAAATGCGATCCAGTCAGAAGAGGTAAGCGGACGCTGGTTGGCCACAAAGGCAGGTTCGTAGGTGTCGGAACCGTAGTTACCCTCACCTGCGGCAGCGAAACACTTCTCGAGAGGACGCCAGTCACCGTTGGTATCGCCGAGAATGCCTTCGGCGCGGCTCTTGAGCATATATACCCATGCACCGATCTTCTGGAGACGGCCGTTGATGTAGAACTTCTGACGCATGAGGTTGCTTGTGGAGTATTCGAACACCACAGCCACATGAGTCCAAGCATTTACGTCCAGTTTGGATTCATCATAGCGGTAGAACAGACGCAGACCTTCCGTACCGCCACCCATACGCATGCCCCATGCGGTATCGATAGTGGGGTGAACGAATTTGCCCTCTTCGGTGATACGTGACCAGAAGAAGCCCCAGTTGTCATAAGGCCAGCCGCCGGACTGACGGTTCTCCACGGTGATGAAGTTGGAACGGCCTTCGGGGAGTTCGTTGTATTTCACCCATGCTGCCACAGAGAATGACTGGTTAGACTGGATACCGAGCTCGCCTACATTGACACCGAACCATTTTTCGTTAAGATCGATACCGCGCGATACCGAACCGTCGGCAGCGCGTCCGGTGTAAGAGAATGTCTTGCTGTCATTGATCTTGATGGTAACATCGCCGGTAACGTCGTCAGCGTCTTTTCCGTCAACCGACATGGTGTATATTTCGGGAAGAGCGCCAACACCAAAGTCGGATATGGATACATAACGCGGGAACTCTGTAGTGGTTCCCTCACATGTGAGACTCAGGGTATAAGCACCTAAATTTTCAATGCCGGGGCACTCTACGGTGTGGCCTTCGCCGCTCCATACCTCTGTACCGGTCTGGGCATCGGAAAGCACCCATGTGCCTGCGGCGTGTCCGGGATCCTTATAGGACATCTCGAACTTTTCGCCCGGCTTGATGATGGATTTGTTGATGGTGATATCGTTGTTGATGCGGTATTCGCCCATGGGGATCATTTCGCTCCAGGCCACTTCACTCTCGCTGCGCAGGTCGGCAGAGAGGGCGCTGACGCCGAAGCGGATATTCTGGGCACCGTCGCCGTTGACCGGAGCAGAGAACACGATACCGGCCCATGAGGTGGTCATGCCCATCATCACAGGCTCTTCACCCTCCTGCTGGCTCCATACACGGAACATAGATGTGTTGACATCGGAGTTGTAAACGGGTTCGCCGGCAGCTTTGCTGTTGGCCATATTCCAGATGACTTTACCGTCAATGCCCTTGTAATTGTAGGCAAGAACCCTGGCGTTGGTTATAACAGGAGCCGCGGGAGTGGCGGTCTGAGAAGTGGCTGACTTGTAGATGCCGAACTCACCGAGGTGCAGTTTCATGTTCTTGGCGTTCTTGAAGTGGAGAGCCACCATACCGAGATTGCCTTTGCTGGTGCTGAGAGCGGCATAAGCCTGGGGGTTGATGGTGAATGTCTTGGTCACCCAGCCTTCAAACGATGCGTCCTGCTCCATTTCGGCGTCAACAGCTGTCATCACTGAAAAGCGGCACTTGTCATTAATCTTGGAAGGCTCATTGTTAGACACAAGGATAAGTTCCACATCGGCTTCGCCTTCCACGAGCTTGTAGCTTATGCGTATTTCGTTGCTATTGGCTATCGCGAGGTTGGTCTTGAACAGGTGGAGATATTCATCGGCCGAGGTACCGGCGATCTGCAGACATGAACCGCCTACATAGGCGTCGTCCCAGACGAAGTCGGCGTTAAGGTTTACAGAGCTTTCAGTAATGGTCTTCTGCATGTAAGCGGGAGCAAACCACCAGCGCCATGTGGGCAGATAGTCCTGCACACCGATATTGTACCATTCATTGGAGTTCATGCGCTCGCCTTTCCAGTTCATGAACTTACCGTTGCCGAGATTGAAAAATGTGTAGAACGGCTCGTCCTTGATGGCCCAGTTGATGGCCGAACGGGCGGTCATCATACTCGAAGTACCGGCCCAGTCGGGAGTGGGACGATGGCTGCGGTTGGTCTGGATCGGCAGATGCACGGCGGGGTTGCGCACACCGTTTGTAAACCACTGTTCAGTGGTGTTGATATATGTACGCTGCTTCACATCTGAAGACGAACCCTGATTCTGGCGGTCGTTCCAGAACATGTTGACCGAGTGAGCACCCCACAGACCTATAGAATACTGGTAATCCTTGAGCAGGTCATAGTTAGAACCGCTGCGGGGCTCGCCACCCTGCTGGTTCATACCGGCGTAGATGAAAAACGGATTACGTCCGACGTTTTTAGCGTGTGCTATGGATCTTTCCATAGTGCCAGTGCGGTTCCAGTTGTAGTTAAGGAACATGGAGGAACCATTGAAGAGGCGGGTGTTGCCGCCGCCGCTGCCCACACCGGCATCAAACATACAGCTTCCGTTATCGGTAGTACCGGCATACCACATAACTTCCCATATGGGATTGCGGGTGGACATATACTCCTGCAGACCATCGTGCATGTCAATGAGGCCCGCGGGGGAGAATCCGCTCCATTCGGAGTTGTAGCCTAAGCCGTCAACACCATGATAATAGAGGAATTTACCTATCGATTCGGCAGGAATATTGCGTATTTCATTGAAACAGGCCGCCCAATTAGATGCTATGGGCCCGAAGGGAACCGAAGCCACACCTGATACGGCCACACCGTTTTTGTGAGCCACATCGGCAAATCCGCCGAGCGACCAACCGTAGGGAGCAGTCCAGTTGCCGTAATGATCCACATAGCTCCACATTGAAAATGCTTCCGAATCAAACACACCGTTGGGAAGGGCATTGGCTGTGGTGCCGTTTAATGTTGCCTCACTGATAGGCACCCACATTACCTGTCTTTTGTCGGTTCCCGACCCGTCGGCCGCATTATACTGCGTGATCGGCAATATCTGTGTATTGATATTGTAATATCTCACACGGGGTTTCACACGGGATATAAAGAAGTTCTGATCTTCCCATTCTTTCCCGTTAACAGTTATGGAACCGGCACCACCGTTCCATGCCTTGACATATGTGGCCAACTGATCCGAAGATGGCCAGGTCACATAGCCTTCAGCAAGCTGTTGGGCAGAAACCATGGGTGACAAAGCGGTCATGGCTCCCAGTAAAAGCAAAGTTTTTTTCATAAATATTGATATATTAAAATTTGATTGGTATAATGTAATTGCTTGTAATATATAGCGCTGCAAAATTGCAATCATGCGCAAAGTTAACAAAATTTTTAATATACAAACCATTCTGAATCACTTTTCACACTTCTAAACAACAATCTGTCCGGATAAAGATGACGGAAGTCCGTCATGTAACGCCAGGATATTCGTTACCGGTCTTTTACACAGCGCCGTACAATATCAGGACTGAATTAAAAAAAAGCAGGCCGGACACAGATGTCCGGCCTGCCATATATTCAGGTCTTAAGCCTGTTGTTGCGGTTTATTCGGATATTACTTTTACCGAGCGCAGGAGCTTGCCGTCGCGAACCACCTTCACCACATATACGCCTGCGGTGCCGAGGCCGATCTGCGCGTTCTGGCCGGCCAGGATAGAGGCATCTTTGCGGCCCACGAGCATACCGCTCATGTTATAGA
>CAJTRS010000030.1 GCA_910578805.1 uncultured Muribaculaceae bacterium | reverse complement strand
ATCTTCCAACGGACTGATGTCCGAATACACGCCACGCATGAAAAAGATGATCAAGTCTGTGGAATGCTGTGGCTATGGTTTTCCGGATACCTTGTGGGACATCTACTATGAATACGCTGAGGCCTGATTAAATTCTTTGTAAGGCCTGGATTCTTCAATTGAGTAGAACAAGAATTACACTTTTTCGACCGAATAACCATACCCCCATTACACTTTTTCAAACGAATCAGCTTAAATCCGGTGTCTTTTTCTCCACTTGGTCTTAATAGGCTCAGATGCGCTGAGCATAATAAGGGTAATTCAAGGTTGATGCTCTTTAAATTACTCAGTTTGATTACGGAGAGTGCCATGACGGTATTCCTCCATAAAGGTTTCATAAACATACGCCGGACTTTCGATATAGAGCGCTGTCTTGCGGTCGCAAAGCTTCTCAAAAGTCTCGGTATTGTGGAATCGTACCAATGCTTCTTCAAGACCTATTCCTTGGTCTTTCATCATCCATTCGACTACTTTGGCAGTGATGTATTCAACCAGAAATTCAAAGTTATTGTCAGTTTGTTTCATAATTTTACAAGAAGTTCAAGAGCGCGCTCGGTTGCGAAGAAGTATTGAGAGTTGAGATCCTTATAGACAAGCCCTGCCACTACGGCCTCAAGGTCGATGATCTTCATGTCATAGAGACCGAAGAGACGTGCCATATCATCGTCAGCCACCGGCCCGATTACAATGTCATACTCATGATGATATTCATCGCCGGATCTATTGCGATTAGCCATAACGAAAAGTGCCCATTCCCGGTCTGCAACCTCGAAAATCTTAACATTTAACCCAGCGGCGATAGCCTTATCCAAATCAAATTCATATTCGGTTACGGTCGGAGTCCCTCCATAACGGTTGGTAATGGTTCTTGACCATTCTTTGGCCTGTTGCGGAAGATGTGTTGTGTAAAAGCCCTGCCCGAAGTCCTTATATTTACGGCCTCTTGTCAGGTCAATCCTCTCAATCGGCTGATTGGATCCGTGGTATAGTCTCATGATATTGCGCCTCCGTTTTTAAGACAAATAGCCGCCATGTCGTCTACGCAGTCCTGCATCGATAGCTGATGTTCCGCTTCATAATTATCTATCGAGAACTCCAGTCCCTTGAATCGTGAGAGATAATTACAAGCCTCTTTCTTTGTGAGCTTAAACTGTCTTGCAAACATCCCCATGCTCATCACAATGTAATGAATCACATTTAGGGAAACCTCTGAATTTGGCTTTAACTCTATATGCGCATATACACCTAATGCCTCCGACAGTTTATTTATAGTCGAGAACGTAATTCCTCTGCCATTCTCTATTTTGGATATCTCCGATTTGGTCACACCGACTTTATCACCCAGCTGTTGCTGAGTGAGCCCGAGTTCTTTACGTCGCTTCAAAAAAAGCGAGCCTATTTCATCAAATCTACTTTTCATATTGTTCGCAAAGTTAATAAAAGTTTCCAATATTAGAAACAGACAAGGATAAAAATATGTTTATTTCCTTGCTCGGAACTCTGAAAATCGCTAACTTTGCCGGTACAAAGACACAGGCCCGGGAGGGGCTTGGAAAGCGATTTTCAGAAGGTAAAAACGGAGCAAATTCGGGCTTTTGTACCCGAAGATTCGCAATCTATTGAGCGGCAATGTGTTCTACGCACTGCATCGGCAAGTAGTCTATTGGTTACAACTGGTACCATTTGGTGTAAAACATTAAAAAGTCGCTCGTTATCGGGCGACTTTTTAATATTCATACTGCTTTTTACCTGTGTTTTTGTACCCGATTTATAGGCAATTCGGTCTATGCCGAAGTATAGTACCGCATTAGTACGAGCTTACTTGTGACTAACTACACCACTATCTGAAATGCCACAAAATCACTCGCGCGAAAAAGGAGACTAATCAGTTTGATCGGAATTATTATTGTCCGGTATCTCTGATTTTAATGGGATTACTTTACCGAAAAGGATTATACCGGCTGCCAATGTTTTCGATTCACCTAAAAATGATATTTTTGCATCAAAGGTGGAAAATAGAACATAATTAGAGACCTCCATCTGTACCATATTATCAATAAATGTAGGAGCTAAAAGCATCGACAAACCAGTACCGATCATTTCGGTGGGTTCGAATTCATCGGTGAACTTTTGACGACAGTTTTCTTTAACCTTTTCTAAAATCATAGACTTAATTTCAGCTTTAGCATCTGAATTAGATGGATTTTTTAAAACGGCAAGAATTATAATGGCAATAATAGCCAAAATAAGGAATAGTTTCCTGACACCAATGTTATTAGTTTTTCGCGTCTTACACTCTACAGGATTATATATTGAAGATGTCTGACGAGGCTGCTCCAGAAATTGCTGTTCGCGCTCCTTTTGAGCTTGAACTGATTTACGATATTCATCTAATGACATAATTCGGAAAACATTGATTATTCAATAGCAAAGTTAGTCATTTGCATTGAAATGCGCATAGCGATCACCAACAAAAACACTATGACACACTTACATACGCGGAAGCCAAATATCAGGCAGATAAAAGTAAAGGACAATATATTAAAACTATTAAAAGTTTCATCGGAGATTTCTTACTGCATGATTACAAGATAATCTCTATTACAGATTGTACTCCTGCAATATCAGAAATAGGTGTTCAATTAAGCATTCATTATTAATACAAAAAAGTCAATTACATTAAACACGAAATGTCGTATGATTTACCAAAGAGACGCTTTTAACACAAGTGTCGTTGTGAGAGGAAATCCACAAGGCGAATGGTTCGTAATGGACCTTTTTATCCATGATGTCCATAACCAATATTGGGCTGCACATATATCCAATATTCATAATTAAACTGATTGGCCACTTTGAACGAGCATCTGTATGCCACTAAAAGTTAGAAAGACTACATGAGACTAAGTTTATACGATTGACCTAAAATCAAAAGAAAGGGATATTATACGCCTTACTGAATGTGAAATCCAATATTATTTTAATATCATTGTGCTTGATTTTTGCACGAATATCATATTAACTTTGCCATATGAAAACATCGAATATTGAACTGACATTAAGTGACGGCAGCGTTGTTGAGGCACAAGCTCCGCTGATTGTTTCAGCGAGTCGTGCGACTGATATTCCTGCGTTTTATAGCGATTGGTTTTTCGATCGACTCCGGAATGGGTATGTACGTTGGCGCAATCCTTACAATGGCAAAAACTCTTATGTTTCTTTTGCCAACACGAGAATCATCGTTTTCTGGTCAAAAAATCCAAAACCTCTTCTGCCATTTCTCCCTATCCTAAAAGAAATGGACATGGATTGCTATATCCAATATACACTGAATGATTATTTTACCGAGGGATTGGAGCCGAATGTTCCGTCGTTGGCCGAGAGAGTAAACACATTTAAGCGTTTGGTTGATGAATTAGGCGTCGGTGCCGTGGTTTGGCGCTTCGACCCGTTGATTCTTACCGACAGAATCTCAACAGATGATTTGCTGCATAAAATAGAACGGATTGCCAATCAACTGCGTGGATACACAGAAAAACTTGTTTTCAGTTTTGCTGACATTTCTACATACCGCAAAGTTGGGCGCAATCTTTCGGAAGCAGGGGTACATTACCAGGAATGGACAGAGGTGGGTATGATTGATTTCTCACGCAGACTATCAGATATGAATCTCGGTCTTGAACTTGCAACATGTGCCGAAAAAGTCGATTTGTCACAGTTCGGAATAATTCACAACCGTTGCATAGACCCCGAACTAATCTGCCGTCTGAAAACGGAACTGCACTCATATATCCAAAATCTAAAAACAGACAAAGGTCAACGCACACTTTGCGGCTGCATTATATCAAAAGACATCGGCACGTACAACTCTTGCCCTCACGGTTGCGTCTATTGTTATGCCAACACCAGTCCATATTCAGCCCGACATAACTTTATACTACACCAACAAAATCCTGACAACGATTCGATACTTTGAATGACTTCACATCACTACATATCCACCGCATGCCATATTTCGTATCGCCCCCCACAGACATACACAAATGGAAATCCGACGATTCAATCCTACACATCAATAATTGTTTCTTCCTGCGTTTTTATGGTGGCTGGTGCAACGTGAATTTGCTTGTCTCCGGCAAATGTCACAAGATTTATGACTAATGCATATTGTACGTAAATACAACCTTTTCAAAGGAGATGTCAATGCCGTGGTTGATTTCGGAATTGCGGATAAGGCAAAATATGCCGACGGTTGGATTTACAATTCTGAAACCAATAAAAAAATGTCATTTGCTTCGCCTATGAGTGTTTTTACATATATGGCAAAACGAGGCTGGGAATATAAAGACGCGATTATCAGCACTGAGTCCAATGGACTGAAAGGCAAACAGAATGTATGGCACTTTATTCTCACCAAAGAAATGCCTATTAATTGCACTCCAGAAGATATTATTGGCGATATTGATTATCGCAATAAATAAGCGTATATCCGCGAACCGGATACGGTCCATAACATTGTGGCCATATGGCCACAATGTTATGGACTTTTCTTATTCAGAGCGCAATATTAATTCCGTCAATACGTATCCGAACCGGTCTCTGACGAAACAAACGTAAAGTGAAAACGAAATTTACAGATTCAGGTATTGTTTCAATGTTTCGACATAAGATTCAAATGCTACACGGCCGTCATTTGTGATGCGACATACGGTGCGGGGCTTTTTGCCACAAAAACCTTTTTCCACGGTTATATACCCTGCCGACGACAGTTTATCGAGTTGCACGCTGAGATTTCCGGCTGTGGATTCGGTCTTCTCCCTGAGAAAAACGAAGTCAGCCTCCTCCACATTCATCAGTATGGACATCACGGCTAACCGCAACTGAGAATGCAACAATGGATCCAGTTCTTTCATTCCGATACACTTTTACGGTTATATCTCCTGCTTATTATGAAAGCCGGCACAATAAACATAAGCAGAAAACATAATATATACAACGGAATAGCCCAGACAACCGACAGCGAAACCCCACAAAACGACAACGCCATAACCGCAAATCCTATAATAGCCGAAAACATACCGCCAAACACATAAGAGCGTTCCTCTATAACAATTCCTTGAATCGCCGCTCCGAACCCGACTACAATAAATGCGTAAAACAACATCGACAGCCATGCCCCGTAATACCCCGCGGCCTGAAACACTATGCAAATCACGGTGACAAGTATTGCTATGCTGCTCACGATGCGCCATATTCCATCACTGATTTTATCGACATAAGTCTTAACCCCTTTACGGTTATCATTTTTTCGGACCATCAACATCATCGCCGGAAATCCTATGACCGGAATAGCGAACCATATGAAATTAACCCACGGAGCATATGCCGTAAGGCTTAATGCCAGTACCACGGCCGCCGTAACGATTGTAAGAGAAGCCCACATTATAGAAATGCGGAGATCTGGCATAGCCACACGCTGTTTTGATGCATCGATCATCGACGAAATAATTGCCATGCTTTCCTGAGGAGTGATTTTTTTGTCTTCCATGACTGAGAGTTTTTAAAGAGTAAATAAACAAGTTTATATCGTAAACTACAGTGAGAAAAAGAAAGGAGCTGACTCGCTCGATGCCTCTCCAAACAATTTCACACCGCAAATATAAACAAGTTTATTTTATAAACCAAATAAAACTAATCTTTTTCTTGTGAATAAGGATATTTTATTCAAAATGCAATTCAATCTATAACTCCACAACGCAAACACTATTCACCGTATTGATTAAAATGTGTAATTTTGTATTGACCGATTGCCAAATTTATCATTGCATATCCCTATCAATCATGAATACCAATATATGGAATAAGACTAGTGCCATATCCGCAATAGTAGCCATCATAGTAACTATAATAATAGCTTGGTACAATAAAGATAAAAACACTTTATTGAATATTGAGCAAGTCAATACTACACTTCTTTCCCAAAAACCAGACATAGATGGCCTGAGTGTAAAATATGTGTATCACGACACGATAAATGTAAACAATCTATGGAAAGCAATTTACACAATTAAAAACACCGGAGACCAAACACTCTATGGCAGTGGTTTTTCCGACACCAATATCCGCAACGGAGTTATTCCTATTTCCTTAAGCAAATGCGATAAGCTACTGAGTGTCCGAATAATTTCATGCGACAATGACGTTTTTATAAATAAAAACCACGAGTTGGTCGTAGGGCAATGGAAACCCAATGAATATGTTGAGGTCGAGATTTTGGCCGAAAGCAAATCAGCTCCCGAAATAAAAATCAATCCACGAGTAATCAAAGATGCCGATATTACATATTCAAAATATGTGCCTACGGCTAACCAAACAAAGGAAAAGTTCATAGACCTACTCCCTTCATGGCTCGCAAACATACTTAAATGGTGCACTGTCGCCACAATCATAACGTTTGCAATAGCATTATTGAGTCAGATACCATCACATCTAAAAAGTGGAGAAAAGATAGTGGTTGTTATTTTTCTGACTCTCACTTTATTTATACTTTGTGCTATACTTTGGATTTTTTAAATCACCATGGCTATAATTGAAATCGACTCGCTGTCACACCCCGGCACAGAAATATTCGCTTCGCTCACAGAGGCACAGTTACGCAACAGGCTCGACCCTTCTCGCGGTATATTCATAGCCGAAAGCCCCAAAGTGATCCGTGTGGCTCTCGACTCCGGACTTGAGCCTTTGGCTCTGATGTGCGAGAAGCGTCATATAAACGGAGATGCCGCCGATATAATAGCCCGGTGCAGCAATGACATACCCGTTTATACCGGTTCACGCGAACTGCTGTCGGCACTTACCGGATACACTCTTACACGCGGAGTACTCTGTGCCATGCGTCGTCCGATGCCGCCTTCGGTAGAGACTATATGCCGTAACGCCAAACGAATTGCCGTAATAGACTCTGTAGTCGATACCACCAACATAGGGGCGATATTCCGCTCAGCAGCCGCACTGGGCATTGACGCCGTGCTCCTAACCCCTACATCGTGCGATCCGCTCAACCGCCGAGCCGTAAGAGTGTCAATGGGGTCGGTATTCCTTGTGCCATGGACCTGGATATCACAACCACTGACCGATCTGCACACATTAGGATTCCGCACTGCCGCCATGGCTCTTACCGACAAATCCGTATCCATAGCCGACCCGGCACTCAACCGTGAGCCGCGTCTTGCCATAATCCTCGGCACCGAAGGCGACGGTCTGGCCAATGACACCATAGCCGAAGCCGATTACACTGTACGCATACCCATGAGCCACGGCGTAGATTCACTCAATGTGGCCGCAGCTTCGGCTGTAGCGTTCTGGCAACTCAGAGCCGAACAATAGCCGCTTATTCGGCATCAATAGTGAATCCGGCGCTTTCCACCGCAGCCACCACACACGCTTCATCGTAATCCCCCTCCACTGCCGCACGGCCGTCGCTGAGACTTACGCTAACACTCTTGACTCCCTCCACGCCTTCTATACTGCGTGTCACAGCCGCCTGACAATGGGGGCAGTTCATTCCTTTTACCTTATATGTACGTGTTATCGAATTTATATTTAGATGATTATGTTTCCTGTTTCTAACAAATGCAACACCTAACAACACCGCCAATATGCCGGAACCGACTATTTGAATCCACCCCATGCAATGCACTCCATGATGTGCGGTTTCCGAGGCTACAGGCAGAGCAAACCAACCGTCAGGAAGCAGATAGTCAACAACCAGTCCGAATGCCACGGCACCTGTCACTATTGAAGCCAGATATAGCCATGCCGTTTTACGCCCCATTTCGCGTGATATCAATGTGAACGATGCAAAATTGGCTGCCGGCCCAGCCATAAGCAACACCAATGCCGTGCCCGGCGAAAGCCCTTTAAGCATCAGCGACATAGCTATCGGAATTGATCCCGTGGCACAAACATACATGGGCACAGCCACCACAAGAACCACGAGCATAGAAAGCAACGGACTGTCACCTAACGCTGTAAAATAATCATCTGGCACATATACCGTTATAACGGCCGCTATAACAAGCCCTATCACCAGCCAGCCTCCGATGCTCTGCACCAAATCCACAAATCCATAGCAAAGAGCGTCTTTGCATTTAAGCCAAAAATCCTTATGCCGTGATTCACCGCCGACGATATGAGTCTTATCCGTATCAGGCTGCTCGACAGTTCCAACCGCCACTCCCCCGAAAAAAGAGGTCACCAAAGCGGCCAATGGTCTTACCAAAGCAAACGCCGGCCCAAGCAACGACCATGTAGCGGCTATCGAGTCCACTCCGGTTTGCGGAGTCGCTATAAGAAACGATGTGGAAGCTGCTTTCGAAGCTCCGCCACGGCGCATTGCTATTGCCGTAGGCAACACTCCGCACGAACACAGCGGCAACGGCACTCCTATCAAAGCCGCTTTTACCACCGGGCGCCAGCCTTTACCCGAGAGATGGCGTGAAAAAACACTCCGGGATATAAATGCGTGCATAACACCCGCTATAAGGAAACCCAGTAAGATATATGGCGACATCTCACCGAGCATAAAGAGCAACGAATTGACAAATTCCATAATCAGTGTATAATTTAATTTTACACTGCAAAGTTACATGCCAAGTCCCTGCGTGGCATTACACAATAATGTCAAAGGTTTACATTATTCCGGGTCACAACGGCTTCATACATCTGTGAGTGGCCGGCGTGAACCGAGATTGCGGAATTCGGTAGGCGTCATTCCAGTCATCTGCTTAAACTGCCGTGACAGATGCGCCACCGATGAGTAACCGGTAAGATAGGCAATCTCCGAAAGCGTCAACTGGCGGTATTTTATCAGCTCCTTGACGCGTTCGATACGCAGCGACACGAAATAATTCTCTATCGTACGTCCCTCCATCTCCGAGAATATGCGGCTGAGTGTGGAATATGAAACCGTGATTGCCGACCCGATATAATCCGACAGATTTATCTTGCCATCAAAATCCTTTCGTGACAACTCTATGAGCATATGCTTCACAGCCTCCACCAACTCAGACTCACGGCTCCTTATAAGTTCAAAACCTTCCGTTTCCAGAGCCATAGCTACGGTTTTCAGATCATCGTCCGACAGTTCGTCACACACAATGGCATATCCCAGTTCCACCGCCGACACACCGACATGCGGCAACTGCTCAAGCACCCGCCGCACCGTATCGACACAATGACGGCACACCATATTTTTTATATTCAACCTCATAACCGGATATTCCTCTTCGTCAACGATAAATACCCGATAAGCCTTTTCAGTCCGTTCATAGTATTTTCACCAACTCAGTGTTACTGCCACAGACTGTACCTGAAGTCCAGATATGGGAGGCGTGAGTTTCGCCACACGCACCATTCCCCCCCTGACTGAAGGGAAGCGTTCCGTCACGGCCGTACGCAGACGTCCGCACACATTTTCGAGCAGAGCCGAAGGCTCCGACATAACCTCTTTTATCACATCGCACACCTCGGCATAGTTCAATGCCGAACCGATATCGTCGTCCGTCATGGCATCATGTGCGGAATATTCCAGATGTGCAGTCACTTCAAACTCATTGCCCACAGCACGCTCCTGAGGATAGACACCATGATGCCCCCTCACTCGCATAGAATTGATCTCCACCCTCAGCATCGGTTCCATATCTGCATCAATGACGGCGTGAACGTGTTTTCTGTTTCCGGGACCGGTTCACATGCTTTTTATCGGACTTACCTCCGAGAGCCTGTGCCACCGACACCTCACGTGGAGCATTGTCGGGCTGGACGGGATTGCCCTGGCGGTCCACCAGCACAAAATCAAGTTGTTTCTTTTCAAGGCTCGCACGCGCCACTTTCACCGTCACCTTATCGCCAAGACGATAACGCGCTCCGCGGCGGCGCCCCACCAGACAATAGTTGGCCTCGTCAAAATCATAATAATCATCAGCCAGATCACGAACAGGCACAAGACCTTCACAAAGACTGTCAGTAAGCTCCACATAAAGACCCCATTCGGTCACTCCGGAAATCACACCGTCATAGACCTCGCCCATATGGTCGCCCATATATTCCACCTGCTTGTATTTGATGGAGGCGCGCTCGGCATTGGCGGCAAGCTGCTCCATGGCGCTCGAATGCTTGCACTGCTCTTCAAGTTTGCCCAGATTGACGCTCCTTCCGCCCGACAGATAACGTTCGAGCAACCGGTGCACCATCATATCCGGATAGCGGCGTATGGGCGATGTGAAATGCGTGTAGTAATCAAACGCCAGACCGTAATGGCCCACATTGGTGGTGCTGTATATCGCCTTGGCCATGGAACGTATGGCAAGAGTGGAAAGGAAATTTTCTTCTCCGCGGCCTTTCACATCGGAAAGCATGCGGTTGATCGACCTGTTGACATCGCGCGATGTTCCGTGGTCCCTGACCTTGAATCCGAAAGTACGGGCTATCTTCGACAGATCGGCCAGTTTGCCCGGATCGGGCATGTCATGAATACGATATACAAATGCCTTGGGCTTTTTATTGTTTGCAGGCTTGCCTATGGCCGTGGCTACAGTCCTGTTGGCCAAAAGCATAAATTCCTCTATAAGCTTGTTGGCGTCCTTGGACTCCTTGAAATACACGCCTATCGGGTGACCTGTATCATCTATGTCAAAACGCACCTCGGCGCGGTCAAACTCCACCGATCCGTTGGCAAACCTGTTGGCTCGCAACATCTTGGCCAGTCTGTCGAGTGTGAGTATCTCTTCGGCGTAATCACCATTACCGGTCTCAATCACCTGCTGGGCCTCGTCATAGGTGAACCGGCGGTTGGATTTTGTGACAGTCCGCACTATGCGCGATTTCAGCACCTGAGCCTTATCGTTCATCTCAAACACGCATGAGAATGTCAGTTTCTCCTCATCAGGACGCAACGAGCATATACCGTTTGACAAGTGTTCGGGAAGCATCGGCACCACCCGGTCAACCAAATACACCGATGTGGCTCGTTTCTGGGCCTCTTTGTCAAGCAACGAGTCGGGCTGCACATAATGTGTGACATCAGCTATATGTACACCCACCTCATAATTGCCCGACGGCAATATGCGTAACGACAGGGCATCATCGAAATCCTTGGCGTCCTTGGGGTCTATCGTGAAAGTGACCACCTCGCGCATATCCTCGCGCATGGCTATCACCTCCGGAGTTATGCCGGCATCGATAAGCTCGGCTGCGGCATTAACGTTCTCGGGATATCGGTAAGGCAATCCGAATTCAGCCAGAATAGCATGCATTTCCGTGGTATTGTCGCCCGTTTCTCCAAGAATATCTATCACCTCGCCTACCGGATTCTTTGCGTCGTCAGGCCACGAAGTAATCTTTACAATGGCTTTCTGTCCGGTGCGGCCTCCCTTAAGTTTGTTGCGCGGGATAAAGATGTCGGTGGCCAGGAACTTGGAGTCGGTAAGCAGATAGGCATAATGGCGGTCCACCTTCAGAGTACCGATAAAGGTCTGTTCGTTTTGCTCTATGATTTCAATCACCTCGGCCTCGGGCTCTACACCGCGGCGGGCTGCCGACACTATCACTCTCACCTTATCGCCGTTGAGAGCATGCATGGATTTGCGTTCGGCCACAAATATGGACTCGCCGTCATCATCAGTGACCACACTGTTTTTACCGTTGCTTCGGCGCACGAATGTACCGGTAGCCACATTGTTACGTTGCGGAGCCTTGTATTTTCCGGGAGCCACCTCTATGAGGTCGCCGTCAAAAGCGAGTTCAGCCAGCAGCATGGCGATGGCACGGTGTGATGCAGAAGAGTCGGCACCTATGGCATAGGCCACCTGTTTATAATTGAATGTGGCATTTTTCTGCTGACTAATATAAGACAGCACCGCCGAATGCAAGTCTTTCACAGCGGAACTCTTTGATGATTTCTTTGCAGCCATATTATTATAGAAATATACTTGGATTTATTGTGTTATTATATAACGCGCCAAAACGCTTTATTATTTTCGATCTTGAGGCTTATTGTACAAAAAGCGTGTTCCCGGGGTTAAATCCTTACGTGGATATTCACTCCTGAAACACGCTTTTATCTGTTTCCTCTACAATCCGCACACCGCACATATAGCGGCAACGGACATAATGAGGTATCACACCGATATATCAGGCATCGATATTGGCGTAATTGGCATTCGACTCAATAAAGTCACGGCGCGGAGCCACGTCCTCGCCCATAAGCATGGAGAATATGCGGTCGGCTTCGGCGGCATCGCTTATACGCACCTGCTTGAGCAATCTATGCTCGGGCGACATGGTGGTGTCGCGGAGCTCCTGTGCGCTCATCTCGCCAAGACCCTTGTAACGCTGCACCTTGGTCTTATCGCCATATTTCATGATGAACTGCTGCACCTGCTGGTCGGTCCAACAATACTCCTCCACCTTGCCGCGCGTACACTTGTACAACGGCGGAGTGGCCAGATACAGGTAACCGTTTTCGATCACTGGACGCATTCTGCGGAAGAAGAACGTCATGAGCAGAGTTGCTATGTGACTGCCATCGACATCGGCATCGGTCATTATTATGATCTTGTGATAAGCCAGTTTGGAGATATTTATCTCCTTGGCGTCCTCCTCTGTGCCTATGGTCACTCGCATGGCACGGAACAGCGCCGTGATCTCCTGATTGTCAAATATCTTGTGATCCATAGCCTTCTCTACATTCAGAATCTTGCCGCGCAAGGGAAGTATGGCCTGGAACTGACGGTCACGGCCCTGCTTTGCCGTACCGCCGGCCGAATCACCCTCGACAAGAAACAACTCGCAATCCTCGGCATGACGCGACGAGCAATCGGCCAGTTTGCCGGGAAGCCCACCGCCTGACAGCGGTGATTTGCGGAGCACTTTCTCACGGGCATTGCGGGCTGCATAACGAGCCTGGGCTGCAAGAATCACTTTCTCCACTATTGCTTTGGCCTGGCGGGGATTCTCCTCGAGATAGTTGCGCAGAGCCTCGCTCACGGCGGTCTGTACGGCACCGATCACCTCGTTATTGCCGAGTTTGGTTTTTGTCTGGCCCTCAAACTGAGGCTCCATCACCTTGACCGACACCACTGCCGTAAGACCTTCTCGGAAGTCATCGGAAGCCACATCGATCTTCACCTTCTCAAGCATCTTGTTGTCCTCGGCATACTTTTTCAGAGTAGCGGTAAGGCCGCGGCGGAATCCGGTAAGATGAGTACCACCCTCTATCGTATTGATATTGTTGACAAACGAATACACATTCTCATTATATGTGGTATTGTAAGTCAGAGCCACCTCCACGGGTATTCCCTGGCGTTCGGTGTTGAGATGTATCACATCATCGATCAGAGGGTCCTTGTTGGAGTCGATATATTGCACAAACTCCCTCAGACCGTCCTTGCTGTAAAATGTTTCGCTGCGCGGCTCACCGGCCTCGTTAACCTCACGCATATCCTTAAGCGTGAGAGTGATTCCGGCATTAAGGAATGCCAGATCACGCAGACGGTTTGCCAAAGTATTGTAATCATATACCGTAACGGTAAATATGCTGGCATCGGGAAGGAAAGTTATCGAAGTTCCCGAATGTTCACTCTCTCCGGCCACTATAAGCTCAGTGGTGGGTTTGCCGCAGGAATACTCCTGCACATACACCTTGCCGGCGCGGCGCACCTCGGCACGAAGATAAGTCGAAAGGGCATTGACACATGACACACCCACACCATGCAGACCACCCGACACCTTGTAAGACCCCTTGTCAAACTTGCCGCCGGCATGAAGCACCGTAAGCACAACTTCAAGCGCGCTCTTGTGCTCCTTCTCGTGCATATCCACAGGAATACCGCGGCCATTATCCACCACAGTGATGGAATCATCGGCATTAATGGTGACATCTATATGTGTGGCATATCCGGCCAAGGCCTCATCGATCGAGTTATCCACCACCTCATATACCAAATGGTGCAGACCTTTTACCGATATATCGCCTATATACATGGCCGGACGCTTGCGCACCGCCTCAAGCCCTTCAAGCACCTGTATATTACTGGCGCTATATTCTTCTTCTTTTTCTGCCATTTTACTGACTTCTATTTACTTCGTTAGTTACAATATAGTGCTCTACGGCGACTTGGTTCCACAGTTAGATTCTTCGCCAAAAAGCAAACAAAATTACAAAATTTTTCCCGTAACGACAAATTTATTTCCCCCGACCTCAGCACCTCGGCAATTATTTCACTCAAACATCACAATAAAGCTGCAAATCAACCGCATACATTCAGACCCGCAATTTCGTCACACTGGGAAAAGAGTTAAAATATGCAAAAACAACGACAAAACTCTTGCAGATACAAAAAAAACGCCATACCTTTGCAGCGCTTTTAACCAATCGGGGTGTAGCTCAGCCAGGTTAGAGTACGCGTCTGGGGGGCGTGTGGTCGGAAGTTCGAATCTTCTCACCCCGACAAAAGGCAGATCGCTGAAATGAATTATTTCAGCGATCTTTTTTATATTCCACATCACTCTACGGCACAGATATTGGGACTTTACCGAATATTGTCTATATTTGCATTAATATCAAAAACCGATCACCATGAAAAATTTACTGAAACTGACCCTGCTCCTATCGTGCTTAGCGGCTATGCCTTCATGCAACGACGACGAGCCCGAACCCGCAAACTCTCCCGCCGAGAAACCGGAGGCAAAACCCAAATGGAATCTCGAATGGAGCGATGATTTCGACAGCGAAACCCTTGACGAGACGGTATGGAGCCGCATTCCGGCAGGCAGCCCCGACTGGCAAGTATATCAGAGCACCGATGACCGTTGCTACGAGATAAGCAACAGCATACTGACACTCAAAGGAATCATCAACGACAACCCTACCGCCGACAGCCGCCCGTATCTTTGCGGAGGCATATGGACCTCAGGGAAAAAAGCCTTTAAGCCGGGACGAATCGTGATACGCGCGCGTCTCACAAAAGCCGCACAAGGAGCATGGCCTGCAATATGGATGATGCCGTTTGCCCCCGAAACCGGCTGGCCCGACTGCGGAGAGATAGACATAATGGAACGCCTTAATCACGACGGATTCATTTACCAGACCATGCACTCCAAGTACATCGACACCGACAACAACAAAAACAACCCTCAATACTCGAAAACAATATTCATAGACCCATCGGAATGGCACGACTACGAGGTGTATGTGTTCATGGATCGCGTGGTATTCAGAATAGACAACAAAATAACATTCGAATACCCCAGATACAATAACGGCGCAGGCGGCCAATACCCGTTCTACACCGATTGGGACCTACGCATCGACATGCAGCTCGGCGGCTCATGGGTGGGAGCGATAAGCGCATCACAGCTTCCGGCTGAAATGGAGATAGACTGGGTAAAATACTACCTCTGGCATTAGACTAAAATATACCCCTGACCAATATGGTTCCGCCCAAAGGCCGGAGCCATATTTTTTTCACTATCGACGAACTCTCCCCCACACTCTTTTGTTAAGATAAGCAAACCTGAGCTCAACGGCTTTCGTCACATTGTTAATAAGTATTAACCCGAATACATCGTCATAGTACATTATTTATCTTTGACGTTTCTTTGACATTCGGATTTATCACATATTCATGCCCATGAAATCATTAAGCAAAGTATTCGTAATCAGGAAGCGCTCGGTGGCTATAGCCGCCTCAGTACTTGCCGTAACAGCCGTAATCGTGTGGTTGGTTATCAGAAACTGGCCTCAGCCGCCCAAGGAACTACCCGTGGTGGAGGTAACGCCCGCCAGACAGGACAATGTAGAGATTTACGGCGAATATGTGGGCCATGTACGCGCACAGCAGTTTGTCGAGGTGCATGCCCGCGTGGAAGGCTATCTGGAGAGCATGCTGTTTGAAGAGGGTACTTATGTGGAAAAAGGACAAACCCTGTTTGTAATCAACCGCGAACAGTACAAAGCAAAAGCCGACCGTGCGGCAGCACAACTCAACAAGGACGAAGCTCAGGCACAGCAGACCAAACGCCAGCTTGAGCGTGTGCGACCTCTCTATGAACAGAATGCAGCAAGCCGTCTCGATCTTGACAATGCCATAGCAGCCTATGAGACGGCAAAAGCCGCCGTGAAAATGAGCGAGGCCGACCTCGCTCAGGCACGACTCGAATTGGGGTACACCACAGTCAAATCACCTTTGTCGGGCCACATCTCCGAACGGCATGTGGATATAGGCACCCTCGTCGGCCCGGGCAACAAATCACTTCTGGCAACAATCGTGAAGAGCGACACCGTGTTGGTCGATTTCAGCATGACTGCCCTCGACTACCTCAAAAGCAAGGAACGTAACGTAAACCTCGGACAGAAAGATTCCACCCGCTCATGGCAGCCTACGGTCAACATAACACTGGCCGACAACTCTGTATATCCTCACAAAGGTATAGTGGATTTTGCCGAACCGCAGGTGGACCCGCGCACAGGAACATTCTCTGTACGTGCCGCCATTCCCAACCCCACACGCGAGTTGCTTCCAGGACAGTTCACCAAAGTAAAACTTCTTCTTGATGTCAGGGAGAAAGCCACCGTAGTGCCACAGAGATCACTGATCATAGAGAAAGGTGGCGCCTACATATTTGTGATGCGCCGCGACTCCACCGTGGAAAAACGATTTGTGGAACTCGGCCCTGAGATACAGAATACCACAGTGGTCGAACGAGGTCTCAATCCCGGAGAGATGATTGTGACCGAAGGCTTCCACAAACTGACACCGGGCATGAAAGTTCGTCCGGTAAAGCCAGCCGCCACCGACTCTCTGACAGTAAACTACATAAAATCCGAATAACCGCACAATACATCTGGGATCATGAAAGTAACCTTTTTCATTGACCGCCCGGTATTCTCGGCTGTCATATCCATACTCATCATAATCACAGGCGGAATCGGACTGTTTCTTCTGCCGGTTGACCAGTATCCGCAGATCACGCCGCCGGTGGTAAAGATCAGCGCCTCATATCCGGGGGCAAGCGCCCTTACTGTGTCACAGGCCGTGGCCACACCCATTGAACAGGAACTCAACGGCACTCCGGGCATGCTCTATATGGAAAGCACCAGTTCCAACTCGGGATCATTCTCCGCCACAGTCACATTCGACATATCCTCAAGCCCCGACCTTGCCGCCGTCGAGATACAGAACCGTGTCAAAATTGCCGAATCACGTTTACCGGCCGAGGTGGTAAAAAACGGCATCTCGATAGAAAAGCAATCTCCGAGCCAGTTGTTAACCATCTGCATCACATCATCTGACGCCAAATTCGATGAAGTGTATCTGAGCAATTTTGCCACACTAAATGTGCTTGACCTGTTACGACGCATACCGGGAGTGGGACGTGTGTCAAACATAGGCAGCCGTTACTATGCCATGCAGATATGGGTACAGCCTGACAAACTGGCCAACATGGGGCTTACCGTGGCCGATATTCAGAAAGCACTCCAGGACCAGAACCGCGAATCGGCAGCCGGTGTGCTCGGACAGCAGCCTGTAAAGGATTTGGACATAACCATACCCATCACCACACGCGGACGCCTGTCGTCGGTGAGAGAATTCGAGGAGATAGTCATAAGGGCCAACCCCGACGGCTCGCTCATACGCCTGCGCGATGTGGCACGCATATCTCTCGAAGCTCAAAGCTATAATACCGAAAGTGCCATCAACGGCGAAAACGCCGCCGTACTGGCCATATATATGCTTCCGGGCGCCAACGCCATGCAGGTGGCCCACGATGTCAAGGAAGCCATGGAAGAGATCAGCCGCAATTTTCCCGAAGGCATGAGCTACGATATGCCTTTCGACATGACTTCATACATATCCGAATCGATCCATGAAGTCTATAAGACACTATTCGAGGCTCTCTTCTTAGTGATCTTAGTAGTGTTCCTTTCGCTCCAGAGCTGGCGCGCCACACTCATACCCCTTGTAGCTGTGCCCATATCCCTCATAGGCACATTCGGATTCATGCTCATGTTCGGATTCTCCATCAACATGCTTACTCTGCTTGGGTTGGTGCTTGCCATAGGCATTGTGGTCGATGACGCCATTGTCGTGGTGGAAAATGTGGAACGCATAATCGAAGAGGAGCATCTAACCCCTTATGAAGCCACCAAAAAGGCCATGGAAAGTCTAACGGGAGCCATCATAGCCACATCGCTCGTGCTCGCCGCAGCATTCCTGCCGGTCAGCTTCCTCGGCGGTATTACAGGCTTGCTATACCGCCAGTTTACCATCACCATTGTTGTCTCGGTGCTGCTTTCAGCAGTAGTTGCACTCACACTCAGTCCGGTTATGTGCTCGCTGATTCTTAAACCGGGAACCTCCAACAAGAAAAAAAATGCAGTGTTCCGCTTCATCAACCGCCACTTAGCCACAGGAAACAGGAAATACATACAACTGATCACAAGTTCGCTGCGTCACCGCAAACGCATGATCAGCGCATTCGGATTCTTCGTTATAGCCATATTCATAATCAACCGCATAATGCCCGGAAGTTTCCTTCCGTCGGAAGACCAGGGTTATTTCAAGCTCGAACTCGAGCTTCCCGAAGGAGCCACCCTGGAACGCACACGTATAGTGTCAGAACGTGCGGTCAGTTATCTTATGGAGAATCCGGCGGTGGAATATGTGCAGAGCGTGGCCGGAAGTTCTCCACGTGTGGGCAGCAACCAGTCGAGAAGCGAACTGACCGTGATACTGAAACCATGGAGCGAACGTGACGGACAATCGGCTGAAAGCATCATGGAACAGGTCAAGAAAGACATGTCGGAATATCCCGAATGCAAGATATACCTATCCACACCTCCTGTAATACCCGGTCTTGGCAGCTCGGGCGGTTTCGAATTACAACTTGAGGCACGCGGCGATGCCACTCTCGACGACCTGACAGCCGCCACAGACACCCTTATGGAATACGCCTCGCGGCAGAAAGCCATAACCGGACTGTCGTCATCGCTTCAGTCCGAGATACCGCAGCTGTATTTCGATGTGGACCGCGACAAAGTAAAATTTGCCGGCGTCCCGATGGCCGATGTGTTCTCTACCATGAAAGCATATACCGGATCGGTATATGTCAATGACTTCAATATGTTCAACCGCGTTTACAGAGTGTATATCCAGGCCGAGGCGCCGTATCGCGAGCACCGGGAGAGCATCAATCTCTTTTTCGTGCGAGGGTCCTCGGGCTCCATGATACCCCTGACATCACTCGGCACAACTTCTTACACCACCGGTCCGGGCAGCATAAAGCGGTTCAACATGTTCAACACCGCCACCATACGTGGCGAAGCCGCCTCGGGCTACAGTTCCGGACAGGCCATGAAGATTATGGAGGAGATAGCCCGCAAGCATCTGCCCGACAACATAGCCGTGGAATGGAGCGGCCTCTCCTACCAGGAAAAGAAAGCCGAAGGACAGACCGGCATAGTCATGCTGTTGGCCACAGTGTTCGTGTTTCTGTTCCTTGCCGCGCTCTATGAAAGCTGGACAGTTCCGTTGGCCGTGCTGCTCTCGCTTCCGGTAGCCGCTTTCGGAGCTTACATAGGCCAGTGGGCATGCGGACTGAAAAATGATGTTTACTTCCAGGTCGGTATTGTGATGCTCATAGGCATGGCCGCCAAAAACGGCATATTGATCGTAGAGTTCGCCAAAGAGGAATCGGCACGCGGCATATCGGCACTCCGCGCGGCACTCCGCGCCTCACAGCTGAGGTTCCGTCCGATTCTTATGACTTCACTGGCTTTCATTCTCGGCATGCTGCCCATGGTGATGGCTTCGGGAGCAGGTGCGGCAAGCCGCCAGTCCATAGGCACGGGTGTGTTCTTCGGAATGCTTCTTGCCGTGACGGCCGGCATTGTGTTCGTACCGTTCTTCTACGTACTTATCATGAACGGCACACGGCAACTAAGACACACCAAAGTATTCACCCGTAAATCCCGTCAGAAATGAAACGCATAATCATAATCACAGCCGCCATCATTTCACTGACCCTCGGTTCATGCAAATTAGGGCACAAGTATGTTAAACCGTCGATAGACATGCCACAGTCATTTGCCGGCAATGCCGATACCGACTCATTCAACATATCCGGACTGAAATGGTGGGAAATATACTCCGACACCCTGCTCCAGAATCTTATCCGCAAGACCCTGGTCCACAACAAGGACCTGCTAATCTCGGAAGCACGCATAAAGGAACTCGCGGCAATGAAACGCATATCGGTAGCCGACTTGCTGCCCTCCATAGGTGGCAACGCATATATGCAGAATGAAGGCCTCGATTACGGAGGAGACAATTACAAGAACGACCCCGAGATAGGACTCAAGCTATCGGTAAGCTGGGAAATAGACCTATGGGGCAACCTGCGATGGAACAAGGAGCGCAGCATAGCCCAGCTACGAGGAGGCATAGAAGCCCACCGTGCGTTGCAGATCAGCCTCATAGCCCAGGTAGCGCAGGCTTATTTCGAATTGGTGGCTCTCGATCATGAATATTCTATCGTGACCCGCACCCTACAGGCACGACGCGAAGCCGTGCGCATAGCCCGTCTGCGCTATGAGGGAGGACTCACAGCCGAGACCTCTTATCTGCAGGCCCAGACCGAACTTGCACGCACGGCCACCTATCTGCCGAGTATCCAGCGCAACATATCGCTTAAGGAAAATGAGATATCGCTGCTCACCGGCGAATATCCCAATGCCATACAGCGTGCCGCTTTTACCGACGATGTGGAGCTACCGTCCGGCGTACCTGTGGGCCTGCCATCCACCATGCTCCAACGGCGCCCTGATATCAGACAGGCCGAACAGCAGCTCATAGCCGCCAATGCCGAAATGGGCATGGCCTACACCAACCGGTTTCCGCGTCTGACACTCACGGCGCAAGGCGGTCTGGAAAGTGATGAATTCAAGAACTTTCTTAAATCGCCGATGCACTTTCTGAGTGCCGGACTGTTAGGCCCGGTATTCGACATGGGACGCCGGCAGGCTCAGTACCGCGCCAAGCAGGCCGCCTACGAACAGGCATGTTACCGTTACGAGAATGTGGTGCTCGGAGCATTTACCGATGTGCGCAACGCCCTGGTGACTTTCAACAAGGTACAGGACATATACCTCGCATGGAAAAAACTCGAGAACTCCTCCAAAGCCACCATGGAACTTGCCCAGCTGCAATACATCAACGGCGTGGTCGGTTACATCGATGTGCTTGATGCCCAGCGTAATTACTTCGACGCCCAGATCGGACTGAGCAATGCCTTGCGCAACAAGCGACTATGCATGGTGCAACTCTACAAATCACTCGGAGGAGGCTGGTAAATCCGTTACTCCTCACACCGTCCTTACTTGCCCACAAATACAACCTCATCGGCTATATCCATAAGCGGTGCATCTGAAGCATTATCAGTCACCACCTTTACCCTATGCTCACGCAGGTCCGGGCATGCCGACATAATGCGCCTGAGCTTTTCGTATCCGCGGCAGTTGGCCGTAGCGAACCGTCCGGTAATGATTCCTTCAGCGGAGACACCGGCTTCGGTGGCCACCACCGTAACCCCTCCGCGGGTAGCGGCCCACGGACGTATCCACAGCCCGGGGCTTGCCGATACGATATACACCTTGTCACCCGCAGCAATATGTGAGCGTAACATAGCATCTATCCGCCCGCACAGATTCCTTTCGACAACCGTGCTGAAACTACGGCCGTATTCCTCCAGTTCGCCCACAGCCATACCGGCATAAAGCGAGGAAAACAGATGCTCTTTAACCGACGACGGATCGGCCAGTCCCAGCTTCCACGCCGCAAGCCGCCCGAAATTGCGCAACAGAGCCGCCCAGTACCTCATCAGGCCACGTGCATGCAGCGCAAACATTCCGAAACTGTCACCCGACACTATCGTCCCGTCGAAATCAAATATCACTACCTGTCCGCGGCCTCTGCTACTGCACATATGTCTCAGGAGTAAATAATAAACGCAAAGGAGACTATCCACGCGCATACACAAATCTGCAACCGGCGGTCGGCAGCTATAAGTCTGACCGGATTGTCTCCTAATCCGTAAGATATCACTAATTGCAAGTAACGGAGTAGTCCGGCAAGCACAAAAACAGCTGTAACATAAATATATTCCGAATCCAGACGATCCATCACTTCCGGACTTACCGTGTAGAGTATATAACTGACCATTGTGGCCGAAGCCACCACAGCCAGAGCACTGTTGATAAACGGAAGCGTGTAGCCACGGGTACTCTCGCGACCTTCGTATCCGCCGCCATTCCTCAACACCACATCACTCCGGCGCTTGCCCATAGCCACGAGCAATGTAACAAGAAACACCATTATAACTATCCACGGCGACAGATGAACGGCACAGGCCAATCCGCCGGCCACTATACGGAGCACATATCCGGCAGCAATCGTTATCACGTCGATTACAGCCATATGCTTCAGCCACAGACAATACAAAACATTGAGTATCAAATAACCGGCAACCACAGCAGCAACTACGCCGCCGTTTACCGGCAATCCGTACCATGCCGCGGCGACGGCGGCTGTGGCCATGAGCACACCGGTCACAGCCGCGGTACCCACCGACACACGTCCCGAAGCCACAGGCCTGTCGCGCCTGTGGGGGTGAGCGGCATCACTCCGGCGGTCAACTATATCATTCAGGCAGTAAACAGCACTCGCGGACATGCAGAACGAAACAAACACCACTGCGGCCTCCAACCACACACCGCCGTTGGCTATCCATAATTTCCCGCCGAAAAAAGCCGGAAGAAACACAAACAGGTTTTTAACCCACTGCCATGGACGCAAGAGCATTAATATAGGTTTCATTTTTCAGTATTGTCAGTTATCACAAAATAACGGTGACGCTCGGGATTCAGACCAAACCGGCCGCCATGAAGCCGGAATCTTTCATATCTTGCCGAGTCAAGATTCACCACCGGATAACTCCACCGTGAATCGTCACCGAAAAACATTATGGCACAGGAATCAAGGCATTCAACCGGAATTTCCATAACCGGAATTCCACGTTCGGTGAAATGACGCATGGACTCTATGGAAGCGTTCCATATCGATGCTCCGGTGTCACGTGTCAGACCGTAAAGCAACTGGCGCTTCACCGTCATGGGATAGGATATCCTGACGGCCATCATAGCGGTAGCCAAAGCCGTGACCACTCCGCATGCCATAACGGCGGTCTGCAAGTGATTGATCCACCTCACACGGCTTTCCGAAGCCGCCGATAATACGGCCAATACCGGTATGAGCCACAACTGACTGACGTACCTTGCCCACCATGACTGCGGAAATATGAAGCAGCTTGCCGCCACCCATGCCCCGATATAGTAATAAGCCGAGATATTACTACGGCGCAAAGCCACGCCTATAACCGCCGACAACAGCAGCATAACCGCCATAAGCGGACCGAAACCGCCCAAAGGCTCGGCATAGTAAGGAATTTTAATCTCGCACAGCGATCTGACAAATGCCGAGAATCGATCCATGCCGTCAACCGCATAGGGCGTATTATATGTCATTATATCTATAGCGCCTCTTCCCATAAGCGGATACACCGGATTGCCCGTATATATCCAGTTAGTTACATACGGGTGATAGCACAACACTGCAAACGACCCCGCCGCGGCCACGGCCGACACTGCGATAACCGATCGTAATGTATGCCAACGGCGGCGCACGGCAAGCCATATGCAAAAGGCTCCCACGGCTATCCCCTGCTCGAAAAACGCATTGAACTTCACCGCAGCCGACATAATTATGGCCGCAGAAAGCACACCCGTCCACACATACATCTCCTTGCGTGAACGCGGTGAAGCGATGGTCACTGCCGCCATGACCGTGACAAGAAGCAGGCAATATTTCGGAAAATCGTTGTAATAGGTAAGCAGCTGGCTCATGCACACCGGATTGCCCACAGCCATAACCGTTATCCACAGACGACGGCGACGGGTAAATCCGAACCTCGATGACATAAAGTCATAACCGAGCAGAGCCACCGACATAATAATCATGAAGTTGACCGTCTTTCCCGCTTCGATATATCCCACCGATGCTGAGATGGCTGCCGAAATGATCTCCATGCCAATGGCGTAATGGGCAACAAACGGATCATACAACGGCGTCGGAAGCGGCGTGTAATACGGATTCCAGCCGCCAAGCATCAGAGCCACGGCCTTCTGGTGATACGCATTGCCGTCAAATGAGGCATCTTCCAACAACGCACACAGCGGTATCGCTGCGGCTATGACCACAGAAGCCACCGATACGGCTTTGACCGATTCCGGTCCCGGATAAAGGAGCCATGTCACCGTCGCGGCAAGCACCGTCGCGAGCGGAAACACATACCACTCCACACTGCCGCCAAGCAACAATGCTACAGCCCCTACGGCAAATGTAAGCACCGTGGCGGCCAACAGGAAAAATCCGGCACTGAAACAAAACGAATCGCCGCTGCCGCGACACTCCATAGTCTTCATAATGCAAAAATGGCAATTATTTTTCACATATCATAACCTTAGAATGAATGCTACAAAAAAATCACTAATTAGCGTTACCTACTCAGATGAGGCGTAGGGTTATTCGGAGTAAAATCACTAAATTTGCAAGTCATGTCAGAACGTAACCAGAACATAGTAATAAAAGGAGCCAGAGTCAATAATCTCAAAGACATTGACCTGACAATACCTCGCAATAATCTTGTTGTTATCACCGGACTGTCAGGCTCCGGAAAATCGTCGCTCGCTTTCGACACCCTGTATGCCGAAGGACAGCGCCGTTATGTGGAGAGCCTGAGTTCTTATGCCCGGCAATTCTTAGGCAAGATGCCCAAACCGGAGTGTGAATACATAAAGGGACTTCCGCCGGCAATAGCCATAGAGCAGAAGGTGAACACCCGCAATCCGCGGAGCACC
>CAJTRS010000029.1 GCA_910578805.1 uncultured Muribaculaceae bacterium | reverse complement strand
TCTTCATTATTATATACAGGATAATATAACTGAAAAATATTCCGTATATTTGTACATTATCAAAATTACTTTCGGAATCATGAACATACCCGAGATAATACAGTCACATCAAGGCAAGGGGTTTTCCATTGAAGTGCTACCACCTCTTAAAGGACGAGGCATTAACCGTCTTTTCAGCCAGATAGACCGCCTGATCCCTTACGGCCCATCATATATCAACATCACCACACACCGCAGCGAATTAGTGTTCAAATCCACTCCCGACGGCATGTACCAGCGTGTGAGTGAACGTTCCCGTCCGGGCACAGTAGCCGTAGCGGCAGCCTTGCAGCAGCGATACAACATACCCGCAGTGCCACATATAATATGTAGCGGATACTCCAAAATCGAGACAGAATATGCCCTTATAGACCTGAATTTTCTCGGCATAGACAATCTGCTCGTACTGCGAGGAGACAAAGCCAAGCACGATTCGCGCTTCATGCCCAACGAGGGAGGACACGCCCATGCCTCGGAACTCCAGTTGCAGATCAACGACTTCAACCGCGGACTTTTCATCGACGGTACATCAATGGACATAGCCAACAGTTCCCGGTTTTCCTACGGCGTGGCCGGCTATCCTGAAAAGCATGATGAAGCCCCGAACATGGACATAGACATATCATGGTTAAAACACAAAGTGGATAACGGGGCATCGTATATAGTGACGCAACTGTTCTTTGACAACGGCAAGTTCTATGACTTTGTTGACCGATGCCGTAAGGCCGGCATTAATGTTCCTATAATACCCGGAGTGAAACCGATAGTGTCGCTGTCGCAGATGACCGTGTTGCCGAAGGTATTCCATGTGGACCTGCCCACCGCTCTCGCACGCCGGCTCATGGAATGCAGAAACGATGACGAGGCTAAGGCAGTGGGAGTGGAATGGTGCTCGGCACAGATGGCCGACCTGTATGACCATGATGTGAAATCAATACACATATACTCCCTTAACGCCACGGCAAGTGTGGAAAAAATACTCCACAATGTCCTTTAATCCCCAAAACGAGACACGACCGATTCCCTGATATGAAATTCAGCGACATACCATCACACGACAATGCCAAACGCCGCATGAGGCAGATGGTGGCTACCGGACAGATTCCACACGCCATACTGCTCGAAGGGCCTGAAGGAATAGGCAAGTTCGCTCTTGCCAGGGCTTTTGCACAATATATCCACTGCTCGAATCCCGATCCCGACGGCGATGCCTGCGGCGAATGCCGGTCTTGCCGTTTGCACCAGTCGCTCAACCATATAGATGTCAGCTATGTATATCCCGTGGTGAAACTCGAAGGTATGAACACACCTCCCACGTCAGATGATTTCGCCAAACAATGGACCGAATATTTCAAAGGTCGCATATACATGGATCTAAATGCCTGGGCTGCCACTTTCCCTAAAAAGAATTCACAGCCGGTCACATACGTGACAGAAAGTGCCGCGCTGCTGCACAAATTAGCGTTCACCTCCCATATATCCAAATATAAGATAGTGATATGGTGGCTACCGGAGCGCATGAACGAGGAAGCAGCCAACAAACTGCTGAAACTCATAGAAGAGCCGTTTGAGAACACCCTGTTCATAATGGTAAGCAATAACTCCAAGGGCATACTTCCCACCATATACTCACGCGTGCAACGGATAGAGCTAAAACGTCTGCCCGACGATATAATAGCCGAAAACCTGATGCGCGAACATGACCTTAACGCCGACGACGCAATGGCTATAGCCCATATAGCCGAAGGCTCCATGCTCGCCGCCGAAAACCATTATGAATTTTCGGGAGAATCTGAAAAATATCTCGAATTGTTCATACAGCTTATGAGGCTTGCATATCAACGCAAAATAAAGGACCTGCGGTTCTGGGCCAACTCGCTTGCCGACCTCGGCCGCGAACATCAGACACGTTTCTATGACTACACCATGCGGCTCATAAGGGAAAACTTCGTCCTTAACTTCAATGTTCCGCAGATATCCTATCTCAACGCATCGGAATCGGCATTCAGCTCAAAGTTCTCCCCTTACATCAATGAAAACAATGTGGAACGGCTTATGCTTACATTCAACAATGCCCGCAATGACATAGCAGCCAATGGCAACGGCAAGATAATCAACCTCGATGTGGCGGTAAAAGTAATAATGCTTCTGAAATGACACCGTTTCTCAGTCAGGTGGCACATGCGTATGCCACCCGTGAGTCCGACAATCTTTACAGGTACTGCTTCGTGTTCCCCAACAAGCGCAGCGCCGCATTTTTCAGGCATTACCTTGAAAAATGCGTCACCCGCGGAACCATGATGCCGGCCATAACCACCATCAGTGAATTCGTCTCCGACCTTTCCCCGCTGACAGAGGCCAACCGCTATGAGCAGCTCTTCACTCTCTACGACGAATATCGCAAGCAACCCGATGTGGAGGTTGATTTCAACCGGTTTGTATTCTGGGGCGATATGCTTATCAACGATTTCAACGATGTTGACCGATACCTTGTCGATCCCAAATCAATATTCATCAACATAAAGAGACTCCGGGAAATATCGTCGAACTACCTGACTGAAAAACAGATCAGCGTCATAAAACGATTTTGGGGCATTCAGCTACCGCTTAATGATCCCGAACACCTGTGGAACCATATCGAATATGCCGACCGCCCGGCCGCAAAAAGCAAGTTTGTGAAACTGTGGCAAGTACTTTTGCCACTCTATGAATCCTATACGGAGCGGTTGCGTGAAAAAGGTCTAGCCACCCAGGGTATGCTCTACCGCCATGCAGCCGAATCGCTTGCCTCCGACAAAGATGCCGATATACCTTACGACCGGTGCATATTCGTAGGGTTCAATGTACTGACCACTGCCGAACATAAGATATTCTCACGGTTGCAGATGCGTCGGCGCGCCGACTTCTATTGGGACTTCGACTCTCCTATGGCCAAAATGCCACACAACCGTCCGGGACGCTTCATAAGCCGCAACATGCGTGACTATCCGTCGTTGTACCCCCTTGGCGATGCATCGTGCGATCATATCCCCCACACCGAGATTCTGGCAGTGGCCTCACAGATAGGCCAAACTAAAGTAGCCGGTCGCCAGATATCCGAATGGCTCGAGAACGGAAGCATACACGATGCCTCAAATGCCATAAATACGGCTGTGGTGCTGCCCGACGAATCCCTCTTCATTCCCATGATCCATTCAGTGCCCGAAGGCATAAAAGCCATAAACGTGACCATGGGGTTCCCTATTAGATACACACCTGTGGCATCGGTCATAAACACCATCACAAGCCTGCAGCTACGCAGCCACCGACGGTCGGCCGACGGAGAGATATCATACTTTTACGAGGACGTGGAGTCTCTTCTGACCACTCCCGGAATAAAAAACGCGGCACCCGAAAACGTCAGCCGCCTGACCGACATCATACTCCGGCAGCGCATGTTCAATATTCCGGCAAGCCTGATTGTGGAGACGGCACCGGAACTGACACCGGTGTTCGCACCGATAAGCGACATCGAGGATATAGGCTGCGTAGCGGAATATATCAGAGCGCTGTGCCGTTTTATGCTTGACGGCATAAAGGAATCGGACAAGATGCAGCGGTGCTTCATAGAAGCATACATGCAGGCCGTGGACAAGCTATATGATGCGGCCGTTGAATTCGGAGTCAACATGAACGGCAATTCTTTTTTCAGACTCATCGAGAGAGCCGTAAACTCCGATTCGGTAAACTTCTCGGGCGAACCGCTCAAAGGACTTCAGATAATGGGTGTGCTCGAGACACGCGCCCTTGATTTCGACAATGTGATAATGCTATCCATGAATGAACGCGTGTTTCCACGTAAACACTACACCCGGTCATTCATACCCGATGCACTGCGCAAGGATTACGGCATGGCCACCATTGACTATCAGGAGAGCATATTTGCCTACTATTTCTACCGCCTTATGTCGCGGGCACAAAACGCCACTCTCATCTACGACTCCCGCCGTGTGGGAGGAAGCAGAAACAGCGGAATATCCAGATATCCGGCACAGATGCTCTACATGTTCGGCAACCGTGACGTGGTGCACCGCAACATGCTATATCCGCAGCGCATATTCCAGAACAAAAATGTGAGCGTGAAAAAAGACTCACGCATAATGAGCCTGCTGGAGGAATTTACGCGAACCGGCGGACGCAATCTTTCGGCAAGCAGCATCAATACATACATAAACTGCCCGTTGTGTTTCTATCTGCAACACGTGGAGCGGTACAATGTGCCCGATGACATCACCGACTATATGGACGCCAGCACCTACGGCACCATATTCCACGATGTGGCCCAACGGTTTTACGACTCGTTCAAACATGGCGACCCCGAAGCACGGCCTGAAATTACGGCCTCCATGCTCGAGCCATTTGTCCGAAAAAACAATACCACAGTGGAGAAACTCATTGTGGAAGCGATAAACCGTCATTACCACCGGCTTCCAGATGACAGATGCCATGAACCCCTTGTGGGTGAAAGCCTTGTGCTCGGCAAAGTGCTTAAAGAATCGATGCTTGCCGTGATACGCGCCGACATCAGAGAGTGCCCCATCATATATGTGGGCAGCGAGACCGAAATGTCCGCACAACTAAGCATCACACCCGAACTGAACATAAACATCAGGCAGATAGTTGACCGCATAGACATAGCCGGAGGCAGCATGAGATTCATCGACTATAAGACCGGTGGAGACCATATCACCTCACCCTCAATGGAGCATCTGTTCCGAACCGGATATGACAATAGAGCAAAAGCCATACTACAGCTTCTGCTGTATTGTCAGGTTTATCACAATTTCAGCGGCGACGATGAGCCGATAAAACCGTTGGTGTACAGATTACGGTCCATCGCTCCCAAAGGGATAGAACCGCTTAAAGTCAACCGGCAGCCGATAAATGACTATCACGACTTTGAAGATGAGTTCATGTCTCTGTTCAGAGACAAGATAGCCGAGATATTCGATCCTGAAACACCGTTCACACAAAGCGGCAGCGCAAAGGCCTGTACTTTCTGCAAGTTCAAGTCAATCTGTAACGAGGAGGACACCTCGGAATCATAATCTACGAAATGGCAGGACTATATATCCACATACCATTCTGCGAAAGCAAATGCGCATACTGCGACTTCTACTCGCTCCCACACACCACACATGCCGACGAGTATATGGAGGCACTCATGCGCGAATACCGTGCGCGGCGGCATGAAATAACCTCTCGGATAGAGACCATATACCTCGGTGGCGGGACACCTTCGATGCTCGGGAGGCATCGTCTCGAGCGTCTGTTTGCGATGCTTTCCGATCTGTCGCCACAGGAGTTTACCATAGAGGTCAATCCCGAACATATTGACCGCGATTTCGCAAGATTCCTGTCGGACAGTCCGATAAACAGAGTAAGTATGGGCATACAGAGCCTGTGTGACAATGAACTGGCCGCCATATCACGCAGGCACACGGCCACCAGGGCTATTGAAGCCGTAGAGCATCTGAAGAATGCCGGCATCGTAAACCTGTCGCTCGATCTGATATTCGGACTTCCTGAACAGACACTACGCAGCTGGTCATACACACTCGACCGCATCATAGCCATGCACCCGCAACATATCTCGGCCTATTCACTCATGTTAGAACCCGGCACCCGGCTCTATGCAATGTTTCTGGCCGGTAAGATCAAGGAAACGCCGCAGGAATTGTCGGAAGCCATGTACAATCATCTTTGCCACCGGCTCGACAATGAGAGTTACCAACATTACGAAATATCCAATTTTGCATTGGAAGGTTACCGGTCACAGCACAACTCCTCCTACTGGAACTTCACGCCTTATCTCGGTTTAGGAGCAGGCGCCCACAGTTTCGACGGAAATATAAGGCGCTACAATCCCGCTGACCTTAAAGTTTATCTGTCAACACCCGAACACTCTTTTATAACAGAACACACTGCCCCTCACGAAACATTCAACGAATATCTTCTTGTAAGACTGCGCACCAAAGAGGGTATTGACCTTACCGACATGGAGCAACGGTTCGGACCCACGCGCAAAAACCTGCTTTTGAAATCGGCGTTACCCTACATTGAATCAGGGTCTATGCTGCTTGACAACGGCAGTCTGTCAATAGCTCCGCACCATTGGCTCATATCGGACAGCATACTGGTGGAACTGTTTGCCGGAGAGGATTAAAAGCAGCCGTCAATCGTGATGATACGGCTCTCCACGCAATATGGTCATGGCCCGGTATATCTGTTCGGAAAGGATAAGTCGTGCCATCTCATGCGGAAAAGTCATTCGTGACAACGACACCTTGCCGTCGGCCCGTTCATACACAGCAGGAGAAAATCCATATGGTCCACCGATCACCATCACAAGGCGCTTCAACCCCGATGCCATACGCTTGGAAATGAATGTCGAGAATTCCCTCGAAGTCAGTTCGCGGCCGCGTTCGTCGAGCAATATCATGGCATCGCCAGGCATAAGAAAATCAATAATCATCTGCCCTTCAAGCTCCTTTTGACGCGCTTCCGTCAGAGCCTTGGTGGTCTTTACGTCCGGAAGTTCGCGTATCTCCACAGGCATATAATGATTGATTCTGTCTATATACATTCCGATCCCCTCGGCCATAATATCCGACCGGGTCTTCCCTATGGTGAGCATTACGATTTTCATATCCTGTATTCTTGCTGCGTTAGACTCAAATTATTACTTTTGTACAAAGATAATCAAAATCGCATCAAAATTATGAAATCGAAAGATGAGCTTATTGACGACCTGCTGACACTGGCATTTGCCGAAGATGTGGGCGATGGTGACCACACCACATTATCCACCATACCCGCCGACGAGACCGGACGACAGCACCTTCTTGTAAAAGAGGAGGGAATATTGGCCGGAGTGGAAATAGCCCGCAAGGTTTTCCAGAAATTCGATCCTCAGCTAAAGATGACCGTATATATCAACGACGGCGCCCACGTAAAACCAGGTGACATCGCTTTCGTGGTAGAGGGACCCGTGCGCTCGCTGCTGCAGACCGAACGCGTAATGCTCAACATTATGCAGCGCATGAGCGGCATAGCCACCACCACTGCCCGCTACCAGAAAGAACTTGAAGGACTCAAGACAAAGGTACTCGATACCCGCAAGACCACTCCGGGCATGCGCATGTTAGAGAAAGAAGCCGTGAAAATAGGAGGTGGCTGCAATCACCGCATAGGCCTTTTTGACATGATACTCATAAAAGACAACCACGTGGACTTCGCCGGCGGTATTCCTCAGGCAGTCGCTGCCGCAAAAAAATATTGCAAGGAGACAGGACGCGACCTGAAGATAGAACTGGAAGTACGAAACACCGATGAGATCAGACAGGCTCTCGAAGCCGGCGTTGACCGCATAATGCTCGACAACTTCACCCCCGAACGCACCCGTGAGGCTGTAAAGCAAATAAACGGAGCCGCAGAAGTGGAATCGTCAGGCGGTATAACACTTGAGACCCTGCGCTCCTATGGAGAATGCGGAGTGGATTTCATATCGGTGGGTGCGCTCACCCACTCCGTCAAAGGACTCGACATGAGCTTCAAAGCCTGCTGACATTAACAAATGTCAACACTTTAACGACAGCATATCGTCTATAGTGAACCCCTCAAAGCCGCCTATTATACGGGCGGCTTTTCCTTTAAGCGCCTCTTCGGGATAAGTTGTGGCAAGCGCTATCACTGTGGCACCGGCCGCATTGCCGGCCTTGATACCCTGCAATGAGTCCTCAAACACGAAACAATCGTGAGGATCACGGCCTATAGCTTCGGCCGCCAGCAGATATCCCTGCGGATCAGGCTTGGATCTGGTAACCTGCGAGGCGTCTATAACCACATCGAAATAATTGCGAAACGACGGGTGTTGCCTGAACAGCCGCTCCATTTTGCGTTCATCGCTGCTTGTAACTATGGCTGACGGAATGCCTCGCTCCTTAAGCCCCGATAGAAAACGCTCCACTCCGGCAAACAATGTAAACGCCATCGAATGCTGGAACTCATCTATACGACGCAATATATCGGCTTTCACCTCCTCATCGGAGTAATGCTTCATTATTTCAGTAAGAGTGGTCCCTTTTATGTATATGGCATAATCATCTATCCCGGTAGGATAAATCCGGTCTATTCCACTCCAGAATTCCGTATAGGCGGTTTCGCTGTCAATCAGCACCCCGTCAAGATCAAATAATGCTCCGTATTGTTTCATGTCCTATATTTTTCACAAAATTAATACATGAATGAGATATTATTTATATCAGAAATCGTTAATTTTGTACAACAAACACATTACATGAGTCAATCCGTAGCCACTTCCCCCATGGAGCTTGGCAGCCGTTCCATATCTCGGTTGCTGATACAGTATTCCGTACCGGCAATAATAGCAAGCGTGGCCACATCGCTCTACAATATAATTGACAGCATATTCATAGGCCGCGGAGTGGGACCGATGGCTATAGCAGGGCTTGCCATCACATTCCCGCTGATGAACCTGCTCATAGCATTCTGCACGCTCGTAGCCGTAGGCGGTGCCACTATATCCTCCATATTTTTAGGACAACGGAACATATCCCGAGCCACCGATGTACTCAACAATGTACTAATAATGTGTGTGATACACTCACTGTTTTTCGGCGGACTCACCCTGCTGTTCCTTGACCGGATACTGCTTTTCTTCGGTGCAACCGCGGAGACGCTTCCTTATGCACGCGAATTCATGCAGGTCATTCTGCTCGGCACCCCCATATCCTACGTGTTTATCGGACTCAACAATATAATGCGCGCCACAGGCTACCCTGCCCGAGCCATGATATCGGCACTTCTATCTGTAGGTGCAAATATCATACTTGCACCAATATTCATATTCGTACTCGACATGGGCATTAAAGGTGCGGCCTTGGCCACTGTGATAGGTCAATCGGTAGCATGTGTGTGGGTGGTGTCACACTTCCTGTCCAAAAATAGTTTCATACATTTCAGCAGAGGCAACCGATGGATAAACGGTGCGATCATGAAACGCATCTATGCCATAGGTCTGTCGCCATTCCTGATGAATGTATGCGCATGCGTGGTAGTGGTATTCATCAACAAGGCACTTCTCGACTATGGCGAATCCATAGGCAATTTAGCCGTGGGTGCTTACGGAATCCTTAACCGCACCACTATGTTTTTCGTAATGATCGTATTCGGCGTGACACAGGGCATGCAACCCATATTGGGTTTCAACTACGGAGCCGGCAACCATCAGAGAGTGAGACGCACACTCATGACTGGCATATGGCTCGGAGTGGGAATCACCACCGCAGGCTGGTTGGTGACAGAACTTATGCCCGACACCGTGAGCAGATTGTTCACGGTTGACTCCACACTCATAGAGATCGCCAACCGCGGTTTCCACATATTTTTTATTGTATATCCGCTCGTTGGCTGCCAGATCGTCATACAAAACTATTTTCAGTCAGTCGGCAAGCCCAAGATATCCATATTCCTGTCTCTTACCCGTCAGCTGATATTCCTTATACCGTTTCTTATAATATTACCCCGTCACTGGGGCATCGACGGAGTGTGGGCCAGCATGTCGGCCTCCGACCTAATCGCATTTTTCTTTTCCATTACGACATTGATTATTTTTAACCGCAGACATAATGATCACCGACCTTCAGTTGCGTCTTGACCCCGCCACCGCATACACAGCCGACCGCCTGAAATCCCACATATCGCAAATAACAGACACTGACCAATCCCGCATACTCGAAGTCAAAGTACTCAAACGCTCAATCGATGCCCGGCAACGTAATGTGATGGTAAACCTTACGGTAAGAATATATATCGATGAGCTTCCGACCGACAATCCGGTATTCACACCAATAGAATACCAAACCATTGACGATGATGCTCCGCAATGCATCGTGGTGGGAGCCGGCCCCGCCGGACTCTTCGCTGCACTTCGCCTTATCGAACGCGGCATAAAACCAGTGATACTCGAACGTGGCAAAGATGTGGACAGCCGCCGTAAAGACATGGCGCGCATAGCCCGCGAAGGAGTGGTGGACCCCGATTCCAACTACTGCTTCGGCGAAGGGGGAGCCGGAGCATATTCCGACGGAAAACTTTTTACACGCAGCAAGAAGCGAGGCTCTGTCGATAAAATACTCACAGTGCTGCATCAGCATGGAGCTCAGGATAATATTCTTATCGAAGCACACCCCCACATAGGTTCCGACCGTCTGCCCGAAGTGATAAAAGCGATGCGAATGACCATAATCCGTTGTGGAGGAGAGGTACATTTCGGAAGTCGAGTCACCGACCTTACCGTAGATAACAACGAGGTGACAGGTGCTGTAACTGCCGATGGCAAAAAATATTCCGGTCCGGTGATATTGGCCACGGGACATTCAGCCAAAGACATCTACGATATGCTTGTAAAGCACGGCATACATTTGGAGCCAAAAGGCATAGCCGTGGGCGTGCGCCTCGAGCACCCGCAACAACTCATTGACCGGATACGCTACCACAATCCCAAAGGTCGGGGCAAATACCTGCCTCCGGCCGAATATACCATGTTGACACGTATCGACGGCCGCGGAGTATATTCATTCTGCATGTGCCCGGGAGGTGTCATAATACCTGCCGCAAGCGCACCGGGTGAAATGGTGGTCAACGGCATGTCCGCTTCTGCACGAGGATCACGTTGGGCCAATTCAGGCATGGTGGTCGAAGTCCTCCCCGATGACATAGAAGGTGACGACCCACTCCGCGTGATGCACTTCCAACAGAAAATCGAACATGATTTCTTCGATGAGGCGGGACACACTCAGAACGCTCCGGCACAACGAATGAGCGACTTTGTGGAATCGCGGCCATCGAAGGACCTCCCTCCCACATCATATGCTCCGGGCATACACTCAGCCCGCATAGACAAGCTTTTACCGAAACCTATAGCCAGCCGCTTGCAGCGGGGATTTGTGGAATTCGGAAAGAAAAACCGCGGTTTTCTCACCCCAGAGGCTGTGCTCATAGGCAATGAGACGCGAACCTCCTCACCGGTCAGAATACCCCGCGACGATACAGCCATGACCCACATATCGGTAACCGGCCTGTATCCATGCGGTGAAGGAGCGGGATATGCCGGAGGCATTGCATCGGCCGCAATGGACGGAGAGCGGTGTGCCGATGCCGTAGCCGACTACATTAAGAAATAAAATCCTTAAATATTTAATACCGATCATGACCATATCCCCCACTCTGAAAAATGACCGTCTGGAAGTTGTAGATGCCTTGCGCGGATTCGCCCTCATGGCCATAGTGTTGCTCCACAGCATGGAACATTACAATCTCTTCCACACTCCCGAATGGCAACCGCACTGGCTCGACACACTTGACAGTTACATAACCGACACCGTATGGTTCTTCCTTGCCGGCAAAGCATATGCCACATTCTCGCTACTGTTTGGTTTCAGCTTCTACATACAGATGCGCAATGCCCGAAGACTCGGACATGATTTCCGGTTGCGATTTGCATGGCGGTTGTTGCTGCTGGCCGGATTTGCCCAGTTGCATGCCTTGTTTTACAACGGTGACATACTGCTCTTCTATGCCGTGTGCGGCCTTATTCTCATACCCGCATCGTCATGGAGCAACCGCACCGTGCTTATAGTGGCAGGAGTGCTTCTGCTCCAACCCATCGACTGGATACACATGATTATCTCTCATTTCGATCCGACATATATCGACACCAATTCTCGATTCGCGCAGTTCGCAGCCTCTGCCGAACAAGTGGCGGCACATGGCAATCTGTGGCAGACTCTTGCCAACAACATTACCACCGGACAGCTCTACAGTAACTTCTGGCAGGTAGAGGCAGGACGCATATGCCAGACTCCGGGGCTGTTCCTCTTAGGCATGTGGCTCGGACGTAAAGAACTCTTTGTTCGTTCCGACAGATCGGTCCGATTCTGGCAGCGCACTCTCATGGCGGCACTTGTGGTTTTCGGCCCGCTATATCTGCTCAGAGAACTTGTCTCGCCGCAGCTTACCGACACCACATGGATAAGCCACTGGGGAATAGCCGTCGGACTTCCTATAAATTTCGTAATGATGGCTATACTGGTATCTATGTTCATACTGTGCTGGTTCGGCAGTCAAGATGGCAGAGGGTTCAGATGGCAAAAAGTTTCCGTTAACTTCGGACGTATGTCGCTGACCAACTACATCACCCAGTCGATAATAGGAGTGACCCTCTTCTATAACTTCGGATTGGGTCTTTACCGCTACTGCGGAGGCACACTGTCAATGCTCATAGGCATAGCCATAATCACAGTGCTTGTGACATGGAACCGGCTGTGGCTGTCAACCCACCGTCAAGGTCCGCTCGAATACGTATGGAAACGCCTTACCTGGCTCCATACTATCTAACAAACTGAGCCGGACGAAGCACATAAGGAAACGGCGGCCTGAGCACTATGGAAGTATCGGATTTCAGGCGGTCGAGAGCCTCACGGGCTTCCGAGGGGTTATCTGTGGCAGAGACCACAACAAAATAATTGTTCATGCGGTTATGAGCCAGAAACGCATCGGAATATCCGCATGCGACCATACGGTTACGCATCTGACGGGCATTGAATATTTGCGCGAATCGTCCCGATACCACACAGTATTTATGCAAATGAATGCCTTCAGGAGCATCGTCCTTGGTGATAGCCACCAGCTCCGTCAGAACCGGAAGCGAATCGCCCGATATCACCATCATCTTAGGGCGTGACGCATATGACAGCAGACGTGTGGTAAGCGAATCGCCGGTATCGGTGGCTTTGTTTTTGGCTATCTCATAGGCGGCCTTATAATTGGCCTCAGTTGTCTTGCATGCCATCATCATTACCGCCAACGACAGCACCGCGGCTGCATAAAACAATTTTCTCATAATCATCTAAAATTGATATTTTCCTAATTCTATAACATCAAGTCCCTTTATCGTACCGCCGTCAAGCGTAAGCTTGACAAGGGTGCGCACTTTCTGCCAGCCATGATAACCTGCCGCTCCGGGATTGACATGAAGCATGTCGAGGCTACGGTCGGGCATCACTTTAAGTATATGGGAATGCCCGCATACCATAAGCCTTATCCTCTCCCGCCGCAATATATTCTCCAGGCCGGGAGCATATCTGCCGGGATAACCGCCGATATGCGTGAGCCATACCCTCACCCCCTCCACTTCAAATTGCATAACTTCGGGACACAGCCGGCGCACCATGCCGTGGTCTATGTTGCCAGATACAGCCCTGACCACCGGTGCCACATCTTTAAGTCGCTCTATAATGGTGATGTCACCCACATCACCGGCATGCCAGATTTCCTGACAACCGGCAAAGTGGGTGGCATATCTGTCGTCCCAGCAAGAGTGGGTGTCCGATAATATTCCTATTCTTGTCACTGGATAATAGCTCTGGATACTTATTTAAGTCTATAGCCGGCTATCTCAAGTATCTTTTCGGGAATTTCGGTATTGTCCTGAAGGGGTATGAATTTATCGGCACCCACACCTATGGCGTAAACGGGCACCACAGCACCGGAATGATCACCTGTGGTCCAGCCTATACCGCTCATCATACTTATGTGATCGAACACACTGCCGACAAATTTCTTGCCGGCATCTTCCAACTTCTTATTATCGACACCGCGCCATTTTACAGTCTCCTCAAATAGTCCACGGAGGTCGGCATCATACTTTTCCTCAACGGGTATTTGTGAGTAAAGTCCCAGATACTCGGTCATAGCTCTCTTCATATCGTCCCACGACAGGTCGATACGTGACGCCAGCAGGCTGTTGCCATATTCAATAAAACGCTCCTTTGACATCTTCTGATATTGCAGATATCTGGGCTCTATATTGTAATGCAAATAACGGTTGGCCAAAGCAAGTCCGCCGGTCTCGTGATCGGCGGTCACTACTATCAGAGTCTCGTCGGGGTGACTCAGATAGAAGTCATACGCTATTTTCAGGGTACGGTCGAAATTAATGGTCTCCATCACCACAGTGGCTGCGTCGTTGGGGTGGGCGGCATGGTCTATGCTTCCTCCTTCAACCATCATAAAGAAGCGGTCAGGGGTATTTTCCATAAGGTGATTCAGACAGGCTTGTGTCATATGAGGCAGAGTAAGCACACCGGGTATGGAATCTATGGCATAGCCCACATCATTGCTGTGTACCGTATCGGTATTCAGAAGCAAAATCTTCCGGGACTTTACATCATCAAGACCATCGATACCACGCACCACCGATACGTCATTTTCCTCAAACACATTCATCAGATCCGTGGCATTGCCCTTGTCGTCTTTAAGTCCGCGCAGATTGGCGCCGGCAATGAATTCATAACCGCTCGCAGCGGCATCGCGTCCTATCTCGTAGAACATGGCTCTGTCAGGCTGATGAGCATAGAATGCACCGGGAGTGGCATCGTCGGGAGCCACGGTTGTCACCAACCCTATGCCGTAACCGTTGTCATGAAGAATGCCGGCTATCGATACCACTTCCGTAGTATCGGGTGTGACACCAAGCATACGGTTGTTGGTCTTGTGACCGGTGGCAAGAGCCGTGCCGGCCGCAGCCGAATCGGTTACAGGCGATGATGCCGAGTGGGTGAATGCCGCAGAGGCCACAGGCATCTGCATCATGGTCAAAGGCTTGTCATTGCCGAGCACCGTACGGTTATATACTTGCGCCAGTGACACGGCGCCCATGCCCATGCCGTCACCTATGAAATAGAAAATATAACGCGGTGTAGAAGCAAAGCAGCCCATAGCCGACAATAGCAACGTCAGTAATCCGATTCGCAATTTCATGATTATGTGATTTTAGGTTTAATGATTATGATATGGTTCTATTTATCAATCAGGGTACCGGAATTCTGAAGCACCTGAGCGTCGAGCACCGCCACAGCAGCCAGATTGAGAATACTTCTCACGGGGGAATTCACACTTATGTAATGGATCGGTTTGTTAAGCCCCATCTGAATGGGACCTATGGCATCACCCACACCCATTTCGAGCATCATTCGGTAAGCCGTGCTTGCCGAACTGAGATTAGGGAATATGAGTGTATTGACCTCCTCGCCTTTCAATCTGTTGAAAGGGAAAGTCGTGTCGCGCAATTCCTTGTTCATGGCGTAATTGATTGACATTTCGCCATCGATAAGCAGATCGGGATACATTTCGTGCATATTGCTCACCACCTGACGGGCATTGCGGCATTCAGGCTCGTTGCTCGAACCGAAATTGCTGTATGACAGCATAGCCATCACCGGTTTATGTGCGAAATATTCCACCGAATTGCGTGTCAGTCGAGCTATGTCGAGCAGTGTCTCGGCATCGCACTTTTTGTTGACCTGGGTATCGGTAAGGAAGAACGTTCCGCGCTTGGTGTTGATAATGTGCATTGATGCGAAGTGTGAATACGAAGGTCGTATCCCCACCACTTCACGCGCTATGCGACCGATCTCCTGCGATGCCGAATACGTGCCCCCGAGAAAGGCATCGGCCTCGCCGAGATGCACCATCATCATACCGAAATAATTGCGGTCAAACATTTTTTCAAGCGCCTCGGGATAGGTGACACCGTCACGCTGATGCTCCAGCATAAGCTGACGTGCAAACCGCTCGCGGCGCGGCGCCTCGCGGTCATGACGGAGATTGACTATCTCTATGCCCGATATATCGAGACCCAGACGGGCGGCACGCTTCTCTATCATCTCTTCGTTGCCGAGCAATATAGGAATGAGCAGCGATTCCTTCCGGGCTATCACAGCGGCTTTCAGCATCTTGTCTGTGTTGGCCTCACCAAACACCACACGCTTGGGCTTGGACTTGGCCTGTTCGAATATACGGCGCATTAGCTTGTTGTCATAGCCCATAAGTTTTCGCAGCCGCTCGTCATACTCCTCCCAATCCTCGATCGGACGACGTGCCACACCGCTCTCCATAGCCCCTCGTGCCACGGCCGGAGCGACAGTGGTAAGCAGACGCGGATCGAGAGGTTTGGGCAATATGTAGTCGCGGCCGAAATGAAGGTCGGTCATATCGTAAGCGGTATTGACCACCGGGGGCACCGGCTGCTTGGCAAGATCGGCGATAGCCCTTACGGCGGCGAGTTTCATATCCTCATTGATGGCGGTGGCGCCGCAATCAAGCGCGCCGCGAAATATGTAAGGGAAACCAAGCACATTATTGATCTGGTTGGGATAATCGCTTCGTCCGGTGGCAAATATCAGATCAGGACGCGACTTCATGGCCGCATCATAGGCGATTTCCGGATCGGGATTGGCAAGAGCGAACACTATGGGGCGTTCGGCCATTGACTGCACCATCTCGGGGGTCACGACATCTTTTACCGACAGTCCCAGAAATACATCTGCGCCTACCATGGCTTCGGCAAGTGTTTTTATGGGCCTGTCTGTGGCAAACTGTAGTTTCTGTTCGTTCAGACCGCTTCGCGAAACGCTTATAACCCCTTTGCTATCACACATCACCACATTCTCTTTGCGTACGCCCAAAGCCATGTACAGTTTCGTGCATGACACTGCAGCCGCACCCGCACCGTTGACCACCAACTTCACGTCTTCTATGCGTTTGCCCTGGAGTTCGAGTGCGTTAAGCAGACCTGCAGCCGAGATTATGGCCGTGCCGTGCTGGTCATCGTGCATCACCGGAATGTCACACTCTTCTTTAAGCCGTGTCTCTATCTCGAAACATTCGGGAGCCTTTATATCCTCCAGATTTATGCCGCCGAATGTGGGGGCAAGCGATTTCACTATGGCAATGAACTTTTCAGGGTCTTTTTCATCTACTTCCAAATCAAAGCAGTCAAGACCGGCAAATATTTTGAATAACAGAGCTTTGCCCTCCATCACAGGCTTTCCGGCAAGCGGGCCTATGTCACCAAGGCCGAGCACGGCGGTGCCATTGGATATCACTGCAACGAGATTTCCTTTATTGGTATATTTATATGCGTTTTCGGAATTTTCCTCAATCTCCTCACACGGATAGGCCACGCCGGGCGAATAAGCCAGCGCCAGATCATGCTGTGTGGCGTAAGGTTTGGTTGGTACCACTTCTATTTTCCCGGGTTTGCCCTCGCTGTGATATTCGAGTGCCGACTGTCTGGTTATGGTTGACATAAAAAACGACTATATTTTTATGATGTTATATAATATTATGTATAAATTGACTGCAAATATACGAATAAGTCAAAAGCAAAGCCAATTTTATTTGGTTTTTGCCTAACGTAAACTTCTAAATAAACATTCTTTGTCTATGCTTTTGTTCACACATAACTTTTAAGAAAATCCGATACGTTACATTCGATTAATTTTGTAATTTTGCGATGTATAATAAACCAAACATCATCATGGCCGAACTAACTATATCGGAAGTATATAAGGCGGCAGAAGTGCTACAGAATGTGGCCCGCCACCCCAAACTCATAGGTGTAACCAAACTCAATCCCGAGGCTCAGGTATATCTGAAGCCTGAAAACCTGCAATACACCGGCTCGTTCAAGCTCCGCGGAGCCTATTACAAGATATCGCAACTCTCTCCCGAGGAGAAAGAGCGCGGAGTGGTGGCTTGTTCGGCAGGCAACCATGCCCAGGGAGTGGCATTGGGAGCCACACACAACGGCATCAAGTCGATAATATGCCTCCCCGCCGGCGCGCCACTGTCAAAGATCGAAGCCACCAAAGCATTAGGAGCCGAAGTGTGTTTGGTGCCGGGCGTATATGACGACGCCTACCGCAAAGCACTGGAACTACAGCAGGAAAAAGGCTACACGCTGGTACACCCGTTTGACGATCCGCTCGTCATAGCCGGACAAGGCACGATAGGTCTCGAAATCATACAGGATATGCCCGATGTAGATGCCGTGATAGTGCCTGTGGGCGGCGGCGGCCTAATATCAGGAGTGGCATTTGCCATAAAGACCATCAAGCCCAATGTGAAGGTCTATGGAGTACAAGCCGAAGGCGCCCCCTCCATGGTACAGTCACTTGCCGAGGGTTCACGCGTGACACTTTCGGAAGTGTCAACCATAGCCGACGGTATAGCAGTAAAAGAGCCCGGAATTAACACATACGAATTGTGCCGCAAATATGTTGACGAGATTGTGACAGTGTCGGACGACGAGGTTGCTGCAGCTATTCTTACCCTTATCGAACAGCAAAAACTCGTGGCCGAAGGAGCCGGAGCCGTATCTGTGGCCGCTGCCATGTTCAACAAGGTGCCCATAAAGGGCAAGAAAGTGGTGTGCATAGTATCAGGCGGCAACATCGACGTGACATCGCTAAACCGAGTGATCACCCGAGGTCTTGTCAAGAACGGACGCGACTGCACCATATCGCTCACAATGTCCGACAAACCCGGACAGCTGTCGAAAGTGTGCAGCGTAGTGGGTAACCTCGGTGCCAATATACTGTCGGTAGAACACAAGCGCAACTCCACCAATACCCAGATATCAGGCTGCAAGTTACACATGGAGGTGGAGACTCTCAATCATGAACACATACTACTTATAAAGCAAGGTCTGCGTGATGCCGGATTCACCGTAGATGATTAGAAAACATATAAATTCCGACCGTACAAGGCGGTGTGTCATAAGAGGCATTATCTCAGACACACTGCCTTTTTTATCTGTTAACTGTCCTTTTAGCCCAATACATTGTCCCTTTTAGCGCATTTTACACTTTTTTAGTAAGGGAAAACATTGAAGCGTGAATGCATTTCGCTATCTTCGCGAAATCTTTTTGCATAGTAAGTAAGAAATAATAAACCAATGCTTTATCGACACATTATTGCCACAGCCATTGCTGTTTGTTCAGGTATATCCGGCATGAGGGCATCGGTGACGGCACAAAGTCCCGACACACTGCACCTGCCGCTTGACAGTTGTATAGCGATAGCCCTCAGCGACAATCCCACCATCAAAGTGGCCGACTTGGAAATCAAACGCCTTGACTACTCAAAAAAAGAGGTCTTGAGCGGATTACTCCCTTCCATAGCTTTCGGAGCCACTTATAACCGCACACTTGCCAAACAGACCATGTACATGAACATGGGGTCACGGTCGGAAGGAGAATCTTCATCGGCCTCATCATCGACAATGCGCAACGGCATAAAGGTAGGTCTTGACAATTCATACTCAATGGGGTTCTCAGCATCTATGCCGCTTATAGCCCCACAGTTATGGAAATCGTTGAAACTTTCCGACAGCCAGATACTCGAGAGCGTGGAAAAAGCGCGCAACTCCCGAATAGAACTTGTAAACCAGGTAAAGAACGCATATTACACACTGCTGCTTGCCCGAGAATCACATTCGGTGATCGAAGAAAGCTACCGCATGGCCCGCTTCACGGCTGAACTTTATGAGAAAAAGCATGCACTGGGAGCCGCCTCGAAATATGATGTGCTCCGCACACAGGTAGCCGTAAAGAATGTGGAACCCGAACTTACCCAGGCCCTCATAGCCATACGCCAGGCATCGCTACAGCTACAGATTCTCATGGGCATAGACACCAATGTGCCCATAGCGCCTGTTGCCACAATGTCCGAATACGAAAAGGATATGTATGCCGATGTGATAGGCATAGACCGCAACATAGAGTCGAACCCCTCTCTCCGGCTGCTTGACATTCAGACCCGCCAGATGCGCGATGCGCTCACCGTAAAGAAAATGGCATGGTACCCCACCCTTGCACTCACAGCCAATTACAACTGGACCTCAATGAGCAACGGATCGCCTCTCAAAAACTTCAGATGGAATCCTTACTCCATGGTGGGACTGACACTGTCGTTGCCGCTGTTTGAAGGCGGAGGCCGGTATTCCTCGATAAAACAGGCCGAGATACAAGTGCGCGAAATGGGGCTGCAACAAGAAAATCTTGCCAGAAGCATAAACATGCAGGTCGATCTTGCCATTGACAACATAAATCTCAATGTAAAGCAGATATCCTCTTGCTCCGAAAGCGTGATACAGGCCGAGACAGCCCACAGCATAGTGAAACAAAGTTTCGAGATAGGCGCAGCATCGTATCTTGACCTACGCGACGCCGAACTGGCTCTCACTCAGTCACGTCTGGCCTACAACCAGTCAATCTATAATTATCTTGTGGCACGCGCCGATCTGGAGCTCCTGCTCGGAAATGCCGACATAACCCGATACACTAACGCCCGATAAAAAATCATAACCAGATGAAACGTCACAATCTAACCGCAATCGCCATCACCCTATCCGCAGCAGTCATAGCCTCGGCATGCTCCTCAAAGGAAAAAGAATCAGCCGAAGCGGCAGGTAACATTCACGAAGAGGAACTGCCCGTAGTGGAGATACAGTCAGTCTATGACCAACAGGTGCCACAGATCAACGAATACACCGCGACCGTGGAAGCCTTCAAGACCAACAACATATCCACCTCCACCCCCAACCGCATCAAGGACATACTCGTAGATGTGGGATCAAGAGTAAGCAAAGGACAGCGTGTCGTGGTGCTCGATGACGTAAACATCGAGCAACTCCGTGTACGGCTTGAGAACAGCAAACGCGAATATGACCGTGCGCTCCGGCTTCTGGAAATAGGCGGAGGCACACAACAGACCGTGGATCAGCTCAAAACCGAGCTTGACGCCACCAACCGCCAATATGCCAACCTGATGGAAAACACTGTTCTGGTATCGCCCATATCGGGTGTGGTGACACAACGCAATTATGATCCGGGCGATATGACAGGCACCCAGCCAATACTCACCATCGAACAGATGCAGCCTGTAAAAGTGATGGTCAACATATCCGAATCGGACTTCACCAAAATCCGGCAGGGCAAAAAAGTACAGGTGAAATGCGATGTTTATGGCGATGAGACATTCTCCGGCACAGTGCATCTCATACACCCCAGCATCGACTCCGCCACACGCACATTCGTGACCGAAATAACAATAGCCAACGCCGACAACAGAATACGTCCCGGCATGTTTGCACGCGTATTCATTGATTTTGGCACCCAGGAGCACGTAGTGGTTCCCGACCGCGCGGTAGTAAAACAATCGGGCTCGGGCAATAAATACATCTACGTCTATAATCCCCGGACCGGCACCGTCAGCTACAACAAAGTGGAACTCGGGCGCCGTATCGACAACACCTACGAAGTGCTTTCGGGCGTAAATAACGGTGATGCCGTAGTCATAGCCGGACAGTCAAGATTAGCCGACGGCGTAAAAGTCAACCTCAACAAATAAGGTAGTCATGAGCATATACTCAAGTGCGGTAAAACGCCCCATCATGACCGTGCTCTGCTTCGTAGCAGTAGCCATCATAGGTCTGTTTTCGCTTTACACCCTCCCCATCGACCTCTATCCCGATGTCGAGACCAACACCATAATGGTGATGACCACATATCAGGGTGCGAGCGCACAGGACATAGAGCAGAATGTGACACGTCCGCTCGAAAACAGCCTTAATGCTGTCAATGACCTGAAACATATCACCTCCAAGTCGCGTGAGAACATATCAGTGATCACCCTCGAATTTGAGTACGGCAAAGATATTGACGTGCTCACCAACGATGTGCGTGACAAACTCGACATGGTTAAGAGCGCACTGCCTGACAATGCAGAGAACCCTATAATATTCAAGTTCTCGTCCGACATGATACCTATAGTCATGCTTTCGGTACAGGCTTCCGAGAGCATGCCCGGACTCTATAAGATACTTGATGATGCAGTGGTCAATCCCCTCGCCCGCATATCGGGAGTCGGCTCGGTCTCCATATCCGGAGCACCCAAGCGCGAGATACACATATACGTTGACCCTACACGCCTTGAGGCATACAATCTGAGCATCGAGACCATTTCGGCCATAGTGGCAGCCGAGAACCGCAACATTCCCGGCGGATCGTTTGATATAGGCTCCGACACATATGCACTGCGCGTACAGGGCGAATTTGCATCGCCGGAAGAACTGAAAAACATAGTGGTCGGATCGGTCAACGGCCGCAATGTATATCTACACGATGTGGCACGCATAGACGATTCGCTCGAAGAGCGTGCGCAACAGACCTACAACGATGGCGAAAAAGGCGCCATGATCGTGATCCAGAAACAGTCGGGAGCAAACTCCGTAGAGATATCCAACAAAGTGCTTAAAATGCTGCCGCAACTCCAGCGCCGCCTGCCCTCTGACGTGAAACTCGGCATAATCGTCGATACCTCCGACAATATACGCAACACCATTGACTCTCTGGTGGAGACGGTGATGTATGCCCTTCTGTTCGTGGTCATAGTGGTGTTTGCATTCCTCGGACGCTGGCGCGCTACACTCATAATCGTAATCACTATACCCATATCGCTGATCGCATCATTCATATACCTCGCCGTTACAGGCAATTCGCTCAACATCGTTTCGTTGTCGGCGCTATCCATATCCATAGGCATGGTGGTCGATGACGCTATAGTGGTGCTCGAGAATGTCACTACCCACATAGAGCGCGGCAGCGCTCCCAAACAGGCTGCCGTGCACGGTACCAACGAGGTGGCCGTATCCGTGATAGCCTCTACGCTCACTCTTATTGCAGTATTCTTCCCTCTGACCCTTGTAACAGGCATGACGGGAGTACTCTTCCGCCAACTCGGCTGGATGGTGACCATCATGATGATCATATCCACCATATGCGCTCTGTCACTGACTCCGATGCTTTGCTCCCAGCTTCTACGCCGCGATGTGAAACACGGACGTATCTACAATCTGCTTTTCACGCCCATAAACAAAGGTCTTGATGCATTTGACAACGGCTACGCCTGGCTTCTGACCAAAGTGGTTGGACACAAGACAGTGACCATACTCGTTTGTCTGGTCATATTCATAAGTTCGCTCGGACTGCTGAAATTTGTAGGTACGGAATTCTTCCCCACGGCCGATGACGGTCGTCTCGGTGTCAACCTCGAGTTACCTATAGGAACCCGCGTGGAGATTGCCCACGATGTCGCACAGCGTCTTGCCGAAGAGTGGCGTGAAAAATATCCGGAAATCCAGGTTATGAACTACACCACCGGTCAGGCATCGAGCGACAACACCTACGCTTCATTGCGCGACAACGGATCACACATAGTATCCATGAACATTCGCCTCACCGATCCCGGCGAACGCGACAGAAAAATCACCGAGATAGCCGCGATGATGCGTGAAGACCTCAAGAGATATCCCGAATTCAAAAAATCACAGGTCAATGTGGGCGGTAACCGTGGCGGAGCTATGGGAGGTCAGGCTACAATAGACTTTGAGATATACGGCTACAACTTCAACGAGACAGACTCTGTGGCCCGTCAGCTCACCGACGTGCTATCGCGTATAAAAGGCACAGCCGACGTTATGATATCACGCTCGGACTACCAACCTGAATATCAGGTGGACTTCGATCGTGAGAAACTTGCCATCTACGGACTCAATCTGCAGACAGCGGCCACATACCTGCGCAACCGCATCAACGGTAGCCTCGCATCACAATTCCGCGAGGACGGCGAGGAATATGACATAAAAGTCATGTACGATCCCGAATTCCGCACATCGATAGCCGACATAGAAAACATTCTGATCTACAATGCCGCCGGCAACGGTGTGAGAGTAAAAGATGTGGGTACCGTTGTCGAACGCTTCACCCCCCCGACCATCGAACGTAAGGACCGCGAACGCATAATCACGGTATCTACCGTGGTATCCGGAGTGCCCATGAGTGAAGTGGTGGCGCAGTCACAGAAAGAGATCGACAAAATGGACCTCCCCGTAGGAGTGAACATTCAGCTCGCCGGAAGCTTCGAGGACCAGCAGGATTCATTCCGCGACCTGCTCATGCTTGCCGTGCTCATAATCATTCTGGTTTATATTGTTATGGCAGCTCAGTTTGAATCCTACACCTACCCTGCCATCATCATGACATCGCTGATGTTTGCATTCTCCGGAGTGTTCATCATACTATACCTGTCAGGACATACACTCAACGTAATGTCAATGATCGGAGCCATCATGCTTATAGGTATTGTGGTTAAAAACGGTATCGTGCTTATCGACTACATATCGCTCAACCGCGAACGCGGACTCTCCATACGCCAGGCCGTGGTGCTCGGCGGCAAATCGCGTCTTCGTCCTGTAGTCATGACTACACTGACCACTATACTCGGCATGGTCCCCATGGCTGTAGGCTCCGGACAAGGAGCCGAAATGTGGCGTCCGATGGGCACAGCCGTCATAGGCGGTCTGACGCTTTCCACCATTCTTACGCTGCTGTTCGTTCCGGCACTGTACTGCATATTCGCCTACGTTGGTATCCGCCGTCAGCGCCGCATAAACCGCAAAGCCATCAAAGCATCAAACAAGTAATCCGCAACTATCAATCATGAAATCCGTACTGATAACATTTGACCAGGCACATTACGAAAACATCATAACCCTGCTCGAGAAATCAAACTGTCGCGGCTTCACATCATGGACCGAAGTACAGGGCCGCGGAAGCCACACAGGCGAACCCCATTACGGCTCCCATGCGTGGCCGTCGTTGGCATCAGCTGTGATCACCATGGTCGATGAGAGCAAAGTGAACCAACTGCTCAAGAGCCTGCGTGCGCTTGACGAGGCCTCGCCCAAACTCGGACTCAGAGCATTTGTGTGGAACGTAGAACAATATATCTGAATAAAATTTGGATATATGACCGCAATAAGCTACCTTTGCATCACAAAAATCCTGCGCACGTGGCGTAATTGGTAGCCGCGCCAGACTTAGGATCTGGTGTCTTACGACGTGGGGGTTCGAGTCCCTTCGTGCGCACCTCCAAGAATCAGCTGACGGAAATTTCCGTCAGCTGATTTTCGTTTTATCCCCACCATTTACATACTTTCAGAAAACAATGTGGACTAATGTCCAACCTGCCTATATTTTGTCATAGCTTTTAAAAGACATGAGCAAAGGGGATTGGCACGCTTTTCAATGTGCCGATCCTCTTTTGTCTATATTAAATTTTTATTACAAAAGCGGTCTGTTTATAGGTACAACCGTCCGCGATAGCAGGTATAGCTTAAAAAAATAGCCGTCCGGATTTT
>CAJTRS010000028.1:26505-28587 GCA_910578805.1 uncultured Muribaculaceae bacterium | reverse complement strand
TTGTCCATTATTTCGGCATCATCTATCGTAGGCTCGCAATGGCTTTCTGTGTCCTGTTGGGAGTGGTTCTTATAGTTCTGGTGTTTTGACATAATTGCTATGGTTGAATATTTTTTTGTCGGTTGATGTTGCTACAAAAATATTGCCAAACTCGTGATATGCGTGTGGTGATATTATAAAATCATAACAAGCGCCTATTAAATATCGTTCATTGCGGTGAATTTTCCCACAAAGGTGTCATGGTCGGAGAAGTGTTTGGCTATGTCGGGTGACATAATGTCACTGTCGAATATTCCATATACCGCCGATCCCGATCCCGACATTGAGGCATATATAGCGCCGAGTGAATATAGCTGTTGTTTTATTTCAGCTATTACTCTGTGCCGAGATGCTATGGAGGCTTCAAAATCATTGGCCACGCGGTCTTTCCACAGGCTTACGGGAGTGTGGAGCAGTGATGGAAGATCGCATACGGGAAGTTTGGGTGTCACTCCGGCATATGCTTCGGCCGTCGGTACGCTGATATCCGGTTTTACCAACGCCACTGTCATGCCGTTCAATGCAGTCAAGTCGATAGGGGACAGTGTGGTGCCTGTGCCTGTGGCTATCATGGGGCGGTTGTATATGAAATAGGGGCAGTCGGCACCTATGGAACTGCATATTTCTGCCATCTGTGAATCTGTCAGATTCAGCTCGAGCATGCGGTTTATGGCCATTACGGTAAAGGCTGCGTCGGCTGAACCACCTCCAAGTCCGGCTCCGTCAGGTATGATCTTACGTAGATATATGTCGAGCGGAGGCAACGTGACTGTAGCGTCCAGTGCACGGTATGCTTTCATCACCAAATTCTTTTCAGGAGGGCATGCCACTGCGCGTCCTGTGACCGTGAGCGTGGTGTCGCCGCTTTCTGAAGGCACTATTTCGAGTACATCGCACCATGGCACAGGTATCATCACGGTCTCTATGTCATGGTATCCGTCGGGACGCCGAGATGTGATGTGCAGGCCTATGTTGATTTTTGCGTTGGGAAATACGACCATGTGAATTAAATGTAAGTATTCTGCCTGTAATTTGGGGGCGAAGATACGAAATTAATTGGTACTTTTGCAGAAATACTTTTTTTGTGACACAGATTATATTTATATACGAATAGTAAATTTATGGATAGTACATCAAGCTCCACCCGCCGAAACCAGCCACGTCACCAGCCGCTTTATGATTTCGGCGGCCGTCAGTTGCCCCGTGATAAAGACTTGGAGGAGGCTGTGCTCGGCGCACTGATGCTTGAGAAAGACGCATATACGGTGGTATGCGACATATTGAAAGCTGAAAGTTTCTATGAGCCGGCCAACCGTAAGATTTACGAAGCCATACAGACTCTGGGAGCATCGCAGCAGCCTATCGACATGCTCACCGTTACCGAACAGCTGAGGCTCAACGGCACGCTTGATGAAGTGGGCGGGCCTGTGTTTGTGTCAGAACTTACTTCACGTGTGGCTTCCGGCGCACATGTCGATTATCATGCCCGCATTGTAGCTCAGAAGTATCTTGCCAGAGAGCTTATAACGTTTGCCTCGGAGATCGAAAAGAAAGCTTTTGACGAGAGCAATGACGTAGATGATCTGATGCAGGAAGCCGAAGGACGGCTTTTTGAGATATCGCAGCGAAACGTAAAGAAAGATGTGACCCAGATCGATCCGGTTATTGGACAAGCCATAGAGCAGATACAGTCCGCAGCCAACAGGGCATCTGGTCTTAGCGGACTGGAGTCTGGATTCCATAAACTTGACGAACTGACTTCCGGTTGGCAGAATTCCGATCTTATAATCATAGCCGCGCGTCCGGCCATGGGTAAAACGGCCTTTGTGTTGTCAATGGCCAAGAATATGGCGGTGAACTACAATACTCCCGTGGCTATTTTCTCTCTCGAAATGTCAAATCTTCAGCTTGTCAACCGACTGGTAAGCAACGTGTGCGAACTCCCCAGCGAAAAGATCAAGAGCGGACAGCTGTCGCCTATGGAGTGGGACCAGCTCATGGCGCGTATAAAGCATCTGTATGGAGCTCCATTGTTTATAGATG
>CAJTRS010000028.1:0-26470 GCA_910578805.1 uncultured Muribaculaceae bacterium | reverse complement strand
CAAGGCAAGAAGGCTTGTGCGCGAGCATAATGTGAAGATAATGATTATCGACTACCTGCAGCTGATGAATGCTTCCGGCATGAAATTCGGTTCGCGTGAACAGGAGGTGAGTATGATATCGCGTTCGCTAAAACAACTTGCCAAGGAGCTCAACATTCCAATCATAGCCTTGTCGCAGCTAAACCGTAGTGTGGAGTCGCGCGGTGACGGCAAGGACGGCAAGCGTCCGCAGCTATCCGACTTGCGTGAGAGCGGTGCCATAGAGCAGGACGCTGACATAGTGTGCTTCATTCACCGTCCGGAATATTATCTGCGTTCTTCAACCGACGGCACCGACCGTGACATACGGGGTCTGGCCGAATTCATCGTGGCCAAACACCGAAGCGGTAGGGTAGATGATGTGGAACTGCGGTTCAAGGCTGAGTTTGCCCGGTTTGAAAACTGGGATTCGCGCGGACAGTCGTCTTTACAGATGGGATCGGCTGAATCGCGTTTGAATAACGGTACCCAGAGTGGATTCGAGCCTTCAGCAACAGGGCTTTCGGGTGGGACAGCTGATTTCATGCAGGAGCGGCCGGAGGCCGATTTCTGATGAATATGAGGCGGTAAAGAATTTTTCATTATTAAAAAAAACTTTTTCGGGTAAGGTGTTGTTAAAAGAATAAACAAAACATTAACCCAACTATTTAATTATGAAAAAGGCTTTATTAATGATTGCTATCATGCTTGGTTGCGTGAGTGCTTTCGCTCAGAAAATCGACAGAAATGAAGTAAAGCAAATCAAAGCGTTTTTGTCACAGCCCGCTGAAAAAGACGGCACCAATGCCGCTGCCCTTAAAGTGTCGGATATTAATGCGATAGCTAATATCGAGGGGGTGAAAGTGGAAAACGGTCACATTGTCTCTATCGAATGGAAAGACAAGCATCTTGCCGGCAATCTTGATCTCTCCGGATTCAAGGCCCTTACCAAGGTCGATGTGTCGCGTAACAAACTTGCATCTCTTTCCCTTTCGGGCAATACGGCTCTTACTGAAGTCAATGCCTCGCGCAATGTTTTGCGTACGGTGGATTTTGCCGGCTGTACCTCGCTTGTCAATCTGCAGGTGTATAAAAACCGGCTTACGGATATCACGCTTGACAATGTACCTTTGTTGTCCAATCTCAACTGCTCCAATAATCTGTTTGTGGAACTGAACGTGGCCAATTCCACCACGCTTGAAACCCTCAACTGCCAGGGCAATAAGATTGAATCGCTTATGGTTACCGGTTGCGCTAATCTGAAAAATCTTTACTGTGGCTACAACAAGCTTACCAGTCTAAATCTTTTCGGAGTGGAGAACCTTACCAATCTCAATGTAGATGACAATGAAATAAGCACAATGATCGTATCGGGTCTTCCCTCGCTGGCTACTTTCGTATGTAGCGACAACAACATGGTGACTCTCGGCCTGCGTAACTGCAACCGTCTTATTGACCTCGTATGCTCCTATAATGATCTGACCACCCTTACGGTGGAAGGTTGTCCCAACCTCACATTCGTGGATTGCTCCTATAACGATCTCACCACTCTGAGCCTTCCCAATCAGACTTTCCTCCAGAGGCTGCTCTGCAACAACAATCAGCTCAACACGGTCGATCTGTCGTTTGACTCGGAACTGGCGTATGTCAACTGCCGTTACAACATGATTACCGACTTCCGTACCATAGGCTGTTCGAATCTGAGAATGGTAGCCTGCCAGTGGAACTTCTAAAAACAGCAATTCAATTTCAAGCCGAAAATACATAATTTGAAAGAAAGGTCGCCGCAACTGATGCTGAGGCGACCTTTCGATTTTTGATAATTGCCGATTTTTTGAGTAATTTTGTAACCTCAAAGCCATTCAGTAATTACCCGATCGATGAAAAATATAAGAAATTTCTGCATAATAGCCCATATAGATCATGGCAAAAGCACACTTGCCGACAGGCTTCTGGAATATACCGACACTGTAGGAGGCAAAAACCTTCAAGCCCAGGTGCTTGACGATATGGACCTTGAGCGCGAACGCGGCATAACCATAAAGAGCCATGCCATACAGATGGATTATGATCTTGATGGAGAGCATTATGTGCTTAATCTGATAGATACTCCCGGTCATGTGGACTTTTCTTATGAGGTGTCACGTTCCATCGCTGCATGCGAGGGGGCGCTGCTCATTGTCGATGCCTCGCAGGGTATTCAGGCACAGACCATATCCAATCTGTATATGGCCATAGACAATGACCTTGAGATAATCCCCGTAATAAACAAGGTGGACCTTGACAGCGCCAAGCCTGAGGAGGTGGAAGACCAGATCGTGGATCTGCTCGGCTGTGACCGCGAGTCAATAATCAGGGCAAGCGGCAAGACCGGAGTGGGGGTGCCCGATATATTGCGTGCCATAGTGGAGCGTATTCCGGCGCCGGTAGGCGATCCGCAGGCTCCGTTGCAGGCTCTGATATTTGATTCGGTGTTCAATCCGTTTCGCGGCATCATAGCCTATTTCAAAATAGTCAACGGCACAATCCGTAAGAACGATTTTGTGAAATTCGTTTCTACCGGCAAAGAATATCATGCCGACGAGATCGGTGTGTTGAAACTAGATATGTCGCCACGTCAGGAGCTTTCGGCCGGAAATGTGGGTTACATCATATCAGGTATAAAGACCTCTCGAGAGGTGAAGGTGGGCGATACTATAACGCATGTGGGGTGTCCGTGTGACAAGGCCATAGACGGATTTGAAGAGGTGAAGCCCATGGTTTTTGCGGGAGTCTATCCCATAGAGACTGAGGATTTCGAGAATCTCCGCGCCTCGCTTGAAAAGTTGCAGCTCAATGATGCCTCGCTGACATTCCAGCCGGAGTCATCTATGGCACTCGGATTTGGTTTCAGGTGCGGGTTCCTCGGATTGCTCCACATGGAGATCGTGCAGGAGCGTCTGGGGCGTGAGTTTGATATGGACGTTATCACAACGGTGCCCAATGTGTCCTATCGTGTGTATGATAAGCGTGGCGAGATGACCGAGGTGCATAACCCGTCGGGGCTTCCCGATGCCACCCTTATTGACCGCATAGAGGAACCTTATATACGCGCGTCGGTTATTACGGCGGCCGACTACATCGGTCCGATCATGACGCTATGTCTTGGAAAGCGCGGAGAGCTTGTTAAGCAGGAATATATATCGGGTAACCGTATGGAGTTGATATTTGACATGCCTTTGGGTGAGATCGTGATAGATTTCTATGATAAGCTCAAGAGCATATCCAAAGGTTACGCTTCGTTTGACTATCATATCCATGATTTTCGTGAGTCGAAGCTCGTGAAACTCGATATTTTGCTCAACGGTGAGAGTGTAGATGCTCTGAGTACTCTGACGCATGTGGATAATTCAGTGACATTCGGACGCCGTATGTGTGAGAAACTCAAGGAGCTGATACCGCGCCAGCAGTTTGATATAGCTATTCAGGCTGCAATAGGTGCCAAGATCATAGCCCGCGAGACTATCAAGGCTGTGCGCAAGGATGTTACGGCCAAGTGTTACGGCGGTGACATATCGCGTAAGCGCAAACTGCTCGAAAAGCAGAAAAAGGGCAAGAAGCGCATGAAACAGATCGGTTCGGTGGAAGTGCCGCAGAAAGCTTTCCTTGCAGTGCTGAAACTTGATTGAAACCAGACAGTTATCGTGATGATTACAGATAGTCGGCTTCTGGAACAAATCCGGAAGCCGAAATGTTAAATATGCATATAAAATACGTAAGTACAATGAATGAGATACAAGCACCCAATGCCCCTTTCTACGCGGCGCGCCAGGCTTTGCGGCGTCATAGCAATGGTGGAAACATACTGATCGCAGCTACTGTGATAGCTCTTATCGTGGCCAATATTCCGGCTATCAACGGATATTACTTCGATTTCTGGAATCAGACAGTCAGACTTCAGATCGGTGATTTCAATATATTCAGCCATGGAGGGCACCCAATGACCATGCTTGAGTTTATCAATGATGCTCTTATGGCTATATTTTTCTTTTCCATAGGACTTGAGATAAAACGAGAGGTGCTCGTGGGCGAGTTGTCATCGTTCCGTCAAGCCTTGCTGCCGATTATGGGCGCTATTGGAGGAATGATAGTTCCCGTGGTGATATTCATCGCCATGAGTCGCGGAACCGGTTATATGAATGGTGCTGCTATCCCCATGGCTACCGATATTGCTTTTTCGCTCGGTGTGCTGGCCATGCTCGGCTCCAGAGTGCCGGTGTCGCTTAAGATTTTTCTTACCACTCTTGCCGTGGTCGATGACATAGGCGGCATAGTGGTGATAGCTGTGTTCTATAGTGGACATATCGATGTGATGATGCTTTTGGGCGCGGTCTTGATTCTCGGAATGTTGCTTCTCGGATCGTGGCTGCACATAAAGAGCAAGATATTTTATCTCGGTCTCGGCGGTGTGGTGTGGTTTCTGTTTCTGAACTCCGGTGTCCACCCCACGATTGCCGGTGTGCTTGTGGCTTTCTGTGTGCCTGCCACTCCTGTATTTGCTCCTAAGAAGTATATCAAATCCATACGCTGCGCCATATCGCACTTCAATCAGGACGATGATGAAAGCCTTACACGACGCTCCATTCTCGATAAGAGCCAGATGAACTGGCTTAAGGAGATAGAATCGGCTTCTGATAAAGTGATATCGCCTTTGCAGGATCTCGAGGATTCGCTCCACCCGATAGTCAATAACTTCATCGTGCCGCTGTTTGCGTTTGCCAACGCCGGTATATTTCTGCTGGATATCGATCCGGCTACAGTGGTGGAAGGGGTGAGTCTTGCCATTATATGCGGTTTGGTTCTCGGAAAATTCATAGGCATATTTGCGTTCTCATGGCTTACGGTAAAGTGCCGTCTGGCTCCAATGCCGGAAATGAGCAACTGGAAGATGATGGCTTCGATAGCCGTACTTGGGGGTATTGGTTTCACCGTGTCGCTTTTTATAGCCAATCTATCGTTTGCGCAGGGTGGCTCCGAAAGTCTGTATCTGCTCAATCATTCCAAGATAGGTATTGTGGTCGGCTCTGTATTGTCGGGACTTATCGGATTTCTGTGCCTGCATAGGTATCTGCCGTCACGATCCGAGGTCGCTGCTGCCGAAAAACAAGAGTAGCATTCGAACGAGCTATAAATAAATATTTGTGGCGTGTCTTTTTCTGTGGGTAAAAACTTGCGGAATTCACATTTATATGTTAATTTTGACGCGAAGTGTTAATGTGAAATCCGGCCGGTTTTTGAAATTTCACAACAAAAGCCTCGTTTTAAGTGTTAACATAATAAAGATTAATTAATGATAATGTAGTCTCACCCGTGGAGATTCCCAGGATATGAAGAAATCAACTATTTGGCTGCTGACTGTGATAATGGCTGTTACCTTTGCCGGACTGCTATATATTCAGATTATGTATGTGAAGAATATCGTCACCATACGTAACGAGCAGTTTGCCGAAAGTGTGCGCCGGAGTCTGTATGCTGTGTCTTCCGAACTGGAGCAGGCCGAGACCCGTCATTTCCTTGAGGAAGATGTGGCCCAGATACGGTCGTCCGTATTGCCTACTTATTCATCTTCCGGAGACTTGGGCGGTGTCAAATACTCTTTTACCACCAATAGCGGAATGCATGGAGACCTTACGCTTAACAATATAGCTCCTGCTGAATCCATGAAGCCCGCGGCTCCAGCTATTGAAAAGAATACCTCCATGCAGGAGCTGATAAGGGAACAATATCTGTATCAGCGCGGGCTTATGAACGAGGTTATAGTGAAGATCATAAGCCAGTCAAACAACAGGCCCATAGAAGTGCGCGCCGATTCTTCGACGGTAAGCACGTTTCTGCACACCGAGTTTGCCAACAACGGTCTTGACCTTCCGTTTGAATTTGCGGTAGTAAGCCGAATGGGTGCTATAGTATATAAGACTGCCGGATTCAACAGCGATTCCGGATCAGACAACAGCATATTCGTTCAGACCCTGTTTCCAAACGATGCGCAGAACCGCATGAATTATCTTAAAGTGTATTTTCCCGACAAGAGGGATTATATATATCATTCGATTAAATTCCTGTTCCCGTCATTTGTATTCACGCTTATACTGCTTGTGGTGTTCCTCTATACGATCATCGTTGCGTTCCGTCAGAAGAAACTCACGGAAATGAAAAATGACTTTATCAACAACATGACGCATGAGTTTAAGACACCGATATCCACCATATCGCTTGCAGCTCAGATGCTTAACGATAACTCAGTGAGAAAATCGCCCAAAATGCTCGAGCATATATCGACCGTGATCAACGACGAGACCAAGCGTTTGCGCTTTCAGGTGGAGAAGGTGTTGCAGATGTCCATGTTCGAGCGTCAGAAGACTACACTTAACCTACACGAGATAGAAGCCAACCCGGTAATAGCCAATATAGTCCATACTTTCAAACTGAAAGTGGAGAAATACGGAGGCTCGATCACGAGCAATCTTGATGCGGAAAACTCTCTTGTGGAGGTTGACGAGATGCACTTCACCAATGTGATATTTAATCTGCTTGACAATGCGGTTAAGTACAGGCGTGAAGATGAGCCGTTGCTGCTCAATGTCTCCACCCGGGATATTGACGGAGACCGACTTGAGATCACCGTGTCGGACAATGGTATCGGAATCCGCAAGGACGACATAAAAAAGATATTTGACCGGTTCTACAGGGTATCGACCGGCAACCGGCATGATGTGAAAGGCTTCGGTCTCGGTTTGGCCTATGTGCAGAAGATTGTCAGAGAACTCCAGGGCACTATATCCGTGGAAAGTGAACTTGGCAAAGGAACGAAATTTATAGTAATATTACCACTAATAAAAAACTAAAAAAGAACGATTATGGAAGAACGTTTGCGTATCTTATTATGCGAAGATGACGAGAATCTCGGTATGTTGCTCCGGGAATATCTCCAGGCCAAAGGCTTCAATGCCGATCTCTTCGCCGACGGTGAAAGTGGGTATAAGGCATTCCTAAAAGGCAAATACGATCTGTGTGTGCTTGATGTTATGATGCCTAAGAAAGACGGATTTGCTCTTGCTCAAGAAATTCGCACCGTGAATTCGGAGGTGCCCATCATATTCTTGACGGCCAAATCTATAAAGGAAGATATACTCGAAGGCTTCAAGATCGGGGCCGATGACTATATCACCAAACCCTTCTCGATGGAGGAGCTTGTGTTCAGAATTGAAGCGATATTACGTCGCGTAAAGGGAAAGAAAGGTAAAGAAATCACTATGTATCGCATAGGTAAATTCACTTTCGACACACAGAAACAGGTTCTTATGGTCGATGACAAGGTGACTAAGCTTACCACCAAGGAATCCGAACTGTTGAGCCTGCTGTGTGCTCATGTCAATGAGATTCTCGAACGAAACTTTGCCTTGAAGACCATATGGATCGATGACAATTACTTCAATGCACGAAGCATGGACGTCTATATCACCAAACTCCGCAAGCATCTGCGTGAGGACCCCTCCATCGAGATCATAAACATACACGGAAAGGGTTACAAACTCATCGCCCCCGAAAACGACAACAACGGCAAGTAACCTCCCTGTGAGGATTATATCATATGATTACGGCAGCCCTTGAATTAGATAATTCAAGGGCTGCATTTTGTCGAAAAGTTGGATTGCTATGGTTATGTTCCAGTATTCATTAGATTTTCGATGGCGGTGCGGAATAACTGAGGTGCATTTGTGCCGAGCACCAAGCGGCCTTGGCTGTTAAGCAGGAAGCCTACTTTTGTTTCCGTGATAGATTCTGCCGAACTTCCATATAGCACAACTGTGCGCACTATCTTAAATTCGGGATAGTATTTTTTCAGATACATGTTATCGAAAGCATCGTAATTGTCAAGTTCCTCAATGCCCGCTTTCATGTTGCTGTACTTCTTGCCTTCGATAGTGATGATTTCTTTGTTTGAAGTGTCAATAAGTACCAAGTCGGGTATATACACTATCTGGGTCTTGTCGCCCGTTTTATATTTTTCGCGATCGGAATATTTTGCCAATGGGATATTCCTGCCGTCCGGACAATGAAAGTATCCTTTCTCGCAACCGGCATGATTTTCAAATATGGAGTATCCCGAGGTGAAGTTCTCTACGGCTATGTGTATGAATATGGTGCCTAATTTTTCTCCGGATGTTTCGTAGTGCCAATATTCGTCGGCCATTATGGCTTCGGGAACTTTCAGACCCTCGATTGAAATGCCGATGGTGTTGGCTATCTGTATGAATTTGTTCTTTTTACCGATATGTTTCTGTTCTAACCCATGATGGGTTATCACTATCGGCTTGTCCCAGCCCAGACGGCGCAGTACAGCCGATATAATGCTCAGTGCCCCAATGTTGGGGTCGTGACTTAGTCCTCCCGATTTGTATAGCCTCCCGGAGATGGTTATTTTATCATCATAATGGTGTATAAGTATAGGCACATTGCCTTTAGGCGGCATGCGCATATTGCGTTTGACTGAGATAAGTTCTTCGATTGAGTTGAAAGGTTTGAATATATTAGGGTCAAGCTGTTTCCCGAGTATTTCCACTCCGTATGTCACCAGTAGCCGTGTACCGAATATGTACGTTCCCGTGGGTTTTTGTTTCTGACTGATCTGAAGGGCATAGAGCATTATTTTTTTGCACCCGGGATAGCGGCGGTCGATGAATATGAATTTGGAACAACGCTGATATACTCCGGTGTTTCGGCTTTCCTTATCATCTGTCTTTGTCTCTTCGATGGCATAGATGGGTATGTCGGTCAATGTGGGTGCGGTTTCCTGATAAAATATCAGGAAGTCTGTGAAACTCGATGTGCCTGAAACAGTCTTGATATACACATGGCTTATTCTTGCGCATTTGAACCCTATTACTTCATATGTGAAATCAAAGCATTTGTTTTGATCAAGAATGGGGATTATGCGTATGGAGTCACCAAAAAATCCACAGTTATGGTCTTTTGCAAAGTAACCGAATATCTGTTGCAGAACAGCCGATTTCGGTCGTTCCTCAGTCAGAATCCAAAGATTTTTGGTTGTGATGGTGTCATTCATTCCTTTTTAATATATATAGTTGTTCCGATACGGTGCGTATATTCTTGGCTTTGCCGTTGTTGTTGCTTTTGAAGCGTGTATAGTCAAATTGTTCCAATCGCACTTCCCCGTATCCTGACAGGCATTCCATTATCTCTTCCTGAGGCATTATGCCCTCGCTGTTATAACTCATGATCAAATATCGGTATTGTGCAGTAGAGGCTATTTTGTCGATATTGGTCAGGGCTTTTCGGGCATTGCAGAACTCGGATTTTTTTGCGTTGTCCTGCCGCAGGCCGGTCACACCTTTGATGGGTGGATTGTCATATGCGGCTATTGTTTCAAGCAGATGATAATTTGGCAGATACTGGCGTCCGTTGTATGGCGGATCAAGATACAGAATGTCTGTCGCCACATTATCGAGCAGTGTCATGCTGTCCTGATTGTAAGTGCTGTTGTCAAGGCCATTGTTGATAAATTCAATTCGCCTTAATCTTAGCGGTTTTATGGCTCGGGGATCCCACTTTTTATGGAATGCAGCATATACTCCGGCAACATTGGCATGAAACGATACCGATTCGATAAGAGATGTTATGAGAATGAAGTACTCGTGATCATTTATCAATCCGGTGTCGTGCCACAGTTGTATCTGTAGGCGTATGGCATCTATCTTCGCTCCGTTTTCGCTGCTGAAGTACATGCGCGGTTGCGGAAGATGTTTTGTGCCTTCGGGAGTATAGTTGTTGTAAATAAATCCTTTCACCGGCGGGAGGTCCGACAGATAGCCGAGCACTCTGTCCATCGGATCGCTGAAGAGAGATGATTCGGCGGTATGATTACCTATATGGTCCAGTAATTCCGCGAAGTCCGGAATAAGATTATTCTGTATATATGCCTGCTGCATGCAGTAAGACATGTACATCACATCGGAGGAGAATATTCTGTGGCCTTTGCGCTTGAAGTATCTGCCCACACTGGTGGTTCCGGCAAAGAAATCAAAGAAGCTGTCTCCTTCTACGCCATTTTTTATCAGAATGGAATAAATGGAGTCAATTATATTTTCTTTATTTCCGATATATCTCATAGGTAATTGGTTATCAGTACTTCATCGCTACCGTTTTTACTTCGGTCAGCAGTGTGATATGACGATGCCGCATAATTTTTCTTGAGATGTTCTACATGGAAATTGTTGTGTTCTATCCAGTCAATAAGTATCTGGTTTTTTTTCCCTTTGTGGGTTATCACGTTTGATAGTGCAAACCGGATATTGAGGTTGTCAAGGTCCGACAGAAGTTCAAGCAGCCGGTACTCATGGCTTTGGTCCCAACCGTTGAATCCGCGTTTGCCGTCGTTATAGGCTCCGTTGGTTATGAGATATGGCGGATCGCAATAAACAAAGTCCTCGGTTGTAAGGCCTGTCAGGTCAAAATCTATGAAATCGCAGCTCGTAAAACATATATCAAGAGATTGTATCCTCTCAATGAAGCGGGAGAGGTTGGTCCGCATCATGTTATTGAATGAACTTTTATCCTTGCCGAATGGAGTGTTATATTCATGTCGGGAGTTAAATCGTATCTGATAGTTGAACGAATGGGCTATCAGTATGAAGAAATCAAGAGGGTGACGTGTGGTGTTGTACTCTTGTCGTAATTTAACAAATGCGTCCCTGTTGGCCGATGAGAGACCAAGATCCGAAATTCGGCGGTCAATATATCCGATGATATTTTCAGGGTCGTTTGTCTTGAGGCTGTCGTATAAGTCAATCAGGTAATATATGATATCGTTACATATAATTTTGTCAGCCGAGACATTGATTCCCACATTGCATCCTCCGGCAAATAGGTCTATGAATGTCGATATTTTATCCGGAAACAGTGGCAATATCTGTGGAAGTAGCTTGTATTTTCCGCCCATATAGTTCAATGGCGATTTAACCAAAAGCCTTAAGTCTGAATTATATTCCATTAATATATTGTGGCGGATAGTGAATTTATGCTTTCAGGAACTGTAACGTAAATGTTGTGCTGTACCGATACAAAGTTAGTGATTTTTTCTGGACTCGCGTAACGGCAAGGGCGCATTGTCCGATTGGTGGTCAATGCGCCCTTGATGTATGATTGTTTTATTTCGGAGATTATTCGTCGATTTCGGAGGGATCGATGCGGGTGAGTTTCATGATTGTCTGGCCTGAACCGTCGAGGAGAGTTACGCTGTCGCGGTCATTGCCCTGGGTGGCGTTGCTTACACCGGCCAATGCGGTCAGGAATTTCTGCTCGAGATTTATGTCGGGGCAGGTCATGCGGGTGGTTATCACATCGCTGATGCGGATTGAGTTCTGGACGTCGGGGTCGCTTGATACTGAACCGTTGAATATGTTGCAGCCGGCATTGCCGTGAATCTTGTGTTCGGGCAGATCGATTACAAATCGTATATTTTTGTCCTGTGACACTTTTGTACCGCCTATTTCTGTCACTTCCCAGGCTCCGTTGATGAATCCGGATTCATATTTGCGGAGAATCATGGTGGTTACACCGTTTCCGTCTTTAAGATACATCAGGTAGTCGGAGCCTATCTTCTCCATGGTGTAGGAACGTACTGTGCTGAGAGCCATTGTTGTACCAACTTCATATGGAGCGTCGTGACACATCATCATTGTGGACGCGGCTTCTGAGGCCGATTCCATTTTGCCACCGGGCGTCACTGCAAATTGTCCGTTGATAATGTTGCAGCCATTGTTGGCATAATATTTGACTATGTAAGGGTTGGTGGCATCTTTGCTGAAGATGACAAACGGACGTTTGTCGCCGCTTACGGCCTGATCGCCAACCTGTGTGGCAATCCATTCTCCGAACAGGACATGCTGTATCACTCCGTCGGTCTGGTTCAGGGACTCTGTTTTCACTTCACCTACGGTATTTGTGGCGACATATTGGTTGTTGGATTTACAGCCTGTAAGAGCTGTTGCCACTGCGGCACCGGCTAAAATGAAAGATATTGTTTTCATACTCGAATAATTGTTGAAGTTTCAGTAATCATTAATTGCGCTCACTATAAACACACATTTATATACAATAATAAAGGTGCTATGGAGAAAAATGTTCAATTTTTCAAAGAGCGCCGCAAAGATACGAATAAGTTGAGAGCAAAAGCAAATTTATTTGTCGTTTGTCGAGCGTGAGTATCTAAGACGGAGTCAAAAGATACAAATTTAATATATTGCCACGTGGTGAAAATTCGCTAATTTTGCGCTGTTTTTCAATAGATTTTTTTAATGGGTTTCAGTCTGTTTCTTACTTTTTTCAAGATCGGCGCTTTTACTTTCGGCGGTGGCTGGGCCATGATCTCTATTATTGAGAAAGAGGTCGTGGACAAGCACCGGTGGCTTGAGCGCGATGAGTTTATCGACCTGCTTGCTGTGGCGCAGTCACTTCCCGGCGTGTTGGCTGTAAACATAGCGGTGGCGGTAGGTGATAAGATTCGTGGTTTCCGTGGCAGTGTGTGTTCGGCCTTGGGTGCTATACTGCCGTCATTTCTTATTATATTGATGATTGCAATATTTCTTACACCGGATATCATAAAGAATAATGCCACTGTGTCAAGCATATTCAAAGGGATACGACCGGCAGTTGTGGCCCTTATAATAGCTCCGGTGCTGTCTTCGGCCAAAACAGCCGGAATCAACTGGCGCAATGTCATTATTCCGGTGGCGGTAGCGCTGCTCATATGGTCGAAATGGCCTGTGGTGTCAAATCCTATAATTTATATAGTGCTTGGAGGTATAGGCGGATACATATATTTCACACGTATCCGGCACAAGGTGGCACAGGCGTGTACGGACAGTAACAGTAACAATAACAATAACAATAACAATAAGGATATGAAGGGAGGAGAGTTATGATATATCTGCAGCTTGCATGGTCTTATCTGAAAATCGGTCTGTTTGGTTTCGGTGGCGGTTATGCCATGCTGTCGCTTATCGAACGCATCATAGTGGGCTCAGGCTGGATATCGCAGCAGATGTTTACTGACATAGTGGCCATATCCCAGATGACTCCCGGTCCTATCGGTATAAACTCGGCCACCTATATAGGCTATGTGGCTCCGGGTGTGTATTCGTCATCGTATGCCGCTCCGGTGTGGGGTGTGCTCGGTTCCATACTTTGCACGCTCGTCGTTGTGGTGCCGTCATATCTGCTGACTCTATATACCAGTCACTTCATATCGCGTCATAAGGAAAATTCGATAGTCAAGGGGGTATTTACTGGCCTTCGTCCGGTAGTGGTAGGGCTTATCGCTTCGGCTGCATTGCTGCTTATGAATAGTGCCAACTTCGGCGAGACTCCTTACGATCTGATCTGTTCGGTGAGTATCTGTGTGATAGCCTTCGTGATGGTGTATATCGTCAAGCTCCACCCCATAGCGGTGATAGTTATGAGCGGTATCGCAGGCTTCTTTATATTCTGATCATGGAAAAGTTTACTTCGTATTCTCAGGCTATCGATTATCTTACTGCGGGTCTTCCGGTGTTTCAACATAGCGGTCAGGCGGCCTATCACCCAGGGCTGGAGACCTCGCGAATGATCGATGACGCTTTCGGCAATCCGCATAAGGATTATCCGGTGATACACATAGCCGGCACAAACGGCAAAGGGAGCACGGCTCATACCATTGCCGCAGTGCTGCAATGTGCAGGTTACAAGGTAGGGCTTTATACATCGCCTCATCTGCTTGATTTCCGTGAACGAATTCGGGTTGACGGCAATATGATTCCGCAGGAGGCGGTTACCGATTTTGTAAATCGATACCGGGAGTTGCAGCTGCCATGCTCGCCATCATTTTTTGAGGTCACGACTATAATGGCCTTTGAGTATTTCGCCAGGCAGAAGGTGGATATCGCAGTTGTGGAGGTGGGGCTCGGCGGACGGTTCGACACTACCAATGTGGTCAGGCCTGTGCTTAGTGTAATAACCAATATATCGCTCGACCATACAGCCATACTCGGAAATACTCTTGCGGCCGTGGCACGTGAGAAAGCCGGCATCATAAAAAATGGTGTGCCTGTGGTGGTTGGGGAGGCCGATGGTGAGGTCAGGGAGGTGTTTGACCGAGTGGCACGCGATATGTCGTCTCCGTTGACTTACGCTTCACAGAGCGGTGTGTTGGAGCGGTGTAAGCGACTGGATTCCGGTGACTGGCTCTATGAATCACATGATTTCGGCACATTCGCCGGGGCTCTCGGAGGCGATTGTCAGCCGCATAATACCGCTACGGTGCTTGCCGCTATCGGGATTCTGCGGGATAAAGGCATCGATATCGACAGCCGGGCTGTGGCAAAAGGTTTTTCATCTGTATGTGACATAACGGGGTTCTATGGCCGTTGGTCGGTGGTGAGCCGTAATCCGGTGGTCATAGCAGATACCGGCCACAATCCCGGTGGCTGGCTGCATATATCGGCCCAGCTTAAGCGATATGATTGCCGCAGGCATTTAGTGCTCGGATTTGTCGGCGATAAAGATGTCGATGCCATTCTTGGCATGCTTTCCGGCATGGAGTTTACGGATTTCTATTTGACAGCTCCGTCGGTGCATAGAGCGTTGCCGGTGGGACGGCTGTTGGAAAAAGCCCGTGACCACGGGATAGACGCCACAGGTTATTCCACAGTGGAGGAGGCTTATAGAAACGCCTTTGCCCGGGCGGACAAAGGCGATATGATATTTGTTGGAGGCAGCGGTTTTGTCGTTGCCGATTTTATGGCTGTAGCTAAGACTATTTAGCGGCTATAGTCTCTATCTCTACAAGCACCTGCTTGGGGAGTTCCTTTACGGCTACGGCCGAACGGGCCGGGTAGGGGGCGGTGAAGTTTTCGGCATACACCTCGTTCATTTCTCCGAAAAGGCTCATGTCGGCCAGAAATACAGTGGTCTTGATAACATTGTCCATTGACATTCCGGCCTCGGAAAGTATGGCCTTTATATTGGCTATTGACTGGGCTGTCTGTGCCTTGATTCCTTCAGGAACAGTGCCGTCGGCCGGATTTACCGGTATCTGGCCGGAAATGAACAGAAAATCGCCTATGGCTATAGCCTGGCTGTAAGGTCCTATGGCTCCTGGAGCATTGGAAGTGGAAATTTGTTTTTTCATTTTACAATATGTTATAAAAAATCGGTTTATCAGTCAATGTCGATCGAAGTCAATTTTATTTCTTTGCCTTCACGCTCCATGGCGTCCGATATATGGTCGTATATCTTCAGGACCTCGTTGTAACGGGCACTGAAATTCGGTATGAAGTGTGAATCGCCGGCACGGTCGAGAGCCTGTAGCATATCGGTCACGGAGAGTACCGATACATCTACCGCCGGCTGCACTCTTGTGGTATCGTCTTTTTTGTCCGATGACAGCACATAGCTTATAAGTCCGACCGAATAAAGCCTGTTGACTGTCGGGGTTACTATATTGATCGGGATATTATATTTCTGTGAAATCTCGCTCAGGCTTAATGCCGGGAGTCGCTTGGCAAACCGCTGTGCCACGATGGTCATCACCACCACTGATATCTGCCGGCGGTAGCGGATAGATATATTTCGGATATTGTCGCCGAAGTTGAATTCATTGATGTTCTGTGATGAATAGCATATCACGGCGCCTATGAGGGTTATAAGCCATACGAACTGTATCCATATCATGAACAGCGGCAGAAATGAGAAACTGCCGTATATGGCATTGTATTTTGCCACATACATCTGGCCGCTTACAAAGAGCCATTGCAGTATCTGATATGCTGTCCCAACGATAACTCCGGCAAGAATGGCATTTTTGAATTTGATTTTGGAGTTGGGAATCAAGATATATGTGCCGGCAAAAAACAGCCATGTGATTATGAGTCCTATGCCGTCGAACAGTATGGGTAGTGCCGGTTGTACGAGCGACGGAGCGAAGATGCTTTTGAGTGATGTGGTCATGAACAGCGATATACCGCTCGCCATAATCATCATCACCGGTAGTATGATGAATATGGTGGTATAGTCCGATACCTTTCTCCAGAATGTCCGGCCCTTGGGTATCTGCCATATATGGTTGAACGCATTTTCCACGCTGCTCAGCAGCGATATCAGGGTCCATAACAGAAACACTATGCCCACGCCCAGAAACACTCCGCCTGAAGTCTGCTGAAGATAGGAATCCACAAAGCCGAAAGCGGTTTCAAGAGCGGTGGCCTGTGCAGGAAAGTAGTGTATAAGTTCCCTTTCAAGCACGTCCTGAAATCCGAACCCGCGTCCGATGGCAAAAATAAGCGCCAGTGCAGGCACTACGGCAAGCAGGGTTCTGTAGGTCAAGGCACAGGCTCTCGATTGAAGGTCACCGTCCAAAAAGCATCGTACAGACAGGTTTATGGTTTTTATGGTGTTGACTTTCCAGTTGCGGCGTGTATCATGCCACACATCGTTGCTAATATATGTCCATGTCTCCATGGCCATATCTCTAAGCCGTGGTATCAGGCTTTTCTTGTCGTTTCGGATATTGCGGCTCATGTGGCGTTGAAGTTATGAACAGTGATTATGATATGCAAATTTAACAAAATACTTGATGCAAATGTGCGTATATGTCATAAAAAAACTAACGGAGAAACACCTGAGGTGTCTCTCCGTAGTTGTAATCTTCAAGTAGTCCCTGCGGGTTACTTTCTGATACCAAGCTCTTTCTGGGCTATGATGGCACGATAGCGGTTGATGTCTTTGCGGATCAGATAATCCAACAGACGACGACGCTTGCCTACCAACGCCTTAAGAGCGCGCGCAGTGGTATAATCTTTGTGATTTGACTTGAGGTGCTCAGTCAAATGAGCAATACGGACTGAGAATAATGCAATCTGTGCTTCAGGTGAGCCAGTGTCAGTCTTGCCCTTACCGTACTTCTCAAAGATTTCTACTTTTTCGTCAGAATTCAAGTGCATTCCTGGAAATTTAAAATAGTGAATAAATAAAAAATTAAAAATGCATTCGCATTTTTCGACTGCAAAGGTAGTCGTTATATTTCATTCCCACAAGAAAAACTCGGAGTATCTTGCATCAAAAACCGACGGTTTTTGACTTTTCAGGCAATCCCGGTTCCTTGTGATGTGAAAATCAGTGGTTATGCTGTGTCTGGGTTTTGGCACAGACCGTTTTGTCAGTCGAGATTCAGTTTCTCTTTGGCGGGATTGCGGAAATGGATTTTATGCTCGGCATATTCCTGAGTCGCAATCAGAGTGGGCTTGGGAAGCTTCTCGTAATAGCGCGATATCTCTATCTGTTCGCGGTTTTCCGATATCTCTTCAAGGTTATCATTGAGCGATGCGAATTCCTGAAGTTTCTTTTCGAGGTCGTGTTTCATCTCACCGGCTATCTGATTGGCTCGCTTGGCTATGATGCACACTGTTTCATAAACGTTACCGGTGTCCTCCGACAGTTCGATCATGTCGCGGGTCACTGTGTTGAGAGGAGCATTTGTCTTTTTGTAATCCATACTTAATATCGGTAATATATTCTGAGTTATTTATATTTCTGTCCTGATCAGTCCTTGATATGGCTGCTGGCTATCTTGAATATGTTGTCGGCTTCTTTGCGGTTGGGGCTGTCGGGATAGTTGTTAATAAACGAGTAGTATTCGTCAACAACCGTGCGGAACCGGTCGATCTTCTTCTCTTCCACACTTTGTGATGCCTCCTGGTAGCGGGCTTTCAGCACTAAAAGTTCCAGATCCTCCTTGTAACGGGAATAGGGATAGTTTTTTATGGCGTTCTTGGCTACGATCACCGCCGATTCGTAATTGTTGCCCATATAGTTGCCGAGGTTGTAGTAGAGCTGGGCGTTTTCAAATTCTTTTAATGTGAGTTTGTCCTGAAGCTCGAATATGGCGTTCTGGGCTATGCTTACTTTGTCGCTTTTGGGGTAATAATCAAGAAACGCCTGTAACTCTTCGATGGCTTTTATTGTGCCGCTTTGGTCAAGCTGTGTTTCCGGTGAGTCCAGATAGTAGCCGTAGCCGCAATAAAATCGGGCGAGTTCGGTGTATTTGCCTTTGGGATAGCGGTTGTAGTAGGTCTTGAAATACACACCCGAATTAAGATAATCCTTGTTCTCATAATGGCTGAGTGCTAAAAGATACAATGCGTCCTCGGCTTTTTGTGTGCCCTTGAACACGGTTATCACATCGGTGAGTATCGTGGCTGCCTGAACATATTTTTTCTGCTCGAATGCCCGCTTGGCGTAGTCAAGCTTGTAATCGTAATCGGTACTTTTCTGCACCTTTTGGTATTCTCCGCATGATGTCACGGCAATGGCGGTAAGGAGCATTAATATATATTTACGCATATCCGTAGTTATGTCAATTAATGAGATAGAGTGCAAAGTTACATCTTTTTTATGTTTCGGGGCTTCTCTGACACAAAAAAAATCTAAACGCAATCGCCCTTTTGTGTAATTCTGATAAATTTGGCTAAATTTGCGGCTGTTAATAATACAAACGAATACTGTCAAGTGGAATCAACATCATCGTCAGCTAAGCCTAAAAGGAGAATGAGGCTGTGGGTAAAAGTGTGCATTCATCTGTTTGTGATGTTTGTGACACTGATATTTATTTTCTGGTTATCGACTTTGTGGCTCGATTCGTGGACAGGACATGGCGAGTATGAGGAGGTTCCCGAAGTGGAAGGGTTGTCCTATGACGATGCTTGTGCCCGGCTCTTGCAGCAGGGTTTTTCTGTGGAGATATCCGATTCGGTATATGAGGATAGGATAAAGCCCGGCTATGTGGTGGGACAGATACCAAAGGTCAACGCCAAGGTCAAGGAGGGGCGCACGGTATATCTGACTGTCAATGCATTCTATCCGAGAGCCGTTTCGCTTCCTATGTTGGTTGACATGTCGCAGAGGCAGGCTCTATCCATACTTGAAAGCCATGGGTTCAAGAATGTAAGAGTAGTGGAAGTACCTTCTGAATTCCGTGATCTTGTGATGTCGGCCCGTTATGACGGCAAGCCTGTTACTGCCGGTGTGCGCGTGCCGGTCAGTGCCCGCATAGTGCTTGAGGTGGGTGCCGGAATGCCCGAAGAGGAGCAGCAGGTTGTGGAGGTTGATCCTGATTCTGTGGATTTCGTGATACCTGTAGGTACACTTGACCTTATGGAGTGATGAATTGATAGGTATGGCAGAGGATTTTGACGACATCGAACTGTCGGCCGACGATGGTGATTCGGGACTCTATGAACATTTCCGGTTTGTGGCCGACAAGGGGCAACAGTTGCTTCGGGTGGATAAATTCCTTGTGTCGCGGCTTGAAAAGTCGTCGCGCAACAGGATTCAGCAGGCCGCTGATGCCGGCTGTATATTGGTAAACGGCAAGCCGGTGAAGTCCAACTACCGGGTGAAGCCTCTTGATGTGGTGTCGGTGGTCATGGACCGTCCTCGTTACGAACTTGAGATAATCCCCGAAGATATCCCGTTGGATATAGTGTATGAAGACGCTCATCTGCTTGTTGTAAACAAACCTCCCGGATTGGTGGTGCACCCCGGCCACGGCAATTATACGGGAACTTTGGTCAATGCCCTTGCATGGCATTTCCGCGACAATCCGGATTATGATGTCAACGATCCCCGCATGGGACTGGTGCACCGTATTGACAAGGATACCTCGGGGCTTCTTGTCGTGGCCAAGACTCCCGATGCCAAGACCCATCTCGGCAAGCAGTTTTTCAACAAGACCACCCGGCGCGAATATGTGGCTGTGGTGTGGGGAGTACCTGCGCCACAGAAAGGTACGGTGACCGGCAATATAGGCCGTAATCCCAAGGATCGCTTGCAGATGACTGTGTTTCCTGACGGATCGGAGGGCAAACATGCTGTGACGCATTATGAGGTCATGGAGCCGATAGGCTATGTAAGCGTGGTCAGATGCCGTCTTGAGACGGGACGCACGCATCAGATACGCGTACATATGAAGTACATAGGCCACCCGCTTCTCAACGACTCGCGTTATGGCGGTGACGAGATATTACGTGGCGAGCGTACGGCCAAGTACAGACAGTTTGTGGAAAACTGCTTCAAGATATGTCCCCGTCAGGCATTGCATGCACGGACTCTCGGATTCGTTCACCCCGAAACAGGTCAGGAGATGTTTTTTGAGAGCGAAGTTCCGTCCGATATGGTACAGATGATAGAGCGTTGGCGCACTTATGCCGGCGGTTAAAATATACTAAGAATTGGTTGGGAAATTGTGATGTTGGATAAAAAAGTGTATTTTTGAATTTCCAAAATTCAGTAATTGCCTTGCGAGGCATCATCATAAAGTGATCTTCAAAATGAGCAGCGAACAAGAATTCAGTGACATAGCTCCGTATAGCGATGCGGAATTTTCGGCGAAGATGGCGCATCTTGTCAAAGAACCGGGATTTGAACATGCCATCAGGTTTGTGATGCCTGAGGTGGATTATACCGAATTTGTCAGAAACCTGCTGAACGTCCGTGACCAGAAATCGTTTCAGCTTCAGGTCATAGTGCCGTTTCTTGAAATGCTTGAAAAGAATACCACGGCAGGCATTACGGCCAACGGTTTTGATAATATATCCAACGGGCATTCCTACATGTTCATGTCCAATCACCGCGACATAGTGCTTGATGCTTCGTTTCTGAATTTCTGTTTCATAAAGCACGGTTATCCCACTTCAGAGATAGCCATAGGCAACAATCTGTTGATATATGACTGGATTACCGATCTGGTCAAGCTAAACAAGAGTTTTATAGTAAAACGCAATCTCAAGATTACCCAGGCTCTTCAGGCGGCACGACAACTGTCGGCCTATATACATTATGCCATAAATACAAAGAAAGAGAGCGTGTGGATCGCACAGCGCGAAGGACGTGCCAAAGACTCCAACGACGTTACGCAGGAGAGTCTGATAAAGATGCTCGGGCTTGAGGGCGGTGGTTCTTTGCGCAAAAATATTGAGACAGTCAATGTGGTGCCGGTATCGATATCGTATGAGTTTGATCCTAATGATTATCTCAAGGTGACCGAATATCTGCTGCGACGCCGCGATCCCGAGTTCAGGAAATCGCAACATGACGACCTGTTGAGCATGGAAACCGGCATATTGCAGTACAAAGGGCATGTGCACTTCGAGATCGGACAGTGCATAAACGACAGTCTGGCAGCATTACCTGACGATATCGATAAACCTGAACTTCTGAAGGCGGTATGTGGCATGATAGATACATCGGTGCATTCCAATTACAAGATATATCCGATCAACTATATCGCTTATGACATAGTCAATTCCACAGACAGGTTCAAGGACTGCTATACGGCATCGGACGAGGACCGTACGCGTGAGTATGTGCATACCCAGATAGAGAAGGTCGATGTGCCGGGCATAACTCCTGATGAAAGGGACTATATGCTCAAGATGATATACTCCATGTATGCCAATCCGCTGATAAATAAACTTGCGGTCACCACTTCCATGTCATGAGGATTCCGGTAGTCCCGTTTCTGATATTTTTTTTAGTCTGCCTTTTGGCTGACACCTACATATATGTGGCTCTTCGGAAACGCAGCCGTGGCAATAATTGGCCGGCGGCCTGTCTGGTATCTTCGATAGTCCTGTATCTGTGGCTGATCATTACGGTGGCACTGCCGCGCCGCGGATCGGACGACGGCCAGTTGCGGTTCATAATGTGGTCTTTGTTCGGTATCATTTCCGTATATCTCCCCAAGATAATGTTCGTGCTCTCCGATCTTATTGCTTCGGTGCCGTTGCTGTTCCATCGTAAACGGCTACGGATCGTAAGCAAGGCAGGCGGAGTATTGGCCGTTGTGTTGTTTCTGGCCATGTGGTGGGGAGCTCTTTTCAATCGTTACAACATCAATGTCACGGAGTGTGAAGTGTCAGTCGATGATCTGCCGGCTGCTTTCGACGGCTATCGTATAGCGCAGATATCCGACCTCCATGTAGGCACTTATATGTCCGATACCGCGTTCGTCGAAAAACTTGTGGATAGTGTCATGGCTTTGAAACCCGATTTAGTGGTGTTTACCGGCGATATTGTCAATCGGCGTTCCGATGAGATGGAACCACACTGGCGTGTGCTTTCGAGGCTGTCGGCACCTGACGGAGTTTATGCCATACTCGGCAACCATGATTACGGTGACTATAGCGACTGGGACAATGACGCCATGAAGGGCGATAATATGTGCGCTCTTTACGACTATTATGGTCTTATGGGTTGGAAACTGCTGTTGAATGATCATGCATTCATTTCCCGGGGCAATGATTCCATAGCCCTTGTCGGAGTGGAGAATGTGGGCGATCCTCCATTCAAGGTTTATGGCTCGCTTAAAGACTCCTATCCCGATCTGTCAGATGGAATGGTGAAGATACTGTTGTCGCACAATCCTGCACATTGGGCCATGGAAATAGCCGATAACGAAAATGTCAACATAGCCCTAACGCTTGCCGGGCACACTCATGCCATGCAGATAAGTGTGGCCGGACTATCTCCTGCGGCGTGGAGGTATGAACATTGGGGTGGCCTTTATTACGACAAGCGCGGCAAAAATTCGCTTTATGTCAATATCGGAGCCGGTACGGTGGGATTGCCAATGCGCATGGGGGCTACTCCTGAAATCACTGTAATAACACTAAAAAGATGATAAACCATGCCGGAATCGTCGTTGGTGGCCGAAATCAGTAAACGCACGGGTATAGAAGTACGCCGTGTGGCTGCTGTGGTAGGTCTTTTGGCTGAAGGCGCCACGGTGCCGTTCATAGCCCGTTACCGCAAGGAACATACCGGGGCACTTGATGAGGTGCAGGTGGAGAATATACGTGTGTGCGGGCAAAAGATACGGGAATTTGACGAGCGCAAAGAGTTTATAACGCAGACCATAGAGGCCTTGGGCAAGATGACCGATGAACTGAGGTCGGCTATTGCGGAGTGCTCGGACGAGCGTCTGCTGGAGGATATCTATATGCCTTATAAACCCACGCGGCGAACGCGCGCTTCGGTGGCACGGTCACTTGGTCTTGAGCCTCTTGCCCGAATAGTGATGGCGCAGCGTGTCGAGAATCCGGAGGTTTCGGCAGCACGATTTGTCAAAACCGGGGTTGACAGTGCCGACAAGGCTTTGGCCGGAGCATGTGATATAATAGCCGAATGGGTCAACGAGAGTGCGAAAGCGCGGGCTCTGGTGAGGCGTATGTACGGCTCGTCGGCTGTGATTACTGCCAAATTGGTTAAAGGCAAAGAATCCGATGGCGGAAATTTTCGCGATTATTTCGACTTTCGGGAACCGTTGAAGCGGTGTAGCTCACACAGATATCTGGCTATGCGCCGTGGTGAGAATGAAGGTGTGCTTAAAGTGTCGCTTTCTATTGACGACGATGAGGCCATTACCCGGCTATGCGGCATATTTGTGCGCCGTGATGCTCCCGGTGCCGTAGCCTTGCTGGTCAGCGGAGCGGTTCGTGATGCGTATAAGCGTCTGCTTCGTCCGTCGATAGAAAACGAAGTGGCCGCAGGTGCTAAGCAGCGCGCCGATGAGGCTGCCATAGCGGTGTTTGCCGACGGGCTTCGGCAGATACTCATGGCTCCACCCATGCCCGGCCAACGCATATTGGGTGTCGATCCGGGATTCCGTACGGGGTGCAAATTGGTGTGCCTTGACGAGTTGGGGAATCTGCTCGCCCATGATGTGATATATCCCAATGCTCCACGATGTGATAAAGCCGGAGCTGCCCGGGTGTTGATTGATTTGCAGCGGAGGTATTGTTTCGATACCGTGGCCATAGGCAATGGCACAGCCTCACGCGAGACCCGTGATTTCATGTCGGGGGTGGAGTTTCCTAATGCGGTTGACATTCAGATGGTGAGCGAACAGGGAGCGAGTATCTATTCGGCATCGGAGGTGGCCCGTGAGGAATTTCCTTCGGAGGATATCACCGTGCGCGGTGCCGTATCGATAGGCCGCAGACTGCTTGATCCGCTCGCGGAGCTGGTGAAGATAGACCCCAAGTCGATAGGCGTGGGGCAATATCAGCATGATGTCAACAGCGCCATGCTGGCACAGTCGTTGGATTTTACCGTTGACAGTTGTGTAAACAGTGTGGGTGTCAATGTCAATACAGCCTCTGTCCAGCTGTTGTCAAGGGTATCTGGCATCAACCGTACGGTAGCGGAGAATATTGTCCGTTACCGGAGCGCCAACGGCGCATTCGGATCGCGTTCGGAGATTATGCGCGTGCCGCGTATGGGACAGAAGTCATATCAGCAATGTTCGGGATTTCTGCGTGTGAACGGGTCTGTCAATCCGCTCGACAACACCCGTATTCACCCCGAATGCTATCACGTGGTAGAGTCTATGGCCCGTGACCTGAATGTGTCTGTAGGCGAGCTTGTAGGCAATGCCGAACTGATCAGCCGGATCGATATCCGTAAATATCAGGACAACGGTATCGGTGAGTTTACGATTGATGACATATTGAGCGAGTTGAAAAAGCCGTGGCTTGATCCACGCGCTACTCCCGAGGAGGTGTGTTTTGATGAACGGATAAGGGATTTTTCGGACATAGCAGTGGGCATGGAACTGACGGGACGTGTATGTAATGTCACGGCGTTCGGCGCATTTGTGGATATAGGTATAAAGGAATCGGGGCTTGTGCACATATCACAGTTGAGCGACAGGTTTGTGCGCTCGGCATCGGAAGTGGTGGGCATAGGTGACAAGGTGAGGGTAAAAGTGCTGGACGTCGATCCGGAACGCCGCCGTATATCGCTGACCATGAAGTTGTCTTGACCATGAAGCGCAGGGAGCTGATAGTGGGAATTGGGAGCAATGTGGCTGAGGGTCGTAGCATGGTGTCGGACGCAGTGGATTACCTGTCAGGTATCTTTGGCGGAGTGGAATGCTCCGGAATATACAGCACGGAATCGGTCAGCGGTGACGGCACCAACTATTTCAATGCCGTGGCACGCATATATTCAACCTTTGGCGACGATGAGGTGGAGGCCATATTCAAGGCTTATGAACTGCGGTGCGGACGTGATGAAGAGATGCGCCGGCGTAAGATTGTGCCGATAGACCTCGATATAGTGGTGTCGGGTGGCTCTGTGCTGCGTCCGAAGGATATGGCGAGGGAATATTTTCAGAAAGGCTACCGCATGCTTGCAGCCGGCAATGACCAGCCTCTTTCGCGTAAGGATATGTAAGGAATACCGAGCCTCCGGCATTCGGAGGCATATTTCTCGGCGCGTCTGATGTCCAGGTCGCGGCTTATTATTATGGTGTCAGGCCCATAGGCTGCGGCTATTGCGGCAATGCTGTCACGGGTACCACGGCAAGTTATCAGGTAATCCGTGTGGTGGCTGTCATTACCGATTCTTCCGGTCAGAAGGGTGATCCTTTTACCTTTGAATATGATTGTTGTATCGTTTGTGCCTGGCTGTGGCGCCGTGACCGATAATGAGTCGATGCTCCGTTTCACCATATAGTCGCGGTAACGGAATTCGGCACGGGCCTTTACGGCTTCCAGTTCCTGATGCCGTGAGGTGATTATGCGGAGAGTGTGACCGCCGTCATTGACCACAAGGTCGGTGTGTTGAGTGCCGCGTCCAATGTAAAGTGCCGGTTGATTGTCCGGTCTCGGAAGTGACGCTGTCAGTACTGTCATCGCCGTGACTGCTGTGGCAAAGATTGCACCGTGAAGCGGTTTGCGGCTGTTGAGCCACAGTTTGAGTGTTACCAATATCACCGCATAAGGAATCACAAGCCATGCCGGTATGTATATGTTGTCGATATATGCGCCTGGAAGCGATGCTGTCCATCTGGTAACATGTGTGATGGCCGAAAAACAGAGGTCTATGCCTTGGCTTAGCCAGTAGAGGTCGAGACCGCCGGCTTCTGAAATGACAAGCAGTAATCCGCCGCCGATAATCAGAGGCAACAGCATTGCTGCAGCTATGTTTGTCAACAGGAAATAGGCGGGGAAACTGTGGAAGTATATCGCGGCAATAAGACCTGTGCCGAGCATGGCCGAGGCGGAGACTGTGATATAAGCCACGCAGTTGTACGCGATTCTTCTCCGTGGGGAAACCGGATTGAGCGCTCGGGCAAACAGCAGTATCGAAGCCACTGCACTGAACGACATCTGGAAACTTATACTGTAGAGTGCCGGAGGATCGAGCAGAAGTATTACCAATGCTGCTGCACACAGGGAATTCAATGGCGATGATCTCCGCTCGATAATGCGTGCTGCAAGCATTATCGTGGCCATGATCACGGTACAACCGTCCGCGATAGCAGGTATAGCTTAAAAAAATAGCCGTCCGGATTTTG
>CAJTRS010000027.1 GCA_910578805.1 uncultured Muribaculaceae bacterium | reverse complement strand
AAACAGATTGTGTTCCTTTACAAGAACCGATGGCAGGTGGAGCTTTTCTTCAAATGGATCAAACAGCACCTTAGAGTCACCACATTCTGGGGTAATTCCGAGACATCCGTCAGAATACAAATTTATGCGGCTATATGCACTTACTGCGTTGTCGCAATAATCGAACATAAAATGAAACTTGAAAGAAACATCTACGAAGTCATGAGAATCCTCGGCAGCTCCCTGCTTGTCAAGGAGCATATCAAGGACTTGTTGACTCCAGAACCGGAGCCAGCACAAATAGCAAATTGCCATCCAACTCTTGACCTCGAATTTGATTAACACTTTTTAAGAGACACTAGTGTATCGACAAGATAATTGCCATCAACCCCGATTACGAAAAACTCTATATACTGCGCCCCGGAATCTTCTCCCGCGCCACACTCTACAATGGCTACACCGACACTATGGACAAAATGCTCCGGCGTCTGGATATGGACCTGGATTATTTAGCCAATCGCTCACTGTGGTTCGACATCAAGATCATCGGACTCACCGTACTCAGCATTGTGAGCGGTAAAAAATTCTGACCTTAGTCAAAAATATGAAAATCAAGTCACACCTCCGACTGCTACCCATAGGCAACCGTTTCATAATAGTCGATCCGGAGGCCGACGGCACCGACCTGACATCGGTACACACACTCAACTCCACTGCCGCAGCCATCTGGAACTATGCCTCGGAAGCCGGCGACTTCACCCCCGCCGACATCGCCGGCCGTCTGACCGACGAATACGACGTCAGTCCGGAGACCGCGCTGCGTGACACCACAGCCCTGCTGAGACAGTGGGTCAACGAGAACCTCGCCACAGACTGATGCCAACCTCACCGGCACAACTAAGACTCCTTGCCCTCTTGCGCGACTCGCTGTGGGGCACCAATATGGCAGCGGCCATGCCCCCGGCCTCGCATGCCGAATGGCTCGATGTGTACAGGTGCGCACGCCGGCACACTGTCACAGCTGTGGCCTTCGACGCCGTCACCGGGCTTCCGGCACACATGCTGCCGCCCCACGATATCATAGTCCTCTGGGCCGCGCAGTCCGAAGCCATCAGGCTACGCAGCCACGCCATGGACGCCGCCGTAAGCCACGCCGTGCAATACCTGCGTGACCTCGGCACCGACCCGCTACTCATCAAAGGCCAGACCATGGCCCGCCTCTACCCCTCGCCCATGTCGCGACAGTGCGGCGACATAGACCTCTGCATTCCCTCACGCAATCAATTCGGCAATGTCTGTGAATCACTGTCACGCCTGAAGACACCCCTCAAACACCACTCCGACAAGAGCGTCAGTTTCCATCTCGACAATACCGAAGTGGAACTCCACCCCTCGCTGCTCGACATTCACACACCCTCGTCGCGGCGGCGCATATCCTCCCTGCTGACCGCACTGCCACATACCACCGTAGAAATAGGCGGCTGCCACATCACCACACCACACCCCGCAGTAACATTGCTGATAATCAGCACCCATATTCTCAAGCATGCCATGGGACACGGCATAGGCCTCAGACAGATATGCGACATGGCCATGGCATGCCGCGCCATCTCCGGCACACTCCCGTCCGGTTCATTCGAGACCCTCGTCTTCGCCGCCCGTCTTGACAAGTGGATTTCACGGCTCATGTCGTTACTTGTGCTTCACCTCGGCATGCCACGCGACCTCATGCCATACCCCGTAGAGATTTCCGAACGCCGCGCCCGCCCGCTCCTGCACATCGTAATGTCATCGGGCAATTTCGGACGGCGCCCCAATACCGACAGCACATGGCAACGCCGGACGGCTACCGCCGCAGCATTCATGCGCCGCAGCCGCTTCTCGGCTACCACAGCTCCGCTGGAAGCCTTATGGAGCATATGGAGCCTCACAAAAGGAATGCTATGACTCTCCTCTCCATGTCACCCACCTCCCACCGCTACACCGTCGCCTCACTGACATTCGCGCTTACGGCACCGGACTCCATCTGTGTTCCTAAGCTTCTGCCCTCCTACGCACCATTTGCCTCAGGCGATCCGACGGAGACACCGGCATTCAGCATCGCCGTAACCACCACAGGAGAACACCCGTCGCCCGAAGCCGGATCGCGCATCATCAACGACACCACCAACGATCTCGGTCATGTGACACTCTGGCTCACACCCGGCGGTCATTACCTGTTTCATCTATTCACCGCAGGCACCCTGCACTCCATGACAGCCGATCCGCAGTTCTCCAGTCCCCGCATCAGCCTCACCCCCGGACGCGACATGTCCTACGCCCTCAATTCGCTTGTGCGCATAGCCTTCTCCCAGGCCATACTCACCCGCGGCGGCATATCCATTCACGCATCATCGGTCATAGACACCAACGGCTGTGCCTATCTTTTTCTCGGAGCCAGCGGCACAGGAAAAAGCACCCATTCCCGTCTATGGATCGAAAATATTTCCGGCATCACCCTGCTCAACGACGACAACCCCATCATACGCCTCATCGGCGACCGTCCCACAGTGTTCGGATCGCCATGGAGCGGCAAGACCCCATGCTACCGCTCCATCTCCGCACACATCGGCGGCATAGCACGCATAGAGCGCGCGACGGCCAATGCCATAACACCCCGGACAGGGCCTCAGGCATTCATCGCCCTGCTCCCGTCATGCTCCGCCATCAAGGCTTCGCCACTGCTTTTCCAGTCGCTTTGCACCACCCTCTCCCGGCTCGCCGACACACTGCCGGTAGCCACCCTGCACTGCCTTCCCGATTCGGGCGCTGCACTCCTCTGCCACAAGCATTTCAATACCGAATGCCGGATTTAGAACCCTAAATTGATTTCATCTAATTTTTTGCTAATTTTTTTTGCATAGAACGCTTACGTTCACTAATTTGCATAATTAAAACACACTGATTCCGGGCATCGGGACTGCAAATGAGCCCGGCGTCGCGTAGCTCTGTGAACTAAAAATAATCATAAAAACCCAATCATTTCATGTACAGATTAAAGCACGCCATATCACACTGCACACTGGTTGTACTCATCGCCATGACCTTGAGCGGCTGCTCAAAAGACAACCACATCTATCTGCGCGATATGACCGAGGACAGGCTTTACCCCATGGAGCCTCGCGCCACGGCCCTTATCCAGCCCGACGACCGCCTGTCGATAAGGATTATCAGCAAACTCCCCGAGCTTGCCAAACCGTTCAATCTCAGTGGCGACAATGCCGCCGACGGATACACCGTGAACAAATACGGCGACATTCAGCTCCCCATACTCGGTGATATTCACGTGGCAGGCATGTCGCTCGACCAGCTCCAGGACGACATAAAAAAACGCCTTGCCGAAGGCAACTATCTCAAAGACCCCATGGTCACAGCCTCGTTTCTCAACTTCCGCTACACCATGCTCGGAGCTGTGTCCTCCAACGGCACCTACTCCATCGACGGCGACCGCATCACCCTGCTCGAGGCCATTGCCAAAGCCGGTGACCTCACCGCGGCAGCCAAGCCCGACCGCGTGATTGTGATACGCGAAGAGAATGACGGACGCAAAATGTATGTCAACGACATTCGTTCCACCGAGTTGTTCTCGTCACCATGCTTCTACCTGCAGCAGAACGATCTGGTTTATGTGGAGCCCAAGTACAAAAACAAGGACAACGAAAACCGTGCATGGCAGTTCACCACACTCGCCGTATCGATAGCAGGGGTGATAACCTCCATAATCTGGGCCACAAAATAGCCTTACGGCACAGCTATACTCAGTCCGCACAGATCACTCTTATCCCTTAACAAACCAATCCATACAGTGACTAACCCGACACCAAACACCGGCCACACAGCCGCGCCTGCCGCATCACAGCCCGACACTTCCACCAATCTGCTGGATATACTGGGATATCTGGCCTCCAACTGGAAATGGTTCCTCATATCCGTGATACTCTTCGGCGCCATAGCCTACCTCAAGTACGCCACCACTCCCAACACCTACTTCGCCTCGGCCACGGTGATCATAAAGGACCCATCGAACAAGACCACCTCGGCAGGCTTTGACCGCTATGACAATTACATCAACCGCGTCAACGTGGCCAACGAGATACTCCAGTTCCAGTCCAACGCCCTAATGAGCGAGACGGTGCGCCGGCTCAACGCCGATATAAGCTATACCGTCAACGACGGTCTGCGCACACGCGAGCTCTACACCTCATCACCCCTGCGGGTATCGTTCATAGGCATGCCCGCCTCTGGCTCGGCCACCATCGACATCACACCACAGAGCACCGACTCCACTTTGGTGCGCACAAAGGACGCCGACGGAGATATCCAATCGGAAATCACAGTTGCAACAGGCGATACCACAGCCATAGCCCCCGGCGATACCATAGTGATCAACCGCACCGACTTCTTCACGTCCAAATGGGTAGGCCGGCGCATAGATGTGCGTAAGCGTCCGGTGGCCGCAGTGGCCGCGTCTTACCTGTCGCACTTCGGAATACGCCAGGAGAAAGACGACGGCACAATACTCAAACTATCCCTCACCGACGGCTCCGCGCAGCGCGCCAAAGATGTGCTCAACACCCTCATACAAGTCTATAACGAAGAGGCCTTAGCCGATAAGAACCGTGTGGCGGTCAACACCGCCGACTTCATATCGGAACGTCTCGCCATAATCGAAAAAGAGCTTGGCGGAGTGGAGTCCGACATCGAATCATTCAAGCGCGACAACGAAATCATCGACATAAGCTCCACCGCAGGCCGTTACATGGGCGAATCGCAGCGTTACAACAACGAAGCCATGGCTCTACAGACACAACTCGGCATAGCCCGCTACATCAGACAGTATCTTTCCGACCCCGCCCGCGGAACCGACCTCATACCCACCAACATCGGATTAGCCGATGTGAACCTTGAGGGACAGATCAGCCAGTACAACACCATGCGCATGGAGCGCGACCGCTATGCCGCCGAGAGTTCCGACTCCAATCCCCGCGTCGAGGAGCTCAACAGCAACCTCGCCTCCATGCGACAGACCATCATACGCTCCATCGACAATGTTATATCGGGACTCAACCTGCGCATAAAGGACGCCAACGTCTATGAACAGCGCGCACAGAGCCGCGTCAAGTCCATTCCCACCAAAGAGCGTCAGATGCTATCCATCGAACGCCAGCAGAAAATCAAGGAATCGCTCTATATGTTTCTGCTCAACCGCCGCGAGGAGAACGCACTGTCACAGGCCATGGCCGACAACAACGCACGCGTCATCGACGAGGCATCGGCTTCCGGCCCCATAAGCCCCAAACGCAACAAGATACTCCTGCTCGGCATTCTTACAGGCTTGTTGCTGCCGGCATTGATACTGATCATCAAGATATTCACCGACACCAAAGTGCGCACCCGCAAGGAGATCGCCTCACTGACCTCCATTCCGTTTCTCGGCACCGTACCTCTCGACAAGGAAGCGATGCGCCGGCAGAAAAAAGGTCTGGACCACGAGACCGACCCCATGATCGGTGAAGCCATGCGAATGCTCCGCACCAACATGTCGTTCATGCGTCACGGCTCACAACCCGTGAAGATAATAACGCTGACATCTTTCAACGAAGGGGCCGGCAAGACATTCGTAGCGCTCAATCTGGCACGATCGCTCGCCTCCACCTCTCGCAAAGTGGTGCTTGTGGACCTTGACATACGCAAAGGCACACTCTCACACCGCCTCGGACACACTCACCCCGGCGTAACCAACTATCTGGCCGACCCGGAACTTACTATCGACGACATACTCGTGGCCACTCCGGGCGACAACAAGTTTGACTTCGTGCCGGCCGGTTCCGTGGCGCCCAATCCCGCCGAACTCCTCATGGAAGACCGTCTGGAGCAGTTCATCGAGGCTCTCGAGGCCAGATATGACTATGTGATGATCGACAATGTACCCGTAGGAGCTGTGGCCGACGCCACCATAGCCAACCGAGTGGCACATCTCACCCTCTTCGTGGCGCGCGCCGGAAAACTCGACCGCAGGCAGTTGCCCGACCTGCAAAGCCTCTACGAAGAGCACCGTCTCAACAACATAGCCCTGGTGCTCAATGGCGTGACCCGCCACTCCGGGCGCTACGGTTACGGTTATGGTTACGGAAGCTACGGTTACGGATATGGATATGGATATGGATATGGATATGGCACCGATTCCAAGAAGAAGCACCGTCGCAAAGCGCACAATAAAACATAATAGCAAACCACCCTATTCAACCCAAGAAACAATAACTAAAAACATATACAAACAGATGACACGCAAACATTATCTAACACCGCAGAGCAGACTCACCCGCATAGCTACAGAGCAGGGTGTATGCGCTTCGTCAAATGAAGAATCCACACTCAATCCGCCTGAAGAGGAAGAACAAGGCAACATACAGGTGGAAAACTATGAGGCAATCGACAACAACATAACATTTGATTGACAACAGCCCCGTTACTATCCGTAATTTTGCGACAGATATACACATTTTTCTCACAAAATGGATTATAACCAATCAATTTAAAACATTATTATGAACAAAATACGTCTGATATGCATGACCATCGCCGCGGTTCTTTGCTTCAGCAGCTGCGATGACGATGAAGTATTCAACACCGGAACAGATATTCCGGAAGGCCTGCCCGCTATCCTCAACCTTACAGTTACGGTGCCCGCCGAGCAGGAGGTCAACAACTCACGCGCCATAGCCGACGCCGAGAGCGAGATCACCCAGCTCATGATAATAGGCTATGAGACCACAAGCCTGCGCAAAATGACGATTGACCTGACCCCGTACCTTACGCAGGTAGGCACCGCCGGAGCCGACGGACTGCGTACATACAAACTCAGCCAGGCCGTCCAGGCCTACTCCGGCGTCTATCGTCTCTATATTATAGCCAACTGGAAAAGTACGTTCGGCAACATCACCACCGAGGATCTCATGGCCGAGAATCTGACCGAAGACAAGCTGCGCGAAATGCCGTTCTACAACAATAAGGAAAACAAAAACATACAACTCTCCGGACGTTACGGATTCCCCATGAGCGGATATATAGAAAACTTCGAGATACAGCCCTCTCCGGCCACCAACGAGCCACGGCTGTCGCTCAAAAGGGGCATAGCCCGCATAGAGTTCAACTTCGTCAACGGTGTACTGCCGGGGGGCGACGGACGTCTGCAACCTAACTTCACCCCAACAAAGTACTCCGTGTATAACCTGCCGGAATACGCCGCAATGTTCGGCGACTGGCGCTTCGACCTCGGTGAAAAAAAGGCCAATACATTCGACATTGCCGACCAGCGTATCATCGACGGCAAATCGTTCACATTCTTCATGCTCGAAGATGACCAGACCGGAGAGCGCGAGGCTCAGGGTCTCACCATGGCCACCACATGGGCGCAGCGCGAATCGTGGGACCACACCACCGGCTCAGGAGCCGACATGGCCAACCGCCAGTTCCTCTCGGCTCCGGCCAATTCCACTTATGTGGTAGTAGAGGGCGACTATTCCGGTCCCGCCTCCACCGACACGGAAACACAAAACGAAACCTACAACGGCGTGGTGCGATTCATAATCCACCTCGGCGACTTCTCATCGGCCACAAAGGGATTTGACGATTACAACGTGATGCGCAACCAGTATCACCGCTACACAGTGACTGTCAACGGAGCCAGCTCCATAACCGCCAATGTCAACGTCACTGACGGATCGACCAAGAATCCGGCATTTGAGGGCAATATCTATGCATCGCACCGCGTAAATCTCGATGCCCATTACGAGAAAGTGATGCTCCGGATTCCCGCCAAGCAATTTAACCTCACCGATGACGACGGCAACAAAATGCCCAACCAGATAATACTCTCCACCCCCTTGACCGGCGGACGCAAAGTGATCAACCTTGACGAAATAGCCGCTTCACCCAATTCACGCGCCGACGGCACCGACGACTACAAATGGATTCAGTTCCAGAAACCCGCCGACAAAAACACATTCCCCAGCTACGCAGGCATCACTACCAATACTGACGGCACTGTGACTCTCAATACCGGTCTCGGTTATATCACCGACCTCGCGACAAACCCCGGGCAGTATGCCGTGCTTGACGGCGATTACTACTACACCGCCGCCTTTGTCGATGAAAACATCTACACCCACACCTCTATGCCCCAGGGCCAGTGGGCAGGCTTCACAGTCGATGACCGCGTAATGATCTTCAACCCCGACAAGCGCCTCGTGTCGCCCAACGGCCAGAGCGTCCTCGGCCCCAACACCGGCTTCTACATAAGCCAGAAACCCATACAGTCCTCCTACGACCTTTCAGATGTACCCACTGGCAACAATCCTTTCGGCTTCGAACAAGTCGAAGAGCCTACAGCTTGCCCTACCTACATTAACCCACCCAACAATAAATATTTCAGCCACGCTTTACAATGGGGAAGCAATCAGCCAGAAGACTACGATTTGAGCACCGATATTAACGGACAAGCCTCCACCGCCCATTATTTCCAGAATATTTCGCCAATGAACGATGTGTTCTACAAAACCAACGACAAGGGCGAATATGTACTTAACAATAGTTCCGTAACCACAGTATCGCAGGCACTCGCAGTGCGCAACCGCGACCTCGATGGTGACGGCAAGATTAACGGAAATGAAATCCACTGGTATGTGCCTACGCTGACACAATATCAGATTCTATGGTTTTCACGCAAAAACATTCCCGACAGATATAAACTCTTTGACTACAATATCCTTAACGACACCAAGACCGAGGTTTCCGGCGGTAAATCGTTCAGAGATGCTGGCTTCCCCAAATATTTCACATCATCACCGCGTGCGGCCCGAAGAGTATATTGGATTGACCAGGGAGGCGCATTTTCACATCAGAACCAACTTACAGAAAACAGCTCTTGGTTCCAGATTTATCACAATGTGCGATTTGTGCGCAATCTCGGCTTAAAAGCCCACCAGCCCGAGGGCGTGAGTGAAGTGACTCGTGAGATATCGCGCCTTACCGAATCCTATAACGAAGTCCCTAATGTAATCCACATACGCAACACATATGCAGCGCGCCAGAATTCATGGACAGGGCCATACCCTCTCCACACATTCTTCAATGACCACAACGAAGCGCCACAATATATGGAATATATGGACAAACCGCTTAAAATAGACTGGAGTTTTTACAACGGAAGCACGGCACAACAGAAACTTGACAATCTTAACGCACTGGCGCTCAAAGCCTACAATGACGACCGAGGCACCGCCCACACTTCACTGCCCGACGGCTGGCGCGTGCCCAACCAGCGCGAATTGACAATCCTGTTTGTCAACAACATACTCAACAACACCGCTCTTACGAGCGGTGGTACAGCCAGAACCGTAACCTGCTGCACTATCCCTTATGGCAAAGCGTATGAGGGATTATCCGTACCGTCACGATATATGTATTCAAATAACTTTTGGGTATGTCAGTTAACGAATGATTATTACGGAGAGATATACGTATGGTTAGTGCGTGACCACAACACTTCGCGCGTCGAAGAATAATCAGTCGTCACACTGTCGCCTGCATAAGTTTGTCTATCCGCCACTTGACAGAATCACATTATAAACAATCAATAGAATTATGAAGAAAGCAATTTTTTCGGCTCTGAGCATAGCCGCCATGGCTTCAATGGCCACGGCACAGACTCCGGGAACAACCACCGTCACCGAGACCATGACGGTGACTGAGGAGATCGTCACCCCGATGGAAAACACTCACAGGGTGATCACCAACCCGATCTGGAACAACTGGTTTCTGCAGGCCGGCGCCGGAGCACAGATCAGCTTCACTGACCATGACCGCCAGTGCAAATTAGGCGACCGCATATCGCCTGCGCTCAACATCTCGGTTGGAAAATGGCTCACCCCCGGAGTGGCCATGCGCCTCACATACAGCGGACTCTACTCCAAGGGCGCCACTCAGACATGGCTGAAAGAGGGGATACACTCCACCGGTGAACCCGTGCCCGGGAAATACACCCATGACTACGGTTATCTGGAGAAATCGAAGTTTGACTACCTCAACCTCCATCTCGATGTGATGTTCAACATGTGCAACCTCATAGGCGGATACAATCCCGACCGTCTCTACAGCTGCATACCCTACGTGGGATTCGGTTGGGCACATGTGTGGGACTCGCCAAAAGCCAATGAGTTTACCGGCAATGTGGGTGTGAGCAACGCTTTCCGCCTCAGCCGCGCTTTTGACATCAACCTCGACATCAACTGCATGGTGGCCGACGACCGTTTCAGCGGCGGCAGTGCCGGACGCCATTACGATGCCCTGCTCAATGTTACCCTCGGAGTGACATGGAAAATAGGAGGCAGCTCATGGGAACGCCCCTACTCCATGACGCGTACCGTGGTTGACAATTCGGCAGTGAACGACCTGCGCGGCAGGCTCAACGCATCGGAATCCGAAAACGCCCGCCTCCAGGCCGAACTCGCCAAGAAGCGCGCCGAGACCTCGGCCCGTGTGGACCGCCTGATAGCCTCGGGCAACATTGTGTTCTTCGACATCGACTCCGACAAACTATCCGACAAGGCACGTGCAAGCCTGAGCTTCCTGGCCAAGGCCATAAACAATTCTGAAGGCAAATACTCAGTGTCAGGCTATGCCGACAAGGGCACCGGCTCTGCAACATGGAACGAAAAACTCTCGCTCCAACGCGCCGAAGCTGTTCGTGACTGTCTGGTCAACGAATTCGGTGTCAAGGCCGACCGCCTGCATGTGGAAGCCAAGGGTGGAGTTGACGACATGTTCTATAACGATCCGCGCTGCTCACGCGCCGTGATCGTGCTCCCTGATTAACACACACCATGTAATCTGACAACTTGACCGATGGTAGTGCCTGCAGGCGCTACCATCGGTTATTTAAAATACACTCCTACGCACACATAAGTACGTCTCCGACAATTCCTTTTACTCACCCAACCTACGGACGCTCATGCGAGCGTCCCTACTCATAAACCGAACCGCCCCACAACTTTCCGGCCAAATGCCACATCATACACACCATTCATGTTTGAAATACAAGATAATATGATTACATTTGCACTGCATAAAATCTACACCAAACATGAAAACATATAAACCGTGTCCCGAAATAGCTACACGGTTAATGCGTTCCTATGCACGGCCACAGAGCAACCAGGCGTCTGCGGCTACTATTCCCGCCGACCGCCAAAGAATGTAATAAATATAGGAAATTATGCTTATACACGTCCGCACGACGGTATAATAGTCGTCCCGATAGGTTGTCTGAAAGATTAGCAATCCATTTGCCCACCGCATTATGACCAACAAAGCCACATATCCCCTCTCCTTGGCGGACACTCATGCGTGCGTCCGACAATCGACAATCCACGAAACACCGAATTATGGATTATAGACCGACTACTAACGAATTGACGGAAACGATAGAGCCGTTGCTTGCATCAGGCCGGCGTGTAAACATGGTGGTGACCGGCCGCAGCATGCTCCCGTTCCTGCGCCACGAAACCGACAGCGTGACCCTGCTACGCCTCCCTTCATACAGACGCTTCGATATAGTGCTGGTCCGCGACAACGCCGGCCGATGCGTGATGCACCGCATCATATCGATCGATGATGAGAATGTGGTGCTGATGGGCGACGGCAACCTGCACATGCGGGAACGGTGCCGGCAAACCGATATACTCGGTGTGGCCATAAGCCGCCGCCGCTACAGAAAGAAAGGTGACAGCTACACCATAGGCAATCTGCGTGGCCGGGGAGCAAGGTTCAAAGCAAGATTGTGGTGGTGGCTGCGACCCTTGCGTCCACTTTTAATCAAACTGTTTACTTCCGGAAAATGAATCTACGTGACTACACCAAATGGCTGTGGCGACAATCGCGCGGACACCGCACCGGCATAATGCTTCTCACTCTTACCGGCATAGGCCGCATATGCGCCGCACTCGCCTTTGTGTTCCTGAGCAAACGCCTCGTGGATATAGCCACAGGCTATGCCGAGGGCTCCATGACGGAATGTGCCGTGTGGCTCGGTGTGTGCGTGGTGGGGCAGCTGGCACTGTCGGCCGCAGGCTCAAGAGCCGGACTCTTGCTGCGCAACGGCATGGCCAACGGCATGAGGATACGTCTGTTTGACCGCATCATGCACAGCAGGCTCTACTCCGACGATGACACTATTCACTCGGCCGATGTCATAGAACGCCTGAAAAAAGACGTGGACACAGTGGCCGAATTGGTGTGCGTGACCACGCCACAGGCCATAGTGACCATGGTGCAGCTCATTGCCGCCATGACATTCCTGTCCATGCTCGACTGGCGGCTTGCTGCCATAACGCTGTTCATAATGCCGGTGGCACTGCTCTTAGGCAAAGGCTTTTTCAGGCGGATACGCTCTCTGACACACGAGCTACGCAAAGCCGACAGCGACATACACACCCACCTTCAGGAACATCTGCGCCATCGCATGATCGACGCATCATATGACCGGACCGACGCCGTGGTCGCCGACCTCGAATCACGTCAGCAGTCGATGCTCGCAACCATGATAAGCCGCAACAACTACACACTGTTCTCACAGGTGATGGCAAGCGCGGGGTTTGCCTGCGGCTATGCCACGGCATTTCTTTGGGGCGTATATGGCCTGAGCACCGGCGCGGTGACATTCGGCGTGATGACGGCATTCCTGCAATTAGTGTCGCAGGTGCAGCGCCCGGCTCTAAGCCTGGCCCGTTATCTGCCGGCATTCATCTACACCGAAGCCTCGGTCCACCGCCTCGGCCTGATGGAAAATCTGCAACCCGAACACCACGGCACCGACATACACCTGACGGCTCCCGCAGGCGTGAGATTCGACGATGTCACATTCCGCTACCGCGATGACGGAGACTGTGTGCTCCGTGGCATGACTTGCGACTTTCCTCCGGGGAGCATCACCGCGATAACAGGTGCCACAGGTGCAGGCAAGAGCACCCTGATGCGCCTGATGCTCGCATTTGTGGAGCCGAAGCATGGGTCGGTAAGTTTTTACAACGCCACCGGTTCGGTACCGGCTTCTCCTGACACCAGATGCAATGTGGTGTATGTGCCGCAAGGCAACACACTCCTCACCGGAACCATTCGCCGGAATCTGCTCATGGGCAACCCTAAGGCTTCGGACGAGGAGATGCGCCTGGCGCTGCACTGCGCCGTGGCCGAATTTGTATATGACCTGCCCGACGGACTCGACACAGAGTGCGGCGAATCAGGCCACGGACTGAGCGAAGGACAGGCGCAGCGTATATGTATTGCTCGCGGGCTGCTGCGCAGAGGCAACATACTGCTGCTCGACGAACCCACATCGGCGCTTGATCCCGACACCGAACGCACTCTGATGGAGCGACTGGAAAGCCGCCGGCAAGACCGTACGGTGATCATTGTCACACACCGCCCCGGCACCTCCGCCATGTGCCACCGCCACATATCACTGGATTGATACGGAATTAAAATAAGCAGTCACATTATAGATTAGTAGTAACTTTTTAGCTATCTTTGCATTCTGTTATGAACTCACTTTTATTAACACACATTTTTTCTAACTAATCATCATTCACACTCATTATGCAAAAGACCTTACGCCTTTTGATGGCCGCTGCCGTTGCGGCTCCCCTGCTTACAGGCTGCGTTGACGATGACTACGATCTGTCGGACATCGACACCACAGCCAGGCTGAATGTAAAGGATCTCGTGGTTCCGATAAACCTTGACGAGATTCTTCTCGAAAACATCATCAAAGTGGAAGACCAGGTGGAAATTGTCGATGGCAAATATGCCATAGTACAGAGCGGCGATTTCACCTCTGACCCTATCCGCATCGAGAAAATCACACTTCAGACTCCCGAGATAGCACCTACCAACGATGTGATCCATCTGCTCAGCACCGAAGCTCCCCGCGGACGTGCCGTAACCGGATTCAGCTACAATCTGAAATCGACCGAGTCACCGTTCAGCACCACATCGACCATAGCGAGCGACTTCATCATATCCATAGACCGGATAGGGTGCGAAGAACTCCGGCTCAATACCAGGATAACCCTCTCGAAACTGAACGACTATCTCAACCGTACCACGTTCAGCAATATCAAGATACAAATGCTCAAGGGGCTTGACCTATCTGTGCCTGCCGGCGACAAATACGATCCGGCCACCGGCATAATCACTCTGGGCGACCGTGTGGTATCGGGCAGCAGCCTGTCGCTCACATTCATCGCCACAGGCATAGATTTCACCCGTTTCGGCGATGAATTCGACTTCTCCGGACAGACCATAAAGATATCAGGAAGCTTCAGCATACTCGAAGGCACCGTATCGGCCTCCCTGTCTGACCTGAAACCGGGTATAACCACCCTTCCTCCGAGCGTGACGCTATCCACCGCCTACGATCTGAGTAATGCCGTGATCGACTCCTTCTCCGGACGTCTGCGCTATGACCTTGACGAAGCCAAACTCTCCGAAGTGGAACTCAACGACCTGCCCGACATACTCACCCAGGAGGGCACCAACCTCATATTCGCCCACCCGCGTATCTATTTCCGCATGAACAACCCCCTGCAGCAATGGGACATATATGCGCAAAGCGGCCTGTCAATCACGGCTTACCGCGATGAGACACCACAAACCTACAGCATCAACGACCCCTACTTCGAAATAGGCCGACCGGTGCACGCCGACGGCATCTACAACTTCTGTGTGTCGCCAGACGACAATCCGGCCGCCGATGCCGCATACCCCGAAGCCCAACCGGTTAAGTTCACCGACCTGTGCTATGTGCTCAGCGGCAACGGAGTGCCCCAGCGCCTGAGCTTCGACCTCGGGAATCCCAAACTGCCCGCTCAGAATGTCAGCGACTTCACCCTTGGCAGGGAACTCGGATCGTTCAGCGGCAACTACAAATTTGTTGCTCCGCTGCAGTTTGAACAAGGTTCACAGATCACCTACTCCGACAAAGTCGATGGCTGGTATGACGACGATCTGGAAAACCTCACCATATCCGCACTCGAGCTAAGCCTCAATATAACCACCGATCTGCCCGTGGAGGCCACCCTGTCGGGATACCCCATAGATGTGGAAGGCAACAGAATCAACAACGCACAGCTCACCGAAGTGACCATACCGGCCAATGCCGACAACGAAGCGGTGAAACTCCATCTGACCGAAGAAATCTCCGGACTTGACGGCATAGTGTTCGAAGCCCACGTCAAGGCAGCTACCGAAGGCGAGACCCTGTCGCCCGACATGACCATGAAACTTACCAACATACGTCCGAAAGTATCGGGATACTATGTAAAGGAACTCTAATATACTACCATCATTATCACAGACCAGTATGAAATTCAGCATAAAACATACAGCAATAGTGGCTCTGGCTCTGACGGCGGCCACATCATGGGCCCAGGACACACGTTCCGGATACTTCATGCCCGACTATACCTACCGCTTCGCCATGAACCCCGCATTTGAAAACTCCCGCGGATTCATAGCCATGCCTGCGCTCGGCAATATGAACGTGGCCATGCACGGCACACTCGCCGTGAGCGACGTGATCTACAACGTCAACGGCCGCACCACCACATTCCTTAATCCCGGAGTGAGCACACAGGAAGTACTCGGCAACCTCTCGGACAACAACCGCATAGGAACCGACATCAAACTCACCCTGCTCGCCGCCGGCTTCAAGGCCTGGGGGGGATACAACACCATAGCCGTCAATGCACGCACATCGGTGGGAGTCAGCGTGCCACGCTCCTTATTCTCGCTCCTGAAAGAGGGTGTTGAAAACAAAACCTACGACATATCCGATGTAAGAGCCCGCGCCAACGCATACGCCGAAATAGCATTGGGGCACTCCCACCGCATAAACGACAAATGGCGTGTGGGCGCAAGCATGAAGATACTCCTTGGCGGTGCTTTTGCCGAAGCCAACTTCAACCGGGCCCACCTAACCCTCGGCACCAACGACTGGAGCATAGTGTCAAACGCCGAGATACAGGCCAGCGTGAAAGGGCTGACCTACGACACCGACATCAACGATGACACACAGCACCGCTATGTGAGCGGCGCCGATGTGAACGGCACAGGCCTCAACGGATTCGGTATGGCCTTTGATTTCGGTGCAACATACAAACCCGCAAACGACTGGACCATATCGGCTGCCATTCTCGACCTCGGCTTCATAAACTGGAACAACAACATGGTCGCATCGACAAACGGTGACCAGAAGTTCAACACCGACCGATACACCTTTCCGGTAAATGACGACCCAGACAAAGGCCCCACCTTCGACGATGAATGGGACAAGATGAAAAACTCCCTGTCGGCTCTCTATGAGCTCAACGACATGGGCGATACCGGCAGCAAAAGCCGCACACTCGGGGCTACAATGAACATAGGCGTGGAATACACCCTGCCGGTATATCGCAAGCTCACATTCGGCCTGCTCAACACCACACGCATAGAAGGCGACTATTCCTGGACCGACTTCCGCCTGTCGGCCAACATAGCCCCCGTCAAGTGCTTCGATGCCTCGGTCAACATGGCCGCCGGCACATTCGGTGTAGGCTTCGGCTGGCTGCTCAACTTCCACACCAAGGGCTTCAACATGTTCCTCGGCATGGACCACACTCTCGGCAAAGTGACCAAGGAATTTGTTCCGCTGTCAAGCAACGCCTCCGTAAACTTCGGTCTTAACTTCCCATTCTGAGACACAGTCTCGGAAAAACACAAAAACGGCACCGGGCGTCAACCACTCTAATGTGGAGACGCCCGGCGCTGTTTTTTCACCGATAGTCCTGTCATGAATAAGTCCGGCATTCGATTACCTTAAACGGGTGACCGGTAACCGATGAGGCAAACTTGGGGAAACCGCTTTCATACATGCCCTCGCCCTTTATCAGATACGACTCCCTGGCTCCGGCTATCATCATCATGTCAACGAATGTCTTCAGATGCCCCTCGGCGGCATCTGAGCCGGAAAACTGCACATGCACCACACGCCCCGGTATTATGTAAACGAATGGCAGGCGGGCGGCCTCGTCCAAAAACGTACGGCTGTCGGAAGCCACTAAAATCCTGGCATACCGACCGGCTCCGGATTCATACAGCGAACGCAGCCGGGCTATGCACCCGTCAATCAGCATGCGGCGCTTATCCTGAGGCAGAGGAGGATTGGCCCCGGCATCGGTAAAGTCGCCGAGCAGCTGCTGAAAGCGGAAAGAACAGCTTATATAATCGCCGCCGATGGCCTGACGGTGTCGGTCAAGTTCGGCCTGCAGGAGCGGTGACGGCTTGAACAGGTCATGGAACAGAGAGGCAAACTCCCCTTCGGGAAATGCCTTAAGATTGTTATATACATGGATTTTTTCGGTGCGGCACCGGCCAATGGCCTTGCGTAACTGACGCATTCGCCCCTCGTTTCGTGGAGGGAGCAGAGAGCGTATAAACACCGGTGTGGCACGATTGTCATCGATATCTGCCTCACCGGCCCTCCAGTCCACCCGGTTGGGCACGAGGAAATCCTCAAGCCTGAACGGCGATGTATAGTGTATTCTGAACGGATATCCTGATTCACGGCTCACATAATATGTGGTCATTATGCCCCACAGCCTGTCGGCAAGACCCGCGTGATGTACACGGCCGTCAATCATGCTCACTAAAGTGGGAACTCCTGTAAACCGGCGGTCGGCATTACGGTAGTAGCGCCGTTTCAGCCTGTATTCGTAAGCCCGCTCCACGCCTCGCGTGCAGCATAGCGGAAGCCTCATACCCCAAAGGCGTATGAAGTTATATACGGTTCTCCCCATCGGTCACTTTATGATCATGGCGAATACCCTTGCTGCAGTCTGTCCTTTGAGATACCGCTTCAGATCGGCGCGTTTGATAACGTCGTAAGGCAGCCACACCATAAGTATGGCGTCCTCATTATCGATCCGGTCCGCAAGTTCCTTGACGAGTTCGGGTTCCGGCACTTCCACTATAACATAGTCGGTCTGTGCCGATTCTATGCGGTCACCCATGCCGGGTGTAAGCAGAGCATCATTGTCAGGCACACCGGAGATCACCTCCACCGTACGGTCAATACCCGTCAACGAACCGGCGAGCATATCCACCACCTGAGCGGATTCCGTGAAATTGACACTATAGATAGTGCGGGGCTGCCCCTGTGACATAATCATAGTGCGCAGATCGATGATACGGCTTTTATCTCCGTTGTAAAGCACCGTGCGGTCATCAATGCCCATGAACGACAGGTCAACAGGGTTTTTAACCTTACGGCTAATCATCATCAGCAACAGTACGACACACGTGGCCGCAAAGAGGGCAAACACAAAGAATACGGCCGGATATATCAGTTTTGACAACATGCTCGGTTTTTCAAGCATGAATGCGTCCTGGAACACAAACCCCACATTGGAATTGGAATAAAGCTGCAGCACAGAGTTTTCACGCGACTGCACGAGATATTGATAGAGCGCTGTCTGGTATTCGCGTTCGCGGATCAGATTGCGGTACTCGAGCACATATTGGGGATATTTGTCCAACCGCGATTCGGCGCGTCCCACCAATGATTGCTGCGTGCGTACATCGCTGCGCGCCTTGTCGATGATCTTCTCCGAATTCTCTACGATGATCTGACGAAGTGCGCCTATCCTGTCATTGAGCCGGCGCAGCGCGCTGTTGTCGTCCTTGGCCGAACGCTTGAGGTCGCGGCGCTCCATCACCACTTCGTTGTACAACGTGATATTCTGATCCTTCGGATTCTGAGCCTGAGGGATAAGCACATCATCATCATTGATGCCGCGCAAAGTCTCGAGCACCATCTCATAGTAGGCAATCTCATCGTTTGCCTTGATTATGCCGGTACGATTCTCATAGGCCGTCTCCATCAGCAACCCGGCTTCCGAATCTATGCCCATGAGGTCATTGTTGCGCTGATATTCGGCCAGCGACTTCTCTATATTTTCAAGTTTCCTGAATGTCTCGGCTATGCGACCGTCGTAATATTTTATAGAGGTCTTGGAGGTCTCGTGCAGACGTTCGAGGCGTTTGGCGTTGTACTCGCCCATAATGCTGTTGACTATGGCTATGCCATAATCCTTGTTGGCATATTTCAAGTCCACATTTATTATGTCGGCCATCTTCGAGGCCACATCGATATCGGCAATTTTCTCCAACGCTATAGCGGCACCTTCATTGCCCCGCACATTAACGGTGATCCTCTTGTAGGGCGTGGTCTTGAACTGATCGGTGGGCATGATCTGCACATTGCCGAATGGGGTCTCCAGCATGGAGGGCAACTCCACATTCTCTTTCTCGGCGATCGTGCGTCCCAAGAATCCCTTGGTGGCCTTGATATCCACGCGGCCATTGTCGAGAATCCATATCTTCACCGTAAACGAATTCTGCAACGTGTCAAAAAACTCTACCGGAGCCTCTACACGTACGGGAGTGTTCTTATAGAGCATCGCCTTGTCGCCATCGGAATCCTTGCCTATGTAGGTACGGCTTAGCCCCATGGCACGCACCGTGCGGAGCATCACATCGTGCGAACGGATTATATACACTTCATTGTCCACGGTCGATGCTCCGAAACCGCCCACCGAGAAAGTCTTCATCATCTGGGCTATGCCCCCGCCGCTGCTCTTGCCTATGGCAGAGGTTTCGGTGCTCACCTCATCGCCGATAAGGATACTGCCCTGTATGGTGTATTTCGAGAGACTTCTCACACTGAGCCAGATGCCGGCGGCGGTGAAAAATACTATTGACGCAAGATATATCCACTTGCAACGTTTGGTGAAGTGCCACAACCGGCGCATGTTGATGTTGGATTCGGTATTTTCCATTATAGTGTATATTTTTTATATTTTTCTTAATGCTGCAACAGATTTACGGGGCAATGTATCTGCAACAGAATCTCTTTTTATGACGCGGCCGTCGGCACATACCATTCCGAGCAGGAACATGACAAGGAAACCGCTGTTGTGGGTAAACGTTGTGGCGGCCACACTCTCTATGAGTATAAACGCAATAATAAGCGAGCCTATTATGAATTTGTACTTGTACAGAGCCGCATCATGCCGAATCATTACTCTCAGATAACCATAGACATATACCCAGAACCAGATAAACAGCACCACACCGACGAATCCGAACTGCGCCAGCGACGGATAGAATGAATCGCATATAAAGCTGTACTCTGAATTCTGCGATATGCCGTGCACCTTGTCTATGCCGTATTCATGATACAGACCGGAATAGTTCATCGACGAGGTCGCGGTTGCAAACGAGGCGAGTCCCGAACCGAACGGAATATGATCCATCAGAATCAGACCGCCTGTGGCATACAGGACCGGACGCGCGAATGTCTCTATTATCTCGGGATCGAAATCAGTGCCGCTGCCGGTGAGGAAGTAATATTCTATCTTGCTCCACGTGGCAGCCAGTATCACCAACCCCAACAAGCCCACACCGACCATGTGCTTGAACCTAATATGACGGAAAGACCCGGGCTTGTAAAACGTCAGCAGATACAAGCCGATGATGTAATATCCGTAATACTTAGCCTTAAGGCTCGCAAGTCCGATGGTGAGCATCAGTAATGCAGTCCTGAGTGATGTGCGCGGCACCTTGCCGGTATCGCGGTCAATAGAGCAATACAGGTAATATATAGCGCTGACAAACAACACCTGCGACGCAAACGACGGATTGACAAACATGAACTTCATCACCTGAGGCCCGCAAAGGAACACTATGGTGGTTATGACCGAATTGGCCACACATATCCTCTTGATGATGCGCCGGTCCTCTGACGTCATCTCGGGCCTGAGCACAAGAATCACGGCAAACGGTATGAACGGTTTGACCTCTATGAGCAGGTCCATAAATATGTAGGCGGGAATATTATAGGCCTTGGTGGTCAAAGAATATATGGCATAGAACGTAATCACCGCCACTATGCCCCAAAGCAGGGAATATCTACGCCATGTACGGTTGAATATGCAATCGGCCAATGCGGTGCCTAACAGAGCCATCGCACACAATTCATCAACAAATGTAACAAACACAATGCTCGGAACCAATAGAATGAGTCCGAACATTATGATATATATACAGATTCTGTTGATGTTCAGCATACTGCCTCGGGCGTAACGTAATTGCGATTAATTCACGGTAAGCGCGATCACAAGCGAGGCAATCACAGAGGCCACACTCACCACTGTGGATATCATGGAGAGTTTATAGCTGTTGTTCTGGTTGAATTTGGAGTTATCCTGTTTTATTGAGTTAGGCTCCACGACTACCACATCGTTGTTTTTCAGCCAGAAATAAGGCGACTGTGTGATATTGGCACTTTGGAGATTCAGTCGGCCGTATTCAATCTTGTTGTCATCAGTGCGGCGCATCACAAGCACATTGTCACGGCGGCCGTATTCGGTCATATCACCGCACGCGGCCAGCGCCTGAAGTATGCTGAACCTCTCGGCCGAAGTGGTTATGGTCTGCGGCTCGTCCACCTCGCCCAGCACAGATATGGAATAACCTGTCACATCGACCGTAACGATAGGGTCTTTGACATATTCGGTAATACGCTTTGTCAGATAATCCTTAAGTTCTTTGGTCGTCATGCCTGCCACATGAATGATGCCGAGAACCGGAAAATCGATATTGCCGTCGGAATCCACGGTATAAGCCTGCAACATAGGCGACCCGCTGGTGTCGGTGGTTCCCGGGGTAGCCGGATTGACGTATGGCAGATTGAATTGGGCTGTGGCACGGGGAACCTCCGATTTCACCGTGATGACCAGGTCTATATCAGGCTCTATGGTGTTTGTGTGAGGCAGAGTGGCAAGCACGCCGGTTTCTGTAGCCTTTATATCCTCGAAATATGAAAGATCGCGTTTGGTCTTACAGGAGCTAAGTGTGATAAAAACAGTCAATACGGTGAAAAGCAGCTTTTTATTCATAATGAATCAGAATCTATGTGATAATGCTTGTGGTATAACGTTAATAAATGTGCAATTATTATGTATTTCCCCGTTTGAAAGGCAGTTTTTGCAATATTATATTCCTGAACTCATCAGGAGCCAATGCAATGTAAAGCACGAGGAATGCGGACAAACATACTATGTCAGCCACCGGGCCGCTCCACACATAATACAACACACCGAAAATCACAAGAATCGCGATAGCCATGAAGTTGATTCGGTTAAAGCGTATGGTCATGAACTTACGTGTGTCGAAAGCCCTGTAGGTCAGCAACGCGCCCCATGTGAGTATATTTGAGACGATTATGCCGTATATGCCCCACAGTTGAACCAAGAAATAATTGCACGTAAGATTGACCACAGCCACTATCACCAAGCTGGGCAGTATATAACGCGTACGTTTGGAACACTGGTAACCGAGTTCGAAAAATGAAGAAAGCGCAAACACCATAACATATATGGCATTGAGGAATATATATTTACTTGTGGACTGAAACTCGGCCCCGATAACCCAGAAATAATTAAGTCGCAGACCGAATGCAAAAAGCACCACCAGCCCTGTGAGCAGGTAGAAATAATTGTTGAATACCTTTGTAAAGAAGCGGTCGCGGTCAGGCGAATTGTACTGTTCTATGGCGTTTTGCTGCCATGTCTGATAAAATATGAGCGCGAGAATATAAAGTATTCCGGTAAAACGTCCCACAAATCCGTAGTAACCCGTATCGGCGAGTCCGCGGAAATATTGCAGGAAATAATAGTTGTTACTGCTTATGAACCACCAGCAAAGCGCCGCCGGAATAAGCGGCAGACTGTAGCGCCTTATCTCCCTGTTGAGCGAACGGCTGAACGCGCTGCGGCGAAAATATTTCCGCATAATCCCCATGCGCAGTTCTATGGCGGCAAGCACAAGGAATCGCGCCATGACATTTGACAGGAACACACCCTCTATGCCCATATCCATTACCGCCACAAAGAGCACGCTCGTAAGGGCGATCAGCAAAGTGTTCAGAATCCCTGCCGACACAAAATCTTTGGTGCGTCCAAGACCGCGCACCAGCTGGAGCTCCACATCGTAAAGCGTCTGGGCAAGGCCGAAAGCTATGCTCAGATACAGATACTTTATATCCACAAACAAGCCGGCCATCACGCCAACAACCGTGACCAACAGAGCATTGCGCAGCAACACTGTGCTCACATAGGTTATTACCGACCGCTGTACGGCCTTATCCTTAGTGTCGATAAGAAATCGGAACCCGCCCTCGCTGAGCTGCATGCCCACAATGGGTATGAGACAGAACACCGTATTGACACAGATGTCATAATATCCGAATGCGGCCGGATCTGTAATGAAAAAAGTGTAGAACGGTACCAGCAGAAATGTAATCAGCTTGGAACCGAGATTTCCTATGGCATATATCCCGAGGTCTTTTATGAATTTCTTTGACCGCGAAGTTTCCGCAACCTGCTCCATGCCCGATTATTGCACTTTGTACTTCCGGGACACTCCGGCATAAGTATCGCGATATATACCTATACGGTTGTCCCACATGAATTTGCGGCTGCACTCGATTACTCCGGCCGACAACTCTCCTATCCGTTCAGGCCTGTTGACCAAATCATCGATTTCGCCGGCCATGCGGGTTGTGACATTCTCATACCCGTCGATGGGTATTTTTATTCCACACCTCGGGCACACCACGCCCGACATGCCGCAATGATCAAGCGTCATGGTCGGTATGCCTTTTGACATAGCCTCCCATATAGTGGTCGGATTACCCTCGCCGAGCGATGGCAACACATGCAGATGCGCACCTGAAAATATCTCCTGCGCTTTATCGCGCGGCACCTTGCCGTGCCAGACCACACGCTCCGACAGATCGGCATAACGAGCCTGCAACACGGTTCTTAAAGGCCCGTCACCCACCACATCGAGATGCCAGCGGTCCGACTTCACCTTTCGCAACGCGTCTAAAAGTATCACCAGCGCCTTGCGGTCTATTATAGCCCCTATACAAATGAGCCGAAGCGTATCACCCTGCGCAAACGCGACCGGCGTAGAGCGTTCCATGGCAAGAATGCCGTTTTCAGGCAGATGCATCACATCGAGTCCATGCACACGCTTCAACCCCCTTACCGTACCGGGTGTAGCGGCGAATATGGCGTCGGCTCTACGAAAAGCTTTCCGCACCGACGGTATGAGCCTGAATGCGCCATTGTGTAATAATCTTCGGCCAAAAGCCAGCACCTTGCCTTTGAAAGTGAATGCTCGATACATGCACAGCGGGCGATTTTCCACACCCTGGACAGGCCCCCACACATATGGCACCGATTTTATTTTCCAGCACAGCCCCGGCTCCTTGAATCCTATTGGGCTGAGATAATGGATAAGGTCTATTTCCCCATTGTCCACCTTTTCTTTTACCAGCCGATAAATATCCTTGTGCCAACGGCGGTAATAAACCACATGGTATATGTCTTTTATAAATTCACTTTTCACATGATCGGGCCATCGGCGGGGAACATTGACCCACTCCACATTGTCCATGGGATTTCCGGACAGGTATCTCTCCACCTCTTCACGCGTATCGCCATAAAACACCGTAATATCCACATATTTACGCATTTTATCAACAAAATTCCAGCTTACCGAAGCCTCCGAGCCGCGATAAGGCGATATGTCATATGTGATCAAGGCTATCCGCATGATAAAAAATAGGTGACTGGTTTATCGGTTAACGTTAATTTCTGTGATTTTATTGCGGTGCTACATGTGATTTGGACGCTTTATTTGTAACTTTGCAACCAATATGATTGATGAAATTTATTATTCCTTGGACTTGATTCCGGCCGTGTGGGTGCTGTTAGGCGCAATGATCCTGTGCATGATTGTGTTAGCTGCCATAATGTGGCCCAAACTGCGCCGCGTGACCCGCCGCGTACACCTCGACGACGAAGAGACGTTGCCCGAAAGCGGATACCCTCCGGTGTCGGTGATAGTGTATTCGCAGGCCGACGGCCAAAACCTTCGCACCCTTTTGCCACAGATACTTGACCAGGACTATCCCGCTCCAATGGAAGTTATCGTGGTCAATGACGAAAGTGCAGACTGCACGGAGACTGTGGTGTCGGAACTGGAACTGAAATATTCCAACCTTTACATGACATTTGCGCCTGAGAACTCCCGACACCTGAGCCGGCGCAAACTCAGCATCACACTCGGCATAAAAGCCGCCCGTTACAATGCCATGGTCCTTACCTGCGGCAACTGCCGTGTGGAATCTCCGCTATGGCTCCGCTACATGATGCGCCACATAGCCGCAGGCAAGGAGGTGGTGATAGGCTACAGCCTGCCCGTGGGGCCGGAGGGTGTGGAAGACACCGACTCCCGTCGCCGCCGCCGGTCATTTGACAATGTGTGGCAGGCCGTACGGTATCTGTCGTCAGCCATATGCGGACGTCCGTTTATGGCCAACGGCTGCAACATGGCATATACCCGATCCCTATTTTTCAGCCACAAGGGCTTTTCCAGGACATTACATCTCAATTATGGCGATGATGACATATTCATCAACGAGATAGTCACCCGCGGCAATACCGCAGTAGAACTGTCACATCACTCCCGTGTGGAATCCATAATGGGGTCTCCGGCCGAACTGCACGATGTGGAACGTGTGCGCCGCGACTTCACCTCCCGGTTTCTGCCCCGTCGGCCCTACCTGTCCATGGGTCTGACATCTATGATGTGGTGGACATGGATAGCCTGCGGAGCCACAGCTTCGGTTCTCGGTTGGCCAAGCCTCATACCGTTAGCCGCAACAGTGGCCACAGCACTGATATTCACCATCACCCACATGACACTGTGGCACCGCTGCTCCACCGCTCTGGGAAGCCGCAGACTGCGCCTTACAGTGCCGATTCTGTCGCTTATGCGCCCCTTACGCACATGGCGTCACCGCATCAGAGGCCGCAAATATCGCAAATCTCAGTTCACACACAGTATCTGATTCACATAATGCAGGATTGACTCCAAAGTAAGTGCTTGTCACAGCCTGATGTTACTTTTTGTTAATGGCACACACAATAATCCGCGAGCCAAGGCCGTTTCTACTTCAAAATCACTTCCATCGATCAACCCTGACATCAGACATTATATCGAAAGACATACTACAACGACCGTTTATTTTGCTAAGTTAACGAATATTAGTAATTTTGCAGTCGCTCTAATTAAAACGAACAAACGAACCCTATCATGAAAAATATAGTTCAAGGCAGTCTTATCACAACTTTCCGTTGCAACGCGAAATGCAATATGTGCAACATATGGAAGTTCCCGACAAAACCCGACGAGGAGATCGACGCCGAATATTACGAGAAACTTCCGGCTGGTCTGCGCATAAACATCACCGGCGGCGAAGCTACCATAAGGAAAGACATAGACAAGATTTTTGAGATACTATACCCGAAGGCATCGTTGCTTGAGTTGAGCACCAACGGATATAACACCGAAAAGATAGTAGAGATAGCCAACAAATATCCCAACATACTGATACGCGTAAGCGTAGAAGGACTTCCGAAGATCAACGACGAAAAACGCGGTTTAGTCAACGGATTCGACCATGCCCTCCGCACCATACTCGAGCTGAAAAAGACCAAATGCAAGAACATCGGTTTCTCAGTGGTCATATCGCCTGACAACTACAAGGACCTGGTTCACCTCTATGAGCTTTGTGTGGCGCTTGACGTGGAACTCGGCAACTCCACTGTGCACAATTCATGGTATTTCCATAAAGATGACAACCAGATAGAAAGCCGGGAAGCGCTTAAGCAGCACGAGTTGTTTGTGAAAGCGCTGCTCACATCAAAACGCCGCGGACTGAAGAACAGGCTGAAAGATTACGGCCGCGCATTCTTCAACCGCTCCATACACCGGCGTCTTCGCGGCGATGAAAGCGGCTACCGTCCGGCATGCGGCGCACTCACCGACTTCTTCTTCATAGACCCGTGGGGCAACGTGTCGCCATGCAACGGTTCGGGTGAGGAATGGATTCTCGGAAACATAAAAGAGCAGTCATTTGAGGAGATCATGGCCTCCGACAAAGCCAAGGCCGCCCTTGAAAAAGTAAAGAACTGCAAACGCAACTGCGCTTTCATTGTCACAGAACGTCATGACATGAAGCGCCGCCCGTGGATACCTATAAAATGGATTCTTAAAAACAAGTGGCGCATAAGCCGCGGCAAAGACATCTGCTGGGACTAAACTGCAATGAAGCGGAAACGGCTTGCTATAATAGGCATCAGGGGATTTCCGGGCGTACAGGGTGGCGTGGAAAGCCACTGCCAGCAACTGATACCCGGATTTTCCGATGATTACATATGTACGGTTTACCGGCGCAAACCATATCTGACGGCACTGTCTCAGACCACATACCCCAACATACGGTTCATCGACCTGCCCTCCACGCGGATCAAGGGATTCGAAGCCGTGTGGCACACCATGCTCTGCTGCATGCACCTGCTTTTCCACCGCGTCGATGTGGTGAATATCCATAATATCGGTCCGGGAATGTTCACACCTCTGCTCCGTCTTATGGGATTCAAGGTGGTGCTCACATACCATTCTGCAAATTACGAACACAACAAATGGGGCACAATGTCAAAGCTGCTCCTCAGACTGAGTGAAAAACTGTCGCTCGGTTGCGCCAACCGCATAATATTCGTGAGCCCGCTACAACGAGCCAAATACTCCGATAAAGTCCTGAAGAAGTCACAGGCCATACCCAACGGCATCAACCGGACCACGCCCGACCACGGCACAGAATTCCTCGAATCACATGGCATAACACCCGGAGATTACCTGCTCGCCGTAGGACGCCTCACTCCCGAAAAAGGATTTGACACACTGATCAGGGCCGCCAACCGAACAAAAGCGGTGAAACAGCTCGTGATAGCCGGATCGAGCGACCACGATCCCGACTACATAAACCGGCTCAAAGCCCTTGACTCTGGCGGCAAGACAGTATTCACCGGCTATACCACCGGAAGAGACCTGTCGCAACTCTACTTCCATGCCGGACTCTACGTGCTGTCATCGCGCAACGAAGGATTTCCGATGGTGCTGCTTGAAGCCATGTCATACCGTCTGCCCGTGGTGTGCAGCGATATTCCGGCGGCGCATATAATCCCGCTGAAACCAGAATACTACGCCAAACCAGGCGATGACACATCTCTGGCCATGACCATCGAAAAAGCCATTGCCGACGGCTGTGAAAAGACAGATTATCCGCTGGAACCGTACGACTGGAAGCGTATAACCGCAGACACCGAAAACCTTTACAACAGACTTATATAAAACTCCGATTAATCAACCCCGAGTGCTTGCTACCTCGTAAAAAACAAGACCGATGACAAACAACAAAACTTCTTTCTCGCCCACATTCCTTTTACTCGCAGTGCTTTTCTGCGTGTGCCTTATAGTGTCAAACCTAATGGAGATCAAGACAGTAAGGATAGGTACGCTCACCATAACAGCCGGAGTGATCGTATTTCCGATCTCCTACATAATCAATGACTGCATAGTGGAGATTTATGGTTTCCGACGCGCCCGTCTGGTGATATGGCTCGGATTTGCCATGAACCTGCTGGTAAGCCTGCTGTTGCAGATAGGCATATGGCTGCCTGGCGATGACTCCTGGACCGGGCAGAGCGCCATGGAGATGGTGTTCGGAGCCGTGCCACGCATATTTGTCGCAAGCTTCACGGCGTTTCTTTGCGGCTCAATGGTCAACGCCTACGTAATGAGCCGAATGAAGAGCCGCTCCGATCAAGGACATGGTTTCTCCTCACGGGCCATCATAAGCACCCTGTTCGGCGAGGGTATAGATTCGGTGATATTCTTCCCCATAGCATTTGCCGGAATCCTGCCCTGGAACATTATAATAAACCTCATCATCACACAGACTCTTCTAAAAACCTCCTATGAGATACTGATACTTCCTGTAACTCTGAAAGTTGTAAAGCAGCTGAGAAAAATAGAGGGAGGTGACGTGACAGACCGTGACATATCATATAAATGGTGGAAAATAAATGAGATATAACGACTGCGACATAAGCGTGGTGTGGGTGGATCTTGACGACACCCTCATCGACTTCACAGCCAACGCCCGTAAGGCCCTTATACTTATGTATGACCGCGAGCTGAGCCTGAGACAGCTTTTCAGCTCGGGCGACGAATGGGCCGTTCACTACGAACACCACAATCTGGCCCTATGGGCACAATACAATGTGGGGCTCATCAAACGTGATTTTCTGAAAATGGAACGATTCCGGCGACCTCTCACCGAAGCCGGCATGCCCGACAGCGAGGCACGCCTGACCTCAGAACGTTTCGACACAATCTATCTCGACCTGCTCGCGAGTCAGAAACGCCTTGTACCCGGTGCGTTGGAACTGCTGAGACACCTTCGCAGCCTCGAAGTCACCATTGGAATCCTATCCAACGGCTTCCGCGAGGTACAGCACCGCAAAATCACATCGGCCGGACTCGATCCGTACATAGATATAGTGGTGCTGAGCGATGACATCGGCATCAACAAACCCGACGTACGACTGTTTGACTACGCCATGGAGCGCAGCGGCGACAACGACCCGTCGCACCACCTGATGATAGGCGACAATCCCCTGACCGACATAACAGGCGCCGTCAATGCCGGCTGGAACGCCATCTGGTATCACCCCGTCAC
>CAJTRS010000026.1 GCA_910578805.1 uncultured Muribaculaceae bacterium | reverse complement strand
TTGCAATGGAAAAAGTAATTTTGCTATGTACTCTTCTAACACTCCAATACCATCTGCAGTTCATATGAAATGCGGATTTAACATGGATTAACTATTGCCGCGAATCTTTAATCTCGCTCTAATGTGTACTCGGAAAAAAATGCTTATTTTTGTGTAGGGAAGGCATTATCTGTTTTTATGGCATTTTAATGTTGTTGTGCTGATAAATTGCACAGGTAAGGTGCTACCTTTGTTCCTGTGGATATAAAATAAGTATCCCTTAGAAGAGTAACAATATTTTAATAACTTCATATTATGGCAAAGAAAGAAATAACCGGGAAAAAAGATAAGAAGGTCGAAGTGGACCCACGCAAGGCTAAGCTGAGCGCTCTTGGAGAAGCGATGGCCCGTATAGAGAAGAGTTTCGGCAAAGGAGCCGTGATGAAGCTCGGTGATGAAGTAGTGGAGGATATCGACGTGATTCCTACAGGCTCAATAGGCTTGAACTGGGCGCTCGGCGTCGGAGGTTTCCCGCGCGGACGTATTATTGAAATTTTCGGACCGGAATCTTCGGGTAAGACCACGCTGGCCATTCATGCCATTGCCGAGGCTCAGAAGGCCGGAGGTATCGCGGCCATAATCGATGCGGAGCATGCGTTTGACCGCTTCTATGCCGAGAAACTTGGTGTTGATGTGAACAATCTGCTGATATCGCAGCCTGACAACGGCGAGCAGGCTCTTGAGATCGCCGAACAACTCATACGTTCGGCTGCGGTGGATATCCTTGTGGTCGATTCGGTTGCCGCGCTTACGCCAAAAAATGAAATAGAGGGTGATATGGGTGACCGTAACGTGGGTTTGCAGGCCCGTTTGATGTCGCAGGCCATGCGTAAACTTACCGGTACAATATCCCGCACAAACACCACCTGTATCTTCATAAACCAGTTGCGCGAGAAGATCGGAGTGATGTTCGGCCCGTCGGAGACGACTACCGGCGGTAACGCTCTGAAGTTTTATGCGTCGGTGCGTATAGATATACGTTCGAGTTCGGCAATAAAGGACGGTGAGGATATCTTGGGCCGTCATACCAAGGTGAAGGTGGTTAAAAATAAGGTTGCGCCCCCATTCAAGCGTGCCGAGTTCGATATAATGTTCGGCGAAGGCATATCGCGCAGCAGCGAGATCATAGACCTCGGTGTGGAATATGATATCATACAGAAGAGCGGTTCATGGTTCAGCTATAACGGAGCCAAACTTGCTCAGGGTCGTGATGCCGCCAAGCGGGTGATCCAGGATAATCCCGAACTGGCCGATGAGCTGGAAGCTCTCATAATGGAGGCTCTCGACGGCGGAAAAAATTCCAAAGGCAAGTCGGCTGCCAAGACCGCATCAAAACCTGAGGCCGCCGCAAAAGATATGCCGGATTCCGATCTTGATATCGACGACATAGATTTCGATGATGACATTCCCGATGATTTTTCCATAGAGGAAGACGCGTGATAGTCTGATTATTCCGGAACAATAAGGCGCATTATAGTTGTTATAGCGTTAGATTACAAAAAATCTAACGCTATAACTATTTTTTATGAGAATACACATACTCTTTATCGTTTCTGGTCTGATATGCGCCGGTACGGCTTACGCGCGTCAGCTTACCCCTCAGGAAGCCCTGGACCGCGCAAGCCTTTCGCAGAATCCTGTTGTTTACAATCCTCTCGCGGCAGGTAGTGTTGCCGATGCTCCCAAGCTGGTATATACGGCTCAAGAGCATGGTCTGAACACAGTGTATGTGTTTAACCGAGGTGATTCCGGAGGATTTCTAATGGTTGCAGCCGATGATGCCACGGGCGGTACGGCTCTTTTAGGTTATTCCGATTCCGGTACGTTTCATGCCGGAGATATCCCCGAAAATATCAGCTGGTGGATATCGCAATACAGTGCCGAGATCGCTTATGCCGCCACTGCGGCTCCTGTCTATGATGTAACCGTAAATACAGCCCGTGAATCTCGTCAGGAGATAGAACCTATAGTAAAGACACGATGGAACCAGGACGCTCCCTATAACGATCTGTGTCCTACGGTCAACGGCACACGATGCCCGACAGGCTGTGTGGCAACAGCCATGGCTCAGGTCATGAACGTGTTTGAGTGGCCGGTCAAAGGCATCGGTTCCATGACATACAAGCCGGTCGATGTCGATACACAGCTTTCGGTTGATTTCGGCGCCACCACCTATGAGTGGGATAAAATGCTCGATCGCTATGACGCATCAAGTCCGGCGGAATCGAATTCGGCTGTGGCTACGCTGATGTACAGCTGCGGGGTGTCGATACGCATGGACTATACGCCTAACAGCAGCGGCGGAAACTATTCAAATGCGTCGGTGGCGTTGATAGAGAATTTCGACTATGATAAATCACTCCGGTGCCTGTCACGCGATTATTATTCGTTAGAGACCTGGACCGGAATGATATATGATGAACTGCAACAGGGACGTCCGGTCCTTTACGGAGGTACAAACTCCAGTAGCGGCCATGCTTTTGTGTGCGACGGTTACCGCGAGGGCGATTATTTCCATATCAACTGGGGCTGGGGCGGTATCAGCGACGGATATTTTCTGATCACGGCCCTCAATCCTGATATCCAGGGTATCGGTGGCAGTTCTTCGGGCTACAATATCGGCCAGACTATGGTGGTGGGTATTCAGCGTCCGCAGGCCGATGCCGAGTATTACCCTGTGATTCAGTTTGTGTCCGATTTTTCAGTAGGCGCTACTTCCTATCCGCGCGAAGCCGGAGAGACGGTAACTTTCCGTGACCGTCGCGGCATATTCAATAACTCGGCCGGAGAAGTTACCGTAACCATGGGGGTGAAAATCACCGATTCAGCCGGAAATGTATCATATCTGCCTTCCGCAGAACCGATGTCGCTCATATCCGGACAGGCATTCGTGTCATATACAGTGCCTGCCGAGAGTTTCCCGCAAAGCGGAACCTATACGGTGTCCCCCGCTCTCCGTACCCAGTCGGGCGAATGGCTCGATGACGGTTTTGTGAGCATGGAGCATGCGCGCACTCTTAATCTGAATATATCTGACGGCAAACTTGTGTTTTCGCCGGAGGCTGAAGCTTATGTTGTGGTCAATGATTTCACTCTTGACACACCGCTGTTCTCAGGAGAGTCATTTGCGGTAAGTGCCGTGCTTACGGCGCGTGAGCAGGAATATTACGACGACATAGTGCCGATACTCATTAAGGATTACATCGAAGTGGCTCAGGGTATCCCCGTGGCTGTGGATATAGAGCCAAATCAGTCGCAGAATGTGCAGTGGGTAGGTACATTTAACCGCGAGTTTTCTCCGGGTAATTACAAGATATATTTGGTGGATTCACACGGCAAGACTATCAGTACCGGCATAGATGTGGTTGTGGAGGCCACTCCAACCGAAAAGCCTGAAGTAACAATGACCATGGCTATCACCGGTGCCGGCGGCAAAGGCGAGTCGGCCGACGACCCGGCTATGGTGTCGCTTGCGGATTTCAATGTGGAACTGAAGTTTGTGTGTACGGCCGGTTATTATGCCGACAACATATTCGGAAAGATATATTACAACACCACAGGCGGCCTTAAAGACATCGGCGGCACATATATAGGTATTAAGAAGGGTCAGAGCGTCACGGTTAATATTTCGGCCGATCTGAGCGATCTTGATCCGGACCATACATATCTGTTCTATCCGTGGGCCAATGGAGTCAAGCAGCTTGGCGAACCGCTATATTTCCGCGCCTCCACATCGGGTATGGAATTTGTGGATATTCCCGAGCGTTTCACCGTCACAGCCGATGGCGCATCATCAGTGGCTGAGGTGAGAGCATCATCGCCGATGGTTAGGGTTGATCTCTATTCTATGTCGGGAGCCTTGAGCAAGACGGTCGCCGTCAACGGCGATACCGCACTCTCCATCGATCTCGGGGGGCTCGACAAGGGCATTTATTTCGTAAGAGCCATGTTCGATGATTCCACAATGGCGGTAGAGCGTATAGTAAGGAACTGACGGACTCCCGTATTATTCCTTGCGCCGTGCATCTGCGGACAGCATGCGGTGACCTATACGGCAGTACAGGCACTTGCGCTGTTCGCAGTACTCGCGCCGCAGTTCTATCAGGCTTTGTGACATGAATGCATCAGAAGCCTTGATTCCGGCCTGTTCGAATATGCGGACTATGGTGTTGCGCTCCGCAGGAATGGACATGAGCAGGTCCACCGCCCGATGTGTCATGTCTGTGTCACCATGTGTCTGTCCGTAGGCAAACTGGAGAGGCACCACGGCATTTATGACGAGTCCCTCGACTGATGTCCGGCCCAGTACTCCGGGCTGCCGTGATGCCGGGCTGCTGAAATTGTAGTGTGAAGTCCAGTATCCGGTCATGTCGGGGGCGAATAGCCGGGCCGCATCATCGGCCGACTTCACTTCCAGCAATTTCGACAGCATTCTCGGACCTCCGGCAAGCATAGCTGCGAGTGTGGCTATGCGCCGGTGGGGAAAGTTGCCCGGCCGCATTCCCGACAGTTTCCAGTTTAGGAATCCCGGAGTCCGCAGGCCGAACTTCTTTGCCAGATAGTCATATTCTTTTTTCAGGTGTTCCGAATAATGGTCCGACGGTTTGTCGATAAGTCCGCTTTGTCCGAAAAGCAGAGCTTCGATTGCCGTAATCGAATCGCTGTGTTTCCCAATGAATGACAGCGGCACACTGAGCGCCAGTCTTTCAAACGGAGCACCGTTGGTGCCGAAACCGAGGCCTCGTGCTATGGTGACGTAACAGGCGCTCTCCCAGTCGCCGGAGAATCTGTCAATCAGATCGGTTATGCGTTCGGCCTTACGGTAAATACGTTCGTAGCCCAGTGTCGATAGCCAGTCGGTGACATATATCGATGGCATGCTGCGGATATGTGACGAGCAAGGCAGTTCCCTGTCAGAACCGCTCACCAGAGCTTTGTAGCTCAGATGAAATTGTGGTGCGCAAGGCATTCGGAGCTGTGGTATCGGTTCGCCGTTGGAGCGTCTTATCACCGTGTCATCGCGGTCAACCACATGCAGTATAACCGAATCGTAAGCCGGATCGCCTTCATGTCCGTGGCGGTACCAGTCCGTGGCTTTTACATGTATTTCCACATCACCGGCCCAGATGTGGCCGTCAATGGCTATCTTGGCATTGAAAAAATCAGGTCCCGAGCCGGTGTTGATCCTTCCCGGGTCAATCACCTGCACCACCTGTCCGTCCACGGTGCGCATGTCGCGCTGAAGCCACAGACGGTGTTGCCAGATGTATTGCATGAGCTGTTCCACATGGCAAACTTAGCATAATTTGTCAAAACCCGCAAGAAACCAAAGACTTATTTGTCGATGCTATTTGGCATGTTATGGCATGTCATGCCCGCCGCAGCCGGTGTGGCCTTGCCGAGCCGCGATAGCGTGTCAACAGATAGGCCGATGCCATATATACAGCGGCCAGAATCCACAGCATGATCCATGGGTGTGACTGCTCGTAAAACGGGCTGCCGTTAGAGTTAAGGCGTATGAATCCTTCTATGCCCCATGTGGCCGGTACGCAGTCGCCAAGAAGTGTCCAGAACCAGTTCATGGCGTAACGGGGCCAGGTGAGTCCGGAAAGGAACAGGAATACTACCGATGTGAACACTATGACCAGCATTGAAGACTCACGCTCTGACACAAATACACTGAGTGTCATTCCCAGGAATGATGCGCCGATAATCATAGGCAGTATGAATATCAGATAGTCTGTAATATGTCCTATGTGGGGCAGCGAGAATATCATAGGCACAATGTGGAGCACATAAAATATCACCGGAATGTAGATCACTATATAACACAGCGTCTTGCCGATGATTGTGGCCATCGGGCCGGCATTGACGGCAAGCGGATCGATACCCCCGTTGCGCCGGCGGCGTTCGGTAGCTCCGGCGGCGAGCATGGTCACGCCCAGAATGAGGCTCTGTTGAATGATGAGCACGAGGATTCCCGGGATTATGAACGATGCGAACCCTTGTGTTGGATCACCGAGCATTATCGCTTCGGATTTTACCGGAGCTCCCGACAGATTCGAGGCAGGAAGTCCGAGTGTGGCAATCTTCTCATGCTGTATTTCCGTGCCCAAAGCCATCTGTATCTCGGTCAATGAACTTACGAATGACCGATAGCGCAACAGCAGCCCCATGTCGGAATAGAAAGTCACTACCGCCTGCTCCCCGCGGCCGAGTTTCTTGGCATATTCCCCCGGAATCTGTAGTATTCCGTAGCACTCATGTCTGTTCATAAGCTCCCGTGCGTCATTGAGATTGGCGGCATAGTCATAAATCTGCATGGTCTCTGTGGCATTGACCATCTGGGCTAAATGACGGCTCTGAGGCGTGCGGCTTTCATCGACCACCACCACCGATATGTTTTTAAGTGTCTCCGTGTTGTATATGGCCGTATATACTATGGGGTAAAACAGCGGCAGAAACAGGAAAAACAGCATCACCCCCACATCGGTGAAAACCAAGCGGAACTCTCTGCGCCACACTTTCATCAGCGAGGCGAACCATGACAATATGCCTGAACCGGAATTTTTCATGAGTCTAAGATCGCATTATGGTACATATACCGGACGCATGCAGTGCTTTTTGAGCCTTGGCAGTCCGATCCACGATACCGGAATGAATAAAAGCAGGGCTATATAATAGTACCTCGAATAATATATGGGAATGCCGTTGAGAGCCTGGTCTATATATATGAGGAAGTAATATCTTACCGGCAGGATATAGCTGAAAATGCCTATTTCGGGATACATCTGATCCACAGGATAGGAGAATGCCGCTATTGAGAATGCCAGAATGCCTATGAGCGAACAGATACTTACGGCCAAACGCAGATTTGGCATGATGCAGCATATGGTAACGGCGAATGCCTGTGAGGCCATGACCATAAGCATCATGGCGGCGATCATGTGACCAATGTGGTTGTTGAGCGGGAAATGGTTGAATCCGAACATTATCGACTGGCAGAGTACTCCTACGCATGTAGCCACCACTGTTTGAGGCAGGAGTTTGCCGGTTACGGCTATCAGAATGGAGCCGCCTCCGTCGCGCAGCCACTGAGGTGAGGTTCGGCGTTTCATTTCATCACATATACTGAATGCCGTGATCAGAAAAACCATCAGTTCGATGATTCCTGGTACAAAGGAGTTGGTAAGATAATAGTTGTAGTTCAACCACGGATTGCCTATGGCCTGCTGCTGTACGACCACCGGCTGTATCAGGGTTCCGGCTGTGTTCTCCGGAATTCCCGAGCTTACAAGGGTGGTCTGTACCAATCCGCCTGCTGTGGTGACGGCAGTGGTTTTAAAGCCCTTGAATGCCAGTGTGGCCGGGACAAAGTAGGTCATGTTGCAGTAATATGTTATGGTGGGGGTACGTCCGCCTATGGCATCTTTCTGGAAATCGGCCGGAATCATGAAAAAGCCGAATATGTCGCCGCGTCGCACCTGCTTGACCGCTTCGTGGAATGATTCCAGTTTGTGGTCTATGGCGATCAGTTCCGATGACGCGAGATTGCGTGTGATCTGGCGCGAGAGCGATGAGTTGTCAAGATCGACGATTGCCGTAGGTACCTTTTCGGCCACGCCCTCGTCCATCATGTTAATGAAAAACAGGGTGAAGAGTATGGGCACAGCTATCAGGCACACGAGATATATTTTTCTCGAGAGCAGGCTGCGGATACCGCGTCCGATGGAGCTGATGAGTGCGTTGCGTGACAATTCCGTTCCGTATTAATTTTGATGGATTGGTATATATTCAATGTAGCGAGGGTCAAGGGCGGTAAACCACCGTCATTCCGGGGCGCAGGTCGGGAATGGTGTCGAGTGGCCGGGCCTTCACCTGAAACGTTTTGCTGTCCCATTCGCCTGTGGCCTTGGTGGCGCGCCATGTGGCATAGCTTCCCATATCGCGCAGATAATATACCTCGGCTTCCGTCTCCATCTTGTCAAGTGCGGGAATCATGACTTTGATTCTGTTGCCGAGTTTGAGGTCATTAAGGTATTCCTCGCGCACATTGAATGTGATCCATTTGTCGGAAATCTTAAGCAGGTTCATGATGGGCGCTCCGAGGCTTACGAGTTCTCCTGCCTCCGGATATATCTGGTCTATCTGGCCGTCGCACGGGGCTATCAGATACTGGTCTTCAAGCAGGCTTTCCACTTCATCAACTCCTCCTTGTGCCACACCCACCATGGCGGCGGCACTGACTTTGTCCTCGCTCTGTGCTCCGGCGCGGGCAAGACTCAACTGTGCATGTGCGGCCTGTTCGCCGGCCACGGCGGCATCGTAGGCCGCTTTTGCTTCATCACGTTTCTGTGCCGATATCACATTTTCTTTGTACAGGGCTTCCATGCGCTCATAGGTTTTCTGAGCTATCTGACGTGCGGCCGACGCCTGTGCCACCAGGCTTTGGGCGGCCTGAATTATCTGCGAGCGGGTTCCGGCATCGATTTTCTTGTTCTGGGCTGCTGCCGCTTTTTTCATCTCCTGTGCCTGCATCAGTTTGGCTTCGGCGAGTGATGAGTGGATATGCACCAATGTATCGCCGGTTTTTACGAGATCGCCCTCCTTTACATAAAACTCGGTGACACGTCCGGGCAGCTTTCCGGATATTCTTACGGAAGTGGCCTCGGCCTGTCCTTCCACGATATCGTCAGGTTCTTCAAGCAGGCAGAAGCCTACGATGGCTATGACCACTACGGCGGCTATTATACCGAGCAGTGAGAACATTAGTATTCTGTTTTCGCGGCGTTCGTCCGAACGGTTGTTCGTGTTGTTGATTTCTGATTCAGCCATGATTCTGTGCGGTTAGCGGGTGAATTTATATAACTTGGGAGTGTCTGTAAGGTGTTTCTTGTATGCGGTCAGTTGCTTTGGGGATAAGGAAGAGTGCCGAGTACCTTGGAGAGATATACGTCACACAGGTGTATGTCTATAAGAGCATCTATCTTTTCGGAATTGGCTTTGAGCCATGCTGTCTGTGCTTCCATTACATTGTCGGTGGTCATGATGCCCTCGTGGAATCCGAGAGTGGCCTGACGCAGGTTTTCATTTGCCTTTTCAAGATTCGACAGTGTCATGTGGTATGTCTTTACCGCTTCCTGGGCTTTGAATGCCGACTGGCTTACCTGAAGGTCAATCATGTCCTTGGTGTCGTCAAGTTGCATGCGTGCCATGGCGGTCTGGCTTTTGGCGGCGCGGTATTTGTTGTAGTTCCCTCCCCAGTGCCACAGAGGAATCGATACCATTGCCCCCACTGAGAATGCTCCGTCAAACTTTTTGCTGAAGCCATTGAACATGTTGGGGTTGCTGAACGAATAGCTTCCTACGAGCGCCACCTTGGGGAGCATTTCGCTCATGGCCACCCGTTCTTTCTGATGGTATATCTCCACGCCCATCTCCAATGCCCTCAGGTCCTGCCGGCGGGCATAGACATCTTCCATGTTGTACGATGTGGCTATCGGTGCGGAGCATTCTGCGAAGTCCGTATCCTCATCGGCAAGGTTCATGACCGTGTTGACCGGCAACCCGCACACCTGGGCAAGAGCCATGCGGGAAAGCACAAGGCCGTTATCCACTTTTGTCAGATCGACATTGGCCTGGTTAAGCTTTACATCGACGGTGAGCAGATCACTGCGTGTGGCCACCCCCTGGTTCACCATGGCCTGCACGTTTGCATGCAGGGTGTCAAGCAACGCCACATAGCTTGTGGCCAATTTCTGTTTGGCCTTCAGCGATACAACTTGCCAGTATGCGGCGTCCACGGCATAGATCACATTCTCGGCCTCATTGTTGTGCATGGCCTTGGCCAACTCCTCGGCATAGTGTGTCAGCCGGTTCATGGCCACGATCTTGCCACCCATGAATATGGGTTGAGTGAGGGTGATGGCTCCGAAAAAAACGTTGTGTATGTCGTAGGTCATGGCCTCTTTGGGTATGAGTGCCACAGTTTCCGGTATGTATTCGCCGTTGGGTCCCTTTACCGGTTCGCCGGTTATGGGGTTTTTCACTATGTTGAACTGATAGCTCTGTGTGGCCAGATCGAATGTCTTTGTAGGCAAGAGCTGGTCTTTGTCAAATATGGATATTTCCTTTTGGTTGTACATATAGCCCCCGGCAAAATCTATGGCCGGTAGGTATGCCGCGAACGCTTCATCTTTCTGATATCCGGCCTGGCGCACGGCCTCGTTACGGATACGGAGTTGTTTGTTATTGCTCAGCGCCATGGCGCGGCATGAATCGAGCGATACCGGTTGATGCTGCGCGGCACCCGATATGGTCACCGCTGCCATAGCAACACTGAAAAGTACTTTACGCAGGCTCATATATTCTATAAGGAATAAACAGTTAACGGTAGTTGTATATGCAGGAATTTGACCGGATATACTTTCTATGTACAAATATAACTCCTTTATCACTAATTTTGTTGAATAGATAATATGTGAATGTGAAAATCTCCATTTTTTGGCGCTTTATTCCAAAAAACGTATATTTGTCATAAATTTATAATGTATGCTTGACGAGATACTTGTCCGTCTGTTTTCAGGAGGCGGAATTACTATAGAAGAGGCTCTTGATCTTAATAATTGTTGCTCCACCGATGATCTTTGTGACGCGGCCGATAAGGTGCGTGCTCATTTTCATGGTGACAGTCTCGATACATGTTCCATAGTCAACGCGCGCAGCGGCCGTTGTTCGGAGGATTGCAAGTGGTGTTCGCAGTCACGTTATCATTCTACCGGTATAAATGAGTATGAATCGATATCGTCCGACGGGCTGATGGCTGCGGCTGCGGCCAATGACCGCAGGGGAGTGCGACGTCTGTCACTTGTTACAAGCGGCAGGAAGGTTTCTCCGGCCGATATAGGACATTTCTGCGAAATGTACCGTATGCTCCGTCAGTGCACGTCAATGTCCCTGTGTGCATCTATGGGATTGCTTGGCCGTGATGGGCTGCAGGCTCTTTACGATGCCGGCGTAAGGCGTTATCATTGTAATCTCGAGACTTCGTCGGAATATTTTCCCTCATTGTGTTCCACTCACAGTCATGCCGACAAACTCCGCACCATTGCCATGGCACGGGAGGTGGGCATGGAAGTGTGCAGCGGCGGTATAATAGGTATGGGGGAATCCATGCGTGACCGTCTGCTGATGGTACGTGAGGCTGTCGATGCCGGAGCCGTATCTGTTCCGGTCAATATCCTTAATCCCATATCGGGCACGCCGCTTGCCGGCATGCCGCCCTTGTCCGACGACGAGATACTACGCACGGTGGCGCTGATGCGTCTTGTTGCCCCGCGGGTTGTGATGAGGTTTGCCGGCGGCAGGGCGCGCCTGAGTCATGAGACCACGGAGCGGATACTCCGTGGCGGCATGAACGGCGCCATGATCGGAGATCTGCTTACCACCGTGGGCAATAAGGTCGATGAAGATTATGCCCTTTTTGATCGTATCGGTTACAAGTACTGATTCCCGCAGACTGCTTAATTGCGTGTGATCTGGCCAATGATAGCGGCGCGGCCGCAATAGGCGCTTCTGCGCAGTGCCTCGAGGGTTTTCAGGCCTTCGCCGCGCGGCACCACAATCAGCATGCTTGCCGCACAGGGCATTTCCATGGGATCGATGTCCATGATGCGGCATGCGTTGATTACGGCCTCATCTACGGGAATGCCCGTTATGTCGATATCCACAGCGTGACTGCTGCTAAGAGTGCGTATGGCCGAGGCGATCCCTTTGTCAGGAAATATCAGTGACCGGACTTTCGGTGTCACATTTGCCAGAGCGTGTATTCCGTCAGTAAGGGCATGTCCGTCGGCACAGAACATCGGTTCTATCCCGTAGGCGGCCGATCTGACGGCTGTGCCGTAGGCTCCCACAGGCCCCGATACGATGAGCGTGTCGCCCGGACGGATATTGTCTGTGCCGAAGGAAAAACCGGGAATGCGTGTGCCAATGCCGAACATCGACAGGTTGATGCCGTCAGCCGCACCCGATGTGAGTGTCTTTGATGACACGGCCGTGGCTTCCATTTCGGCCTGTACGGCTGCATCACGCATGGCCATGTCCACGGCATTGACAATATTCACGGGAATATCGCTGTCAAAGGTATATGTGGCGGCAAGGTAACGTGGTGTCGCTCCGGAGGCCAGAATGCGGTTGGCCAATATATTGGTTGCCACCCGACCCAGATTGTTGGCTCCGAATATTGCCGGGGTACCGGCAAACACAGCGGTCACTATGGAGATGGGGTCACTTAGCTCCGGTTCCGGTATGGCGTAGTTGGACGGCACGTCGGATAGATCACGGTTAAGATGCGTGTATGGCGGGAACATAGGCGTGTGTTGTTTAAAGGGTAAATGTAAATAAACAACAAGCCTTGTAACCGTGAGGTTTGGTGCCGTGGCACTTTTTAGTCCAACAGGTCGGGACGCAGACGCCGTGTGCGTTCCAGTGCCTGCTGATGGCGCCATTCGCTTATTTTAGCCTCATGTCCCGACAGGAGTATGTCAGGCACGCGCCAGCCGCAGTATTCGGCGGGGCGTGTATAGACCGGAGGAGCCAGCAGATTGTCCTGATAGGAGTCGCTCAGGGCGCTTTGCTCATCACCTATGGCTCCGGGTATGAGCCGGACTAAGGCGTCGGTTATGACCACAGCGGGTATTTCTCCTCCGGTGAGCACATAGTCGCCAATGGAAATCTCACGTGTGATCAGATGCTCGCGTATGCGGTAGTCGATGCCTTTGTAGTGGCCGCATAGGATTATGATGTTGTCAAGCATTGACATCGCATTGGCCATCGGTTGGGTGAATTGTTCGCCGTCGGGTGAGGTGAATATCACTTCATCATAATCGCGTTCGGCTTTCAGTGCCGAAATGGCACGGTGTATCGGCTCTATCTGCATCACCATTCCGGCTTCGCCGCCGAAAGGATAGTCATCGACTTTCCGGTGCTTATTGGTGGTGTAGTCGCGAAGGTTGTGTACCACAATCTCTGCAAGTCCTTTGTCGCGGGCGCGTTTGAGTATAGAGCAGTTAAGCGGCGACTCTATCATTTCGGGGAGTACTGTGAGTATGTCGATTCTCATTGCTGGTAATTGTCTAATGCGTCTTTAAGGCTGGATATCATCATGGCTCTGAGTTCGGGCGGTGAAAGCACGGTGACTTCCGGCCCGTAGCCCATAAGATCCTGCACGAAGTCCGGGGTCAGACGCAGTGAATAATTGAATATCGAGTAACGGTCATGTATCATTTCGCTCTGTGACCGGTGAAGAGGAAGGGCGCGGAAATATTTGGCCTGCCGTGGCGTGACCCTGATAGCCACTTTCTTTGTCTCGCCTTGCGAGAACACTATCCCGAAAGCATCGCGGAAATATGACTCGGCATCGAAATCGGGCGGTAGCTCAAACTTGTCGGAGGTGATGACGAGCTGGCTCATGCGGTCAAGGGCATAGGTCTTTATGGTATTTTCCTTTACATTGCGTCCGGTCACATACCATCTGAGTTTGAATATCTTGAGGAAGTAAGGCTCGAGAGTTACCGGCTTGGCGGTTCCTGTGCGTGAAAACGGGCTGTAGCCGAAGCGTATCACGCAACATTCTTTCATGGCACCTATTACCGGTGACAGGAATTGTCGTGCCGAGGGTACATCTTCCAGAAACACTCTGTCGGATATGTCGCGTGCGTCGGTAAGCACATTGCTCATGGAAGCCGTGTTGAGGAGCCAGTCGGTCACGCTTTCCGAATTGGTTCCGTCGCCGTCGTTGATCGAATATTCAAATGTCGAGGGATTGCATTCGATGGTGATCTTGAAAAGCTCCTCTATGGCCATTCGGTAGTTGTAGAATGTGCGGCGCGGCAGCGGTTCGCCGTCGGAATACGATGATTTTATCCACAGACGGTTGAGTTCGTCGCGGGTTATGGTGCCGTGGCGCCTTATGGTGTCAATAAGCCATATATAGCGGCTAAACAGATTCTTTGACATACTCTCTTGATATAGATGTGGATACGTGGAGACCGGCCATGGTCACGGCCGCATTGATGAGCAGGAGTTCGAATCCGGTTTCATAACCCCACAGACGGTTGAGAAACCACTGTATGATCCATGACACCATGGGTGCGCATATGCACACCCATGGCACCCACCGGTCGTTGACGCGGCGTGTGGTGAAAAGACCGTATGCAAACAGTCCGAGTATGGGGCCGTAAGTGTATGATGCAAGCGTATATACGGCGCTTATGGCATCATCTGTGCCAAGATGGTAGAACACGATGATTATGGCGCCCATGATGGCTGACATGGCCACATGTATCCATCGGCGTACGCGTGCCAGCGCAACCGGATTGTCGTGCCGGCGGTTTCCGGCATCGAGAATGTCGATGGTGAACGATGTTGTTAGGGCGGTCAGTGCGGAACCGGCGGCCGAGTAGGCGGCCGAAATGAGTCCGAGCACAAACAGCACGCCAACGATGGACGGCATGGTGGGGTGTGTGGCGATAAGGCCGAAAAACTCGTCGCTCTTCTGTGGCGTCGCTATACCCGTGCGTGAGGCATAGACCATCATGAGAGTGCCGAGCATGAGAAACAGGGCTATTACGAAAAATTGCATTATGCCGCTGGTTATCATATTTTTGCGCGATGATTTCGAGTCGCGGCAGGCTAAATGGCGCTGCATCATGTCCTGGTCGAGACCGTTGGTGGCTATGGCCATGAATATGCCGGCTATGAACTGTTTCCAGAAATAAGAGCCTGATTTGGGATCATCGAAAAACCACATTCTGGCCGACGGGTGATCGCCGATTATCTGCGGTATGTCGGTTACGGACAGCCCCATGTTGCTGGCTATGTAGTATATGCACAGCACCACCGACAGTATGAGACATGCGCTTTTGAGTGTGTCGGTCCATATGAGGGTCTTTACGCCACCGCGCCAGGTGTAAAGCCAGATGAGTGCTATCGTAAACAGTACATTGAGGGCAAACGGCACCTTCAAAGGGTCAAAGACGAGAATCTGAAGCACCGCGCACACCACGAAGAATCTGACTGCGGCTCCGAGTATCTTTGACACAAAGAATATCCATGCTCCGCTGCGGTGCGTGCGCCGGCCGAACCTTTCGGCCAGATATGAGTATATGGATACGAGTTGCCGGCGGTAGAATATGGGGACAAGTACGAATGCTATCACTATGTAACCCACTATAAAGCCAAGTACCATCTGCAGATAGGCGTAGCTTTTTGCGGCCACCATGCCGGGTACGGATATGTAGGTCACTCCTGAAATGGCGGCTCCTATCATGGCGAATGCCACTATGGGCCACGGGGTACGCCGGTTACCCGTAAAGAATGTGTCGTTGTCGGCTTTGCGTGCCGAGAGCCATGACACCGCTATGAGGAGCAGGAAATAGCCGGCTATGGTCAATATTACCGATGTCGGAGTCATAGCGGATAGAGCAGGTATTTGTTGCGCAGTGCGGTGAATCGCTTTACGTCATCGCTCCATGATTCCTTTATCTGTCGGGCTGTAAGGCCGTCGGTGATCATCTGACGTATCTTGCGGTTGCCTATTAATTTGTCGAAAAACGAAGTGAAAAACTTAGGCGCTTTCTTCATGCCGGGATTGCTGTAGGCATCTATCACATAGGTGAGGTCAAGACCTCGTGCTATTATTGTGTCGGTCGGAATCCGGCATAGTGTGCGTCCGTGGCACAGGCGGTTTTTCAACGGTGGATTTTTTGCTCCGCTGCGTGAGCGTGGGGTAAACGAGTAGTCGCAGCCGCTCATAAACGGGTGGCCATAAACACAAAACGGCGTGTCGGTGCCTCGTCCGAGACTCATTACGGTGCCCTCAAAGAGACATGTTGACGGATAGAGATATATGGCCTGCATGTCGGGCAGATTGGGTGACGGGGCTACCGGAAGTCTGTAATGTGTGGAGTGTGTGTAGCCTTCGCAGGGCACCACGGTCAGAGCAAGCTTTTTGTTTGACGGCAGCCAGTTTTCGCCCACAATCATTTTGGCCATCTCTCCCAAGGTCAGGCCGTGGATCACCGGAATGGGAAGACGTCCCACGCCGGAGGAGAGCGACATGTCGAGAATGGGGCCGTCAACGGTCATGCCGTTGGGATTGGGACGGTCAAAAACAATGAATTCTTTGCCGGCCCGGGCGGCGGCGTCCATCAGGTCGAGCATGGTTATATAATAGGTGTAGAATCTTAATCCGACGTCCTGAAGGTCGCAGACTATCACATCAAACCGTTCCATCACCTCGTCGGAGGGTGTGCGGCTCCCCGCTCCGGCATAGAGCGAGGCTATTGGTATGCCTGTGGCCTGGTCGATGCTGCTGTTTACCTTCTCACCGGCATCGGCAGTGCCTCGGAATCCGTGTTCGGGAGAGAAGATGGTGGTGACGTCGATGCCATGGTCAAGCATCATGTCAAGCGTGTGAGTGTCACCGATCATTCCGGTGTGGTTGCTCAGAAGCGCCACTCTCTTGTCTTTGAGCATAGGGACATATATGTCGGTACGTGCTGCCCCCACTTTGATTTCAGCGGCGCCTGACATCAATGCTCCACCCATGAGTATCATGACTGTCAGTAATGCGATGCGGTTTATCATGATTATTCGTCATTGTCAGATTTTACAGAAGTCAAATATACGCAGTATCGGGGCTATTACGGTGTTCAATAGTGTTAAAGTCATTTAACGTACGGTCATAAAAAAGATGCTGCGCCTGTCAAGGGCACAGCATCTTGTGGTTTTATCGTAATCGGATATGTTATTAGCCGTTTACAGTCTTCATGTGGGCGATGAGATCGAGTACCTTGTTAGAGTAGCCGATTTCGTTGTCATACCATGAAACAACTTTTACGAAAGTAGGAGTCAGCTGGATACCTGCCTTGGCATCGAAGATGGAAGTGAGGGGGCAGCCGAGGAAGTCGCTGGAAACAACGGCATCTTCAGTGTAGCCGAGCACACCCTTGAGTTCGCCTTCGGAAGCTTCCTTCATGGCAGCGCAGATTTCTTCGTAAGTAGTGGGTTTGGCCAGGTTTACGGTCAGGTCAACTACAGATACGTCGAGAGTGGGGACACGCATAGACATACCGGTGAGCTTGCCGTTGAGTTCGGGGATAACTTTGCCTACAGCCTTGGCAGCGCCGGTGCTGGAGGGGATAATGTTGCCGGAAGCTGCACGGCCACCGCGCCAGTCCTTCATGGAGGGACCGTCAACGGTCTTCTGTGTAGCGGTAGTGGAGTGAACTGTAGTCATGAGGCCTTCTACCACGCCAAACTTGTCATTGAGCACCTTGGTGATGGGAGCCAAGCAGTTGGTAGTGCAGGAAGCGTTGGATACAAACTGTGTACCCTTTACATATTTGTCCTGGTTAACACCGCATACGAACATGGGGGTGTCGTCCTTGGAGGGAGCTGACATAACCACGTATTTTGCGCCGGCTTCGATGTGGGCCTGAGCTTTTTCCTTGGTGAGGAAAAGACCGGTTGACTCAACTACGTATTCTGCACCTACAGCGCCCCATGCGATTTCGGCGGGGTTCTTGCATGCTGTTACGCGGATTTCCTTTCCGTTAACGATAAGAAGGCTCTTTTCCATGTCATAGTCAACTGTGCCGTCGAAGCGACCGTGCATAGTGTCATACTTGAGCATGTAAGCCATGTAGTCAACGGGAAGAAGGTCGTTGATGGCAACTACTTCGATGTCGTCTCTTTTGGTAGAGGCACGGAACACAAAACGTCCGATGCGGCCAAAACCATTGATACCTATTTTTGTCATAGTTTTAAAAAATAAATTTGGGTTATAAGTGTCTCATTTTTAGTGTCGCAGCGCCGGCGTCGGCCGGTTGCAATTCAGCGACACAAAAATAGTAATTATTTTTCAATCTATTCGCACAACCGGCAAAAAACTTATGGCGTTCAGGGTGCTATTTTTGTGATTTTTCACTCATTAGAGCCGGTGGCTTTGATTTATATGTTTTTTTATGTAGCTTTGCGAAACATTAATGCTTCGGTTGCATTATGATATGTGTAATGAATTAATTTATTTTTGATATGGCATTTTTAAAGGATTTCAAGGAGTTTGCCATGAAAGGCAACATCATTGACATGGCTGTGGGTGTTATCATTGGCGGTGCTTTCGGAAAAATCGTAAGCTCGCTGGTCAATGATATCATTATGCCGGTGGTTTCGATTTTCACCGGATCGGAAGGCCTGAAAAACATGAAGTATGTGATAGTGCAGGGCCGTGAGGCGGTGGCCGACGGCGAGGCCGCAGTGGAAGAGGTGGCCGTGAATTACGGTATGTTTATCCAGAACATTGTGGATTTCCTGATCATCGCGTTCAGCATATTTGTGGCTCTCCGCGTGATAATGAAATTCAAACGTAAGGAAAAAGAGGCCGAGGTGGCCGCAGCAGCCGCTCCGGCAGAGCCGACAAAGGAGGAAGTGCTCCTTACTGAAATACGCGATCTGCTTAAAGAGCAGTCCAAGAAATAACCGATTATGTAAATAGCCGGTCGGACGCGGGCCGTTATTGCCCCGGAATGATTATTTGCGTCCGAAATCGGCCGGAATCTCACCCCACTTTTCTGTTTCCCACTTGAGGATACGGTTAGTGGGGTGATTGTTTTGCAGCCATGCTTCGGCTCTTGCCACCAATGTGCGTATGCGTTGGTTTTCGGCGGTCGGGGCTATTGTGGTTTTTGCATGACGGTTGCGCACCCAGGCCATGGCTGTACGGCTGTCGGAGTATATGGTCACATCGCCGCGTCCCTGCTGCTGGAGCATGGCGAGCGCATGGACTATGGCCAGGAACTCACCCATGTTGTTGCTGCCTCCCGCCATCGGACCCACGTGGAACAACTCGATGCCCGACGCTATGTCCACGCCGCGGTATTCCACCGGACCTGGATTGCGGCTGCATGCCGCATCAACGGCTATGCTTCCGGGTATGATTTCCGGTATGGCTCCGTAATTGACAGTCTCTGCCTTGCGTGAAGCCATGGCCTTGAACAGTTTCATGTAGTCTTCGGGGTTGCCGCGGTAGGCCTCTATGGCTTCTTGCTGTGATTCGAAACTTTTGTAACGGGCGTTGGGGAAGTTGGTGATCTGGAGTTTGCATTCGTCCCACGAGTCAAACACTCCGGTGTGGTGTCCGGCCCATACCACATAAAATTTTCTGCGTGCCATCAGTGTGCTGTTACGATAATGTCAGGTAAATGTCTATATCCACATGGCGCTCGCCGGCTATGGCTGCTATGTGGCGGTTAACGGCTTTGCCCAGAAATGTGTAGGCGGCGCATTGCAGTCCCGGCAGGAGTTTCAGGGCGTTGGTCACACCTTCGCAGTCCACCAACTGGTTCATCAGGGTTATGAACGTGTTGCTCAAAGCCATGGCGGCAGTGCGGGGTACGGCACTTCCGGCATTGACATAACAAGCCCGCGATGGCTCCGTAGGCGATATGTCGAGAGGCGAGGCCAATGACAGATCGATTGTGGGCAGCGACGGGAAGGCCTTGCCGCTGTCGGTCGAGAGGTCAAATACGATTACTCCGCGTTTCATGGCGCTGACCGTATCGGCGTTGATGATCATGGAGGGTGTCACTCCGGTATATACAACTACATCGGCGGTGCGGAGTGCGTTATGGAGCACCCGCGGGTGTAGTGCCGAGGTCACCACCCACGCGCCGAGTTCGCGAGTGGCATCGCGCAGCCGATAGACATCGTGGTCAAACATTCTGACCATGGCGCCGGCGCCCGATGCCGATCTCGCCGCAGCGCGTGCCGCTATGCCGGAGCCGATAATTGTGACTTCACACGGCACTATGCCGGAAATGCCTCCAAGCAGAATGCCTTTGCCGTGTATGGAGTCGGCCAAAAGGGAGCCCGCGCGCGACATGGCTGCGCGTCCGTCAATTTCGGCGAGAATGTCGGCAAATGGGGTGTGGCCGTTTTCATCTTTTATGAGGTCGATGGCCACGGCTATCACACTCCTGTCGAGCAGTGCGCGCACGCTGTCGATATTCTGCCGGCATAGCGAGAACAGAGTTAGGAGCATGGCTCCTCGACGGAGCCGTCGTATGTCGGCCGGAGGGAGCGGAGCCAGATGAAGCACTATGTCACATTCCAGAGCCTCATTGCGCGTGGTTACCTTTACGCCCGAGCGGGTGTACTGGTGGTCGGTATAGTGGATCGTTGACGACGCGCCTGTCTCCATCTTTATGTCAAAGCCCTGTTCTATGAGCATGGCCGCTCCTTCGGGGGTGATCGGGAAGCGTCGTTCGGCCGGATCATTGCATTTGGGGAGACCTATGCTGAAAAGCCGTCGAGGGGTGCGTAGTGCCGCTTGCTGTTCAAGCGGAGTGGCGGAGGCGTGCGGTGTCATGATGTGATTACTTGTTTTTGTTTATTGTGTCGGTAAATTCCGGCATGAATTGGTTTATGAACCTCTTTACGGATTCATCGATCTGCCGGCGGTCATCAAGACGGTCGGCGCAGAATGTGGCACCGGCCTTGATGTAATGTGCCGCCCGGCTGTCAAGGGTGGCGGTAATGTAATCCAGTAGCTGCCTGTCGGTCATGGCGGATATGAGCGGACGTTTGTCACGGCTTTCCAGGAGCCTGCTGTGGAGTTTACGGTGAGAGGCTTGCAGATACACGGTAAGTCCCGAGGCATTCATTGTGTCCATATTGTCGAAAAAACATGGTGTGCCTCCGCCGCATGCCACAATGGTGTCCTGCATTCGGCTTACCTCATGAAGCAGGCGTCGTTCGATGTCCCGGAATCCGTTTTCGCCACATGTGGCGAAAACTTCTCGAACCGTGGCATTGCATCGGGATTCGATATATGTGTCGAGGTCAATGAACCGCAGGCCGGTGGCTTTTGCAAGGGCATGTCCGAGTGTTGACTTGCCGCTTCCCATGAATCCGATGAGGAATACAGGTCGCATACGTGGTAACCGGGTTATTGTTCGATTATGCCTAAGGCTACCTTCCGGGTGTGTGTGCCCCGGCGCATGATGTATATGCCTGGCATGGTGGGTGTGCCGTTGAGTTTCACTCCTCTCAGGTCATAATATTCAGCCGGCATTTCATCGGCAGAGTCGGTTATCGGTGAGTCTATGCCTGAAAGAGGTTCTTTGATCAGGAGTGTGAAGTCGGCCACGGCTCCGCCGATATTGGCCAATGTGGTGCTTTCGGAGAGGTTGGCATCTCCGCATGGGTCGAGAGAGCACCAGTGGTTTTTGAAACGCATGCGGTATGTGCCGGCCGGTGTTCTTGTGGGTATGGTGAAACTGATTTGGGCAGTGCCGTCGGCCTGAGAGCCGTTGACTTTGCCGGTAGAAGATGAATACCAGTTGGAGTTGTCCGGAGACCAGCGGGAGTAATACACAAGGTCGCTTCCGGGGCGTATGGCATAGTCGTCAGTTTCATCTAAGTAGTCTGACGGACCGGAATATTCAAATCCGTCGTTGCCCCAGTCAACATACATATAACTATGTGTGTTGGGTGAGTATCCATAGAAGTAGGCGGTGATGGTAGCACCGGCGTTGACGGCATATACCGATGTTGTCCGGTCCAGATATATGGCATCACGGGTGGTCTCCTGGAGATTTATTTTAAGCGGTGAGTTTACGAGGTTGTTTGTCAGCACGATTGATGTTATGTAGCGGTCGTAAAGGCTGTTGCCTTCAGGAGTGCAATATGTGGCGCCTTCCGTGCTTTCAAATTCGGCGGTGTAAGTTCCTGATGAGGACGCTCCGCAAAGCAGAGTGACATCGGCGTTTGTGCTTATGGTCTCGGAGCCGTGTTTCCAGCACTTGAACCTGAATCCCGGCTCGGGCACCGCATGGAGGGTGAAGTCGGTGTTTTCGGCTATTTTTGCGTGTTGTGCGGTGTTGTCGTCATCGATGTATGCGGTGCCTCCGTTGACAGGTACGGTCTTGACAGAAATGTCATAGCTTGTGGCCGGGTCGATACGGTTGTTGCTGTTGCCGCCCATGAATCTGAATGAAACCAATCCGTTGTTATGTCGGGATATATTGGTTACGGGCTTGTCAACGGGTGTTTTTCCGGAGCCGGTCGAGGCATTCCAGCGCAGCATGGCGGGGGTTGAGGTTGCAGTGTATTCTGTGTTCTCGGAGTTGCCGGGCCATGGGTCTCCGGCAATTTCGGCATATGAGCCTGTTCCGGTTGAGTTATCGGCTTCGATGAGATCGACTCGCAGGTGTGATGAGTCATTGTTGGGATTGTTGGAGAGTGCGTTGGTGTCCGATGCGTCGATGTGCCATATAAGCATGCCTTCACCCATGAATCCGCGGTCCCACCCTGTGGCCGGGCGGTTTTCCAACACAAAATAATCGCCGGAGCGCCCTGACTCAATGACGCAGGCAAAGTTATAGTCGGTCATGGAGCGTAGGTTCACGTCGGCCGGTTCGGTCAGCGGAACATATTCGAGCCAGTCGAGGGCCCGACGTTCGTAGGCGCTGTAATTGCAGGGGGTGTTGGAGTCCCCCAGATAACAGCCGGTGTCCATTACCGACCACCAGTTGGGGGTGTATTCGTTGGCTGATTCGGTGTTATACAGGTCGGACAGTCCGATTATGTGTCCGAATTCGTGCACAAAGGTACCTATGCCGTCGGGTGCGGTTGTGGAGCGTCCCAGTTCGCTGCAACAGGCATAGTGATACAGCAGTTTGCCGTCAACTTTTTTGCGTGTGAATATCGATGTGGGACATTCGGAGTTATGGGGCCAGGGGGCATTGGCGGCGCCATGGTTGGCTCCTTGTCCGGCATATATGATAAATATGTTGTCGATATTGCCGTCACCGTCAATGTCATATTGTGTGAAGTCCACGTTTTTGTCGATGGCTCCGGCTGCTTCATGAACCATTTTGTAGGCGTTTTTTGTGCTTGCATATGTGGATCGGTTGGAGCCTAATGTCACAGGTCCATACACGTCAAATTTCGGGGCGTACCGTCCTGATGACTGTGCTTTGAAATAGTCTCGTACCGAGCCTATGGCGCCATTGTCCGAGAACCCCTCCTGACTCAGCCAGCGGCTGAAGTATCCGGCAGGGTCTGCGACGGAGAATTTTATATCGTTGAACTGCACGAGGATCACACACATGCGGGGTTCGCCGGTTGAGGGGAAGTGGGATTCGTGGAGTCCTACGCCTTTTGTGGTGCGGCCGGTTTCCGTCTTGTTTATTTCGTAAAGCTGGCTGTCAGTGGCCGGCCGTAGGAATCCTGCTTCATCAGGCAGCATAGGAGTGGTTGATCCGGTGCGGTAATACAGGTGTCCGGTCTCCGGGCCTTTTATGGTGACTTCGATCTGTGAGTCGTCGGGCTGGGTGTAAGTAACCGGTCCGGGATACGGAGCTACGGCGCTTGCCGTCAGCGTTGACGAAAGTGTTAGTAGCAGTGTGTGAATTTTGTTCATCAGGCTTGATTTTTGAACGGTTGATTTTGCAAATATACATATATTTGCAAATAAAAGCGAAAAAATGCGGCATGCCGTCATAGGTATTGCCGGTTTACAAAGAAAGCCACACCTGTCAGGTGCGGCTTTCGGTTATTTCGGATCAATGTCGCGGATCAGAGCTGGGGGCCTGCGGCTACAAGAGCCTTTCCTGCTTCATTGTTTTCAAACTTCTTGAAGTTGTTGATGAACATTTCGGCGAGCTTGGTGGCTTTAGTATTCCATTCTTCAACGTTGGCGTAAGTGTCGCGCGGGTCAAGAATTTTGGGATCTACGCCGGGGAGTTCGGTGGGTACGGTGAAGTCGAAGATGGGGAGCTTCTTGGTGGGGGCCTTCAGGATCGAGCCGTCAAGGATCGCGTCGATGATGCCGCGGGTATCCTTGATGGATATACGCTTGCCTGTGCCGTTCCAGCCGGTGTTGACCAGATATGCCTTGGCGCCGCTTTTTTCCATTTTCTTCACGAGTTCTTCGGCATACTTGGTGGGGTGCAGCGAAAGGAATGCTGCGCCGAAGCATGCAGAGAATGTGGGGGTGGGCTCGGTGATGCCGCGTTCGGTACCGGCGAGTTTGGAAGTAAAGCCGGAAAGGAAGTAGTACTTGGTCTGCTCGGGATCGAGGATCGATACGGGAGGAAGCACACCGAATGCGTCGGCCGAAAGGAATATTACATTCTTGGCAGCGGGGCCGCGAGAGGGCTTAACGATGCTCTTGATGTGGTCGATGGGGTAGGATACGCGGGTGTTCTCGGTAACTGACTTGTCGGTGAAGTCGATTTTGCCGTCCTTATCTACAGTTACGTTTTCCAGAAGAGCATCGCGGGTGATGGCATTGTAGATGTCGGGCTCGCTGTCTTTGTCAAGGTTGATTACCTTGGCATAGCAGCCGCCTTCGAAGTTGAACACGCCGTTGTCGTCCCAACCGTGTTCGTCGTCGCCGATAAGCAGACGTTTGGGGTCGGTGGAGAGGGTGGTCTTGCCTGTGCCTGACAGACCGAAGAAGATGGCTGTGTTTTCGCCTTCCTTGTCGGTGTTGGCTGAGCAGTGCATGGAAGCCATGCCGCGCAGGGGGAGGTAGTAGTTCATTATGGAGAACATACCTTTCTTCATCTCACCGCCATACCAGGTGTTGATGATGAGCTGCATGCGCTCGGTGAGGTTGAAGGCTACGCAGGTTTCGGAGTTGATGCCGAGTTCTTTCCAGTTCTCAACCTTAGCCTTGGAGGCGTTGAGTACTACGAAGTCGGGCTTGAATTCCTTGAGCTCTTCTTCTGTGGGGCGGATAAACATGTTGGTCACAAAGTGAGCCTGCCATGCCACTTCCATGATGAATCGTACGGCCAAGCGGGTGTCGGGGTTTGTGCCGCAGAAAGCATCTACTACATAAAGGGTCTTGTCTGAGAGCTCCTTGTCGGCGATAGCCTTGAGGGCAGTCCATGCGGAGGGAGTGATGGGCTTGTTGTCGTTCTTATATTCATCGGAAGTCCACCAGATGGTATCTTTTGAGGTGTCGTCCATGACAAAGAATTTGTCTTTGGGCGAGCGGCCGGTGTAGATGCCGGTCATTACATTTACGGCTCCGAGTTCAGTCTCCTGACCTTTTTCATAACCGGTGAGAGCGGGGTTGGTTTCGTCGATAAACAGCTGGTCCCAGCTGGGGTTATGGATCACCTTGGCTCCGGTGATGCCATACTGAGATAAATCAATAGTGCTCATTTGTTTTAGACTTTGAAATATAAATGGTTAATAATTAATTCTGTTTGTTTCGTTGGTTCAGATGTGCGGATTCACACCTGTAAATTTTGTGCAAAGGTAACTACTTTTTTATTCTTTGCCATGTTAAATTAAAGAAAAATTTCCGTATTAATTTTTTTTAATTAAAAAGCCTCATGACAGGCCCGTTGCGGCCGTGCATCTGTAGAAACAACGGCGCATGAAAGAAGTTGCATGAGTTAAAACTATTTTATGGACATGCGGCCACATGAAAAAGCATTACTTTTGTGGTCGGAATCCGACATGGACGGTGTGTCCGGACGTGTCCTTAATGGTTTTGTTTTTATGGTGATAATACAACTTGCCGTTATATTCATGTTTCTTGCCATTGGCGAGTTTGTCGTGTGGTTCACCGGTGTCCCGGTGCCTTCGAGCATAATAGGCATGCTTATGCTGACGGCTGCCCTACGGTTGGGCGTGGTGAGGTTGAGGCTTGTAGAAGGTGTGGCCGGTGTGCTGGTGAAGAATCTCGGTTTCTTTTTCATTCCAGCCGGAGTGGCTATGATCGACTTTTTTCCGGTGCTGCGCAGCCAGTGGCTGCCGATAGTGGCTTCATCGGCCATAAGCACTGTTATTGTACTTTGTGTCACCGGACATTTTCATCAGGTGTCACGCAAATATCTTGCCCGTCATGCTGGAAAATAGTGTCTTTCTGCTGGCTCTTACATTTGCCATATTCGTAGGTGCGCAATGGGTGGCGCGCCGCACGGGGTCGGTTCTGTTAAATCCCATACTGATTACCATTGTTGCGATGATCGCATTTCTGCATTTTACGGGAGTTCCCTATAATGTATATGCCGAAGGTGGCGACTATATCAATTTCTGGCTTAAGCCGGCCGTTGTGGCCTTGGGTGTGCCGCTGTACAAGCAGCTTTCGGCCATCAGGTCGCAGGTGTTGTTTGTATTGCTTGCTGAGCTCGCCGGCTGTGTGGCCGGTATCGTTTCGGTGGTGGTGCTGGCCCGTCTGTTCGGAGCAACCGAGGAGGTGGTGATGTCGCTTGCAGCCAAATCGGTCACCACACCTATAGCCATGGAGGTTACCCGGGCTCTTGGAGGTATCCCGCCGCTCACTGCCGCCGTGGTGGTGTGTGTGGGCATATTCGGAGGCATGACCGGATTTGCCGTGATGAGATTGGGGCGTGTCAATAGTCCTGTAGCTCAGGGATTGAGTATGGGGACGGCCGCTCATGCCGTTGGAACCTCTATGGCCATAGATGCCGGAGGCTACCGCTACGGAGCCTGGGCCTCGCTCGGACTCACTCTCAACGGGCTTTTTACGGCGCTCCTCGCTCCCTATATTCTGGCCCTCCTGTGAGGCCGGATTAAAAATAATACGGTTTTTTGAAAAATAATTAATTGAAAACTTGCAGGATAGAAAATATCCGATTATATTTGTAACCAACATGAGAAGTGTAGGGATATTTATGATTCACACATCAAGCTCCTTACCTCATACACAATTAGCTTTTTAATCGGTGGAATGGAGATTCCGGTTGCCGACCCGTATAAAGTTACAAACCGAGGCTTCGAAAGAGGCAAGGTTTTTATCCCTTTGTCTGGAAACCGCCAATCCACACTGTCCGGGGGTATATTTTAAAAGTCCGCATTTCCCGTATCGGGGCGTGAACTTACATTGTATATCTTGAGGACAAAGGCGCTTGGCGGTGCCGCAGACAGCAAGGTCGGCAGTGGTTCGTTCCGCCCCATTTTTTATGTTATGAGTCAAATTTTTATTGGAAAAATCATCGAAGAGGAGCTTCGAAGTCAGGAACGGTCTGTTGTTTGGCTGGCAAGAAAGCTTGATTGTAACCGTACGAACGTTTACAAAATCTTCAATCGGGCAAGCATTGATTCGGAATTATTGCTGCGTATATCCAATATACTCAAGCGTGATTTCTTTCAGGCTTATACCTCGCAGTTGGATATCTGATAAGTCCGGCAGGCGAGTGATGACGTTGGCGTATGATGGATTATTTTTGTAAGTTTGTGGAAACAAAACTGCAAAAATGGGATATTATGAAAAAAAGTCTGGTATATACGCGCACAGGTGATGCTGGCATGACCTCTCTTGTGGGGGGGGCTCGAGTGGCTAAAGACTCTGTTAGAATAGAAGCTTACGGAACCCTTGACGAGCTAAATTCACACATAGGTGTGGTGATGGCTTGCGAAGGTATCGTTTCTGAAGTGGAGGAATTGCTCTTCTTTGTCCAGAACAGGCTGTTTGATATCGGAAGTTACTTGGCGAGCGATCCAAATGACGAATCTTTTAAGATGCCCGTCGGGGTGACCGACGAGGACATTATTCGGATAGAAAAAGCGATAGATTCACTTGACTCCCGGCTTCCGAAATTGAATAGTTTTGTGCTTCCGTCGGGCAGTATGGCATCGGCACACACCCATGTGGCGCGCACTGTGTGCCGTCGGGCCGAGCGTAGAATCATAACATTGTCCGGGCAGGCTCCGGTTGACCGGAACGTGATTCGTTTTATCAATAGGTTGAGCGACTATTTGTTTGTTTTGGCGCGATTTAACAATATAAACCAAAATATACCTGAAATATTTTGGAATAAGGATTGTTAGATAATATAAAATCGTTATTTTTGCGGCACAAATTTTTCATAAATCAACAACCCAAAACACTAAATAATCACTCTATGTACTGGACATTGGAATTGGCTTCCAAATTGGAAGACGCACCCTGGCCCGCAACACGCGAAGAGCTTATGGATTATGCCATGCGTTCGGGCGCGCCCCTCGAGGTGATAGAAAACCTTCAGGAAATGGAAGATGAAGGCGAAACTTATGAATGCATCGAAGACATCTGGCCCGACTATCCCTCCAAAGAAGACTTCTTCTTCAACGAGGACGAGTATTGAGCGATAAAATTTTCATAAACACCTGATAATCAATGGTCAAGCAAAATATAATTTGTTTGGCCATTGGTGTTTTATAGCCTCAAATGGCGCAGTTTGTTTGGCTAAAATTCATTACCTTTGCAGAGGTTTGTGAGTATTGCATAAACCGAGATTTGTAACCTCAAAAAATTCTCCGCTATGGGAAGACCAAAAAGACTATACCCTTTGGGGAAATATAGACTCCGCATCCGCGGAGTCGTTGACAACAATAAGCCTTATCTTGTCGAACTGGAATATACTTGGAATAGACAGATCGTAAGAAAGGGCATGAACATATTTGTCAAGGTTGGTGATTGGAACGAAAAGCTCAATAAAGGACGTGGTGGTGTAAAATCATCTTACGGCCCGGAGGCTAATCGTATAAATGGCGTTCTCCTTAACCGTGTCGATAAGATTGATGGCCTGTTAGCTGAATACTCTCAAAAGTATCCGGGGCAGATTACCGCTCAACTAATAAATGACTTTCTTGCTGACAAGCCTGTCATCCGCGAGGATAAAGGTAAGGATTTCGTCGAGTTTGCCATTGAACGGCTAAATTCCGATTACTCCCGCAACAGAATCGGACGCAGCCGATATATGAATGGCAAAAGCGGAATGAATATGTTTCAGGAATTTCTACGCTCTACAAAGCGTGGTACCTACAAGCCTGACAGCATATATGTAGGGGAAATTTCTGTTGAACTCGTGGACGAGTATATTACTTGGCGCAGAGAAATTAAGAAAAATAGCGACGCAACCATAAATCACTCCCTAACACCTATTCTCAAAGCCTGTGCGTATGCAACCGAGCTACGAATGATTGACGTAGCTATCAATGCTCGAATACAGGATATGAGAATAGCTCCTAAAGTATCTTTGTCTATTGACGAAAATGAGTTTGATGGCAAGAGCCTGACACAAGATGAATTCCTAAAGCTATTGGAATTTTATAAAAAAGATACTGAGCCACGTCGCAAAGAGTTTATCGAAATGTTCTTATTCGCATTTCACGCCTGTGGACTGCGTGTTGTTGATGTGATGACACTTCAATGGGGACATTTGGACTTTGAGAAGAAGGAACTTCGCAAAGTAATGGTAAAAACAAACAAACGTCACGTGATTCCTCTTTCTGATTCAGCCATAGAGATACTGAGAAAGTGGAAGGAGAAACGTCCGGATTCCAAATATGTATTTGATTTAGTCAAAGATGATTTGGACATAGATGATGAGGAAGAACTCTATCGTGCCAGAAATAGCGCTACAAAGTGCATCAATCAATCTCTTAATGTTGTAGGAGAGAAACTTGAATTAAAATTCAGCCTGACGATGCACGTTGCGCGTCATACTTTTGCTGTACTTGCACTTAACAAAGGCTTATCAATGACAGTGGTAAGTCGACTTCTCGGCCATGCAAGTACAGATGTCACAGAAAAGGTCTATGCAAAATTCCTCCCGGAGACCCTTTCTGCCGAAATGGGCCGTCTCAGCCCTGATTTAGTAATATTCAAAATGCCAACAGCATAATATTACTTTCAACCAAAATAAATGCGGAGAATAACCCTTGAAATATTGGATTATTCTGTAATTATCCGATGAAGTAGGTATTTTTTAAGACATGTCAAGGACTTACCTTTGTGGATAAAAAATAAACAAGGAGAAAAAAT
>CAJTRS010000025.1 GCA_910578805.1 uncultured Muribaculaceae bacterium | reverse complement strand
TCTCCTATAGCGCCCATCTCACCGACCTTGATCACCGGATAGGTCTTGGTGTCCTCTCCGTGGCCGTTGGCAAGAGTAAGCTTCACGGCATAGTCGCCTTTCTTGGGGAACTGTATGGTTGCCGAACCTTCTTCGCCGTTACCGTCGCCGCTGACGAGCGTGCGTGCGGCTTCCCATGTAGGCTTGGTCACGATAGGATATGCAGTACCGGAGATGTAGGGACAGCCGGTAAGGAACTGAGGCTGGAGCATAACTTTTCTCTTGCCACCCTCGTTGCCGGGGATTTCTTCACCGTCGAAGAAGAATGCCTTGGGAGCCTTGTTGGTAGCGTTGGAGCCAGTCTTGCCGGCAAACGAGTAGTCAGAGGCGGGATCGGTTTCGAGGTCCCAGTAACCGAGCACGTCGGCGGGCAGGTTGTTTCCGTCAAGACCGGCCATAGAAGCCTCCACATCGGCCTGTGTCATGGCCTTGCCCCATACCTGGAAGTCATCGACACAACCTTTGACAGCTGTGATGTCCTTGGCCATACCTCCGAATGTGATCCAGTCACTTGAGGTAATCGGGCGTGAGTTCTCGGCAAATCCGGGCTCGTAAGTGTTGCTTCCGTAGTTGCCTTCAGTAAGAAGCGGGAACAGATGATCGATATTGGTCCACACACCATTCTCATTTCTGCTGAAGTAATCTTCGGCTCTGGATTTCATAATGCTAACCCAAGCGGTGATAAGCTGCTGCTTGCCGTTGATATAGAATTTCTGACGCATCTTGCTGCCCTGGTATTCCCAGGTGATGGCCACGTGTGTCCATGCGCCCACATCGATCTTGGCATCGGCATACTTGTAGAACAGACGCATACCTTCAGTGCCTGAACCGGTACGGTGACCCCAAGAGGTGTCGATAGAACCGTCGGTAAAGCGGCCGTCCTCAGTGATACGGCTCCAGAAGAAGCCCCAGTTATTGTAAGGCCAGCCACCGTCGCGCTGCTCGATTGTGATAAAGTTGGAGCGGCCGGTGGGAAGTTCGTTGTATTTCACCCATGCTGCCACAGAGAATGAGCGGCTGCCCTGGATACCGAGCTCGCCTACATTGACACCGAACCATTTTTCGTTAAGATCGACACCGCGCGAAGCCGAACCGTCGGCAGCGCGTCCGGTGTAAGAGAATGTCTTGCTGTCATTGATCTTGATGGTAACATCGCCGGTAACGTCGTTAGCGTCTTTTCCGTCAACCGACATGGTGTATATTTCGGGAAGAGCGCCAACACCAAAGTCGGATATGGATACATAACGCGGGAACTCTGTAGTGGTTCCCTCACATGTGAGACTCAGGGTATAAGCACCTAAATTTTCAATGCCGGGACACTCTACGGTGTGGCCTTCGCCGCTCCATACCTCTGTACCGGTCTGGGCATCGGAAAGCACCCATGTGCCTGCGGCGTGTCCGGGATCCTTATAGGACATCTCGAACTTTTCGCCCGGCTTGATGATGGATTTGTTGATGGTGATATCGTTGTTGATGCGGTATTCGCCCATGGGGATCATTTCGCTCCAGGCCACTTCACTCTCGCTGCGCAGGTCGGCAGAGAGGGCGCTGACGCCGAAGCGGATATTCTGGGCACCGTCGCCGTTGACCGGAGCAGAGAACACGATACCGGCCCATGAGGTGGTCATGCCCATCATCACAGGCTCTTCACCCTCCTGCTGGCTCCATACACGGAACATAGATGTGTTGACATCGGAGTTGTAAACGGGTTCGCCGGCAGCTTTGCTGTTGGCCATATTCCAGATGACTTTACCGTCAATGCCCTTGTAATTGTAGGCAAGAACCCTGGCGTTGGTTATAACAGGAGCCGCGGGAGTGGCGGTCTGAGAAGTGGCTGACTTGTAGATGCCGAACTCACCGAGGTGCAGTTTCATGTTCTTGGCGTTCTTGAAGTGGAGAGCCACCATACCGAGATTGCCTTTGCTGGTGCTGAGGGCGGCATAAGCCTGGGGGTTGATGGTGAATGTCTTGGTCACCCAGCCTTCAAACGATGCGTCCTGCTCCATTTCGGCGTCAACAGCTGTCATCACTGAAAAGCGGCACTTGTCATTAATCTTGGAAGGCTCATTGTTAGACACAAGGATAAGTTCCACATCGGCTTCGCCTTCCACGAGCTTGTAGCTTATGCGTATTTCGTTGTTATTGGCTATCGCGAGGTTGGTCTTGAACAGGTGGAGATATTCATCGGCCGAGGTACCGGCGATCTGCAGACATGAGCCGCCAACATAGGCGTCTTCCCAGATAAAGTCGGCACTCAGGTGCACATCAGAGGCTTCAACATTGCCCTGCAGGAACGAGGGAGCAAACCACCAGCGCCATGTGGGCAGGTAATCCTGCACACCGAGATTGTACCAGCCATTGGAGTTCATGCGCTCGCCTTTCCAGTTCAGGAACTTACCGTTGCCGAGGTTGAAGTATGTGTAGAACGGTTCGTCCTTGATGGCCCAGTTGATGGCCGAACGGGCGCTCATCATGCTCGACATACCGGCCCAATCGGCATTGGGGCGATGCGAACGGTTGGTGTTTATCGTCTTGCGGATAGCCGGGTTACGCGGTCCGTTGCCAAACCAAGTCTCACACAGGTTGATATAAGAACGCTGCATGGCTTCGGGAGTAGAACCCTGTGTGTTGCGGTCCTGCCATAACATATTGGTGGCATGAGCACCCCACAGACCGATAGAATACTGGTAATCCTTGAGCAGGTCATAGTTAGAACCGCTGCGGGGTTCGCCGCCCTGCATGTTCATACCGGCGTAGATCAAGAAAGGATCACGGTTAACGCTCTTGGCATAAGAGATAGAAGAGGACATTGTGCCTGTGCTGTTCCAGTTGTAGTTGAGGAACATTGAAGCACCCGCGAAAAGCTTGGTGTTGCCGCCACCACTGCCGACGCCACGGTCGAAGTTGATGCTTCCGTAATCGGTTGTACCGGCATACCACATAACTTCCCATATGGGATTGCGGGTGGACATATATTCTTTCAGTCCGTTATGCATATTTATCAGATCGGTAGGAGTATATCCCGACCATTCGGAGTTGTAGCCCAAACCGTCAACGCCATGATAATAGAGGAATTTGCCCACTTCTTCTGTGGAAATGCCTCCCATAGCCCTGAAGCAAGATGTCCAATTTGAGGAAATGCCGCCGTAAGCAACTGAAGCCACACCGGATACGGCCACGCCGTTTTTGTGGGCCGCGTCGGCAAATCCGCCGGGCACCCAGCCATAGGGAGAGTTCCAGTTACCATAATGGTCTATGTAGCTCCAGAGCGAGAATGCTTCCTGGTCAAACACACCGTTGGGGAGAGCGTTGGTCTTCACTCCGGCACGCTTTTCATCACCTACGGGCACCCACCAGCAAAGGCGTTTGTCAACACCGCTGAACGAAGCATCGGAATGCTGTGTCAATCCGGGATTAACCTGTGTGGCGGTATTGTAATAACGCACACGGGGCTTCACGCGCGAGACAAAGAAGTTCTGATCTTCCCAAGTCTTGCCTTCGACAGACAGGATTCCGTTGCCGCCGTTCCATTGCCTGATATAGGTGGCAAGTTCATCAGACTCCGGCCACGTAATGTAGCCCTCGCCCAGTTCCTGCGCACCGGCGCCAACCGATGTCGCCGCAAGAACCGACATAAAGAGTAAACTTTTTTTCATAAAGAGATACTGATTTGTTTATTTAAATTAAGTCAGAATTCATTAGTAGTCTTAAGGCTATATTCTCAGAATATGGTATAGTACAATTACCCGGCATTAGATTGGTATATCACGCATCAAACGTAATTTGCCGCTAAATTAGTCAATTTTATCTGATTTTAAATACATATTTGGATTATTTTTGTTAAAACGACTCATACTCATGAGCAAAACAACAGTACAGCCATAAAAAGCACGGAGGGGACGGCCTGTAACGGCCCTCCCCTCCGCAAGGAGTTCAATATCATACGCGGTTATTTGCCGAGCACTTTCACGGTGCGCAGTACCTGACCGTCGCGGACTACCTTCACCAGATAGACCCCGGGCCGGCCCAGAGTGATGCGGGCGTTCTGGCCTGCGGTAACCTGTGCGTTCCTGGAGGCTACGAGCATGCCCGATGTGTTGTAAACATCGACCATGTAGTCGCCGGCAGCGGCAAATTCAAGGAACAGTACATCGTCAACAGTATAGGTGCTGACATCACCGTCGGCACCTATCTCACCGATGGCAGCGTTGTCTTTAACATCGAATACGGGGAACTGCTTAGAGGCCACGCCATAACTGTTTTCAAGATTAAGTGTCACGGTATGGCTGCCTTCCTTGGCAAACTTGACATCGGCGGCACCGGCTTCACCTTCGGTCAGTCCGGCGCTCTGCCGGGCTTTGGTAAATACAGTGCGACGGTCGGTGTCAGCCCAGCTGGCCTTGGTCACAACCGGAAATGCCGTACCGGAGAGGAACGGACAACCGCTCTGGAAAAATGGTTCGAGATTGACACGCACGAATACCGTGCCGCCGGTCACCTGAACCTCATTGAAGTCGTAGGTGGAGCATAGCACGCTCTTGTCATTGCCTTCAGAAACAAACGCGAAATCGTGGTTAGTGGGGTTCTCGAATGTCCACAGTCCTTTCAGGCCGTCGGGGACATTGCCGGGAAGTATGCCCTTCATCGACAGTTCGACATCGGACTGCGTCATTGCCTTGTCCCAGTACTGGAAATCATCGATAATACCATCGATGGCGGCTCCCTGATATTTCATGCCTCCGAAGCATATATCATCGGCCGAACCCACTGTGGGAGTAAACAAATTGCTCCAATCGTCTTCGGTCATATTGCTGAATCGGTCCGCGCCTCCGTTGCCCGACACTTTCTGCAGCCACGACGCACGTTGACGCACACCGTTTATATAGAGCTGGAAGCGGAATCCGGGCGAACCGTATTCGAACACCAGAGCTATATGTGTCCATATATTAGCCTGAAGTTTGGTGTCGGGGAACGAATACCATATCTCGCCGGCCGATCCGGAAAGGAATTTCACTGTGAACTCACCGGCCTGGTTTGCGTAGCTCCAACACCAGCCCCAGTTGTTGCGGGGCCATGATGCGGCCTTGTTCACAACATTAAAAAAGTTCCATTCTTCAGCGGGGAAGTCGTCAAGACGCACCCATGCGGCCACAGAGAATGACTTCGATGACTGCAGACCCATGTTTCCGGCATTGACACCGATAAAACCGCCATTGATCTTCATGCCTCGCGATGCCGAACCGTCGGACTTGCGGCCTTCGTAGCTCAGCGTGGGAGTATCAGTGATGTCTATGATGGCCGCGGGCGCATTGTCGGACAGTTCGCTGCCGTTGTGGGCTATTGTGTATATTTCGGGTACGGCACCCACCTCTTCACCGGATATCTGCACGAAGTAGTTATAGATGCGTTCCTTGTCAGTGCCTTCATTTATCTTGAGATTGTAACCTCCGATTTTGGACAATCCGTCCACATCGAGCCTTACACCGTTGCCCGAAGCCACGAGCTCGCCGGAATTGGCCTCATAAAGGTTCCATGACGAAGAAGAGTGGTTGGTGTCGGCATAGTAGATTGCAAACGGCTCATTGGGCTTAATAGTGTTCTTGGACAAAAGCACATCGTCAACTTCGCTGTAAACGCTCTTGTCGAGCCACTGGCCCCAGCCGATCTCACTTTCGCTCTTGGTATCCGTTGACACGGCACTCACACCGAAACGCACTTTCTTGGCCATATCGGTGTTAGGCCCGCGGAAGCCGATGGCTCCCCATGAAGTGGTCATGCCGAGGAAACAGGGTTCGCCGCCCTCTTCCTGTGCCCAGACTTTGAACATGGAGGCATTTACATCTGAATTATATACCGGTTCTCCCACAGCTTTAGTGTTTGGCATGCTCCATATAACCTTGCCGTCAACACCGGTGTAGGTATTGGCCATGACTTTCGACATTTTAATCTCCGGAGTAGCAGGAGTAACCGTATTGTTTATGGCATAGATACCCAGTTCGCCAAGAAGCAGCTTCAATTTTTTAGCATTTTTGAATTCGAGGGCTATCACACCGAGATTGCCTTTGCTGGCGCTTATCTGGGCATACTGCGTGGGAGTTATGGTAAACTCCGACACCAGCCATTCGCCATCGTAGCATTGGTCGATCAGGTCGGAGGCATCGGCGGCCTTTAACACCGGCCAACGGCAACCGTTGGCAATCGTTGCGGGCTTGCCGCCCGATGCGGCAACGAGGTTCACATCGGCTTCACCTTCAAGAATCTTGTAACGCACCACAATTTTCTGATTGGCCATGACCTGAAGGTTGGTCTTGAACAGATGCAGATACTCGGTGTCGGTTGTACCGGCAATCTGAAGGCACGAGCCGCCAACATAGGCGTCGTCCCAGATAAAGTCGGCGCTCAGGTGAACATCGGACTCCGAAATGTTGCCGTTCATGAACGTGGGGGCAAACCACCAGCGCCATGTGGGCAGGTAATCCTGAATGCCGAGGCTGTACCACTCGTTGTCGTTCATGCGTTGTCCTTTCCAGTTGAAGAACTTGCCGTTACCGAGGTTGAAGAATGTGTAGAACGGCTCGTTTTTAACAGCCCAGTTGATTGCGGAGCGGGCGCTCATCATGCTCGACAGACCGGCCCAATCCTCATCGGGGTGATGCGAACGGTAGGTCCGTATGTCCTTGCGTATAGCCGGATTGCGCGGTCCGTTGCCGAACCACTGTTCGCAGACATTCAGATATGTGCGCTGCTTGGTTTCGGGCATGGAGCCGTTGGCATTGCGTCCCTGCCAGAACATGTTGTAGTCATGAGCACCCCACAGACCTATGGAATACTGGTAATCCTTAAGTATCGGATAGGATTCACCAACACGCGGCTGTCCGCCCTGCTGGTCCATACCGGCATATATGCAGAACGGATTTCTGCCTACATTTTTGGCATGATCGATGGATCTTTGCATAGTGTTGGTGCTGTTGTTCCAGTTGTAGTTAAGGAACATGGAGGCACTCTCGAAAAGTTTGGTATTACCTCCCCAATCCCCCACACCGCTGTCAAAACTGATGCCTCCGTTGTCGGTGGTACCGGCATACCACATCACTTCCCACAACGGATTGCGTGAAGCCATGTAATCTTTAAGATTATTGTGCATGGCGATAAGGGCGGTAGGTGCATAACCGCCCCACTCGGAGTTATAACCAAGACCATCGACACCGTGATATAAAAGGAACTTGCCGAGATCCTCATAATTCAGATTTCCCACGGCGGTAAGACCACTCGACCATTCACCGATTATGCTGCCGAATGGCACGGAAGCCACGCCTGACACTGCCACGCCGTTTTTGTGGGCGGCATCGGACAATGCTGCCGGAGACCAGCCGAACGGCGAAGTCCAGTCACCGTAATGGTCAAGATAGCTCCACATAGAAAACACGTCCTGATCATAGGAACCGTTGGGAAGGGCATTGGTATGCAAAGAGCCGTCGGGAAGATGGTCACCCATTGGCACCCACCATACGCAACGCTTGTCATTGCCATTGGGATTTGACGAGGAGTACTGGGTGATACCGGGATTGACCTGAGAGGCGTTGTTGTAGAATCGCTCGCGGGGTTTTACGCGCGAAATGAAGAATTCGGCGTCCTCCCACACTTTTCCGTCAACAACTATGGTCCCGTTACCACCGTTCCATGCGTTCACATATTCGGCCAGTTTCGACGATCCGGGCCATGTGATGTAATCGGCCGTAAGTTTCTGGGCATTCGCAGGAATTTGCGCTGCCATAAAACCGGCCAACAGAAGTAAAGATTTTTTCATGAATAGATTTACATTGGTTAATAATTCGCTAATATAGATATTTTTTGTTTAAATTTTTAAAATGCGCATTTTTTTAACAAAAAGCAGAGGAGCGGAAGTCCGAAAGACTTCCGCTCCTCTTTAAGGAGTTTATCTATTTAAATAGAATCGATTATTTGCTGAGAACCTTCACGGTGCGCAGTACCTGACCGTCGCGGACTACCTTCACCAGATAGATTCCGGGCTGGCCCAGAGTGATGCGGGCGTTCTGGCCTGCGGTAACCTGTGCGTGCTTGGAGGCTACGAGCATACCCGATGTGTTGTAAACATCGACCATGTAGTCGCCGTCGGCAGCAAATTCAAGGAACAGTACATCGTCAACAGTATAGGTGTTCACATCACCGTCGGCACCTATCTCACCGATAGCGGCGTTGTCTTTAACGGCAAATACCGGGAACTGGCGGCTTGCGGCTGCGTAGCTGTTCTTAAGAGTCAGAGTCACGGTGTGGTCGCCTTTCTTGGCAAACTTGACCTTAACGGCTCCGTTTTCACCTTCGGTGACACCGGCGCGGAGAGCAGCCTGCTTGGTGAATTCTGTCTTGTGGTGTGTATCGCTCCATTCGGCCTTGGTCTCGATGGGGAATGCCGTACCGGTGAGGAACGGACAGCCGCTGGCAAACTGAGGCTCGAAAGTAATCAGAGAAGCATTGAGATCAGTCTCGCCAATCTTGTCCCATTGATGTGAGAATGCGGCAGCTCCGGCTTTGGAACCTTTGGCTGCAAAGTTATTGTTCTCATCGGCTGCTGTTTCGAAATCCCACAGAGCGATTACTGAAGCGGGCAGGTTTTCGGGATCGAGACCGGCCATAGAAGCCTTGACATCGTCGGCAGTCATAGCCTTGCCCCATACCTGGAAGTCATCGACCACACCTTCCACAGCTGAGTGCTGATACTCGGGACCGCCGAAGTAAATCACATCGGCGCTCGATATACCGTAAGACTGACCGGTACACCATTCCTCTGTGGTCTTGTTCTGGTGTATCATGGCTCCGCTGTTCCATCTAGCAAACTGGTGGAACAAAGATTCCTGCTTAACACCGTTGATGTACAGCGACAGACGGAACGCATTGCCGGCTTCGTTATATTCGCACACAAACGCTATGTGAGTCCATATCTCGGCCTGAAGTACAGTGTTGGGGAATTCGTAATGAAGCTCGCCGGGCGAAGAGCTATCGGAAGCATTACCGCGGAATGTGCAGTGGATACGACCCTGTTCGTCAACATTGTTCCAGCTCCAGCCCCAGTTACATTGTGGCCATGCACCTCCGAGGTTCGAAACGTTCATGAATGCCCAGGAATCTTTCGGGAATTCATCGAAGCGGAACCAACCTGCGATAGAGAACGACTGTCCGGACTGCAAGCCCAAGTCGCCTACACGTGAACCGATCATACGGGAGTTGAGGGCAAGTGCGCGAGATGCCGAGCCGTCAGACTTGCGGCCTTCGTAGCTGAGAGTCGGGGTGTCGGTTATGTCGATATCAACTTTAGCCGCACCTTCCTCTACTTCAGTGCCATTGTTGCTGATGCTGTAGATTTCAGGATATGCGCCTACTTCTTCGCCTGATACCTGAACGAAGTAGCCATAGTGACGTTCGTTGTCAGTACCACGGTCTATGTAGAGGTCGTAGCCGCCAACTTCGGGACAGCCGTTTTCAACAAAGAGCTCAATGCCTGAACCAGAGGCAATGGTGTTGCCGGCGGCATCAACCAACTCAAATGCCGAAGCCGAATGCTTGTCGTCCAGATAATAGATAGTAAACGATTCACCGGGCTTAACAACCGTCTTGTCCAAGACTACATCATTAGAGGAGGTGTAATCACCTTTGGAGAGGTATTCACCCCAGCTTATCGCGCTCTCATTCTTTGTATCAACAGACACGGCGCTGACGCCAAACCGTATTTTTTTGGAATCATCGGTGTTGGGAGCCTGATAGATAAGGCCGGCCCATGAGGTAGTGGCACCTACGAACTTGGGCTCGCCACCCTCTTCCTGAGCATAGAGCTTGTACATCGAAGCATTGACATCGCTGTTGTAAACAGGTTCGCCTGCAGCCTTGCTGTTGGCCATGCTCCAGATGATCTTGCCGTCAACGCCGGTATAGGTGTTGCCCAGTACTTTTGACAATTTAATCTCAGGAGCGGCGGGTGTAGCAGTCTCCGCGGCAGCTGTGATGCTCAACTCACCCAAAAGGAGCTTCATGTCTTTGACATTCTTGAACTCAAGAGCCAGAACGCCGAGATGACCTTTGGAGGCATTGAGCTGTGCATATTGCGGAGCTGTCAATTCAAACTGGGCTTTCTGCCAACCTTCCTCGTAGCTGGCGTCAAGGGCGGCCGATGAATTGGCGGCCGTCAATACTGTCCATTTGCAGCCGGTGGCTATCTTGGCAGGGTCATTGCCGTTGGCAGCTACCAGATTGACATCGCCGGAACCTTCAAGGAGTTTGTAACGGACGGTGATGACCTGTTTGGCCATAACCTGAAGCTGTGTCTTGAACAGGTGGAGATACTCAGAGTCGGTAGTACCGGCGATCTGCAGACATGAGCCGCCAACATAGGCGTCGTCCCAAGTGATGTCGGCGCTCAGATTAACATCTGACTCAGAGATATTGCCGTTCATGAACGTGGGGGCGAACCACCAGCGCCATGTAGGCATGTAGTCCTGGATTCCGAGGCTGTACCATTCTTTGTCGCTAACGCGCTCGCCTTTCCAGTTGAAGAATTTACCGTTACCGATATTGAAGAATGTGTAGAAAGGCTCGTCCTTAACAGCCCAGTTGATGGCGGAACGGGCACTCATCATGCTTGAGATTCCGGCCCAGTTGTCGCTCGGACGGTGAGAGCGGTTGGTCGTTATCGCCTTGCGGATAGCCGGGTTGCGCGGACCGTTGCCGAACCACTGCTCGCAGTCGTTGATATATGTGCGCTGCATGGTCTCTACGGCAGAACCCTTGGAGTTGCGTCCCTGCCAGAGCATATTGTATTCATGTGCGCCCCATACACCTATGGAGTACTGATAATCTTTAAGCATAGGATAGTTTTCGCCTGATCTTGGCTCGCCACCCTGCTGGTTCATACCGGCATAGATGTAGAACGGACTCTTGCCTACACTTTTTGCATATTCTACTGATCTTTGAATTGTGTTAGGGCGGTTCCAGTTGTAGTTAAGGAACATGGAGGCACCCTCGAACAGTTTGCTATTGCCACCGCCACTGCCGACGCCGCTGTCAAACATACAGCTACCGGCATCGGTAGTACCGGCATACCATATAACCTCCCAAAGCGGATTGCGGGTAGCCATATAAGCCTCGATGCCGTTGTGGAGTGTGGTCAGACCGGGAGCAGGAGCATATCCGGACCATTCGGAATTGTAACCTACACCGTCAACTCCATGATAATATAAGAACTTGCCTACTGCATCAGCCGACAGATTCTGCATGGCCTGGAAACAGCTTCTCCAGTTTGCTGATATTCCGCCGAAAGGAACAGAAGCGACACCGGAAACGGCAACACCGTTTTTGTGGGCGGCATCGGCGAATCCACCGGGCACCCAGCCGTAAGATGCTGTCCAGTTGCCGTAATGGTCAAGGTAGCTCCACAACGAGAAAGCCTCGCTGTCCATTGTTCCGTTCTGGAATGCATTGGGGTTACCATTGGAACCGTTGCCAATAGGCACCCACCAAACATGACGCTTGTCATTATCATCATCAAAATCACTATAAACCTGCGACTTACGATTAACAAAACGAGTCTTGGGTTTTACACGTGAGATGAAGAACTCCTCGTCCTCCCACTCTTTGCCGTTTACGGTAATCTTACCGTTGCCCCCATTCCACTGGGACACATAATTGTGCAGCTGATCTGATTCCGGCCACACTACATAACCGGGCTGCCATTTCTGTGCGGAAGCACTCCCCGCAATCAGCAGAAAGCCGCCACACAAAAGCGTAATTTTTTTAGTCATGGTAATAATAAAATTGGTTTAACACGTAATTTTTTAAGAAGAGAAATGGTTGGCGGCCGGATAGAGATTGACCGCCAACCATCGGATATTTAATTATCAATAGTATTCAACAGTGATATCATTGAAGATAACCTTCATGCCGTTAGGCATCTGGAAGTAACCGTTGATCACTGCGGTGCTGTCACCGTTGTCCACGATTGTGAAATCGTAAGAGATTTCGAAATCGCCATTGTAGGTCAGCTGACCGTCAGAACCCTTGTATGTGCCGGCTATTGCAGGCCATTCGGCGATCAGAGGTATGGTGGCAAACACATCTGTTTCACTGTTGGAGAACATTACAAACATATTGCCATCGCCGTTGTCGGTCAACATAGCGGTAAAGTTGTCACCAACCATGTCATTGACTATAAGGTCAGCCTTGGCGTTCACATCGATCCTGTGTGCAGCCGACTTGAAGCCACCGGCCTCGGCAGTAATCTGAACAGAGCCTTCGCTTACACCGGTCACGATACATTCGTTGTGTGATCCGGGCTTGAGAGCTACAGTGGCCACCGATTCGTCGGACGACTTGAACACGATTTCACCGTCGTAAGGCAATCCGGAATGCATTTCAACATTTGCCGTGAGTTCGACGGATTCTCCTTCGAGAAGCATGTTAGGCATGCCGGAAGCCCATGAAATCTGCCTAACCTTATCGGCCACAGTAACCTTGATATTCTTTTCAAGATCGGGGAAATCGGGCACGGTAACCTTCAGATAAGTGGTACCGGGCTTGTGAAGAGTGAACTTACGCGAATAACCATCGCTTTCTCCACGGGGAGCAACTTCTATAATCGAGGGATCGGCCGATTCAACTACGGGCAAGTGATATATGAACGAAGCATCGGGATCGACAAATACGTCAAGTTCGGCCGGAACACCCATCTCAAATGTGTATTCATCACCTATGTCCTCACCGTTTTTCTGAACTACGATGTTGTTTACAGGGTGGCTGATGTTGTAGTCTTCCACATTGAGGTTGCATACAAAAGTGGTATCGGCCATGTCGTATTTGATTACAGACAGACCTTCGCGCTGACCGGAACGTACGTGGAGATAGGAGACGTAGCCGCCTTTATAATCCATATCCACCGATACATTCTCCACCACCACTGCGCTGCCTTCCACGGTCCATTTGAACAAACCGGCGGTCTCGCAACCATAGGCATTGGCGATATCGACACCCCAGCCGCCTTCAACACCCACACAGACACCAACTTTATAAGTCGAATTAATGTCCATAGTGGCACTCATAAGAGAAATCTTTATATTGGAGGGGGTCATCTCATCGGCCAACGGACGCTTGCCGTTAACCTCAAAACCGGGGCTGAGTTTGGGGTGAACATAGAACGGAACAGTAGCTGAAGCCGTAGCATCGTCCTTGCTGAGCGTAACCGTACATTCGGCCTTTGCGCTCATACGAGGTGCTGTAAACACCACACCCAACAGATGGTCTGTAACATTACCGTCAGAATCCTTAATGTCTTTCAGAGACACATTGTCCATGGGATTTTCATATGCGAACGTGAATTTGCGGTCGGGGCTGTCGGGACCGTCCTGAACACCATCACCCACATTGAATGCCAATTCTTCGGTCAGACGTACGTCATAGGTCAGATCATAATCATCAATCAGAGCCGGAGAGCTTATCTTAAACCACACGGTGTCGTTGGGCTGACGCTGGTAAGAGGTCAGCTTTTTGGTATAAGGCTCAATAGCGTTGCTGAGCGAGTGATTGACAACATAGACCTGAACAATGGCGGTCATACCGTTTTCCAATGTGGCGCGCACATTGGTGTTCTTGCCCTGAGCGCCCGGCTGGGCCACTACAGCGAAGTAGGTGGGCTTGGGCTTTTCGGGAGTGGTATTTTCCTTATCATCGTCTGTGGAGGGAGGAGTCAGACCGGGGTCTTCGCCCTCATCGCCACCTTCGCTTTCACCGGGATTTTCACCCTCTCCGGGGTTTTCGCCTTCACCTTCTTCAGCCGAGGGAGTGTTCTCGTCAGAAGGATCGGTTACTTCGGGAGCATCATCTTTCTTATTGGGATCGATAAGCATGACCTTGGCTATGGATTCGTCATCGCACGACCATTTTACAGGTACATCAAGCACATCACCATCTTCATTGGTAACACGTGCTGACAGACGCTGCTCCTGGCCGACGGTCAATTCTATCGACGACGGTGTTATGTCGATGTACACCGCCTTGGCATTGCTAAGCGTGGGGTCATCGTCGCATGACTGCAACATGCCTACAGAGGCAAGCGCCGCAACACCGAAAAGCATTTTATTGTATAGTTTCATGTCTCAGATAAGTAATATTTGATTAGAGGTTGTTGTTGGGGATAACCTGACCGTTTTCGTCCTTGGCCCAGGTAGCCGAATTGATGTCCCAGAACACGCGGGTACCACAATCCTGAGTGCCGCCGAGAAGCTCTGTGATCTGGTCGATCTCAGCACCGTTGTTGGGGGTGCGGGTATAAGACATACGACGTATCTGCATCTCGGTATCCACATTCTTCATATTGTTGATCTTCACGGGGAACAGACGGGGATAACCGGTGCGGCGATATGTGGTCCACGCTTCGGCACCCATGGGGAAGTTGGCTATCCACTTCTGAGTGATGATCTTTTCAAGCATAAGCTCCTTGGTGTCTGCATCATTCCACTTCACGCCGATCGACACACGACCTGCAATGTCGTTGTTACGGTTATAGTAGTCACGGTAGTCAACCACATCGCAATCCTCCTGTGCGAGGTATTTGTCGATATCAGCAGCATCGATGTCCCACTCGGAGAGCGACAGACGGATACCGGCCTCGTAGAGTTCGGCCGGGGTTCCACCCATGTTCCAGCCGCGGAGAGCACCCTCGGCGCGGAGGAATGTGGCTTCAGTGCGTTTGAAGAAAGGCTGCTTCATGTATTTGTGGCGCTCGCTGAGCTGGGCAAACGGGCCGTAACCACCGGCTGACGGCTGACCAACGTCCTCCATCATAATACCGGAACGTATGCCGTAGATGCCATTGGGAGCAACCACACCCGCACTATTCTTGATCTGGTAAGAGTTTTCATCAAACCATTCGGCGAGCAGAGGGCTGTTGAAGTGCTTGAGTATGTTTTCCAACGAGGCATTCAGGCGGATATCGTTCCAGGAGTTGCCCATGAAGAAATATACGCAAGACCAGGTGCCGTTAGACTCATAAGCAATGTCGCGGTCATCGGTAGGCATGAGCACGCCTATTTCATCGGCCACAGCCTCTTCGGCTATCGTCTTCGAATCGAAAGGCTTGCTGTCGGGACCATAAACGGGATCGGCGTCCTTATAGTCAACCATGTTCATGGCCATACGGAGCTTGATGGAGTTGGCAAACTTCACCCAATAGCGCCAGTTCCAGTTGGTCATGGTCTTGTTGACATCGGAACCCTCCACACGCATCAGGTCGCCGGGACCGGGCTGTGCCTTCTTCAGGATTGCGACAGCTTCATCGAGGTCAGCAAATATCTGCTTGTAAACATCGGGACCGCTTTCGTATTTCTGAGGTATGTTACGGTTCTGGGTGCGCCAGTCGTTGAAAGGACACACGCCATAGAAGTCCACAATCTCATGAGCGGCATAAGCCTCGCAAATGAGGGCTATGGCACGCCATTCGGGACGGGGCTGAAGCACTTCCTTTTCTTCGCCTGTCTCCTTGTCGATTACTTTGTACTTGGCAGTATTCCAAGAGAACAATGCGTCCTTGCAGTACATGAAAGTACCGGAATCGTTAGGACCGCCGAGATAACCGTTGTCATCGGTATAGAGAGTTGCCATAGCCGGACCGAAAGCGAAGTTGGCCTTGGTAGTGGTCCAGTAACCGGCGTAGTTGTCGATGGAGTTGGCACGGTTGTACTGATAGTTGTGGGGCGCCCATGAGCCATCGGGTTCGTGGGAGTAGTTGAGGATATAGGGGATACCGGTACGCATCTGGCGTTCGAGCACGTCCATATCGTCTGCGCCAAGGTTCTCCGATGTCCCGGCATTGGGGTCATCGACAATCCAAGGGTATGGCTTGAGCTCATCGGCACACGATGAGAGCGAAAGCAAAGCTCCGCCGCACATGGCCGCAAGACAAGTGGATATAATAACTTTTTTCATTGTGATAGATTCGGCTTATTAGAAGTTAAACTTGAGAGTTATGCAGTAAGAACGCAGGGTGGGCAGTGCGTAGGAGTCGATGCCCGAGTAACCGTTGGCAGCCGATACGGAGATATCGGGATCCACGGGGGAGTCCTTGTAGAGGAAGAATGCGTTCTTGACAGAGAACTGGGCGGTCATGCCCTTGGAAGTACCAAAGAGGTTGGGCAGATCGTAAGAGAGCGAGATGTCACGCATGCGGAAGTTGGTGGCATCATATACATGCTCTTCCATAGGATTCTGACCGATAGTCTCGTAGTAGCGCTGAACGGAAATCTTGCGGCCTGATCCGTCGGGGAGGTACATAAGGGGCACCATCTCGCCGGTGGGAGTGTAGTACTGCAGATCGGGGTTGTTGTAAGCGGCCATACGGGCATCGCCGGAACGGGTGGATATACCGTAACGGTCAAGGTCAGGTTCGGTAAGCGACATCACCTTGCCACCGATACGTCCGTCAATAAGGAAGTAGAGAGTAAAGTTCTTCCAGGTGATGGTGTTGTTCCAACCGAGTGAATAGGGCGAAGTGGTATTGCCCACATAAGTCTCATAGAGACCAGATGCCATCTGAGGTACGGCGTTCTTGTAGTCGATGTTGCCGTTTTCGTCAGTCTGGTAGTTTACGCTTATATTGCCGTTGTCGTCGCGACGGAAAGAGTTGACATATATATCACCGAACTTACCGCCTTCGAGATACTTGATATGGAAAGCCTTGGGACCTGTCTCATAGATATAGGGCAGACCGTTTTCCTGCTTGTAGGTTTCGAGTATCTTGTTGTCGTTGTAAGCGAAGTTCACGTTCGACTGCCATGTCCAGTCCTTGTTTATGGCCCAGCGGTAACCGGCTGATATCTCTATACCGGTGTTGCGGATCTTACCTGTATTGACAGGCTTGGCCTCGCCCGTACCTGTGCTCACATACAGGAACTGATTACGGAGTGTGGAGTTGTAGAAAGTAAGGTCGATATTGAACTTGTTGTTGAACATCCAGGCATCGATACCTGTTTCGAAAGCCGAAGTGGTCTCGGGCTTGGGATCATCGAATGTAGGCGGACGAGTCGAGATGGCACCTGTCTGGAAGTTGATGCTCTGACGGGCAAAGAGTTGGTTGGGCACTGCATTACCTACTACCGACCAGCTTCCACGCCACTTCAACTGGTCGAGCCAGTCCTGACGGGGGATAAACTTGTCAAGAAGCACGTTGGCACCCACCGAGTAGTAACCGAACGATTTATAGTCACCGCTGGCGGTAAACTGCTGGAATGACTGACACCAGTCACGGCGGTAGCTACCGTCGATGTAAACCTTGTCAAACAAACCTACCGACACGGTACCGAAGAGAGCGGAGCTCCAGTCGGTGTAGTCCCAGGAATCGCTTGCGCCCGTGGCCGAACCGTTGGGGTTGGTGGGACGATAGTGCTTGGAGTTCTGGGGCACGAATGCGTTGGGCACACCAGATGTATCTATCGCTGTAGTGATAGAGGTGCTACGGCTGTAGTGACGGGTGAAGCTACCACCGAGAGCCACATTCACATCAAACTTGTCATTGAAACGGTCGTTCCATGTAAGCATGTGGTCATTGTAGATGTCGCTTGTGCGGCCGTTGCTTGAGTAGTATTTACCGCCCATGTAGTCAAAACCTGCGCGGAACATGGTGGCATACTCTTCATTGAGACCGTTGTTGAACACCATATCCACACTGAAACGAGTCTGGTACTTGAGGTTTTTCCAGATGGTCCAGTCGAGGGTAAGGTTACCAAGGATACGGTCACGTGTGGCCTCGTCGTTGACCATGTTGGTCACCCACCAGGGGTTGTTGAGGTAATCGACAAACCAGTTCCAGGTCTGTATGGGCTGACCTGCCAGTTTGGGGTTACCGCGGGTGGGATCGCTCACGAGATCCTCACCGGCCACACCGGTGTGACGGTAGTTGTTTTTGAAGTAGCGCATATCCACATCGGCCGGAGTACGATACAGTGCAAACAGCGGAGAAAGAGCCTTACCTGCCACGGGTGCATTATCGGTCTTCTGATGTATCCAGTTCAAAGATGCGGAAACGTTGACTTTCTTGTTGAAAAGCGAGAACGACTCTTTCAACATCACGTTGTTGCGGACAAACTTGTTGCCGGGAACAATACCGGTCTGGTAAGTGTTGTTGTAAGAGAAATATGTACGCGACAGATCGGTACCTCCGGAAAGAGTGATACCGTTGTTGAGCGTAACTCCGGTCTGGAAGAAGTCTTCGATAGACTCACGGGCGGAGTTCATAAGCCATGGATTGGCAGCCACGTCATTGGCATCGCGAGTACCCACCATCGGACCCCACGCAGCCCATGCGTTGTGTCCGTAACCGCCGGTGTTGGTGATACCGAAGAGCTGCTGCTGCTTGGGATACATGGCAATGCGGTCAATCGAAGTAGAGCTTGAGATGTTGACCTTCACAGTACCGCTCGCACCGGACTTGGTGGTGATAACGATCACACCGTTGTTTGCGGCGCTACCGTAAAGCGCGGCGGCATTGGGGCCTTTAAGAATTGTCATGTTCTCGATATCCTCGGGGTTGATGGTTGAAAGAAGGTCATCACCACTCTTTGCGCCACCCATATCGAGGTTGTCGGTAAGCTGGTTCTGGGGACCGCTCTGCAAGGGCACACCGTCAAGTACGATGAGCGGCTGGTTGCTACCGAGAATAGAAGTGGAACCACGGAGCACGATACGCGAAGCGCCACCGCCGGCACCGGAGTTGTTGGGGGTAATGGTCAGACCGGCGCTCTTACCCTGAAGCGCATTGACGAAGTTGGTCTCCTTGATACGGGTAACCTCATCGCTCTTGATGGTCTGCACGGCATAGGTAAGAGTCTTTTCCTCGCGCTGAATACCCATGGCGGTCACCACCACTTCATCGAGTGTCTTGGTGTCGAGCTGCATGGACAGGTCAATGGGAGTACCGTTCCACACCACTTCGATGGGTTTGTAACCCACAGATGTGATTTGTAACTTGGTGCCAGGCTTTACATTGGCAATATGGAACTCACCGTCAATGTTGGTAGAAGATCCTTGTGCCGGATTGTTAGCCACACGTACGGTCGCGCCGATCATCGGGTCGTCAAATTCGTCCCTGATCACACCAGAGGCTGCACCGCTGGCCTGAGGAGCCGCTGCCGCCACGGGCGCAGCTTGAGCAGCGTCAGGCCAGACCATAACGCCCATCAAGGAAGCGACCAATAGAAGTTTGCTTACTGATTTGATTGGTTTTAGCATAAGGTAAATAATTACTATAGTTTTTTCTCTTGTATTCTTTACATAGTCATATGGTTATATGCCTGATGCCGACTCTTCGGCCCGTCATACACAGATCGGATCAGACCGGTCCGATTTTCCGACACAAAGGACGGAACGTACGAACACACGACACTAAATTGCCACAAAGATAAGATTTTTTGTTTTATAAAACATAATGTTTTTTCGAAAAAAAATTCATATTTAACACATTGACGGGATATTAACAAAGAGTCAGCTGAGGATTAAGGTCAATGTGTTTCCCGACAGATATTTTTGGTTATAAAATGTTGCGGGCACCCCCTCCGCACCGCCACAAAACACGAGATGCACTTCTTCACAGAAGCGCACCTCCCTCATAACCAAAATTCAAGTATATTATTCAGTCTAACAAAATTCGACATCTCGATAACATGTTCAGTAAACACAGCACAAAATTACCCATAATCCTCTTTATATCAATAGAATTAATGCAAAAAGATTATAAAACAAGCAAACGCCATATTTAACATTTCGGTCACGTGTGCCCTACCGTAGTACAAATTTCACTAACTTTACAGCCGCAATTACGGCCACCGGAACCAACCGGGCCTCTACACCTTAATTAATATAACAGATATGTCACACCCCGCCCCACTTATAGGAATGAACATGACCCAGCTGCAGGAGGTGGCAGCAGCATGCGGCATGCCGCGCTACGCAGCCGGCCAGATGGCCAGATGGCTGTATGAGAAACGAGCAAACAGCATCGACGAAATGACCGACCTGTCGAAAACCGCCCGAATGAATCTGGCCGACAAATACACCGTGGGGCGCATGTCACCTCTGGAGCGTATGGTTTCGAGCGACGGCACCGCCAAATATCTGTTTGAAGGCGCAGGCGGCCGCGACGTAGAGTCGGTGATGATACCCGATGGCGATCGCGCCACCCTGTGTGTAAGTTCACAGGCCGGGTGCAAGATGAACTGCCGGTTCTGCATGACCGGTCGCCAGGGTTTTCACGGCAATCTCACACCGGCAGGCATAATCAATCAGATACTGAGTGTGGAGGAGAGCCGCGAACTGACCAATGTGGTGTTCATGGGCATGGGCGAACCGATGGACAACCTCGATTCCGTGTTGCGCGCCATAGAGATACTGACAGCACCGTGGGGACTGGCATGGAGCCCGAAACGTATCACAGTGTCGAGCATAGGCAAGATTGCCGAGCTTCAGAGACTCCTCGACGGGACATCGGTGCACATAGCCATAAGCGTGCACTCACCGTTCAGCGAGGAACGCGCCGGACTCATGCCCGTGGAGCGCGCCTATCCGCTGACCAAGGTGCTTGACCTGCTACGCCGCTATGACTGGCACCATCAGCGCCGTCTTTCGATAGAATATATAATGTGGCACGGCGTAAACGACGACAGCCGTCATGCCGACGCTCTCGCACGCCTGCTGAAAGGGCTTGAATGCCGGGTGAACCTGATACGCTTCCACAGCATACCGGGAGTGGAACTGCACACGGCCGACAACCGCACAATGACAGCATTCCGCGACCGGCTCAACCGATCAGGCATCACCGCCACCATACGCGCATCGCGCGGAGAGGACATAATGGCGGCCTGCGGAATGCTCGCCGGCAAATCAACATCAGCGGACACCTCCGCCAAGCAGATCGATATCGCGCTGTAGGTCATCGACCACCTGCCATGTGGGGGTCCAGGAATTCATGGCTCCCGTGCGCACAGGCAACAGGGCCTCCTCCAGCCGCTGCAACCTATCGACATCGCCGGCCTGAACAAATTCCTGACGAAGCAAGCGGAGTTTCTCACTCATCTGAATACCTTCGAGCATACGCTCGTAACGTATGGAAGAACGTCCGTCGGGATACACAAAGAATGTATCGCCGGGGGCAAACATGCGGAAACGGGAATCGGCCAGAGGATTGTCGGTCCAGTTCATGAACGACCAATGAAGGTAGCCGTCATGGCCGGTGGCTGTGCTGTAAACCGGCAAATAGGCGCCGTCGGCCGGAGCGCTGTTGCTGAACTGGCTCGGAGCCGGAGTAGCGCAGCAAGTGTACATAAGTGTCCGGTACCCTTTGTCGCGGCGCGCCTTCATCACCCGGGCGGGGAAGAAATCGCCTTTTATCAGGGTATAGCTCTCAAGGTCATCGACAAGTTCAGGGTGATAGCTGCCGGCAAGCGACATGGCTATGCCGGGCACAGCTTCCTGAGCCACGCGATAGGCGTTGAGCATATCGGCCAGACCGCGTTCGTCCATTACAATCAAAGTCTTTTCATACCAGCCTTTATCTTTCAGATGAGCGGCAAAAGCCTGAAGGAAATCGGTCCACAATGCCTTGTATTCGGGAGAATCCGACTTTGCCTCAAGAAATTCATAGCGGCCCTTGGCCTCATCGAAATAACGGAATTTCATCTCCCAGGGAATCATGGTGAAGCAGGATATATTGGCATCGACGCCATACTGAGCCATGAACTCCACCCATCGGTCAAACACCGAATAGTCATACGACCATTTTCCGTCAGAAGTAAGTGCGGTGGCCACCATAGGCTCAAACTTATCGTGGCTCTGCTCACCCCAAGGCTCATAAAAAAGCACTGCGGTCACCGTTTTCTGTCCGGCGCGGGCGAGCATCTCGGCATAAGGGCGCAGTTTCTTGAAGTGCTCTTCGCTCCACGGCTCCACGTCGTAGTAACGCGACACGGAATAGGGCTGCTGCCACAGATCGAGATAAAATTCATAATCATGACCTTGGGGCAACCGCCGCTCATTGACATTGATATGCGCCGTCAATGTGGCTACAGTCTTATCCGAAACGGCATCGGCTACCGTCAACTCCACATCGTATATGCCCGGGGCGACATCGCGGGGCACCTCGACGGAGCACCACAGCGGCCGCACGGTGCGCGGAGCCACCTCCACCCGTGATTGCGGCAAGTCGATCATGTCGGGAACAGTGTATGTCGGCAGAGTGTCGGAAGGATATCCGCAAGCATTCCATGATGTAGTGGTGACATAGCGCATAAACGCCGCCCCACTACCGGGCGCGGCCACCTCGCGGCCGTCACGGCCACGGAGCTCCGACATAGACAGCTTCAGAGGACCGCACCCGTCGGTACTTTCTATCAAAGCCTCAAGACCGATACGCTCTCCGCGCCATGCATTGACGGTGGTGTCCTTGCAACCGACCCCGGCCACATAGACACGCTGACGGTAATGTTCGTTTTTAGGCACCCAGCCCACTACGGTGCCCCGCGGGGCAGTGTCCCAACCCGATGTATCCACAGTGGCCGTATCGGCAGGTTCCACATATTCCGGAGCGCTGAACGCATAAGCCGGAACACCGGCGGCACACATTACAGTCATAGCGACCAATGTCTTTATCGCAGTCATAATTACCTGTATTTTAAATATTGTTTAACGACAATAGGATTTTATATCGGCAAAAGTAGTGAATATTCACTTTACTTTTTTTGGCGAGGAAATGAATATATGTTAATTTTGTAATCATAATGAACAAGTTAACCTATCATCTGACATGCGCATAGTCATACAACGGGTACTTAGAGCCTCCGTAAGCATCGACGGAGCCACACACAGCACCATCGGTCCGGGACTGCTGGTGCTTGTGGGAGTAGAGACAGGTGACACCGAGGCCGACGCCCGGTGGCTCGCCGACAAGACTGCCGCCCTGCGCATATTCCCAGATGACAACGGCGTGATGAACCGCTCCGTAACCGACGCGGGAGGCGAACTGATGGCCGTGAGCCAGTTCACACTCACAGCTTCCACCCGCAAGGGCAACCGCCCGAGCTACATACGCGCCGCAGCTCCCGACACAAGTCTGCCGCTGTACAGTGACTATTGCCGGATTCTGGCCGAACGCACAGGCTATCCCGTAGCCACAGGGGTGTTCGGAGCCGACATGAAGGTTGAGCTTGTCAACGATGGTCCGGTAACCATAATAATCGACTCAAGACTGCGCGAATGACCCATCAGCCAATAACCATAGAACAAATGCAGACAATGGTACACCGGTGGATCACCACCACAGGTGTGCGGTACTTCTCTCCCCTCACCAACATGGCCATACTCGCCGAAGAAACCGGAGAGGTGGCCCGTATAATGGCCCGCACCCATGGCGACCAGTCGTGGAAAGAGGGGGAAAAACAAGACTTAGCCGATGAACTCGCCGATCTGCTGTGGGTCATCAGCGCCATAGCCAATCAGGAAAGCATAGACCTCAACGAGGCTTTCGTGAACAATTTCCGGAAGAAAACCATTAGGGATAAGGACCGCCACCGCAACAATCCGAAACTTGCCGGGTCTGCAGACCGATAGAAACTCCATAACCAACACATATTATATATTATAATCATGACAGACAAATATCACGAAATCGTATCCTTAAGCAAGGTTAACACCGACGACAACCTTGTAAAGGCCGAGGTAGAGAAGATTCTGGCCGACAACATGGACGCCAACCGCACGACAGACGTATATAAGTTTCTATTCAACTGCATAGACCTCACCACCCTCAATGCCACCGACTCTCAGCAGTCCGTGGCACGGTTCACCCAACGGGTCAACGACTTCGAGAACGAACACGGCGACCTTCCTAATGTGGCGGCTATATGCGTGTATCCCTGTTTCACCCCTGTGGTGCGTACGGTGCTCGACGTCACAGAAGTGAACATCGCCGCAGTGTCGGGCGGATTTCCTTCGTCGCAGACATTCCCCGAGGTGAAAGTTGCCGAGACTGCGCTTGCCGTGGAGGGAGGAGCCGACGAGATTGACATAGTGCTCAACATAGGCAATTTCCTTGACGGCGACTGGGAAGAGGTGTGCGATGAGATTTCCGAACTCAAGCACTCCTGTCGCGACGCCCACCTTAAGGTGATCCTCGAGACAGGAGCGCTCCAAACTGCCGAAAATATCCGTGCAGCCTCTATCCTTGCCATGAATTCGGGCGCCGACTTCATAAAGACCTCTACCGGCAAGGGATATCCCGGAGCATCGTTGGAAGCCGCCTATGTGATGTGCCAGTGCATAAAGGAATATCATGAAAAGACCGGACGCATGGTTGGCTTCAAACCCGCCGGCGGTGTGTCATCAACCGATGACGCCCTCGGCTATTACTGCATCGTCAAGCATGTTTTAGGCGAGAAGTGGCTCGACAATGAATACTTCCGACTCGGAGCAAGCCGTCTGGCCAACAACCTGCTGTCGGACATTCTGGGCACAGAAACCAAATTTTTCTAACCACATAAGGCCGGCCAATGAACTACTGGGTCATCATCGACAACGAAAAGATAGGGCCGATGCAGCTCGAAGAGGTGTTGCGCCTACCTTTGAAGCGCGACACTCTGGTATGGCACACCGGCTTGCCGTCATGGCGCCAGGCCTGTTTCATTCCGGAGCTTGCGGGCACGTTCTGTGCCGCAAGCTCCGGACCGGTACCGGTCGTCAATCCCTATACACAGCCGATGCCCTCGGCCCCGGCTGCCACCACTCCGCAAAAGGCCGAGACAAAGCCCCCCACTTATATCGCATGGAGCATAGTGGCCATCTGCCTCTGCTGCGCCATACCGGCCATAGTGTCACTGATATATGCCGCTAAAGTGACACCGCGCTTCGACACTCGGGACTACGAAGGAGCCCGCAAAGCCTCCGACAACGCCGAACTATGGCTTATAGTATCCATCACTCTCGGAGTGATGTGGCTTCCGTTTCAATACGTGCTTTTCATGCTATGACCATTCACCGCATAGCGAAGCCGGCATTGTGGACTCTGGCACTGGCGGTTGCGGCGGTATTAGTGATCGTTTACGGCTCATTCGATCCAGCTACGGCACCGTTTCCCCGCTGCCCGTTCAAGATGCTGACCACATTTGACTGTCCGGGGTGCGGCTCACAGAGAGCCATACACGCCCTGCTTCACGCCGACATAGCCGGTGCTTGGCGTGCCAACGCCATGATGGTGATAATGCTTCCGATAGTGGCCGTTCTGATTACAGCCGGAATGCTCCGCAACAAAGCACCTCGATTTTACAATGCCGTCAATTCCAGAACGATTGCCTATTCAGTACTCGCCGCCACAATCACATGGTGGATAGGGCGTAACATATTTTAGATAGAGCGCACACACATAATGACGCATCAATAATCGCTGAAAATCTCAGGCTTGATCACTATGCCCACCCTGAGAGAAGAGGTGAACCTGTTGTAATTGAGCATAAACTCTCCATAGCCGTTGTAATACTGAAGAAAAAGATACTGGTTGTCACGCTTGAACAGGCGGTAGTTAAGTTCCACTATTGTATTATAATTCAGTTCCCAGCCACGACGCTTGACCAATGTCACCGAAGCGCCGAAACGCCTGTCATTGGAGAAAAACGATGTTCCCACCTGATACACACCGCTATAGTCAAGAATATCCTTGTTGTACTGTCCGTCAACTATGGGTATCCAAAATTTACCGTGGACTATGAAATTAGGATCGATCATCACATTGGCACCGACCGACACTTTGTTCCACGACCGCGAGGCCAGACCATCTCGACCGTTACTCTCATGCTCAAGCAGCAGCATAAGTTTACCTATGAAACGGTTTTTGACAAACAACGGCTTGACCAGACCAATGCCCGGATTGAAATTCAGGTCCACCATGGGCATGGACTTCTCAAGCACATTCCACAGCACTTTCTGCGTGTAGAACAGGAACAGGTATGTGTTCCACGGCAACACACTCTTGGTAAGACGCTGAGATATGGATATCTGAAACTTCACATTGGAATTTTCGCGGGTAGGCCTCGAACCTATCGATGTGCCGAATATGAAATAATTGTCCTTGTAAAGCCCGAAATACGGCCTGTCGTCAAAAGCCCGGCGCACACTGTCGGCACTGATGGCCACACTGTCGCGTGCCACAATCTGGGCACGGCCATGCAAAGCACAAAGAACCCATGCCGCCGATATCAGAACCACACGCAAAAATCTGTACATAGTCACACTGCTTATTCTTTCCGGCAAAGATACTCACTCAACCACAAACGCACACATCAGCCATGTCATTTTTTGTGGTATGAAAGCGCTTTTTCTTGGTTTAGTGAATTTAGAATCTTACCTTTGTCATATAATCACTAACAGATTTTGCCAGTGAAAATTCCAAGTTTATTAATAGCCACCCTGCTTATACCACTGCTGTGGGCATGTGACTCCGAACAAAAATTCACCATAGAGGGCGAAGTCAAAGGCGCCGGCGCACGCACACTGACCCTCACATATCTTGCCGACGGCGGCCTGAAACGCATATCCGTGCCGGCCGTCGATGGTGTATTTGCAATCAGCGCCGCCAGCACCGTCCCGTCACTTGCCACCCTCGCCATGTCGGACGGTACACCAATAGGCACATTGGTGGTGGAAAACGGAATGGAGATCACTCTGACAGCCGACATTTCCGACCCCACAAAAATAGAGATAGAGGGAAGTGATCCTTCGAAAAAGATAGCCGAATGGATCGCGGACAATGCCGAAGCGATAAAAAAGTCGGACTCCGAGACCATAAACCGCTCCATAGCCCAGCTCATAGCCGACAACACCTCCGACATAGCCTCGACAGCACTGTTGGTCAGCCAGTTCCATACCGAAGGATATGAGCCGCTCGCAGACTCGCTATTTACCATAATCGACACATCGGCCAGACCGACGGCCATGGTTCAGAATTTCAATGCCGTGCTCGCATCGCAGATGTCAACCTCGGCATTTGCCGACATCAGCGCCATGACCCTATACGAATACCGTGACTCGCTCATAAACTACAATCCCCGCTCATACACGGCCTCTATGCTGTGTTTCCTGCCGGAAAACAAAACCGCCCGCGACACCATAACCCCCACACTGCGACAAATCACCGATCGACTGACCGACCGACCATTCACAGTCATAGAGATATCCACTGCCGCCGACTCGGCCGGCTGGAAATCAAGCGTTGCAGGCGACTCCTCGGTTAATTGGTTCCGCACATGGGCACCCGGCACTGTGGCCTCACCCATAATACGGCGCCTGGCAATACCGCGGTCACCATACTTCATAGTTGCCGACGGGCAGGGAACTCAGATATACCGCGGCTCATCAGTCAAAGCTGCGGAAAGGAACCTTCTGTCAAAATTCGACTGACACCGTAACCCCCACACAGCCGGCTTATGTTAGTAAAGACTTATGGAGCAGCCGTACAAGGAATAGATGCCATTCAGGTCACCATAGAAGTGGCGTCAGAATCCGGCATATCATTCAACATGGTCGGACTCCCCGACACGGCAGTCAAGGAGAGCTATCAGCGTGTCATGTCGGCCCTGTCGCAGAGCGGCATAGACTTTCCGCGCAGACGCATCGTGGTCAACCTCTCGCCTGCCGATGTGAGAAAAGAGGGCGCGGCCTACGACTTGCCCATAGCGATAGGCATTCTCGCCGCCTCCGGCAAAGCTTCTGCCGAAATGCTCGGCGATTACATGATAATGGGTGAACTGTCGCTCGACGGGTCCCTGCTGCCCATACGCGGTGTGCTGCCCATGGCCATATTGGCACAAAGCCTCGGTTTCAAGGGTATGATCGTGCCGGAATCCAACGCCACAGAAGCCGCCGTGGTCAATAATCTCTGTGTACATGGAGCCGAAAACCTCGGTCAGGTGCTCCGGTTCCTGTCTGACCCCTCCGCAATACCGGCAACCGTCATAGACACCCGGAATGAATTTGCGAGGGAATGTGAGATTTTCGACTATGATTTTGCCGAAGTAAAAGGACAGGAAACCGTGAAACGTGCATTAGAGGTGGCATGCGCCGGCGGCCACAACATACTCCTCGTGGGACCTCCCGGCTCGGGTAAATCCATGATGGCCAAACGCCTGCCGTCAATACTGCCGCCGCTATCCTTAGCCGAAGCGCTCGAAACCACAAAGATACACTCGGTGGCAGGAAAACTGCAACGCGGACAGCGGCTTATGACCCGACGGCCGTTTCGCGCACCGCACCACACCATATCGCCTGTGGCGTTAGTGGGCGGCGGCTCCAATCCAATGCCCGGCGAAATATCTCTGGCACACAACGGCATCTTGTTTCTAGATGAGTTTCCGGAGTTTTCCCGGTCGGTGCTCGAAGTGATGCGACAGCCACTCGAAGACAGGCACATATCCATAGCCCGTGCGCGCTATGCCATAGACTATCCGGCCGGATTCATGCTCGTGGCAAGCATGAACCCCTGTCCGTGCGGCTACTACAATCACCCCACCAAGCCGTGTGAATGTCCGCCGGGAGCGGTAAGAAAATATCTCAACCGCATATCCGGACCGTTGCTTGACCGCATAGACCTGCAGGTGGAGATAATGCCAGTGCCATTTGACGACATAGCTTCCGCCTCGGCCGGAGAATCGAGCGCCGACATTCGCACCCGCGTAACCAAAGCCCGCGACATTCAGTCGGAACGCTTCAGAAACCACCCCGACATACACTGCAATGCCCAGATGACATCGCGACTTCTGACCGAATACGCACCGCTATCGACCGAATGCCTTGCCATACTGCGCGATACAATGACTCGCCTGGATATGAGCGCACGAGCTTATGACCGCATACTGAAAGTGGCACGCACGATAGCCGATCTTGACGCATCGGACACCATTACGCCTCACCACATGCGTGAGGCCATCTCATACCGAAATCTCGACCGTGCGTCATGGGGCGCCACAAAGGACCTTCCGTTCTGACCGCAACAACAAAAACGACCCGTATCATAACAGCCGACCAGATGAACCTTCCGGATATGAAAACCTATTGGAGAGCCGCTTTGATACAAAAATAATCAGGGGAAGATATATTTTGAGTAAGTAAAAAAAGCAAGGTAAAGACGAGCGCCACAGAGGGCAGCAGGGTCTTTACCTTATGCTTAGTGGAGTATAGCGGACTCGAACCGCTCACCTCGACACTGCCAGTGTCGCGCTCTAGCCAGATGAGCTAATACCCCTTGTTTGCGCTGCAAAGGTAAGGCGTTTTTTTTATTTATGCAAATTTAATGGAAGTTTTTGTGTTTTTTAATGCACACATACGATCACATAAAAGCGGCGATTATGTAATGAATTTTACACCTCATTTTCTTGCATAACAAGCAATATGTAGCTATATTTGCGCATATTCTTTACAAACACCTATCAACAAAGGCACTACATCAACAATATGCAAGACGCTACACAACAACTACAATATAAGAACTAAAAACGGCGCATAGTAAAAAAGCTGTGTTTAGGCATATATGTTACAAAGTCGGAAGATGAAGAACTTAGTGTCGTTTACACCGTGTAGCTTCGCCCTGAAGGCTTTGATTTTAGAGTTCATGGATTCAGCCGATGCGTTGGTGGAGCGATTGTCGAAGAAGTTTAGTATTTCATCGGAGTGTTCATAGAATGTTGCTGCTATGGTGTTGAATGACTTGAATCCGGCTTCGGCGACGCGGTTGTACCACCGGGCGAGATTCAGACGTGCGCTGTCCTTGGTAGATCGTTTGTTGAATATGGTTCTGAGGTTTTGTGACAGGCAATATGCTTCCTTTAAATCCG
>CAJTRS010000024.1 GCA_910578805.1 uncultured Muribaculaceae bacterium | reverse complement strand
TTCTTGCTCTGTCATCGATTTTTTCTCCTTGTTTATTTTTTATCCACAAAGGTAAGTCCTTGACATGTCTTATCAAATACCTAATTCATCGGATAATTACTGCGTTCCAGTCTCATAATTTCATCAATCTGGGCACGCACGCCGGCTTCATCGGGGAAGTTGTGCCGCTTTTTGTTCAGCGCGTCACTGTTCGGCTGTCGCTTCGGATTGGTTGTCACACCGAAGCCCGACCAGTTGTTACATAACAGGCAGTAAGTTGTGTTAAGGTGGTTGAAATATGGCTCTACGGGCTTGGCTTTGGCGTTGTGAGCCTGTGCCGGTGTAACTTTGCCACCCATTACTGCATAAAGATCCTGCATGGTCTTAATCGCGTAGCGGTCGCTCTGTACCTGATTGGCTCGGAGCATTTCGCCGGTCAGTTCGCGCGTATGTATCGCGGCATTTCTTAACGCGGCTTTTATCAGTTCCGGGCTTTCGTGTGAGCCTACCGCGTAGCCTATCGGATAGTCGTTAAACACGTCAAGCACTACAACCATAGTCAGGCGGTTGGTGTAGGTTGTCACGTTGTGACCTTTTTTGTCGGTCTTTGTGGCCTGGTAGAGTAGCTCCACCGTCCAACCGTCAAGCGACCACATCAGCATCGGAGTAGTCGGGCGGCTGCGCTTCACCTGCATGGTCAAATGGTTGCGGAAGTTCGACACCCCCAGACGGCCGGCGGTTATCTTTGCGCCCAGCTTCTCACGCCATACGCCCACAGCAGCAGCCGTTATTGGCTCCCAGTCGTGATATTTGCCCATTGCGTTGTATAGGCCGGCAATCTTTGTGTCAGGCAGATTATTGGGGTGCGACAGTAGCGCCGAAATATAGCTCTGTTGAAAGTCGTTGGCAACCTTTGCGGCGTTACCGTTCAGGAACTTGCCGGAGATAAAGCACACATATCCGTCGCGCACATATTCGGCCATCTTCATTTGCAGACGGCGCGGGCTTCCGGGCAGTGAATGGGGGAAGCTGTCAGCCAAACGCGGCAGAGCTGCCGCCGCACGGGTCCAGAACTCTTTTGCCAGCGTGGTGCGCTTGCCGCTCCGCTGCCGCTTGCTCACATGAGCGTCCCAGCACCGGCGGAAAGCGTTCATTATCGCCGCATTGCTGGCATACTCCAAAACTTTGTCCTCAGGCAAATGCCGGCCGTCGCTCAGCGTATAGCTTTGGAAAAAGTCAAAGGCTGCGCCGTCAGGCTCCACAGTGTCCATAAACTCCCGGCTCTCGGCCTGTTCCTTTGCGTCCGGGTATCGCTTGTAAACCTCGGTCCGCCATTTCAGCGGCAAGCTCTCGACGGCAAACAGAGCCTCGCGCCCGTTGCCACCCTTTTGCACCTGCTTAACCTGGCCTTTTCTTACCAGGGCTTTAAGGTTAGCCGTGGTAATAATCCGCCCGGTGAGCTCCGCGTGGCTTATGCAAATTGTTCCGTTTACTGTTTCCATACTCTCAAAGGTTTTCAGCAAGCACCTGAATAGCCGACAACTGCGGAAAACTTATAACTTGCTTATGTACTACTGTCTCACCCTTACGGTTAGTTATCCATGCTTCACCGGTTCTCTTATCCACGCGCAGAGTTGCACCGTTGTTAAACACCTGGCGCATTATCTGACGGTGATCCTCTGTCGTATCGTGGAGCGTTTCGCACTCCGGATAATGACACATGGGGGTTGCTCCATAGTTTTCAACCGCAGTAAAGCGGATTTTTCGGGCTTTTTCTGTGTCCGACCGATATGTGAGAGCTAAATACACAAATTTCGGCGTACACTGGAATGTCTTGGCGAGTTTCGCCGTCGTTTCCTCGGTTGCGTCAATGTAACGCGCTGCTGTTGTTCTCATGTCCTTTTACTTTATGTTTTCAGTTTCGTAATCATTGAACCAGTGGGCTGCCTGCGCTTCAATCCACGCCAACCCACATTCTCCGGGCGCAACGAGTAGGGCAGTGGTGTTGTCTATTTCATAGGCTAACAGGTCGCCCTCTGCGTTTATGGCTTTCACGAACTCCGGGAGTTTCGACCACTCGCGGAAACCAATTATTAACTTTGCTGCTTTCATATCCTTTTACTTTGAGTTTATCCGTGTTATCCTTGTGCATCCGGCCATTTTTTTGTACCTTTGAAGCCGCTTACCGTAGTAACACGGTGCAAAGGTAAGAGAAAATTTTCTCGATATGTTAGACCGACTTAAAGAATACATCGACGTTAAGGGAATGACAGTGGCCTCAGTAGAGCGCATGCTCGGAATGTCAAATGGGGCTTTGTCTAAGCCCATAAAGAATCATACATCGATAGGCAGCGATAAGTTAGAAAATATTCTCACATTCTGCCCTGACCTTTCTCTTGAATGGCTATTTTTTGGAAAAGGGGAGATGTTGCAAACCGAAACGCCAAACCACCAACCAGTCTCGGCCCTTGCAGCGTTAGAAGTAGAAAGGAATTTACTCCAAACATTACTTATAGAAAAAGAAACCACCATTATTCAACAAGCTAAAGAAATAGGGAAACTAACAGAACAAATTAGACAGTTGGAGCAAAGATTGGGAAAAAATGCTGGAGCTGTCAACATTGGAGATACTGCCAATGCCGGATAATGCGACTTGTGCCAGCGTTCACCCCACGTCCACCCCATACCCCCTATAAGGGGCCAAAATAGGGTATTTCACACTGTTTTTTACTCTTTTTTATGCTCTTAAACATTTTAAGCACCGAATATCAGCAACTTAACAACACTTATAAACCGATATTTAACAGCCAAATTTTGGTATTAAAGGGGTGTTAAACCTCAAAAAATGCCGACTTTTTGAAAATTTTTTGCTCCTATGGGGGTGCGAACCATACCGCAGAAGTACCCCCAACTGTATCCCCAACTGTATCTCCAACCCTATTTTCAAAACGAAACGTGCACAATTTGCACCACTCCCCCACCCTCGGTTTGCCACTCCCTGAACAGGGCGCAGCCACCGCCATTTAACAGGGCATTTAACGCCTATGCCGTCCGCAGGATCACCCATGCGCATGGACGCGCAGCTCTTACCGCTCCCCCACCCTACCAACCACCGGCACAAAGCCCCACAAACGCCATAAACGCTTGAATTTCGCACCCTCTGCGCCTCTGTGAGCTATTGCCCTACCCACACAACGAAAGCGGCCACACAGCCGGCGAAAACCAGCCATGCAGCCGCATGATATTAAAGCCAATTAAAACCCGATTAAACCCCCATTAAACACCGATTAAACGAACCGGCCCAGAAATTCAACCCCAATTCAAGCCAATTCAACTTTTTGCACGTTTCGTTTTTCCCGGCCGACCACTCCCACAACCCCACATCTCCAATCATATCAGCGAGTTACGCAACAACACACCATTCACACCGTTGCTCGCTTCGTTTTCATGCCCATAGTTATACAACACTTTTACCGCCCTAAAACGGATATGCTTTCTGATACACCTATTTGAGCACTTATAATAAAAAAAACACCTACCCCCCCCCATGTTAATTAGCCGATTGGACGTATCAATTTGTCAACAAAGCTCAGCCCTGTTGTTCCAAAGACAGTTTACGATAAGAAAGCACACATATATAGATATACAAACTCAGGCAGCCGTGTCATAAGACACAACTGCCTGAAAATTTCTTTGCGGATACCCTAAAAAAGGTCAGCGCTTGGCCGAGATGTATATCTCGTCGCCGCTTATGGTATAGGATATAGGAAGCGTGTTGGCAAGCACACTGAGTGTAGTGTCAACGCTTTCATAGCGCATAGCCGCTCCGGAATATGTGGCTGACTTGTTGACGTTTGCCGCCACATGGACTTTTACATCGTACAGATGTTCGATAACTTTGGCTATCTGCGTTATGGAGGCATTGCTAAACGGAATGTTCTGGTCATGCCATACGGCATCGAGTTGCGCCATGACCTCGGTTACGTCCAGATTTCCCGATAGGGGATCAAACGTAGCTTTCTGTCCGGGAGTCAAAATCACGGTATCGTCATTTGCGGTGTTACCAACTTTCACGCGCCCTTCCACCAGACTGACGAAACTCTCCTGATCGTCCTGGCAGCTACGGAATGTGAACCTCGTTCCCAATACCGTAACGTCCATCAGGTCACCATCGACCGTAAACGGGTGATCCTCATCATGGGTCACTTCGAAATAAGCCTCGCCACGAAGCCTCACGCTACGATTATCGGCAAACTGTTCAGGATATTCTATTGATGCGTTATTGTTAAGCCACACACGCGAACTGTCAGGCAGAAGCACCTCCATCGGCACATCGGCGGCAGCCACCGTAACCATCGGCACGACACGGTGCCGCATAAGCGACACTCCGGCAACCACCATACCCACTATTACCGCAGCGGCGGCACACCACCGCATCATGCGGCCCCTACGTATTCTGCGGACGGCAATCTCTTCCGACATTATACGTGCGGTCACACGGTCATAAGCGGCTTTTCGGCGGAGTTCGGCTCCTGACCTCACGCCGCAGGCAAGCATAACGGCCTGCTCACAGCCGAATAGTTCGCGGCCATGATCGGGTGACTCTGCCAGCCACTGCCTCACAGCTTCAAGTTCAACATCGGAACACCGGCCACTGACATACCGGGCTATTATATCTTCTGAAATATTAGTCATTAATATATTCTTCAATAAGGTTGAAACACGCTTAAAGCTAAAACTACTTACTCCACATCAATAAAAAGTTGTGAAAAAGAGCAGAAATGCCAATAAATGCCTTAGCTTCTCACGAAGCATGCGCAGAGCCTTGTACATGTGTGCCTCGACTGTGCGCACCGACACGTCCATGGCATCAGCGATATCACTGTTCTTCAGTCCGTGCATGTAACTGAGCTTAAACACCTCGCGGCATTTGTCGGGAAGGCCTGCTATGGCCTCGTTCAATTCGCGGCGGAGCTCTTCGGTCTCTATGGGCATTACGCCGTCCTGCGATGCCATGTATTCCATGCGTGACACATTGATCTGCTCCATCAGCTCTATACGTGTTGCCGCCACACCTTTGTGACGGAGCACATTAAGCGCGCGTGTAGATACGGCCCGATATAGATAGCTTTGTATATTCTGTTGAAAGTCAATAGCCTCTCTGTTACGCCACAACTCGCAAAACGCGTCCTCCACCACGTCCTCGGCTTCGGCCTCGTTATCCACAAAGCGGAGCGCATGGTATATCAACCGGTTATAATATCGGTCGAATACTTGACGAAACACATCGGCTGCATTTTCACTCATGGCTGTTGACTCCTATTCCTAAGGCCTTATAATTAAAATCATTATATGATTGCAAAGATAGCATTCAGGTAATTCATTTCCAAACACACAACATAAAAATGCAATAAATCAAAAAAATTTCATTTCCTCATAAGTGTTTTCCAAAACATGCGTGCTTATAGAGCATAACTCATAACAAATGCCCCGTATCATAAATCAAATATACTATGACCACATACAGAATTTGTAGAAGTAAGGTTTAATAATAGATTGGATTTTAGTTTATTGACATGCTTAGTCAAAACAAATGACGGTGAAGTGATTTCACCGTCATTTGTTTTTCCGTCTATTCGTCTGATTTGTATCCTCTATTGGCTACAGCGACCGGATTATCATACGGTTGGCGCAATCCACCGTAGAAGCGTCAAGTGAAGCGAGATATATGCGTGTGGTGCTTTCCGAACCATGCCCCATGCCCTCGCTTATCACACTCACGGGCACTCCGTGTTCACGGGCCGCAGTGGCCCAGCTGTGGCGGGCGCAGTAAAGCGTAAGAGGCATGCTCACTCCTACCATCATGGCTATCTTTTTCAAGCTATAATTGATATTGTACGCGGTATTGCGATAGCACCAGAACTCGTTGACGGAATCACTGCGTATTACCGGCAACAGATACTTGGTGGGATTCTCAGGATACTTGTCAAGGATAAGTTGCATCTCATCGGTCCATTCGACCGACAGACGCTGGCCGGTCTTGCGTCGGCGATACGACAGATATCCGCCGCGCAGATCGCTCTTGCGCAGAAATGCCATGTCGATAAACGCCATGCCGCGGGTGTAGAAACTCATCATGAACATATCGCGCGCATAATCAAGCGCCGGCGTATCCGACAGATCAAGTCGCTTTATAGCCTTGAGTTCCGCCAAGCCCAAAGCACGCTTCACCGTACGCTCCACACCGGTATAGACATGTCGGAAGGGATTGCGCTGCTCTATCATGCCGCAGTCGGCGGCACGGTTATATACAGCCCGAAGCACACGCATGTAAAACGACGAGGTGTTTGGCGTAAGACCTCGGCCACGCAGAAAGCCCTCATACAGCTCCATAAGCTGACGATCCATGCAATCCATCACAATATCGCCGCCACCGGAGGATAAAAACGTGGAAAAACTACGCAATGTGGCGGCATATATCTCGGCCGTGCGCCTCTTGCCTGCCAACCTCAACCGCGCTATCAGTTCTCCCATAAACCGCACCAATGAACACTCATGCACAAACCGCCGGTACTCGCCGGCTATGTCGGACGCCGAATATGGCAGACCGCGCTCGTCAAGCCGTCTTACGATGCGTCCTATGCGCTCCATATCACGCCGCAGGCCTTCCTGCACCCGCATCAGATAATCAAGCCGGTCAGGTGATTGGGAACCGAATGAAATTCCGCTTCTGCGGTCGTCCCATTCATCATCTCTGAGCCGGTAATCCGTGCGCAGCCGGCAAGTAGAACCTCCATGTAGCACCATAATAACCAACTCGCCCAAACCATGTAAAGTCGCGCCGCGCGGCACACGCCTATATTTCAAGAGCTTTATCTTAATCTTTGCCATTGGATTTTTTTAGCAAAGATAATTCATAGCCGCGTGTCATCTTTGCCGGCAGATATCCCGACCCCACGCCCTCTAAGCCAAACAGCAACCATAAAGGACTAATTGCAAGGACTAATTGCAATCAGTCAGCATACCGTAACACCTACTACGCAAAAAGAGCAACCCCAAAGGATTGCTCTTTTGCGGAAAGACAGGGATTCGAACCCTGGGTACCCGTAAGGGTACAACGGTTTTCGAGACCGTCCCGATCGACCACTCCGGCATCTTTCCAATGCAGTGGTTTGCGGGTGCAAATTTAGCAAAGTTTTTTCGACCCGCAATGTTTTTACAGCCTATTTTTGCCCACGGTAAAAAAATCGACACTTTTTTCATATATTAGCCACTCAAAATAATTACTCTTCAATTAAAACCATAATCAAAACTATCCCATGAAGTATTTACGTATTTTATCAGCCACTGCACTGCTCGCCTTATCGACACTTTTTACTTCTGCCGAACAGCTCAGGATCATGAGTTTCAATATCCGTTATGACAATCCGGCCGATGGCAAAAACAACTGGCGGCTACGTAAAGACCTTGCCGCAAATGCCATAAACTTCTACGACGCCGACATAGTGGGCACTCAGGAAGTACTTAAGAACCAGCTTGACGACCTGGTGACACGCATGCCCCGATACGCCATGACCGGTGTTGGACGCGATGACGGAAAGGATCAGGGAGAATTTGCCGCTTTGTGGTGGAAACGTGATAAATTCGATCTTATCGACTCAGGGAATTTCTGGCTCAGCTCCACCCCGGAAGAACCGGGATCATTAGGGTGGGACGGTGCCTGCGTGCGCATAGCCACATGGGCTATCCTGCGCCATAAAGAATCGGGAAAAGAGATATTTGCGCTAAACACGCATCTTGACCATGTAGGGCAACAGGCCCGTAGCGAAGGTGTGTCGCTTATCCTCGACAGGTTGAATAAACTGTCCGGAGGACGGCCAGTGGTGGTTACCGGCGATTTCAATTCCACACCTGACTCTGATGTGGTGGCACATATCACAGACCCTGCCGCTCCATGCAGGCTCACCGATGCGCGAAGCAACGCACCCATTGTCTATGGACCGGCCTGGACTTATCACGATTTCTTCTCGCTACCTTATGACAAACGTGAACTTATCGATTACGTATTTACCGGCAACGGGCTTAAGGCGATAAGCTACGGAGTGCTTGCCGAAACCAATGAAGACAGCTGTCTTTCAGATCACTGCCAGGTGCTTGTCAACGCCGAATTCTGACATCAATGGCCGGTGACGGCTATACGCTTGGCATCGGACTGCACCTCCTGCCCGTCAGCCTTGACAGTGGCCCGATAGATGTATATGCCGCGGCCTACCCTTGCTCCCGACTGTCCACACAGGTTCCAGCGTATAGGGGCGCTTATGAACATGTCGCTGCGGTCTGTGACCGTCGTGGTCCACACTCGGTGTCCGAGCATATTGTATATGTCGAGCGTCACCGTAAGTTCGGCGTCAGGACGATTGTGCGATATGTAGAAATTGGCTTCTACAGAGGCCGGATTGACGTCGGTGTATATGTCAAACAGTTTCGGAGCCATTGTGGGGTCCACAAAGAAATCGAGAGTCTTATACGTGGAATTGCCCGAGGTGTCCCACACTCTGAATATCAGCGTGTGGTTTCCGGCCGGCAGGTCCTCCATAGGATATGCTATTGTTCCGGAGAACGATCCGTCGGCGGCCGGTGTATAGTATAGCGATACATCGGTGTATGTACGGTTATCGTCAAGCTTCAGCGTCATCTGATGTCCTATACCCGCCATCGACATATTTATGCCTATATCATCACTTACCTTGGCTATGAACATGGGCGATGCGTTGACCGAAGCCCCCTGTGTGTATGACTCATGGTTGAGATAGGCATAATCTATGGTTGGGGGCTGGTTGTCTTCGGCGGCGTCCTCACAAGTACCAAACACATAGAAATCCCTGTTGCACCCCACTGCCTCGCGCCCGTCGGCGGCAAGAGCATACATATTGAGAGCAGCCGGCCTATAGTTGTCGGCCACTTCCGACGGCATGTTCACCCTTACCGAGAACTCTCCGTCGGCGACCTTGCCGCGTCCGGTGTAGAGCTTGCTGTTCTGCTCGTCGAATGTCACTGCCGTCCCCGAGGTCTCGCTGTCGGGCAATCCGTTGGAGGTGGTGCTGAACTCGGCATCATACATTGTAAATAGCACCTCGCCGTTAAAATCAGTGAGTTTTTCACCATTCACATCAATGACCGAACCGGCCAGTTCTACACTCTGGCGTGCCTCTATGGTCACGGGATCCTGTTCGGTGACCGATTTACCATCGATATAATCCAGCACCACACGGTTATGCGGAGCCGCCAACTTCATGGCCGGATCGCCGAGCAATATGTAACGCAGTTTGTGCACACCGTTGGTCTCATTGTTGAGTATCCGCTGCTTGGCCTCGCGGTATATTTCACCTATGGTCTTGAGGCGTCCGGACTCATCTCGTGAAAATGCCACATTACCAATCTCACGCGCCATAGTCCCGTTAAAGGATATCAACGATTCGCGTGTGGGAGCTATGGCCGCCACCACCCCGCCTTTGGGGTTGAACAACATGAGTTCGGAGCCTGACTGATCCGGACCGTCCCAGCGTGAGAACGAACAGGTGGCGGCAAACAACACCGGCAACCGCTTGTTGTACATGTGTTCCATATCATAACGTGTGACCAGTCCCTCGTCGGCCAATGTGGTGATAGCACCGTGACCTATGTAGTTAAGCCACATTATACCTTCGTCCAGAAGCCGGTGGAGACGTTTGCGGCCGTTGACACAGATACCTCCCTCAAGTGTAAAGGCATCGACATAAACCTTATTGTAGAACATATTCCGGCCGGATTCCGATGAAATATGGTTGGCATACTGAGCTTCGCTATCGGTCATGAACACACCGCCATTTGCATTGTCGGCCATCAGCACCACCTGGTTCTTCCACTCCGAAGCATCTTTTCCGGCCGCGTAATAGTCATACATCTTATCCACAAAAGTCTTGGCCTGCGTAAGCGTGCGGGCGCTCACCCTGCCCACAGCTATCGACAGCGGCGATGATCCGAGCCTCTGTCCGGAATTGTCCTCAAGCATGGCTATTATATCATCGGACATATACGAATCCGATATCGACAACGACTCCATAGACTGCCATGAAGGTATGAATGATGACAGACCGATATCCTGAGCCTCCCGGGTCAACAATCGGTTATCAAACACCGGACGACCGAAAAGCAATGCATATCGCAGCGGGCGGCCGGCCTCTTTGCCGCGGTCATAAAGCATTTTCAGAAACCGTCGGAAAGCACCCGGATCACGAGTCCCCGATGAGAACTCATTGAACACATCGTCCTGCACCACCACCTCCACGGTAAGCGCCTCCTCACTGTTGCGATGCAGATTGGCAAGCCGTATAGCTTCGCCCACCCAGTCTCTAGCTGTTATGATCACCATATCGGGAGTGGAGGAAATCCCGTGCAGATTCTGGTTTGAAACGGAACCCACGGATTTAGGCGACGGATAAGAAGCTTTTTCATTCCATGCCACATAGCGCCGGAGCCCGGTGTAATCGTTGGTCCACCTCATAGAGGTGCCGGAAAGCGATGTATTCATCTTCTTTATATCCACCGGATCGGTTATATCCCATACAATGGTGCCCTGCGAGGCGTTGCCGAGCTCCACTGAAGTAACCCGCGAGTCAAACTCCACACAGCCTTTGTTCAAAGCTATGGAACGCTCGTAATTTATGTCTATTGCATCAAGATGCGCGGCATTGAGCACTCCCGACGGAGTGTAACTGATACCATAGGCAAGACGTTCGCCCGCAACGGGAAACGCACAGGAATCGACCACACGTGAACCATGATAGTATTTGGAGGAGGTGCTTGCCACATTCACTTTTCTCGACATTTGCGAACCGTTGACCGAAAACGACAGCGACCCCTTGCCGGTCTGATCCGTGACAAACGAGGTCTGTGCCCACACATTGTCCGACACCTTGTCAGGAAGTTCGAAATTAAACGTATGACTACGGTTATATCTGAAATCCTCACCGAAAAGCATGGCTCCCGACTTGCTCAAAGTCACCTTGTCATATTCATGATAAAGCCTGCATGTGAATGTGCGTGCCGGATTGTCCGATATCTCCGGACGGCCTGCAAGCGGGATATCGCGCTGCGGAGCGTCATTCTCTGTCACATAATAATATCCGGCTGTGGAATACGGGTTCAGCGTGTGGGTATATCGTTTATGTTTATTATTGACAAGAGTCCATGTCTCCACCCCTTCGGCATAGAAATATACCCCTTCGGCCGTGGCATGCACCTGCAACAAGGGCAAATCATCGATATAATTATCCGATGACAGATGGTCAGGCAACATCTTGCCGCCATAACCGTGCACCTTGACCTTGTAAGGCGAAGAAAAACCCCACGAGCGCAACGTGGCAGCCGGAATGAAATGAATGCCTGTAGAAGACACGCTTATCTTCTGCCAACGTCCTGACGACAATGCCGACTCACTTACATAAGTGTCGGGCGTAAAAGCGTATCCGGCCGAAAACCAGGCCGAGACAACACATGCAAGGACAGAAACGATATATCTGGGAATTAATGTAATACTCATTGACTTATGTGCATAGTAATTCTGTGGAATAACGTAATCTATCACACATTTATTGCATGCCTACCCGCAACGCAGTCAGGATATCTCATTTCGGCAAAAAAATTATAGCAAACCTATTACAATCTAACAAAAAACCTCTACCTTTGTGAAAACAACCCGAATACCTCGCAACAAGATTTTGCAGAAAAAATCGCCTGACAACAGAATTTATACCAATCAGCTTTACATACCGAACATGAAGAGAGTGATTCTATTGTGTGTCGCAGCTATTGTATCCACCCTTGCCACATACGCCATCTATAATGATTCACGAAGAACATTCCTCATCGACAGTCTCCACAGCGCCCTGCCTGAAGCCAAAACATACAACGACAGCGTAAGCATATACTACGATCTCTTCGATCTGCACACCCGCCGCGACAAAAAGACTGACGGCATGGTCCTTCTGTATCTTGCCGCCGCACACAATGACGAATCCGTGCAGTTGGATATAGCACGCCGCATAGCCTCGGCTTCGGCTTCAATCGACACCGCCATATGCACCACCCTGCTCAGACACGTGGAAAAAATGCCGGAGAGCCGTGAGCGCGATGCCACGAGAAGTTTCATTTTCCTGACAAAGATGCGCTCGGAAGCAATCGACTCTTCGGAAAAAGTGAGACAGCAACGCCTCAACGAATATCTTCACCGTTACCGCGAAGACAAGGATATTACGCCGACGGAAAACATGGAAATGCTCTTCGTCATATGCAGTTATCTTGACACAACTGTACCTGGCGACATGCTTGCAAAATACATAAACAAGCTTGAGGAAGCCATAAAGAAACTGCCGTTTCACCTCTATGGCATATACAACATGTACTACCTTGACGCCTCCATCATATACAGTAATTTCGGTGACGCGGACAAAGCCGTGGAGGCCAACAAAAAACTGCTCGACATCATAGACAAACTTGCCGAACAAAGCCGGGCACAGAACCGACGGTACCGTGACTACGCCACCCATTACTACAACACATACCGTCGTATTCTAAGCAATTATACCGCCCTGACCGACAACGAGGTGGAATATTATTATGACCGCATCAAGGCTCTGACCGAAACATCTCTTGACTGCCATTACGATTTCAACAACTCACAGCGGCCGACAATCTATTACCTCATGGCAAAAAAAAGATATGGCGAAGCCCTTACGATATTGAAAAAACAGATAGACAATCCGGCCAACGCATCATCACGCCGCCTGCTGTACAAACAAATGCTTCAGGCCGCCACAGAAATCGACGATAAGGGCGCCATGCTTCAGGCCGCGATGGCCTACAACCAGATACTCGAAAATTACCTGATCCAAAATTCCATCGAGCGCGGACGCGAACTACAGACACTTTATGACCTCAACAGCCTGCAAGCCGAAAAAACGGCACTCGAACTGGAAAACAAAGAGGGTGAGCTCGGCCGGCGACACATAAAATATGTGATCATTCTCATCGCCGCGGGAATCCTCTTGATACTGCTTCTGGTAATCCTGATGCTGTATCTGCGGGCACGCCGTTCATCAACCAACCTTGAGGCCTCCAACGCTCTGCTGCTTGAAGAGCGCGACAAGCTTCAGCACATACAGCGAGAACTGATCGAAGCCCGCGACCGTGCGCGTAAAGCCGACAATCACAAAGCCGAATTCATCAACAACATGAGCCACGAAGTCAGCACCCCGGTAAACACCATAGTGGAATACTCCAGGCTCATTGTTGACAACATGAGTGAAGAAAAGCGCAAATACATAGGAAAATATGCCCAGATAGTGGAACTTAGCGCCGACATGCTGCGGACAATAGTCAACGATGTAATCGACATAGCCGCCATGGACAACAGCATGACCAGCCCCTCAATAAACTCCTACTCCATAAAGACATTGTGTGAGGTGGCCATTGAAAGCGTAAAAAAATACCGTCCCGAAGGCGTGAGCCTGCGTTTTGTTAATTCGGGCAATGACGATGATGTGATAAACACCGACGGCAAACGCGTGGAACAGGTTCTAATCAATCTGCTCACCAACGGCCTCAAATTCACCGAAACAGGCTCTGTGGAACTGTCATACAGCATTGATACAGACAACCACACGGCAACATTCGCCATCACTGATACAGGCATAGGAGTACCCGAAGGCAAAGAGGAGGTGATTTTCGAACGTTTCGAGAAACTAAGCACCATGACTCAGGGACTCGGACTCGGACTCAACATCTGCCGCATGGTGGCCAATCTGCTCCACGGCAAAGTTTACCTCGACACCACCTACACCAAAAGCGGCTCTCGGTTCCTGTTCACGATACCCATCTGACACACCCTTTTACCAACGGCACAGGTAAAACATTCGGGTCTCCCCTTGCAATCCCGCAAAAATTTCATATTTTTGTGACTGATCCCGTATGCCAGATGTCATACGGAAGCCACGAATACAAGAAACCTTAAAATGGAACCATATTTAGTTTCCGCAAGGAAATACCGGCCGGCAACCTTCGCCTCCGTAGTAGGACAGAAAGCGCTGACAACCACACTGAAAAACGCTGTGGCCTCCAACCGTCTGGCCAACTCCTACCTATTTTGCGGCTCACGCGGTGTGGGCAAGACATCATGCGCGCGCATATTCGCAAAAACCATCAACTGCTCACACCGTACCCCCGACGGCGAAGCCTGTAACGAATGTGACTCATGCCGGGCATTCAATGCCGGAACCTCCATGAACATTGTAGAGCTTGACGCAGCCTCCAACAATGGTGTCGATGATATACGCAACCTCGTGGACCAGGTGCAGGTGCCACCGTCGATAGGCTCCTACCGTGTATTCATAGTTGATGAGGTGCACATGTTGTCATCGCAGGCGTTCAACGCTTTCCTCAAGACCCTCGAGGAACCGCCGAGCTATGTGGTGTTCATTCTCGCCACCACCGAAAAGCACAAGATCATACCCACCATACTATCACGGTGCCAGATATACGACTTCCACCGCATCACCATTCAGGACATGATCGACCACCTCACATACGTGGCATCACAAGAGGGCATCACAGTTGAACGGACAGCACTGAATGTCATTGCCCGCAAGGCCGACGGAGCCATGCGCGACGCCCTTTCCATCTTTGACCAAGTGGCGGCATCATCGGGAGGCAACATAACCTATCAGGCTGCCATAGACAACCTTAACGTTCTCGACAACGAATATTACAACCGTCTGCTCGACTGCTTCCTTGCCAATGATGTCCTCAAAAGTTGGCTCATATATAAGGAAATACGGGACAAAGGCTTCGACTCACAATTTTTCATCAACGGTCTTGCCGCCTATTTCCGCGATCTGATGGTAGCCTCCGACCCGGCCACACTCCATCTCGTAGAAGCCGGTGACGAAGCCCGCAAAGAATTGGCTGACAGAGCTGTCAGGTGCACAACACAATTCATATACCATGCCATGTCTCTCTGCAACGATGCCGACCTCAATTACCGGGCGGCGTCCAACAAGCAGTTTCTTGTGGAACTGACACTCGCCAAAATATGCCAACCACTCAGCCCCTCCCCCAATAAAGGCAGTGACGGAGAGGGGCGGCTCAAACCCATAGCTGCCGCAACCGATGGGACAACCGCTATCCATGCGGCTCCAGCCCCGGCACCATCAGTCGCACCCACGCAACAAGCAAAGCCATCGATACCCGCCGGTAATCCTACGTCGAAGCCCATCACGCCGAACCAACCCAACAGAAACGCCCGATCCGCAGCCGCTCCGCAATTATCGGGCATACCGCGCATATCCATAAAACACGGTGTACCATCAGCCGCCACACAAGATGCCGAAAAATCCACATCGACAAGGCCGCAGAGAAACACTCCTTTCTCTCACGATGCACTGAACTCGGCATGGGAAACCTACATATCCACCCACCCAAAGGCCCAGATACTGACCAACACCATGCGCGCATCGTATCCCGCCAATATCGACGGCAACCGTTTCACCGTCACAGTCCAGAACCAGAAGCAACAGGAACTGATGGAAGCCAACCGCCCCGACATATTGGAGAAAATACACAACGCCTTGGCCAACGACCTCATCACATTCGATGTAGTGATAGCCCAAGGTTCCGACCCGCGCCACACCCTCAACGAAAACGAACTCCTCCAACGCATGACTGCCGAGTATCCCGCGCTACAACACCTTATCACAGACCTCAAGCTCCGGCTCTCATAACACCACTCATAACATACCCCAATGAAACCGACCCTGAAAACCCTTGCCTGCACCATGGCGATAACAACCACCACTGCCTGCAGCAACCTGAGCGACCGGGCACAGGAAATGACAGGCAACTACTACGAACCGGCCATATCCGAAACAACCCCAACGATGGAACTCAACCCCGACGGCACCTGCACCATACGGGCCATCAGCCCCGGAGTGCTGAGCTACTCTATCAAAGGCACATGGAATGTGCTTCGCGACACACTATTCGTGGATTCCGACGGCAAGGCTGTGGAAATACAAGGCGACTCCACTCTTATCGGAGACATAGCCACACATTTGGCCCGGCCGGTTGTCAACTTCACAGGGTCACAACTCACACTGAAATTCCATGACAGCGACAAAGTATATATCCGTCGCTGACACATTCATAAAAAGAATAACCTTATAATGAAACATCTGATCATAATTCCTATAATTTGTCTGCTTGTATCATGCGGAGGCGACAGCATCAACGAACTCGACACAAACCTGCGTGAGGCCGAAACAGCCGTGGCACAAGGTGATATGAAAGTGGCGGCAAGCCTGTCGGAGTATCTTATGGGAAACGAAAACCTGTCACAGTTATCGGCCTCACAACTTGCACGCCTGTCAATAGTTTATATGCAGATGGCTGACCACAGCGATGAAGGCATCAACACAGCCACTGCCACCGATCTCTACCGACGTGCCTATAATGCCGCGCCTGACAGCGCCGCATCGTATTACTCCTCTGTGCCGTTTGACAAGATGCAATATGTGGACATGCTGCAGACACTGACCAAAAACATAGGATCAAAGCAACCCACCATAGAGGAAATCACGGAATTTGCCGTTGACAGCCTCCCCGAAACCGTTAACCCGCAATCCGACATACAATGAACTGGCAAGACCGACTGCAAGCATTCAAGGACTCCAATCCCGATCTTCCCGAAGGACCGGACTCACCGGCTCCACATGACCGTGACCACGACGACATAAGCTCATGTCCGCGTCTCGACATAAGCATCGAACGCAAAGGGCGCGGAGGCAAGACAGCCACACTCATCACAGGCTGGAACCTGCCCGACGAACGCCTGCGCGAAATAGCCGCAAAGCTCAAGCAACAACTCGGAGCCGGAGGTTCGGCACGCGGAGGCGAAGTTCTCATTCAGGGCGACCGACGCCAAGACATCTTGACCCGCCTTACAGACATGGGCTTTAAAGCCCGCGTCATATAACCACAGCATCAGCGCGCACATGCTCTCCATATACAAGGCTTCGGCCGGATCGGGGAAAACGTTTACCCTCACATACCGTTACATCAAACTTCTTCTCGGCTCAAAAGGCTCGGACGGCAAATACCGTCTGGCTCCGCATGACCACGAAAACCACCGCCACATACTGGCTGTGACTTTCACCAACAAAGCCACCGAGGAGATGAAGAGCCGCATTGTCCACGAACTTGCAGTGCTCGGAGACATGGAACCCGGGTGGAACCGTCCAAGCCCCTATCTGCATATGCTCATGACAGACCTCGACTGCTCTGAAACAGAACTCAAAGCAGCCGCAGCCGACTCATTGGTCAAGCTCCTCTTTGATTTCACCTTCTTTCAGGTGAGCACTATCGACTCCTTTTTCCAGACCATACTGCGTACATTTGCCCACGATCTCGATCTCACCGGCAACTATGAGGTGGACCTCGACACGACAAAGGTCATAGCCGCGGCCGTACGCGAGCTGTTCGATTCATTGCGTTCCGATCCGGGCTCTACGGAAAGCCGCCGCATAACCATGTGGATATGGCAATATCTCCGCGGACTGTTCTCTCAAGGCAAGTCAACAAATATATTCAACCGCTCATCGGCCACATACCGCGAGATAGTACGACTGATATGCTCGCTAAGCAACGAACAGTTCACTCTGCATCATGACGCCATGATGGATTATATGCGCGCCGACAAACTCCCCATGCTGGCACAGGCTCTCACGGACGCAGAGAAACTCACCTCGGAGGAAACGGCCGAAAAATGCCGCAAGGCCCTCCACGCCATCGAATCGCGCGGCTACGACGGGGCATCGAAACTCAAAGTCAACAACAACCTGCTGAACCTCCTGCACGCATTTCTCTCGGAAGGCACATGCAACACCACCGGAAAAACGCTGGCCAACGCATGCGCCGACATCAGAGCCGCCTATGGCGCGCCGCTTAAAAAGCATCTGGACGCCAATCCGGACTCGGAACTTGACAGCACACTGTCAGAAGCCTGTACGGCACTGCGCGACGGCGTGCCTCGCATGCGGCTCCTGACCACCATGCGCTCCAACCTGTTTGTATTAGGCATCATGGAGAGGGTGTATTTCCACATAGAACAATACCACAACGACAACAACACCATGCTCCTGTCGGACGCATCGGGCATGTTGCGCACCATACTCACCGACGGCAACGTACCGTTTGTGTTTGACCGCGTGGGGGTCTGGCTCGACCATTTCCTGATCGACGAGTTTCAGGACACTTCAAGACTGCAATGGGACAATCTGCGTCCGCTCCTGGCCGAAGCTCAGGGATCGGGCCACGACAGCCTCATAATAGGTGATGAGAAACAATGTATATACCGCTTCCGCTTCTCTGATCCCACGTTGCTCCAGAAGCAGGTACTGGCCGATTTCGGCAGCAATGCCCGGATAGAGGGTGACACTCCTGAAGGCAACACCAACTGGCGCAGTTCGGCCGACGTGGTGCGGTTCAACAACGCATTGTTTGCCACTCTGGCAGCAGAAGCCGGATTTTCGGGCATTTACGGCAACGTGAACCAAAAAGTATCGCCAAAACACGCCTCACACCGGGGATATGTGCAGACTAACGCCATAGAAGCCGCCACAGTGGCAGGATTCGAGAGTGTGGCGTTTGACAATATGTACCGTGAGATAAGCCGGCAGATAGCTTCGGGATACCGGGCCTGCGACATAGTGGTACTCACGCGGTTCAATACCGAAGCCACCCGGGTGATCAGCTATCTGATGGACCGCATGGCTTCCGATCCGGCCTTATCGCATCTCAGAATCATTTCCGACGATGCCATGCTCGTGGTATCCTCCCCCGCCGTAAGAATCATTATAAGTGTAATGCGCTACATGGCGCTGTCAGAGACCGAGCCTGACGGATCGGACACCGGCAGCTACCGGCGCCGTCATGACCTTGCGGCCATGATCAACCGTTACAATTACATTGCCGGGCACACCGACGATCCGGAAACAGCACTCAGACAGGCGCTCGGAAATACAAACACAATAAGTTCGGAACTCGAACCGGACATCAACGATATGACCTGCTACAGTGTGCCGTCGTTAGTCGAAAGAATAATATCGCGGTACATATCACCGGCTCTCGCCCGGGAGCAAAACATGTTTATCTCCGCATTCCAGGACGTGGTGCTCGAATATTTCTCATTCGGCACAGGCAATCTGCGCTCCTTCCTACGCTGGTGGGACGAACGCGGACGGCTCTCCACCGTGTCGTCGGCATTTGACAAGGACGCGCTAAGAGTCATGACAATACACAAATCAAAAGGACTCGAATTCAAATGCGTGCATATACCCGAAGCCGACTGGGACACCATACGGTTCAAAGGCTACGAGTGGTTTGACACTTCAATGATAACCGACATAGACCCCGCACTGTTACCGCCACTGCTCCCGCTTAAGCCCGACAAATCCATGACCGGCACATACTTCGAAGGGCAATACTCGGCACGATGTGCCGAGCAGGTGCTCGACGAACTCAATGTGCTCTACGTGGCATTCACACGCGCCGTTGACGAGCTTATTGTATCATACTCCCCGACCATGACCGACGCGCTTCCCGCGGGCGCACTCCTCGACGGGGCATTGCATTCCATCTGCACAGGAGAGAACGGGACAGCAACACAAAGAGTGGCACATGACGGCATAAATGTAAGCACCGTCACATTCGGCACGCCCACAACCGCCACCGAAGATTCAAACGAGCCTCCGGCCACACTCGATCCGGTAGAAGACATGACCATGTCGGCCTATTACTCACTTGACCGGGAGGACCTGTGGGCCGAAATAGACATGGACAGGTCGGAACAACGCTCCGAAGCCCGCGAACGCGGCATCATGCTCCACGATGTCCTGTCGCACGTAAGAACCCCCTCCATGCTCCACAAAGCCATAATGCGCCAGGTGCGCAAAGGAGCCATACCCAAGGAGGAGAGCGCCGCCATAGAAACATTTCTGTCGCGCGAACTCGGACGTCCGGAGGTGAAACCTTGGTTTGAGGATACACGGCATGTGGTCATGGAGCGGGAGGTGGTGTTCCCGCAATCTCCGTCGCAACGTCCCGACAGAGTGGTATGGCGGTCCGACGGTTTCACCGATGTGATCGATTACAAATTCGGCGCGGAGCATCACGGCAAATATTCCTCGCAGGTACGCGGATACATGAAAACGCTCATAGAGCGTGGAGAAAGCAATGTCCGAGGCTTCCTGTGGTATCTCGATTCGGGAAAAATCCGAGAAGTCACTCTCCGATAGCCTCGATCATCTGCTTTGGAGTAAGTCCGGTCAAAGGGTGCACCCAACCTGGCCACAGTTCGGCCATGGGCACAAGCACAAAAAGTCTTTCGGCCATATGACGGTGCGGCAACGTAAGCCGCGGAGTATCCGCCACAGTGTCACCAAGAGCTATCAGGTCAACATCAATAGTCCGGTCGGCATACGCACCCGAAGCCGTACGGTGCGCCTCACCCGAACCGATGCGTTCCTGCACCATAAGCAGAACATCAAGCAACTCACTGGCAGTCATGTCGCCGACTTCCACCGTCATGCCCATATTTACAAACTCATTAGGCGAATCATAACCCCATGGTGCGCTGTAATAGGGCGACGACACCTCTGCCGACACCCCCAGGACCATCTCTATGGCAGCGACCGCCCCCGTGACATACGAGAGGCGGTCGCCCATATTTGATCCTAAATTTATGTAAGCTCTAGCCATTTACAATGACTTCTTCACTTCCACTTCCTCAAAGCATTCCACAATGTCGCCTTCGTGAATATCGTTGTAGCCGGCTATATTAAGACCGCAGTCATAACCCGACACAACCTCCTTGACATCGTCCTTGAAACGCTTGAGCGAACCGAGATCGCCGGTATAGCGCACTATGCCGTCGCGTATGAGCCGCACTTTGCACGAACGCTTTATGCGTCCCTCGCGCACAATACAGCCTGCCACAGTACCCACCTTGCTTATCTTGTAGGTCTGAAGCACCTCGGCAGTGCCCACGATCTCCTCTTTCAGTTCGGGTGCGAGCATACCTTCCATGGCGTCCTTTACCTCTTCTATGGCCTGATAGATCACGGAGTACAGACGAATCTCCACTCCGTCACGCTCGGCCGCACGGCGCGCCGCCTGAGAGGGTCGCACCTGGAAACCGATGATAATGGCATCGGAAGCGGCGGCAAGAGTGACATCGCTCTCCGATATCTCACCTACTGCCTTATGGAGCACATTGATCTGGATTTCATCGGTGGAAAGCTTGATGAGCGAATCCGACAGAGCCTCTATCGAACCGTCCACGTCGCCCTTTACTATTATATTGAGTTCCTGGAAGTTTCCTATGGCACGGCGACGACCTATATCGTCAAGAGTCAGTATCTTCTTTGTGCGCAGACCCAACTCGCGCTGCAACTGCTCACGCTTGTTGGCGATCTCCTTGGCTTCATGCTCCGAATCCATCACATTAAAGGTATCTCCGGCTGTAGGAGCTCCGTTAAGACCCAGAATCAGAGCCGGTGTGGCCGGACCCGCCGATTTGATGCGCTGGTTACGCTCGTTGAACATGGCCTTTACCTTGCCGTAATGTGTGCCGGCGAGTATGAAGTCACCCACATTGAGTGTTCCGTTCTGCACAAGCACGGTAGCAACATAGCCACGGCCCTTGTCGAGCGATGACTCTATGATGGAACCTGTGGCCCTGCGGTTAGGATTGGCCTTCAGTTCGAGCATTTCAGCCTCGAGAAGCACTTTTTCCATAAGTTCCTCAACACCTATGCCCTTCTTGGCCGATATGTCCTGCGACTGGTATTTGCCGCCCCACTCTTCCACCAGATAGTTCATGGCGGCGAGTTCTTCCTTGATCTTGTCGGGGTTGGCGGCAGGCTTGTCTATCTTATTTATGGCAAACACTATCGGCACACCTGCGGCCGAAGCATGGTTGATGGCTTCCACGGTCTGAGGCATCACATTGTCATCGGCAGCCACTATTATGATACATAAGTCGGTGACTTTGGCTCCACGCGCACGCATGGCGGTAAAAGCCTCGTGACCGGGAGTGTCAAGGAACGTGATATGCCGTCCGTCGGCAAGCTTGACATTGTATGCGCCGATATGCTGGGTTATACCTCCGGCCTCTCCGGCAATCACATTGGCACTGCGTATGTAGTCGAGCAACGAGGTCTTGCCGTGGTCCACATGACCCATCACGGTCACTATAGGCGGACGCTCGGTGAGTTCCTCCTCGGTATCCTCTTCCTGAGTTATGGCCTCAACCACTTCTGCCGACACATATTCCGTGCGGTATCCGAACTCTTCGGCCACGATATTGATAGTTTCGGCATCAAGGCGCTGGTTGATCGACACCATCACACCTATGCTCATACATGTGCCTATAACATTATTGATCGGCACATTCATCATCGAGGCAAGGTCATTGGCGGTAACGAATTCGGTGAGTTTCAACACCTTGCTTTCGGCAATCTCCATTTCATGAGCCTCGCGCTCACGTGTGGCGTTGGCTTCGCGCTTCTCCTTACGCCATTTGGCACCCTTCTTCTGCCCCTTGTCCTTATTGGTCAGGCGGGCCAGGGTTTCCTTCACCTGCTTCTGTACATCTTCCTCATTGACTTCGGTGTGCAGCGGACGGCGGTTGCTGTTGCGGTCCCGGCCTTCGCCCTGCTGTGAAGAACCCTGACGCGGGTGACGCTCGCCACTACCCTGCTGCGAGGTCTTTTCTATGTCGATTTTCTCCTTTCCGCCTATACGCTTACGCTTCTTGCGGTCACCTTGGGCGCCGGCCTCCTTGGCTATGCGCTCATTGCGTTTCTCCTCCTTTGTCTTCTTTTTGGGTCGGGTCGATTGGTTTATGGCCGAAAGGTCAATCTTGCCTACAACATTTATCGATAGCCCCTGAGGTTTGGGATTGGGAGAGAATATCTCTTCAGACGGTTTGACAACAGGCTTTTCCGCCGGTGCCACAGGCTTATCTGCTGGAGCGGGCGCTGATGGCCTGGAAGGCTTCACCTCGGGAGTTTTGGCCGGACGTACATTGACATCGGCGGCTTTGGCCAGCTGCTTGACTTCGGCCACGGCAGGAGCCGCCGGCTTGGTTTCGACAGGCGCAGGCTCAACTATTTTCTCCACAGGCTTTGCGGCGGGAGCTGGTAAAGTGTCAACTGCCGAAGCCGAAGGCTTGTCCACAGGTCCGGACACCGGAGCGGGAGCAGGCTTGGCATCAAGGTCAATCTTGCCTACCACTTTGGGACCCTGCGGTGATATTGGTTCTATCTTTATTTCTTCCTTCGGAGCCGGAGCAGGCTTGGCCTTTTCTTTGGTCCGTTCGGTTATGAACTGATCCGACTTGGTTTTAAGCTCGCGGTCAGGCTTGTACTCCTGCACAAGCAAGTTATAGGCTTCCTCGTCAATGCGTGTGTTGGGATTGTCATCGACATTTATGCCTTTCTTGCGCAGAAATTCCACCACCGTGGCTATAGACACGTTGATGTCAGTTGCAACTTTGCTTATTTTCGTTCTCGCCATATATTATTATGAGATTTTCTTATTTGTTGTTTAAGGAGAGGGACTGGCCTGTGACGGATCAGTCCTCAAATTCGGCACGGAGCACGCTGAGTACCTGATCCACTGTGTCCTCTTCGAGATCGGCTTTGTCTATGAGCATCTGACGCGGTGCCGAAAGCACGGACTTGGCAGTCACGCAACCTATGTTTTTCAACGCGTCTATCACCCAGGTGTCGATCTCGTCCTTGAACTCGTCAAGATAGATATCCTCCTCATCAGGTTCTTCTGTGTCACGGTACACGTCTATTACATAACCGGTGAGCATCGAGGCCAACTTAATGTTAAGTCCGCCTTTGCCGATGGCAAGCGACACCTCATCGGGGCGCAGAAATACCTCTGCCCTCTTTTCTTCCTCATCAAGACGTATGGAGGATACTTTGGCGGGGCTCAAGGCACGCTGTATGAAAAGTGTGGGATTGGAAGTGTAATTGATCACATCGATATTCTCATTGCGCAACTCGCGGACTATACCGTGGATACGCGACCCCTTAACACCCACACATGCGCCTACGGGGTCTATACGGTCATCATAGCTCTCCACAGCTATCTTGGCACGCTCGCCCGGTATTCGCGCTACGGCACGGATATTGATCAGGCCGTCGTGGATTTCGGGAACCTCAAGCTCAAACAGACGACGCAGGAAATTCTCGTTAGTGCGGCTCACTGTTATCTTGGGATTATTGTTCTTATTGTCCACATTGGCCACTACGGCGCGCACCGTCTCGCCCTTGCGGAAAAAATCGCCGGGTATCGACTCGCTCTTCGGAAGCAGAAGCTCGTTTTTGTCGTCATCGAGCAGCAGGGTCTCGCGCGACCAAGTCTGATACACCTCGCCGCTCACCAGATCGCCTTCCAGCTCTTTAAACTTATTGTATATGGCCTCTTTCTGCAGATCAAGTATCTTTGACTGCAGAGTCTGGCGCAGGTTCAATATGGCACGCCGGCCGAAGTCGGCAAATATAATCTCTTTTGTGTGCTCCTCGCCTATCTCCACATCGGGATCCTGGTCGGCACGAGCATCGCTAAGCCCTATCTGGGTATAGGGATCGGTAACCTCGCCATCGGGTACCACCTTGAGATTCTGGAATATCTGCACATCGCCCTTGTCAGGGTTCATGATCACATCAAGATTCTCATCGGTGCCGAACATTTTGGCCAGCACATTGCGGAAAGATTCCTCAAGCACACTTATCATAGTGGTCTTGTCGATATTCTTGAGTTCCTTAAATTCGGCGAAACGCTCCACCATATTGGGAGCTTCCTCTTTCTTTGCCATAATAGAATTCCTGGGAGTTTTTTATTTGAAGTTTATTAAATATTTCACGTATTTGGTATCGGACACCGCCAGTGTCAAGGCTTTCTCAACCATGGCCGGACGCTTCCGGCCGGGCTCCTTAACTTTCTCCTGGACCGTGAGTGTGAATTCGGTACCGTCATGACTCACGCCGGAAAGCACTCCATGCAACTTGTGTCCGTCGCGTGTCAGCACCTCCACCTCATTACCGATATTTTTCTCATACTGACGACGCACTTTCAGCGGCGATGTAAGTCCGGCCGAACCCACTTCGAGTTCGTAGTCCTCCACATCGCGATCCATCGCCGCTTCTATTTTGCGTGTTATCATGGCACAGGTATCGATGTCCACACCTGTCATGGAGTCAATCTCCACTGCCACGACATTGTCCGGAGTCACTCTGACCTCCACCAAAAATCCGTCGGTACCCTCAAGGGCTTCGGTCACCACCCGTTCTATGAGCTGCTTGTCAATCATCTGTATCTGCAAATAAAATGGAGGAAGCTGTCGGCCTCCTCCGTGACTGTAAGATGCTGCAAAGATAGTCAAATATTTATTAATACGCAACCTAAAGCACTAAACAGACCGAGACAAACAGCCTTAGGATATATTTATTAACAAATGATTAACACTATTTACACATAAATAACTTACATCTCTTTAAGTTTTTTAAGTTCTTCGACAAGTCCGCGCACCTCTTTGCTTCCAAGCATATCCGACAGAGAACGGGCAGCCGACATGATATCCGATTTGCGGCGGGTGTTTTCCATCACGCTTTTAAGCTCGATGAGAGTAAGCCCCACCGCCCCCAGGGTAGTCATAAGCGGAAACAGCGGCAGCTCATATCCGGCCGTAACACGCAGCAACAGAGCTGACAGCACCAGAAGCGCGTCGATTACCGACAGAGCGAGCATGGTAACGAAATACCCCGACAGTTTCTCCACCGTACGGCGATAGCCGCGCGATGTGCGTGGCACACCCTCTCTACGGGCACGCAAAGTCCCGCTTCGCAAATCGATGAGCACAGCAAGAAATACGGCGCAATAATCTACGGCCGAAAGAATCATGACAAGCAACACAGATTGCACCGCGGCCGGGGAAAACAAAGATAAAGACATAACTGGCAGATTAAGATATTGAACGGTTGAATTTATGATTCACACCGCAAAACTAATCAGCCCGAAAGCATTTACGACACCAATCGCCACAATCGGCCTCGCCCACCGGCCATAAAATCCGCGTCAGGCCGAAGCCACCTCCATCATACGGCTCAGATATTTGCCTATGATATCAAACTCTATGTTTACCCTCGTACCCGGAACAAATGTGTGGAAATTAGTGTGTTCGTAAGTATATGGAATGATGGCCACGCGGAAACTGTCGGATTCGGAATCACACACCGTAAGGCTCACGCCGTTTACGGTCACCGACCCCTTCTCCACAGTGACATATCCCTTGGCCGCCATAGCCTTGTCGATATGATAGCGGAACTTATAGTATCGGCTTCCGCCCACCTCTTCCACACTTTCCACCGTGGCCGTACAGTCCACATGCCCCTGCACGATGTGGCCGTCCAGACGTCCGTTCATCAGCATAGAACGCTCCAGATTCACCACCGAACCGGGCTGCAGATCACCGAGATTGCTACGGTCAAGCGTCTCTTTTATGGCCGTCACCGTGTAAGTGCCGTCACCGTGCAGGGCCACAACCGTCAGACACACTCCATTGTGCGCCACCGACTGGTCTATTTTCAGTTCATCGGCAAACGGGCATCTGACCCTTATATGACGGTTACCGCCTTCATCGTTGACTGCCACTACAATGGCAGCCTCTTCAACTATTCCAGAAAACATTTTATCAATAATTTACTTAATCGAAGCTAAGCCAGCTATGCGAAATTAGACATTTTTCACTACATTTGCAAACAAGAACACCTTAAAATCACATACCGATATCATCACAACGCCTTAAATTTTGACAACTTATCTATTATTAACACAATACCAATCAAATCATGAAATTTTTTAATCGATTAAAGACCGTCGCCGTATCGGCAATGCTGATGGCAGGGGGAATCCTATGCGCCCCGATTTACGGCAACGGACCGGGCTATCTTGACTTCGATGGTTCGGCCAGGTACATGAGCATACCACACAACCCGGCATTCGATGTGGCCGCAGGCGGCAGCATCACTGTGTCGGCAAAAGTATGGCTCGACTCCTACGGCACCCACCGCGGCATAATAAACAACCGCTATCACGCAGGCACCAGCAACTCAGGTACATGCGGTTACGACATCTTTGGCGGCAACAGCTCAAGCCAGTCCATGTCAAATAACGTAAACCTTAACAAAGGAAGCTGGAACAACCTCGGACACCCCTGGTGCAACACACTGGCAACCCAGAAGTGGGCCGTGGTCACTTGGGTGCTAAACGGCACCGAAGGCACTTCCAAGATGTATCTCGACGGTGTGCTCAAAGATACCAGAACCAACAACGATATACGAAATTACCCGATCAACCCTCAGTGTGACATTCTCGTAGGCGCTCGATACACCACCTCCGACGGTATCATAGCATCAGTCGATGGATCATCATACTGGAAAGGCAAGATCACAGATGTGCGTTTCTACTCCAAGGCCCTTACCGCCAACGAAGTCGTGGCCGACATGACCGCTGAAGTTGACGCTTCGACACCCGGCCTGATTGCCGCATATGACTTCAAGGAGATAACCGGACAGTCTGTAACCGACATTTCAGGCAACGGCCACACCGCAAACCTCACAGGCTTTCCGCTATTCCTCCCGGGCTCTCCACTTACCATAGATTACCCCCTGAACGGTACGGTAAGAGTCTATGACGGGACAACGGAAATCGTATCGGGACAGAATGTGGAGGACGGCACACTTCTCACCGTGGAAGCCACTCCGGCTACCGATTACAACCTCAAGGAGATAACCGTAAACGGCACACCAATCTCCGGAAACACATTTACCATGGAGGGCGCCGCAACTGTAAGCGCCGTATTCGAGCGCGACGCATCGGCACCCACCAAAGTGCTTGTGTTTGACATGAACGAGAACGGGTCCAAATATTACCGTATCCCAGCACTCGTAACCGCAGCCGACGGTTCACTCGTGGCACTTGCCGACAAACGCGGAAACGCACTCAATGACCTCCCCAACACCATCAGCGTTGTTGCCAAGCGCTCCACCGACGGAGGTGAGACATGGTCCGATGCCGTGACCATAGCCCAGGGCAATTCTTCGACAGGCGAGACCTACGGCGACCCCGCAGTGGTTCTCGACCGCAACACCGGTAATCTTGTGGCCGTATTCTCCGGCGATACAGGATTCTTCACTTCCACTCCTTACAACCGCGCCGGATTCTACGTTTCGAAGAGCTCCGATAACGGTCTGACATGGTCGGAACCGGTGGCTATAACAAACCAGATATACCAGAGCAACTGGTACGGCGCATTCTGTGCCTCGGGCAGCATGCTCCAGACCGAGTCCGGACGCATAATGTTCGTGGCCAACACCCGCACCTCTTCGGCTCAATATGTAAAAGATGTGTATGAATTCGTGTGCGCTTCCGATGACGGCGGCGACACGTGGACAGTGCTCAACACCGGCTCACGCATACCCGCAGCCGGAAACGGCAACGAATCAAAACTTGTAGAGACCTCCGACGGCACACTCATCATGAGTATCCGCTCCGGTGGCAAGCGCCGCTTTGCCCGCTCCACCGATGGAGGCGTAACATGGTCGGCAGCCGCAAACGTAAACGACCTCACCGAGCCTGACTGCAACGGCGACATCATCGTATATCCCTCGACCGACGGCCAGACACGAATGCTCCACTCTCTTCCCGCCAATGCAAGCACTCGCCGCGACGTATCGATATACATGTCATATGACGAAGGCAACACATGGCCCGTATGCAAGAAACTCATCGACAACTATTCGGCCTATTCTTCGCTCACAGTGCTCCCCGACGGCTCCATAGGCTGCTTCGTAGAGGAGGGCAAATGGGACAGCAATATCCCCGGAGATGACGGATTCCGCCTCTACTTCATGAAGTTTACTCTTGACTGGCTCACCGACGGAAACGACTCCGGCAACGATGGCGACAATGAGGAAAACCTTTACGACGGTACCCTCAAGCTCAATGGTTCACGCTACATGATAATTCCCAACTCCGAGGACTTCAACATACCCGCCAGAGGCACCATTACAGTATCGCTGAAAGCCAAACTGGACAAGCAGGACACCCAGGCTCTTATATCCAACCGCGTACGCAACTATGCCAACGGAAATAATAACGATGTGTCAGGCTGGGCCATATATACTGTGCCCAACAACACATCTGTAAGCTTCAACTATCCCGGTTCGAGCTGGAGCGCCAAGCACAACAATTCAGGTTACCACGTGTCAGCCGATGAATGGCACCACCTATGTTGGGTATATAACGGCTACAATTCGAAATTTTTTATTGACGGCAAGCTCGTCGATACACAGAGCACAAACAGCGGCGCCATACCCTCTTATGCCGACATTCTCGTAGGAGCCAACTATCAGATGTCAGACTATCAGAAATTCTCCATCGACAACCTCTATTCGTTTGTCAACGGAGAGATCGATGATGTGCGAATTTATCGCAATGCCATATCCGACGCCGAAGTATTGGCTGATAGCGGGCAAGACACACCCCTTGCCGACAAAGAACTCATTGCCGCATATGATTTCGCCGGTATAGAGGGCAAAAATGTGCCTGACATATCAGGCAACGGCCACACCGGCCGCCTTGTAGGCTTCCCCGCACTAAAATATGCCATCAATATCAAAACGCCCAGTGAAGAGTTCGGCACCCTGCAGGTGCTTGATGGCGAAACTCCGGTTACCCCAGGCCGACTTATGGAAGAAGGCACCGAACTGACCGTAGTGGCCACACCTGTAGAACACTATCTTGTAAAGGAAATTACAGTCAACGGAACTCCTATTGAGGTAGCTGAAAACAGAGGTACATTCGTGCTCGAAAACGAGAGCACCGTTGAAGCCGTGTTCGAGCGTGATCCCAACGCCCCTGTAGAATATTGCATACCCGAACCGGTAGCGGGCCGTAAATACGGCACAGAGACAAGACGTAGAGACCGTTATGTAAGCTCTCTTACAGTAAAAGACGGCGACAACACACTCTCGATATCAGGCCCCGGCAGTGCTCCTGCAAATGGTACACGTGAAGTCTATTTCGACATGACCGACCACATCTTCACCACCGAAGCCGGCAAGGAAATAACCGTAACAGTAGCCGGCAGCGGCGAATGGATGAACACCGGTATCTATGTTGACTTTGATCTCGACGGATTCACCAAAGCCGGTGACGAATTGGTTAACAACAACACCGGAGGCCACAACGATGTAGC
>CAJTRS010000023.1 GCA_910578805.1 uncultured Muribaculaceae bacterium | reverse complement strand
CAGCGAAAGTGTTGCGAAGGTATGCCGCGCGATGTGCGAGGTGAGATGACGGTTGATTTTTGCCAAATCCGCCACCTCTTTGAGATAGGCATTCATGCGTTGGTTGGAGATTACCGGCAACACCACGCCTTCCAACAGAACTTTCGGGTGGTTACGGTATTTCTCAATCAGACGGCGGGGAACATCAAGCAGGGGAATGACGCTCAGTTCGCCCGTTTTCTCCCTGTGCTTGCGTATCCACATCCGACCGTCAGCGTCGGTAGTGATTTCTGAGCGTTTGAGCGACTTTATGTCGCAGAACGCCAGCCCGGTGAAGCAGCAGAACACGAATGTGTCACGCACAGCCTCGACACGTGGATAATCCTTCAGATCCAAATCCATCATACGTTTCAACTCGGCTTCGGTCAATGCCTCACGGTCAGCGACGGTACGTTTGAAACGCTTGCCGAGGAACGGATCTTCCGAAGCCCATTTGTTGGCGATTGCGTACTGCATTACATTTTTAAGGTAGCGCAGATAGCGCACTGCGGTATTATTTGCTGCTTTCTTGTTCATGCGCAGGAAGTGTTCAAAATCCTGCACGAATCCTTTTGTCACATCCTTGACCGGAATGTCAGCCACATTTTGCGTCAACTGCATGAACTCTTCCAGATAGGTGACACAGCGCACCCAACGCTCGTAGGTGGCTTTCCCCATGTCGCCGCGTTCATATTCGGCGCGCCGCTGTTCGTTTGCCATGCGGAATACCTCGCAGAGCATTTTGGGCTTCTCGACAGTGCCGAGGAAATGGTCACGCAGTATTTTCGGATTTACCATCTTCCCCTCGCGCACAAGCATATTGTGGATTTCGAGGAAGCGGGCTTTCACAACCTCGATATACTTGTTAAGTTCGAGGTCTCGGCGCGAGCGGCCTTTGGACATGGCACGCTTCTGATCCCAGTTCTCAGGAGCGACACTGCGTCCGAGGTTCATTTCCGAAATCTGACCGCTCACGGTGATGCGGACGAAGATTGGATACTCGCCGTTGCGTAGGGCGCGGGCTTTCCTTGCTATGAAAGACAAGGTGAAATAAGAATCATGTAACATAGTTTGAAATTGTGGTTTAATGGTTACATAAATATAATCATTTTCGCCCAATTTCACAACAGGCAAGAGCAAGGAAATCAACGCCGTATCGCAAATCCGGTGAACACTTCCGTGAACAGGAAGAAACTTCCGGATTTTGTTCACGAATTATTGTTCTGCAATTTCGTCGTATTTCACCGTTCTGCCACCTTGTTCACGATTGAACACAATCCCAAACTAGGATGAACATAGATAAAAGGGTTAAAAACAGGGCTAAATTAACAGTCGCGTAGTTAAAAACTCCAATTGATGTTAAATTTCGCCAGAAATCAACTCATAATTCCCGAAAAGTGGGGATTTGAACCCTGTGAAGAGTATAAAAGCCCCACTTTCAAGATGGCAAATCGCAGAAAAACGCAGAAGGATAGAGGATTACAAATTCGCTTCATAAATCGTGAACAAAACTGTTCACGCCGGAGGCTGTTCACGAATTGCACACCGCCATACCTCACAATGTTCACTATTCTGCCGGATAGGGGTATTACAAAAATCGCTGAAACTGTCTTAGTTTCAGCGATTTGCAGCATTCTGCCGATTTGTTCTGTGATCCGCCTGGGGCTCGAACCCAGGACCCCAACATTAAAAGTGTTGTGCTCTACCAGCTGAGCTAGCGAATCAAGACTTTTCTTTGATACTGAGAGTGTTTCTTTGGAAAAGCGATGCAAAGATAGGCATATTTTTTTATTTGTGCAAGTTTTTTGTGGGATTTTTGCCGTTTTCTTTGGGGCGGCGCATAATTCCAAATATAAATTTGTGTGATTCAGAGTATTTGGATATATTTGTTTCAGATGTTAAATAATATGTAAATGTAATAAATGTGCTATGGCGTTGAAAAAGGTGGTTATTTTTATTGTGTTGTCGATTGGGGTGTTGTTTAATGTATGCGCTCAGAGTAGTGGTACTGCAATATTTGACTTTTCGGTCCAGTATTCAAAGCAAACACTTAATCCCAAGCCGGGCACGAAAGATCCTTCGCGTAATAATCCGGTGCCTCTCGGCGGATATACTTTCACTTGCGATCCTGTTACTTTCTCCTTTGAGGCCGGCGACGGTGATTCAAAATTTCCGGCATGGTACAATGTGGGTGGTGTAGGGGTGCTGGAAGCTCATGTTGGTGAAGGTGATGTGCTGGTTCTGAGGCTTACAGATAAGCGGTATAAGATCAGACGTGTGATTTTTTCGCAAAACAGCAGTTCTAAAACATGGGGTGGATTCGGTTTTGTCCCCGACAATGGTATCTGGAAGACTGCGTCTCTCACATGGACCGCATCAACCGATTCTCCCTGTAAGGAGTTGATCATGACATCAAAGAATATAAGTCATTTCAGTAAACTTACGGTGTCATATGATGTTGACGATGAATATTCTTCAGTCGCCGATATGTCATATAACGATCGAAGTGAATGTGACGAGGTGTATTATACAGTGCAGGGGTTCAGATTAAATGGCCGTCCTACAGTTTCGGGGTTCTATATAGTGCGTAGCGGGAACCGGGCATCAAAGGTTTGGGTGCAATAATCAAAATCAATATTTGTCAGGTCCGATGCTGTAACTAATTGTTATTTTTTGCGTCATATAAGTAACCACGGACATCAATAAATGCAATTATGAAGTTATCGTCAATATTTATATTCTTACCTGTGATCACCGGAATCATCGGCGGTTTGATAGGGGGACGGATATATAATAAAAATAAGCGTCGGAAAGATGATAAACAACAACATTAAAATCTCATATTACTTTCGAATAGATGAATAGAAATAGACTTATAGGTATCGTCGTAATATTGATTGCGGCATGCGCTCGTACATATGCGGCCGATAGACTGACTCCGGCGCAAAAAGCCTCGATAGTTACCAAATTCGGCACAGAGGTCAAGTATAATTTTGCACATTTAGACAAACTGCCGTGCAACTGGGACAGTTTGTATATGGCACACCTATCCCCAATAGTGGCTACTTCGACTGACGAGGCTTTTCTTGACAGTCTGAAACTCCTTTGCGCCACTCTTAAAGACGGACACACGGCTGTGTGGTGCAACAATCCGGTTGTCAGGGACTGGCCTCTCCCGTTCTTCACAAAAAGATTAGGCGATCGTGTTTTTGTTACCGACGTCATAACAGACAAAATGATAGCTGCCGGATTAAGGCCCGGAACAGAAATTCTTGAGATGGACGATATGCCGGTTATAGAATACGGAGAGAAAAATGTGGTTCCTTATTTTCCGTCATCTACAGAACAATGGTCGCAATCAGCCGCATTTTTTGGCGGTCAGTTGACAAATGGCCCGGCAGACAAGACGGTTAAGGTCAAGTTCAGAAATGCGCCCGACAGCGTTTTCACTTTGAATGTAGAGCGCGATATGAATTGGCAGTACAATCCTTATGACAAGAGAGTGATTTCATGTAAGAAACTTTCCGACAACATCGGGTATATTAAAATCCCATCATTTCAACAAGGACTGTTCAATCATGAGAAATTCATAGAGGTGTTCGATTCGCTTGAAAATGTGTCCTCTTTGGTCATTGATATTCGTGACAACGGAGGCGGCAATTCCGGATACGGCGATTTTGTGTTACGGTTGATATGTCCCGATACAATTCCTGCTCTTGACTGGTCATCACCCCAATATATTCCGGTGCTGAAAGCGTGGGGCGCACCAGAAGAACCCTATGTGAGGAAGGGCCAACCGCTGATACCGTTTTCGATAGAACACGCCGATATACCAAAATTTGATATTCCTGTGGTGCTTTTGGTTAATAGCAATACGTTTTCCGCTTCCGAGGATTTTGCGGCTATGTTCAAGGCGGCAAAACGAGGTACAATTATAGGTACTCCCACCGGTGGCAGCACCGGCCAGCCCATTATGATCGACCTCGGGTTTGGCTATATGGCGAGGATATGCGCCCGTGATGAATGGTTGCCCGACGGCACCGAATTTATCGGAATCGGGATAATTCCTGATATTGTAGTCGAAGAAACGGCAGATATATTCGACGGTAAGGACGTTGTGCTCGACAAAGCCATCGAGTTGCTTTATTCCAAATCAAAATAATGAAGAAAAATATTGCATCATTCCTGTCATCTGTAATCATAATCGCAGTTACAGCTGCCGGAGCTTTATGGCTGACAGACAGATATTCTTTGGCTCAGGCTCTGATTATCGGCGTTTCTGTATCGTTGGCCGGCGTTTTTGCTACATACCTTATTGAATGGATAAAGGGCTATATGAAGCTAAAACAAAAATAATTATTGGTGGGTGTGCGGCAGCGGTTGTACGGATTGTCGCGCGGATAAGGTTTTGCTTACTGTTTTGGACTGTGAGATGTAAAAAAACAACGTACAACGCATGTGAAAGTCATGCGTTGTACGTTGTTTAGTTATTGATGTGGTGATCAGGCTATGCCGAGGTCTTTTTTGATGGTCTCTATTTTGGCGAGTGCTTCGGCGTTGGCTTTGTCATAGCCGGCGGGAGATTCCATATTGCCGTGCACCTCAATGTAGAATTTGATCTTGGGTTCAGTACCAGAGGGACGCACCGATATTTTGGTGCCGTCGGCGGTGAAGTACTGGAGCACGTTGGAGGTAGTGGGCATGTCGAGTTTGGTGACTTTTCCTGTAATCGGTTCGGTCATGGTCAGTGCATCGTAGTCCTTTATGGTGACAACATCGCTTCCGCCAAGTTGCTTGGGCGGGTTGTGACGGAATCCTTTCATCATTGCCTGTATCTCTTCGGCTCCTGATTTGCCTTTTCTCACCACAGATATGCCCTCTTCGTGTGAGAATCCGTATTTAACATATATGTCCTGAAGCATCTGCAGGAAGTCCAGACCTTTGTCCTTGGCCCATGCTGCTGCTTCGGCCATGAGTGAAATGGCCGACACGGCGTCTTTGTCACGTGCGAAGTCTTCAGCGAGGAATCCGTAGCTTTCTTCTCCTCCGCCGAGATAGCGGGCTGTGCCTTCATGGTCGCGAATCACTGCAGCAATCCACTTGAAGCCCGTATAGCAGTCAAACATCTTTATGTTGTTCTTATCAGCTATTGACTTTATGGTTTCGGTAGTGACGATGGTCTTGACTATGTATTCATTGCCTGTCAGACGTCCGAGTTCGGCATTGCGTGTCATGATATAGTTAAGAAGTATCATCACTATCTGGTTGCCGTTAATGAGCACGTATTCACCTTTTGCGTCGCGGAGCACACAGCCTATGCGGTCGGCATCGGGGTCGGAGGCCATGACCAGGTCGGCGCCTACTTCCTTGGCTTTTGCTATTGCCATTGCCATTGCCGAGGGTACTTCGGGGTTGGGTGATTCCACGGTAGGGAAGTTGCCGGAGGTCACGTCCTGTTCGGGTACGTGGATTATATTTTCAAATCCGTAGTTTTTCAATGATGCGGGTATCAGGTGCACTCCGGTGCCGTGTATCGGGGTGTAAACGATCTTGAGGTCGCGGTGACGTGCTATGGCATCGGGGCTGAGCGACAGTCCTTTGATGGCAGTAAGGAATGCTTCGTCAATTTCGTTGCCTATGATCTGTATTTTCGACTTATCGCCCTGGAATTTGATATCTTCCACGCCTTTAATGCGGTTCACGTGGTCGATTATGTTGACATCGTGTGGGGCGATGATCTGTGCGCCGTCGGCCCAGTATGCCTTGTATCCGTTATATTCTTTGGGGTTGTGTGATGCCGTGATGTTCACACCGCTCTGGCAGCCGAGGTGGCGTATGGCAAACGAAAGCTCGGGAGTGGGGCGGAAGTCATCGAACAGATATACTTTTATGCCGTTGGCCGAGAATATATCGGCTACTATCTCGGCAAATTTGCGGCTGTTGTTGCGCACATCGTGGCCTACGGCCACTGATATTTCGGGCATGTCGGCGAATGCTTCCTTGAGATAGTTGGCGAGTCCTTGAGTCGCGGCTCCCACAGTGTATATGTTCATACGGTTGGATCCTGCACCCATAATGCCACGCAGGCCGCCTGTGCCGAATTCAAGGTCTTTGTAGAAAGCGTCGATAAGTTCGGTCTTGTCAGGATTGTCAAGCATCTGCTTTACAGCCATGCGGGTCTCTTCATCGTAAGCGTCGCCTAACCACACATTGGCTTTGGCGATTACTGATTTCAACAGTTCATCGTTATTTTCCATATTGAATAAAGTTTAAGGATTAACTTGATACATGAGTTTTGGTTGTTTCCTACAAAAGTATATCATTTCTGTTGATTAACAAAATCGGTAGAATTTAATTTCAGTCCGATAGTAAGTTTGAAGTTACAAATGATGTTAATTAGGATATGGGCCGATAGAAAGAATCCGTGGCACGGACTCGTGTGAGGTCCGCGCCACGGCAGTTGTCTGTAACGCCGGGCCATTGAGTGGAGGGTGTTCCGGCGTCGGCTGTATGTGTCAGATCAGCGCTGTGAGAAGATTACTATGCGGTTCCAGTTGTTTTCGGGATAGGGCTGGGTGGAGCTGCCGTAGGCGTTTATGGCCAGGCGGGAGTCTGATATGCCGTAGGTGCCGGTTAGAACGTCTTTCACAGCCTGTGCGCGACGTTCGGATAGAGCCTGGTTGTAAGCTGCGGTTCCGGTGTCCTCATCGGCGTAGCCGTCGATTACCACGTTAACGTCAGGATTGGCTTTCATGTACTGGGCCACGTTGTAAACATTGACCATTTCCTCATCGCTGATAACTGCCGAATTGATCTTGAAACGTACGGCCGCGAGCATCGGGGTTGTGCCTTGTCCGGCTGTTTCCTGAACTGTCACTTCGGGGCAGGGGAGCTGTGCGTTGGCAGCTGCGAGAGCCGCTGCCGTGGTGGCGAGTTCGCCGCGGAGGTCATTGACCTGACCGTTGAGATTGTTGATGTATCCGATATAGTCGCATGGATTGTAACCGTTGAACTTGCGTCCGCCGATATTGAAGCTCAAACCTCCGATAGCCGTGATGTTGGCTTCGATCGGGTCGCCCTGCACATAGCCGTTAAAGTTGTCGGCATAGAACTGTGCGCGTGCCTCGGCAAAGAAATCGACGTATTTGCACAGGCGGAAACGGAACTGGAAACCTACCGACACCGGCAATGTCCATTCTTTACCTTTGGTATATTTGAGGTCGGCCGTACGGGTGTTTCCGGGAAGACCCTTGAAGTTCCATGTGTATGTGCCGCCAACACCAACAAAAGGTATGAATGAGAACACACGGTCAGGATTCACTCCGCAGCACGAGGTGGTCATATCCCACATAAGATCGGCATTGGCCGATAACATCTGAGCTTTGTCCTTCTGCATGAAGTCCCAGCGCATTTTGCCGTAAAGGCCTGAGATGCGGAATCCTAAATAGGGGCTGAACCAGTGTCCGAACCCGATATTATAGACTGCCGACGCATGATGTTTCTCGCTGCCGTCGGGCAATTCGTTTTCCACGAACGGTACCTGTACGCCTGCACCTGCCTGAATAAACCAGTTGTCGCGCCATGACGACGAGTAATGGGTCTTGCACTCTACAGGTTGTTCGACAGTGATACTCTCTTCTTCGATGATCACCGTTTCCTGGGCATTTGCGGAGTTGACGCCGATGAGCATACTCGCGCATGCCGTTGCTGCAAATAAAAAAGTCGTTTTCATTCTCTCGTAAAATTTAGTGAGACAAATTATTGTGTGTAATTGTAATAAGTGTCTTTTTGTCTATTTTTAACTCAGATGAAAGGTATATCACTTTATCATTTGAATGTTTACAATTTTATAACATAAGATAATTAATGTTTGTTCGAGACCTATAAAAAATCTTTGCGGTTAAATTCGTATCTTTGCAATGAAAATGACTGCAAATACCATAATACGTCCCAAACGCATTGCCGTATTGGGGAGTACCGGTTCAATCGGTACACAGACTCTTGATATAATAGCGGCCTATCCGCACCTGTTTAAAGCGCAGGTTCTTGTGGCGGGCAGCAATGCCGCTTTGCTTGTCGGACAGTGCATGAGGCATCGTCCGGCACTTGCCGTAATTGCCGACGAAAGCAAATACAGGGAGGTGTCGGAAGCCCTTGTGCCGTTGGGCATAGAAGTTGCCTCAGGGCCGGCGGCAATAGCCGATGCCATGTCCCGGTCCGATGTGGACACTGTTCTTACGGCTACCGTCGGTTACAGCGGACTTGAACCTACTATCAGGGCTATCCGTGCCGGCAAGGACATAGCTTTGGCCAACAAGGAGACTCTTGTTGTGGCCGGAGAGCTTGTGACCCGTATGCTTGATTCCTCCACGTCGCGTGTGCTTCCTGTGGATTCGGAGCATTCGGCCATATACCAGTGTCTGGTGGGTGAGGATACCTCTACAGTGGCCAAACTGATAATAACCGCTTCAGGAGGACCTTTCCGCACCTATAGCCGCGAAGCACTTGAAAAAGTCACTGTGGAGGACGCGTTGCGTCACCCCAACTGGAATATGGGCGCGAAAATCACCATCGATTCGGCCACGATGCTCAACAAAGCATTCGAAATAATAGAGGCGCGTTGGCTATTCGGCATATCGCCCGAACGCATAGAGGCCGTGGTGCACCCGCAGTCAATAATCCATTCGATGGTGCAGTTTGCCGACGGTGCCGTAAAAGCTCAGCTCGGACTGCCCGACATGCATCTGCCCATACGCTACGCTCTCGGCGACGCCAACCGGTTGGTGACCACCGAACCGCATATGACCATATCCGATTACGCATCGCTCACATTCGAACGTCCCGATGTGTCACGATTCCCGTGTCTGAATTTCGCTTACCGCGCTCTCGGCAGCGGAGGCACCACTGCCTGCGTGATCAATGCCGCCAATGAGGTGGCTGTGGCCGCATTCCTTAAGGGACGTATCGGATTTCTCGACATTTATCCTCTGATAGAGCGCACTCTTGACAAGATGCCCTTTGTGTCGCGTCCGGATTATGAGGATTATGTGGCCACAAACGAGCAGGCGCGCGCATATGCCGGGGAACTGATAGAAATGCAAACAACCAAGACTTATTAACAATTCGTTATGGAATCAATAATGATAAAAGGAGTCCAACTTGTGGCCGCACTGGCACTGTTGGTCGTAATACATGAGTTCGGACATTACATCATGGCCAGGATTTTCGGTATTAAGGTAGAGAAATTCTATCTGTTTTTCAATCCCTGGTTCTCTCTTGCAAAGTGGAAACCCAAAAAGAAAGCGCCCAAATATGACAGCAATGGCAATGAACGAGCCACATGGCGTGATACGGAATACGGTATAGGCTGGGTGCCCTTTGGCGGTTATGTGAAGATTGCCGGCATGATCGACGAATCGATGGACACCGAGCAGATGGCGCAGCCCGAAAAACCGTGGGAGTTCAGAGCCAAGCCTGCCTATCAGCGTCTTTTGGTGATGGTAGGCGGTGTGACTTTCAACTTTATTCTGGCCATACTCATCTATTCAGGTATAGCATGGTATTGGGGTGAAAAATATGTGCCTATCGAAACCGCCTATGAAGGTATGGATTTCGGAGCGCCTGCCATAGAGGCCGGATTCCGCAACGGTGACATACCTATGTTTGCCGATAACAATCCGATCGATGCCTCGCAGGACGATATGCTCTTCCGTATGGTCAATGCCAAAACCGTTACGGTGCTACGCGACCACAAGGATACGGTCAATGTGGCCATACCGAATGATTTCATGCTGAGATTCGGCAAGGACGATATGTTTATGACTTACCGCCAGCCGGTGTTTGTCGATAATGTGCAGGGAGGTAGCCCTGCAGCCGATGCCGGAATAATCACCGGCGACAGAATTGTGGCGGTGGATACGGTTGCTACGCCGAGCTATACCGAGCTGACTGCCGCTCTTGAAAGATTTGCCGGTAAGCCGACAACCGTCACCGTGGAGCGTGAGGGCCATAGAATTCAGCTTGCAGCCACTCCCGATTCCAATGGCAAACTCGGATTCAGACTCAAGGATATTACCGATGTATATCCAACCGTGTTTATCAAGTACGGTTTCTTTGAGTCATTCCCCAAAGGGTGGGAGATAGGCACAGGCATACTCGGCAATTATGTCAGCTCGCTTAAGCACCTGTTTTCGACCCAAGGCGTGAAGAGCATAGGCGGCTTCGGCACTATCGGCAGTATGTTCCCTGACCGGTGGAACTGGTATTCGTTCTGGAGTATGACTGCATTTCTTTCGGTTATACTCGCATTCATGAACATCATACCCATACCGGGTCTTGACGGCGGTCATGTCATGTTCCTGCTCTGGGAAGTGGTGACACGGCGTAAACCGAGTGACAAGGTGCTGATATATGCCCAGTATGCCGGAATGCTTTTCATTATATTGCTTCTGGTCTATGCCAATGGTGCCGATCTGTTCAGAGCAATTATGTAAACCGATAAAAACCTGTTATATAGTATGGACAAAAAGGATTATCCCGTAATCACGTTGCGCCGCGGCAAGGAAGAGTCGCTCATGCGTTTTCACCCGTGGGTGTTTTCCGGAGCCATAGAATGTATGGACAACAGTATAGAGGAGGGCGATGTTGTATCGGTTGTGTCGCATGACGGCCGTCTGCTCGGAACCGGACATTATCAGATAGGCAGCATTGCGGTGCGTATGCTCTCGTCGGGCAGTGAAGTGATCGACAGCCGGTTTTATCATGACCGTCTTGCCGAGGCTTTCCGCCTTCGTAGCGGCGCTCTGAATCTGATACGCGATGATAACGATGCCTACCGATTGGTGCATGGTGAGGGTGACTTTCTCCCGGGGCTTATAGTCGATGTCTATGGCCACACGGCCGTGTTGCAGGCCCATTCGCCGGGTATGCACTATGCCCGCAACATGATTGCCACGGCATTGACGGAAATTGAAGGTGCCGGAATCCGTAATGTGTATTACAAATCCGAGACAACGTTGCCGTATAAAGCGAGCCTTGATCCGCAGAATGATTATATAATAGGTGGCTATGACACAAATATAGCTATGGAAAACGGGCTTAAGTTTCATGTTGACTGGTTGAAAGGGCAGAAAACCGGATTTTTTGTTGACCAGCGTGACAACCGCGATCTGCTTCGCCGTTATGCCGGAGGACGCCGGGTACTCAATATGTTCTGTTACACCGGCGGTTTTTCAGTGTATGCCATAAAAGGCGGTGCCAATCTGGTGCATTCAGTTGACAGTTCGGCCAAGGCCGTGGCTCTTACTGAGGCCAATGTTGAAATCAACTTCGGTGACGCCGCGCCTCACAAGGCTTTTGCCGAGGACGCTTTCAAGTATCTTGCCGATATGCAGCCCGATATGTATGATCTGGTGATTCTTGATCCTCCGGCGTTTGCCAAACACCGCGGAGCCATAAAAAATGCGTTGCGGGGTTATCAGCGGCTTAATGCCAAGGCCATGGAGAAGATGCCTTCGGGCAGTGTGTTATTCACATTCTCCTGTTCACAGGCCATAACAAAGGAGCAGTTCCGGCTGGCCGTATTTTCGGCCGCCGCGCAGACAGGCCGCCGTGTGCGCATACTTCATCAGCTCAGCCAGCCGGCTGATCACCCTGTCAACATATATCACCCCGAGGGTGAATATCTTAAAGGCCTGATACTTTATATAGAATAAAATCTCTCATAGATAAATTAATGAATATGTCTGTATTAAAAACCACAGTGATGGGTGCAGCCCTCACGATAAGCATATCGACTAACGTTATGGCAAGTGACAGTAACAAGGATTTTGATTATGTAGTGGACCGTTTTGCCGATGTAGAGGTCTTGCGGTACAAGGTGCCCGGTTTTGAGGAATTGTCTCCCGACAGGAAGAAATTGATATATTATCTGACCGAGGCGGCAATTTCAGGGCGCGATATATTGTGGGATCAAAACAACAAATACAATCTGCAGTTGCGTTCGCTTCTTGAGGATATATATGCCAATTACAAAGGTGACCGCATGGCCGACAAGGAATTCAAGGCTTTTGTGAAATATCTGAAGCAGGTGTGGTTCGGTAACGGGATACATCACCATTATTCCATGGATAAATTCGTTCCCGAGTTCAGCCGTGAATTTTTCGATGCACAGGTCAAGGCTTTGCCTGATGACCGTAAGCCTGAAAACATCGATGTCCTTACCCGCGTGATATTCGATCCGGCATTTATGGCAAAGAAAGTGAATCAGGCCGAAGGTCAGGACCTCATAGCCACATCTGCCACAAATCTTTATGACGGTGTGACCCAGAAAGAGGTGGAGGATTACTATGCGGCGTTGAAGGATACCACCGATATGACTCCCGTGTCCTATGGGCTTAATACCCGTGTTACAAAAGAGGGCGGCAAGGTTGTGGAGCAGACCTATAAGGTAGGCGGTCTTTACTCCAAGGCCATAGAACGCATAGTCGATAATCTGCGCAAAGCGGCTCTTTATGCCGAAAATGACACTCAGCGCAGCGTGATAAATAAACTTATCGAATATTACACGACCGGTGATCTGAAAGCTTTTGATGACTATTCCATACTTTGGGTGGGCGATACCGGTTCACGAGTGGATTTCATCAACGGTTTTATTGAGAGCTACGATGATCCGTTGGGCATGACCGGCAACTGGGAATCTATAGTCAATTTCAAGAATCTTGATGCTTCGCACCGCACGGAAGTGATAAGCGGCAATGCACAATGGTTCGAGTGCAATTCGCCGGTCGATCCCCGATTCCGCAAGGAAGAGGTAAAGGGTGTGACCGCGAAGGTGATCACGGCGGCAATTCTGGCCGGTGACGCATATCCGTCCACTCCCATTGGTATCAATCTGCCCAATGCCAACTGGATTCGCGCCGCCCACGGGTCGAAATCGGTGACCATAGAGAATATAACACAGGCTTATGACGAGGCCTCGCACGGAAATGGTTTCAATGAAGAGTTCGTGCCCGATACCGCTATGCGTGAACTTATGGACAAGTATCTGTTTATAACCGATAATCTTCACACTGATTTGCACGAATGCCTCGGCCATGCGTCAGGCCGTCTGCTTCCCGGAGTGGACCCTGATGCGCTGAAAGCCCATGGTTCCACGTTGGAGGAAGCCCGTGCCGACTTGTTTGCGCTGTATTATCTTGCTGACCCCAAACTGATAGAGCTTGGGCTGATAGACAGCCCTGAAGCTTACAAAGCCCAGTATTACAAATATATTCTCAATGGCCTTATGACCCAGCTCATGCGCATCGAACCCGGCAAGGACGTGGAGGAAGCCCATATGCGCAATCGTAAACTGATATCGGAATGGGCTCTCGAAAAGGGTGCTCCTGAAAAGGTGATAGAGTATTACACCATCGACGGCAAGACATATCTACGCATTAATGATTACGAACGTCTGCGTCAGTTGTTCGGACAGTTGCTCGGTGAGATACAGCGCATAAAGAGCGAAGGCGACTATGAGGCCGGCCGCGATATGGTGGAAGCCTATGCCGTGAAAGTTGACCCCAAACTCCACCGGGAGATTATCGACCGCTATTCACATCTTGACATAGCGCCTTACAGAGGTTTTGTCAATCCCCGTTACACACCCGTATATAATGCTGACAATACGGAGATCATTGATGTGAACATAAGCTACGATGAGGATTACATAGGTCAGATGCAGCGGTACTCCAAGGAGTATTCCTCATTGTCCAAGTGATGTCCGGCCCGGTATGAACGAAGAATTTGCATCGCGGCTTCTGGAAAATGCCGTGACTGAATTGTCGCGGCTTCCGGGTGTGGGGCGCAAGACAGCGCTCCGGCTCGCCCTGCATCTGCTGCGTCGAGATGAAGCCGAAGGAGTGGCTCTGGGGCAGGCTATAATAGATATGCGCCGTAACATACGCTATTGCAGTGTGTGCCATAATATTTCCGAGACTGAAATATGTGACATATGCTCCTCTCCGCGGCGTGACCACTCCACTGTGTGTGTGGTGGAAAATATAAGCGATGTGATGAGCATAGAACGCACCCGGCAGTTTTTCGGAGTGTATCATGTGCTCGGAGGTGTTATATCGCCCATGGACGGCATAGGTCCAGATGCCTTGCAGATAGATTCGCTCGTGGAGCGCGTGGCTTCTGGCGATATCGGCGAGGTGATCCTTGCTCTGAGCGCGACCATGGAGGGGGATACCACCAACTTCTACATATTCCGGAAACTTGCTCCGTATCCGCAGGTAAGGGTAACCCAGCTTGCCCGCGGTATGTCGGTGGGTAATGAACTGGAATATACCGATGAGGTGACATTAGGGCGCTCGTTGTTACAGCGCACATTGTTTACCGATTCATTCAACTGATACCCGATGGCAACTCCCGATATAATATTGCGTGCTCCGGAGCCTTCCGATGTCGATGCCATGTATGTGTGGGAAAACATCGAGTCCGAATGGATTCATGGAATATCCAGAGCTCCGTTGTCGAGGCAGTTTCTGTGGGACTATGTGCAAAGCTACAATCCCGACATATTTTCCGTCGGACAGCTCCGGCTGATAATAGCCGATGCTGTTTCCGGTGAGGCATTGGGTTGTGTGGACCTTTATGAATTCGATTCACTCAACCGCAGGGCCGGTGTGGGGATAGTGATAGCTCCTTGCCATAGAGGGCGCGGTATAGCCACCGAAGCGCTCGATATGCTTTCGCACTATTGTTTCTATCAAGTAGGAATGCACCAGCTCTGGGCGCATGTAGCTGTAGGCAACAAGCCTTCACAATCCGTGTTCGAAGCGTGCGGATACCGCATATCCGGCAGGCTACGCTCATGGATCAGGACAGGGGAGAGTTACGCCGATGTGTTTGTGTATCAGCGATTGCTTACGCCTGACTGTCAGGAATAAACTCCGTGTTTACTGACAGGTCCGGTTCAGAACTTGGATATTGCGGCTCTTATGGCGCAAAGGTGTTCGAGAAGGCGAGGCAACTGTGCTAAAGGCAGCATGTTGGCTCCGTCGCTTTTGGCTTGCGCCGGATTGGGGTGCGTCTCGATAAAGATACCGTCGGCACCCACAGCTATTCCTGCGCGGGATATTGTCTCGATAAGGTCGGGACGTCCGCCGGTCACACCTTTCTCCTGATTGGGCTGTTGCAGCGAATGGGTCGAGTCGAGAATAACGGGGCAGTCAAATGCCTGCATGGTAGGTATCCCGCGGTAGTCCACTATAAGGTCCTGATAGCCGAAACTCACGCCACGTTCGGTGATGGCTACTTTGTCATTGCCGGCATCGCGTACTTTCTGCACGGCAAATTTCATGGCTTCGGGTGACAGAAACTGGCCTTTTTTGATGTTTACAGTCTTTCCGGTTCGTGCGGCTGCTACAAGCAGGTCGGTCTGCCGGCACAGAAATGCGGGAATCTGGAGTACATCGACAAAATCGGCTGCCATGGACGCTTCTTCGGGAGAGTGGATATCGGTAACCACCGGACAGCCGAATGTGTCACGCACCTTACGGAGTATGGACAGCGCCTCAAGGTCGCCTATGCCGGTGAATGAGTCTATGCGAGAGCGGTTGGCCTTGCGGTATGAGCCTTTGAACACATAAGGTATGTTGAGCCGTGAAGTTGTCTCTACGATATTCTCGGCGATTTCAAGAGCCATCTTCTCATTTTCGATAACGCAAGGGCCTGCAAGCAGAAAAAAATTATCGGAGGGAGATATTTTACGTATTATATCGTTCATGATGAGCTATGTGATTGTTGGTAATCTGTCAGAAAGTTTAATGAAGCTGGTCTATTAGATGGAATGTGTCACAAGCAACAAGTGCTGCCGTTTCGGTACGCAGCCTGTTTTCGCCCAATGTCACCGGAAGCCATTGCCGGTCCAGTGCGCCGCGTATCTCTTCAGGTGAGAAATCGCCTTCGGGGCCTATGATAACCACCGATGAGGTGTGGGGCTTGTATTCCCGTGCAAGCGACAGGCGTGGAAGCGACGGATCACAGTAGGCTATGAACTTCTGTGCGTCTTCATATGAGTCCAGCACTTTCGACACAGGAGTCATGGGCTGTATCTCGGGCAGTGTGGCTTTGAGGGATTGCTTCATGGCCGATACGGCTATCTTTTCGAGGCGTTCGACTTTTATCTCCTTGCGTTCGGAACGTTGACACAGAAGTGGGACTATGCGGTTTACCCCTATTTCGGTTAGTTTTTCCACAAGCCATTCCATGCGGTCAAGATGCTTTGTGGGGGCTACGGCAACAGTGATATGATGATTCCATGGCAGCGGAAGGTTGCTACTGTGCAGTATCTCCACTCCGGTGTGCTTGGAATGCGGTGACACTATGCGGCATTGCAGTAGCCGGCCTCGTCCGTCGATTACCTCTATCTCATCGCCGAGGTTCATTCGCAGCACCCTGATGCAATGCTGCGAGTCGCTCTCGGGTAGGGTAAGTGTCGATGCTATGTCGGGAGCATAGAACCGTATCATAGGCGTGAATCTGAATTTCCTGTCTGAATGAATCCTTCAGGATCGTTTCCGTCCGCTTCGGAGGCTTCGGACTTGGTGATGTCGGATTTGGTTTCCTTGTCGTGAAACAGTATCCAGAACAGCAGAGCCACAACCAGGGCGTATGCTGCGAATATAAGCCATGTAGAGGTCCAGTCGCCTACGAGCACTCCGTTTTCCCAATGGCAGAAGTGATTTACCACTGCGCCGGCCGACAGGGTGCCTATGGTGGCACCCAGACCGTTGGTCATAAGCATGAACAGTCCCTGGGCAGAGGCCTTGATTGACGGATCGCTCTTCTGGTCCACATAAAGTCCGCCCGACACGTTGAAGAAGTCGAAAGCCACGCCGTAAACTATGCAGGAAAGGAAGAATAGTATCACTCCGGGCATGTCGGGCGAACCGACACCGAAAAGCCCGAATCTGAGCACCCAGGCCGACATGGCCAGAAACATTACCACCTTTATGCCGTAGCGTTTGAGGAAAAACGGTATCAGCAGTATGCACAGAGCCTCGCTCACTTGTGAAATGGACACTAACATTGTAGCATTGTTGGCGGCGAAACTGTTGGCGATCTCAGGGATTGTGCTGCTCTTGAAACTGGTAAGGAACGGACCGGCATATCCGTTGGTTATCTGGAGCGACATTCCTAAAAGCATGGAGAATATAAAGAAGAGAGCCATTTTCTTATCCTTGAAAAGCCGGAAAGCGTTAAGCCCTAAAGTCTCGCTCAGTTTCTGTTTGGGCTTCTTTTCAATGATGCAGCGCGGCAGGGTCAGGCAATACAGGAACAACAATATACTCAAAATCCCCGACACGAAAAACTGCATGTAGGTATATTGGAATTTGCCCGCATTGTCACCGAATGTGAATGTGAAGTTTCCGTCATCAATCGCGGCGCAGTTGACAAACCACATGGTGGCTATGAAACCGACTGTGCCGAGAACCCTTATCGGGGGGAAATCCTTCACGGTATCCAGTCCGTGTTTTTTGAGTATTGTGAACGCAGTGGTGTTTGACAGAGCCAAGGTCGGCATGAAAAAAGCCACGCTTAAGGTGTATATGGCTATGAATGTGGTCTTGTCAGGTGTTTCGTGGTTCATGCCTATGTAAAAAAGTCCGAGCATGACAAGTCCGGCCATGAGGTGACAAAGGCCAAGCAGTTTTTGTGGCTGGATCAGTTTGTCGGCCACAATGCCCATGATGGTGGGCATGAATATGGACACAATGCCTTGAATGGCATAAAACCATGCTATTTCCTCGCCCATGCCTGCGCGGCCCAGATAATTGCCCATACAGGTGAGGTAAGCGCCCCACACGGCAAATTCGAGAAAATTCATTGCAGCTAATTTGGTTTTAATCGCTGACATACTTTTAAGAATTTGGTTACAGATTGTTGTTTTTCTTTTGTTTAAGGATTTGGTTCACTTTTGCCGCTTCCTCGTAGTTTTCCTGTTCGATCAGTTTCTGCAAGGTGCGCTCAAGTTCCTCTATGCTGTAGTTTTCTATTTTGGGTTCTTTCATCACGATTTCCTCGTACTCGGGCGCCCCTTCGGCCGCGGCTTCGTCGCTGTTTTGTCCATGCGTCTCATCACCGTTATCCATAAGGAATCCTGTCTCATCGATAATGGCGCGTGTGGTATAGATCGGGGCACCTGTACGCATGGCTATGGCTATGGCATCGGAAGTGCGGGAGTCTATGTTGACGGTGCGTTCGCCATCGGAAAATGTGAGTTCGGAGGAGAATATCCCGTCTTCGAATTTATATATGAAGACCTCCTTTAGCTTTACTCCGAATGCATGGGCGAAACTGATAAACAGGTCGTGGGTCATTGGACGCGGAGGAGTGATGTTTTCCATGCGCAGGGCTATCGACTGGGCTTCTGGCGCACCGATCACTACCGGTATGCGGTAGGGTCCTCCGACCTGGGCAAGGATCAGTGCGTATGCTCCCGACCGTATCTGCGAGTAGGACAATCCCAATACCTTTAGCTTTATTCTGTCATTCATGGCTTCGGTTTACTTATTGTAACAACATTTTCATAATGTGATGTCACGTCCGGTTATCACTCCGCTGCCCAGACACAGCCGCCGTTCACGGTCATATACCACGGCAAACTGTCCGGGGGCTATTCCTTGTACGTCCGTAAGACTTTCTATCACATACTCTCCGGCGCCTAAGCGTGTGAGGTGTCCGGTGGTGAATTCCGGCGTGTGGCGGTTCTTGAATGTGATTTCCACACGGTTGCAATCATCGGGCCATGGATCGCGGGTGATCCAGTGCATCTCGTCAAGATGCAGCGTGCGTCCGTATTGGCGGGCTGTATCGTATCCGTTGGATACATATATGACATTGTCATGCACGTTCTTTTTCACCACATACCACGGGCCTCCGCTCAGACCGAGACCTTTGCGCTGTCCGATGGTATGGAACCAGTAGCCGCGGTGCGTGCCGAGCTTGCGTCCGGTCTCTATCTCCACTATGGCGCCTGAACGCTCACCGAGATGGCGGCGTATGAAATCGTTGTAATTTATTTTTCCGAGGAAGCATATGCCCTGACTGTCGCGGCGATAGGCATTGGGCATCTGGGTGGCCATGGCTATCTCGCGCACCCTTGCCTTAGGCAGGTCTCCTATGGGGAATATCAGGTGGCTCAACTGGTCATAGCTTATCTGTGCCAGAAAGTCGGTCTGGTCCTTTACCGGGTCAACAGCCGTGCCAAGATAGCACAGCCCGTCTATCTCATGTGTAGTGGCATAGTGTCCGGTAGCAGTCTTGTCAAACTCATGTCCCCACCTGCGCTCGAAATAACCGAATTTGATCATCTTGTTGCACATTATATCGGGGTTGGGAGTCAGACCCTCTTTTACCGTGCGCAAGGCATATTCCATTACGTTTTCCCAGTATTCCTCATGCAGTGACACCACCTCGAAAGGCAGATGGTAACGTGAGGCAATGTACCGGCACATCTCTATATCCTCTTCGGCTGAGCAGTCGCCCTCGTCGGTGTCAAGACCTATGCGTATATAAAACAGATGCAGTTCGTGGCCTTGCTCCAACAACCGGTGCACTGCCACGGCACTGTCAACTCCTCCTGAAATCAGTACGGCTATTTTCATTGTGATAACGGTATCGGTTTAATGTGGAGAGTTGTTCAGGGATCACACTTCGTCAAGCTCTTCGTGCTCGTCTTTGCCCTGACGATTGATTATGAACAGGGATATAAAATAGTCAAGTGATATTTTGCCCGGACCGGCAAGCAATATGAACAGGAATATGCCTATGAACATGACAGGCAGATAGCCCGGCTGGGTGCTTTCGATCCCATATACGGATATGTGAGGCAGAAGATCATGGAGTATGTAGTATTCCGCTGCAATCATTGATATTATAGGTGGTATGGTGGCTATGCGTGTAAGGAATCCTACCATTATGAGCAGCGAACAGACAAGCTCTACAATTATCATAATTATCAGGCAGGTATCAGGTGCCAGGCCCAACAGAGTGGGAAAACCCGAACTCAGTTCGGAGAAGTGCACAAGATGGCGAATGCCGAACTGCATGAACATTATGCCTACAAAAAGCCTCATGAACAGGCGGGCCATGTTACTGTAGGTGTAACCTGTGAATCTAAGAAATGAGCGGGCTATGAAATCGGAAAATTTGTTCATATTGCTTGTCTGTATCAGTGCTGGGAGATTGTCGCTTGATTTGCCGTGAGTCTATTCGGCTGTGACGGCGTCGTCCCGTTGTTTTTTTGGAACACGGAGTTGCGACATAATGTTTAGTATCACATTGATATCGGAGTGCTTGAGTATGATTTTGCCTTTGGAGTCAAGCACATAGAATGCCGGCGATGTGCGCAGGTCATATGTTTCATCGACCTGAGGGCTTACGCCCACGGTCCACGTCTGCGGATACCGCGCGGCATATTCCGTCCATTCGGGTGAGGGTTCACCGGGGGTTATGCCGAATATCTTCACCACTCCCTCTTCGATAAGTCTGTTGGTTTTTATGTCGGCATCGAGCCTTAGTCGTGCCATGTTGCAGTCTGAGCAGTCGGGGTCGTTGAAAAACAGGATATTGGCCATGCAGGCGGTGTCTGGTTCGAAAGCGTGTGTATCACCCTGGCGGTCGATGTATTCGAATGCCGGTGCAATCATGCCTATCTGCGATTTGCCCAGAATGTTTATCTGATGTTGGAACCGGAGTTTAGAGTCTTTGTTGACTTTTTTGTTGCGGACCACAGCCTCTGCAAATTGCAGATAGAGGGCATCGCTTTGGAATTCGGCCGTGTCGCTGTAAAGGTTTCCTTCGGCAAGTTCGCCTATGAACAGCACATCGGCCGGCTGTTTCTCTATGCGTTTCATGAACTTGCCCACCGATTCGGGTACGGTCTGAGGCGATGCGTATGGCATAAATGACAGATACACGTTGAATGCCTGTGCCATTTTGTCACGTGATGAGAATGCCTTTTTTGTGTCGCAGAAATCCCAATAGTGTGTCACCATGTAATCACAGCGGTCCTGCAATGTGGTGAGTGTGTCGGGGATTATGGGCAACTGGAAAAACAGGTCCTTATCCTGTGCCGATGCTTTCAGTGATACGATTAGAGAGAGTATGAGTAAAAAACGTTTCATTCGGGAGTCCTGATTTATGGTGAAAAATGCCGCTGTGGCACGCGTTTTGCATTTACAAAAGTAGCAAATATCAATTTAAAAAACGAATCATGCACATAAAAATTCGATAGACAGTCTAAAAGAACAGAGGTTTCAAAACCTTAGAACTTTACCGATTGTTAATCAGTATGTAAAACAAAATATCCGAATCACTATTTTTTGAAGATCGAAATATTATGAATTTCAACAACTTTACAATCAAATCGCAGGAAGCCATACAGAAGGCGTTTGAGATTACCCGGGGCAACGGTAACCAGGCCATAGAGCCGGTGCATCTGCTCAAGGGTGTAATGGCCGAAGGTGAGTCGCTGGTGAAGTTTATCTTTGCCAAGGTAGGTGCGAATGCAGCCCAGATTCTTGCGCAGGTGGATAAAGAGATCGATTCTTTGCCCAAGGTTTCGGGCGGTGAGCCATATTTGAGCCGTTACTCCAACGATGTGTTGCAGCGGTCACTTGACATAGCTAAAAAGCAGGGCGACGAGTATGTCACTCTCGAGGCTCTGTTGCTTGCGATGTTTGAAATCAGTTCGCCGGCTTCCACTATAATGAAAGATGCCGGTTTGGGTGAAAAGGAACTTAAAGGTGCCATAGAAGAGCTCCGTAAAGGCAAGAAGGCCACGGACCAGAGTGCCGAAGACACTTATAACGCACTCAGTAAATATGCCATAAATCTTAACGAGCGCGCCCGGTCGGGCAAACTTGACCCGGTGATAGGCCGAGACGACGAGATACGCCGTGTGCTCCAGATACTGAGCCGTCGCACTAAGAACAATCCCATGCTTATCGGTGAGCCTGGTACCGGCAAAACGGCCATAGCCGAAGGCCTTGCCCAGCGTATAGTGCGCGGTGATGTGCCGGAGAATCTGCGCACCAAGCAGATATTTTCGCTTGATATGGGTGCGTTGGTGGCCGGAGCCAAGTATAAGGGCGAGTTTGAGGAAAGACTTAAGGCTATAGTCAATGAGGTCACAGGAAGCGACGGTGAGATAATCCTGTTTATCGACGAGATACATACCTTGGTCGGCGCCGGCAAGGGTGAGGGAGCCATGGACGCAGCCAATATACTCAAGCCGGCTCTGGCGCGTGGCGAATTACGCAGCATAGGCGCCACCACCCTCGATGAGTATCAGAAATATTTCGAGAAGGATAAGGCGCTCGAGCGCCGTTTCCAGAAGGTAATGGTCAATGAGCCTGACGAGATGAGCGCCATAGCCATATTGCGCGGGCTTAAAGAGAGATACGAGAACCATCATAAAGTGCGTATCCGCGATGAGGCCATAATTGCCGCCGTGCAGTTGTCGGAGCGGTATATCACTGATCGTTTCCTGCCCGATAAAGCCATAGACCTTGTTGACGAGGCGGCATCAAAGTTGCGCCTTGAGATCGATTCGGTACCACAGGCTCTTGACGAGATCACACGAATGATAGCCCAGAAAGAGATAGAGCGCGAGGCCATAAAGCGTGAGGGTGACAAGGAGAAGGTGAAAGAGATTGAAAAGGATCTTGCGCAGATGCGTGAGGAGGAGAAGGAATATACGGCCAAGTGGCGTGCCGAAAAGGATTTGATCAACCGCATTCAGCAGAACAAGATCGATATAGAACAGCTCAATTTCGACGCCGAACGGGCCGAACGAGAGGGCGATTATGCCAAAGTTGCCGAGATTCGTTACTCTAAGGTTCAGCAGAAAGAGCAGGAAAACAATCATATACAGCAGCAGTTGAAGATGATGCAGGGCGACAAGGCTCTTATAAAGGAGGAGGTCGATGCCGAAGACATAGCCGATGTGGTTTCACGCTGGACCGGAATTCCTGTCAATAAGATGGTGCAGAGTGAAAAGGAAAAGCTGTTGCATCTCGAATCGGAACTTCACAACAGGGTCGTGGGACAGGAGGAGGCCATCAGTGCCATAGCCGATGCCGTAAGACGCAGCCGTGCAGGGCTTAATGATCCGCGCCGGCCCATAGGTTCGTTCATATTCCTCGGCACCACCGGTGTGGGCAAGACCGAACTTGCAAAGGCGTTGGCCGAATACCTGTTTGACGATGAGAACATGATGACCCGAATTGATATGAGCGAATATCAGGAGAAGCATACCGTGAGCCGCCTTGTTGGAGCGCCTCCGGGATATGTGGGTTACGATGAGGGCGGTCAGCTTACAGAGGCGGTGCGTCGCAAACCATATTCTGTGGTGCTGTTTGACGAGATAGAGAAAGCTCATCCCGACGTGTTCAACATACTTCTGCAGGTGCTTGACGACGGACGGTTGACCGACAACAAGGGGCGGCTTGTCAATTTCAAGAACACAATAATTATCATGACTTCCAATATGGGGTCGTCGGTGATTCGTGACAATTTCGCGTCAATGACCGATGAAAACCGCGAGGAGACCATAGAGAAGACCAAGATGCAAGTGTTGGAAATGCTCAAGCAGACCATACGTCCGGAGTTTCTCAACCGAATTGACGAGACCATAATGTTCACTCCTCTTAACGAAAAAGAGATTGAAGAGATTGTAGGTCTCCATATACGCAGTGTGCAGAAGATGCTTGCCGCCAACGGAGTGACGCTTGAGGTGACTCCCGGTGCGATGAAATATCTTGCCGAGGAGGGTTATGATCCGGAATTCGGCGCACGTCCTGTCAAGAGGGCTATACACAGGCTAGTCCTCAACCGTCTGTCCAAGGATATCCTTGCTCAGCGTGTCGAAAAGGACCGTCCTATAGTGATCGACGTGGATAACGACGACCTCGTTTTCCGCAACTGATATGACTATGGATATATTTGATTAACACACATTTATTATTTTGTCAGTTGACTTATGAAAAAACTTTTATTCTTGATCTTTGCGTTGCCGTTGCTCACTGTGGTTACGGCATCGTGTGACAATGACGGCAATGTCCCCAATGTGGATATAAAGATGTCATATGCTAATGCCACTGTGGTTGACTCAAAGGTGTATGTGGTCAAACCCGATACTCTGATTGTGAAGTCTGTCACCGTCACAGCCGTTGACAAGGGGCATGCGGCCACCAATGGTCCTGTGACTTACTGGTTTGACGGTGTGCCTGTGCTGACAAATCCGGTGGCTCCTTTCGGGGTGAAGATTCCCACAGATGATCTTGAAGTGGGTAAATATGCTCTCCAGTTCAGTATGCCCGTCTATGAGGAGGGTTGTGAACTTGCCACGGCGGCCGGAGCCATAACCGTCAATGTGGTCGGTTCACCCGATGACATACCCGAATCGTCGGGAGGCGACAGCAGTGAGGCTCATGTGGGTTATACACTGCAGTGAGCCTCATGGTTGGAGCGGACGGTTGAACCGGCGTCTCTGACGGTCGGATATCCAGCCCCATTTGTTGAAATACCGGATCATGTTCACCATGTGAATGGCAAGCATTTTGGGGCTGTGGTATGAAGCGGCGCGGTGGTCATGTACCACCGTCGCCGTTGGCATATACATGGTGCGGTATTTCTCGTGGATTCTGCGGGTGAGGTCTATATCCTCGGGATACATGAAGAAGCGTTCGTCAAACAGACCCACATCTTTCAGCGCACTTGTGCGCAGGAGCATGAAACTGCCCTGATGATACGGGACATTGAATGGTCGTGTGTGGTCTATGTGTCGCAATTCGTACCTGTTTATGCGGTCTGCGACCAGTCGGCGAGGAAGGAATCGCCGGAATATCACATCGGCCGGAGTGGGCAGGAGTCTTACGGTGTATTGTAGCGTTCCGTCGGGATATTCGATTCTCGGCTGCACCGCACCCACATCGGGATTTGCATCAAGATATTCGATAAGCGGCAATATCGATAGTGGATTGAATCTCACATCGGAGTTGAGCACCAGATGGTAATCCGTGCCTGCTTCAAGTGAAAGTCTAAGAGCTTTATTGTGTCCTGCACCATATCCGCAGTTGTCCGACGGCATGTAGCGTACATGCCTGTAGCCGGCACACAATGCCTCTGTCGCCGCATCGCGCGAGTTGTCAATAACGAATACTTCGGAGAAAATGTCGGGTGACAGTGATGCAATGCAATCCTTGAGTTCCCTGCTGTCGGTGTGATATGTCACTATGGAAGCTACGGGCATAGAGGTATTGCCGTAATTCGGTATGGCGCCGTATGGATTATTTTTTCATCTCAAATCCGGCGCACAGACCGTCATATCCGCTTAGCAGCGATGATGCGCTTTTGAGCGATTTGATGTTGGTGGCCGAGCTGACCTTCTCCATAAGGGATATGAGCTTCGACACATCGAACATAATGCTTAGCGCACCCGTGGCGCTTTTGGTGATATAGGTATCCATCTTGCCGAGCTTTATTTTGCCGGCCACATTGAAGTTGAACACGAAGTTTGCATTGGAGTTGTCAGTCTCCGGAGTGGTTATGGTGCCTTTTAGCGTTATTCCGCGAACCTTCATGCTGAAAGTGTTGTCAGCGTTGACGGTCAGGGTCATCTTGTCCAATCCGGCTATCCTGTAGGCGGGACTCAGCTTGTCGGTGATGGCCTTTGAGGCTGCGGCTCCGCCGGCTTTTTTCAGCAGATTGTCCGACTTGAAATTTACAGCGGGTGCTGAATATTTCCATGTGCCTGTGAGCGATGACAATTCGAGTTTGTCGGTTGACAGCAGGTTGCCCAATGCGCCTGTAATGTTTTCGAGCGCTGAACTGCCGCCGTCTTTGTCCTTGGAGCCTATTCCTTTAAGTGCGTCTTTTATGTCAAACGACCATGCCGGCATAGCGGTAATGACTGCTATTGCCAAACTGAGTATGAGTTTTTTCATTTGTTGAACAATGGGGTTTTACAATTTTTGCAAAAATAGACAAAAAACTCTATTCCGAGGGTGGGTTATCGGCTAAAAATGACAATCAATTTGCCGATTAACTAATTTTAAGCGGATAGCATTATTTATATGGTGAAAAAGCCGTATCTTTACACAATTATTAACTAATCATTGCCTCATTGGTGTTGTTTGCATTTCTTCCAGATGACATGTGGATACATTGATTTTACGGGTTGTAGGCTTGTCAGGGCTGTTATGCTGATTGTAATCGGCGTATTGTCAGCCGCATGTACGGAGGATACAGTTGTGGAGCGGTCAGGAATGGCTTTGCTTCACGTGCAGATGCAAATTGACGCTAAGGTGATGACTCCGCGTGGTCCGGAGGACGGTGTTGTGGCCGAGGTCCCTTCCGAAGACGATATGCGAATGCGTCTGATCCGTGTCGGCAGTCCGTATGGTCATGAATGGGAGTCTATAGCCGATTATCCTTCAGACGAACTTTTGAGTCCCGGTGATTACACTGTGGAGTTTTTTAATGAGGAAGATATAACAGAAGGATTTGACAGGGCTTGTTTCTACGGCTCGAAGGGAGTCAGGCTGTCAGATGGCGATGAAGCGGGCTGTGATGTGGTATGTGCGTTGGCCAATGCTATGGTCGATGTGGATTTCACGCATGAGGCGGTATCATCGTTTGCCGGCATAAAGGCGGTTGTGCATGTATCGGGAGGTGATTATTTCACATATCTTTCATCGGAGATGCGGCCGCTTTATCTGCGTCCGGGAAAATTATCGGTTGATTTGGGCTTGACGATGGCTGATGGCACGGAATTGTTGTGCAATGTGTGCCGTGATATCGATGTCAAGGCCTGCAATTATTATCAAATATCCATAGATTGTGTTGATACCTCGGAAGAGCCGGTAATAAAAGCGGTCTTTGACAGCCGTTTCGGTATTGACGATATCGAGATACGTATTGACCGTGAGTTATTGTCTTCGGCAGTGCCGGTGCTTGAGCCGCATGGGTTTGTATCCGGTGACGCTTTGGTTATCACGGAGGGTGACCGCGCCGGTATGCCGGTGGGAATCGGAATTTCCGGAAAATCGTCTGACGGTATAATAATGACCACTGTGTCGCCGTCGCTTGTCGAGGCGGGTTGGCCTCAGGAGGTGGACTTGGTTTCGGCTTCCGATGAGGTTATAGACCGTATGTCCGATCTTGGATTGAGTATAGACCGCGGTGCGGACGGTGCTGTCCGTTATCTGGATTTTTCGGAAGTCATTCCTGCTTTGCGGATCATAAGCGGGAAGACCCGTTCCGAATTTACATTGCGTGGTGTCAATACGCTGGGCAAGGTGTCCGATCCTGTGTGTCTTGCTGTGGAGCTTTCTGCTGTGGATTTCACGTTGCTTGATGTCCCTGACATAGAATTTTGTGACGAAGAGCTGGACATAAAGGTCAGTTCCACTTCTCTTACTCTTGATGAAAACCTTGCCGTGGAGATTCTTGACAACCGTGACCGATGGAACCCTGTGGAGATTTCAAATGTGGAATCTTTGGGTGCAGGGCAGTATCGGATCGGTATGAAGCTGCCGGTGTCGATGTCTGCCCATGAGACTTTGCGGGTGCTGTATTGCGGTAATGAGGTGGGGCGGTTCACTACACGGCGTAAGGTTCCGGATTATTCGGTCCGCATCGACGCATTTGCTACTTCGGTGCATATTAAAATCGATGCTGCCGACGCCGATATCGCCGGCAAGATAGCGGAGAATCTGAAGGTTTTTGTCAATGGAGGCCGTGTAGATGCCGTAGTGCGTTATCCCGAAGCCGCTATGGTGATTGCCGGAGTTTTACGCCCCGATACCGAATATACTCTGCGCACATCGGTATTGTCCGATGCAACGCCGGCGGATTTTACTTCCGAGGTGAAATTTACAACAGAACGCGACATACAGTTGCCCAACGGTGACTTCGAAGATCAGGAACAGACCATAAGCTATTCCGATATGCCCAGCGGAGGACGGTACTCGCAGAATATTGTGGACATATTCAATCAGCAGAATTACAGGTCGTTTTCCGTAAGTACACCCCGTAAGTGGGCCACTACCAATGACAAGACATTCTGCCGCGGTGCCTCCAATCACAACACATGGTACATGTGCCCTTCGGTTAATGCCGTAAGTGACTGTGCGAGCGGTGTCTCGGCAATGAAAATACAGAGTGTGGCCTGGGACACAGACGGTGCCCGCATACCCGATTACCGACAGAGCGGCTTGCCTTATACCCATTACAGCAAAAATGTGCCGGATATAACCCACCGTTCCGCCGGCAAACTGTTTATTGGCGAATATTCGTTTGATGCCTCTACATTGTCCGAGCGTTATAATGAAGGCGTGGAGTTCGCTTCGCGTCCGTCAGCGCTCAACGGTTATTACAGATATATACCTGTCTATAGTAATCCCGCTGACCGCGGATTGGTGAGGGTGGAAGTGATAGGGGTGGTAAACGGTGCGGAGATCGTGGTGGCTCATGGAAGTATGCTTCTTGCCCCGGTCACCGGTTACACAACATTTTCTCTCCCGTTGAAATATGAAAAATTCGGTGTCAAGGCCGTCAGGATAAAAGTGATGTTTGCCTCGGGCTCTGATGTGGGCTCCATAGAGTATGAGTCGGAGAATGTGGTCACACTTGACGATATGCCCTCCGCCACATCGCTCGGAAGCACATTGTGGATAGATGCGCTGACACTATCATATTAACGAAATGAAAATAATAAACTAACAATCACATTGAATTACCGACAGAGTATGACAAAAAAAGCTATCGGATTGCTTACATTGGCACTTGCCGCATTAGCTCCGGCCGCCACGGCTCAGGAACACTTCAAACGTGATCTTGAGCAAGTGTCGTTTGTGCCGAAAGGACAATGGATTACCGGAGTAAGTGTTGGATATTCCCAAAGTAACCAGAGCAATTACCAATTTCTGGTTTTCGAAAATCTCAGCGGTGACACCTATTCATTCAAGGTGACACCGATGGCGCTATACACATTTAAGGACAATATGGCCGCCGGTATTAAATTAGGCTACGAACGGAGCCGCAGTCAGCTTGATTCCGGCGAGTTCATTCTGGATTCGGAGACCACTTTCGGTGCAGACAACATTTACGGTATCCGATCAAATTTCTTCGCCATGGCAGCGTTCCGCAACTATATCTCGTTTGGTGACAACCGACGATTCGGCCTATTCAATGAGGTGCAGCTCGAGCTTGGCGGAGGACATTCGAAATTTTCCAACTATACCGGGTCGGGCGTAAACCGTCATATGGAGGGTACTTACGAGCGCAATTTCACTATGAATATCGGACTGTCGCCCGGCTTCATAATGTTCCTCAACAATTACTCGGCTATAGAGGTGAATGTGGGTGTGCTCGGTTTCGGCTACACCCATACCAAATCAGTGACTAATCAGGTGCATGTGTCGCACCGTAACAGCAAGAACGCCAACTTTAAGATCAATCTGTTCTCGATACAGTTTGGCATGGCATTTTATCTGTAAAGGCTATGAAGATGATGAAACGTGTAATATTTTTGTTTGCGGCACTTGTAGCCGCAGTGACTGCGGGTGCCATGGCTCCGGCGGCTCCCGACAGTATCGGCCACATAGTCAAAGGCCGTGTGCACCACCCCGAAATGGACGAGTTGGTGATAGTGGGCACCGATACCATGAATCTGGTTATTCCTGACAGAAATTTAGGTCGTTATGACCGTGGCCTGTTCAACTATCTGTTTATCCCCCGAAAGCAGTGGACATTCGGACTGATGGCTTCATACGGCGAGTTTGATGCCTCGGACGTGGAGATACTACAGGCTCTTAAAGACTTTGATTTTGAAGGCAAACAGTATGCGATACGTCCGTCTGTGGCTTATTTTTTCAAAAACAACCAATGTGTGGGTCTGAAGTTTGATTACACCCGCCAGGAAGCCGACCTGGGGCATCTGGCCGTGAATCTTGGTGATGACCTCAGTTTCGATATTCACGACATAAGCTATTATTCGTCGAATTATTCTCTCGGTATATTTTACAGAAACTATGTGGGGCTCGGACGTTCAAAGCGGTTTGCCATCTTCAATGAGGCCGCGTTGTCATTCGGTAGCGGGTCATCACGTTTCAAGCGTCCGTTTAACAGCAAGATACGTGACACACGTACAGATTTTACCGAAGTAGCTCTGAATTTCAGTCCGGGATTGTGTGTTTTTATCATGGATTATGTGAGTTTCAATGTATCGTTCGGCGTGTTCGGCGTGCATATGCGAAATGAGAAGCAGATCACTGACGGAGTGGAAGAGGGCTCGCGGTTCAGCAGCGGTGCCAATTTCAGGTTCAATTTGTTTAATATTAATTTTGGTATAGGTGTACATATTTAATAAGCATATAGGATTTGCGGGGATACTGGCCTCTATCGTTATGGCCGTATCGTTCCCGTCATGTATAGAGAATGATCTGCCATATCCGTGGGTGCAGCCCAATGTGATCAGTATCGATGTGGCCGAGACCGATGCCGAGGGGCATAGTCTGCTGGCTTCTCCTGTGGAGATCGATTCGGTAAGCCGTACCATTGTCATAGTGCTTACAGAGTGGGCCGACATAGAGCGCGTGGAGGTGAAAGGCGTGAAGTTGTCGGAAGGTTCGGTGTGTCTTACCCCCGAAGTGTTTGATGCTCCGCTTGATCTGAGCTCTCCGGTGGAGGTGAAGTTCGGCCTGTATGACAGGGCTTTCACATGGACTATATCGGCGGTACAGGAGATAGAGCGTTATTTTACCGTTGCCAGTCAGATAGGTACTTCGGTGATTGATGTGGAGAATCATACGGTGTCGGCGTTAGTGCCTACCGGACAATCATTGGAATCGGTTACGGTTAGGTCCATAAAATTGGCCGGTCCGCTATCAGTGATGGAGCCTGACCTGTCGCGTCAGAAAGTGGATTTCACATCGCCCGTCACTGTCACAGTCACTGAATTCGGAGAGGAAACTTCGTGGGTGATTACCGTGACTCAGACCGATGTGAGTGTCAATATGGTTCGGATCGATGCGTGGACCAATGTGGCATGGCTTTATGCCGATGCACAGGTGGGCAAGACCAACGGGTTTGAATACCGCCTTGCTTCGGACGAGGAGTGGACAGTTGTGCCCCGTGAATGGATCACCGAAAATGGCGGCAGTTTCTCGGCGCGTCTCATTCATCTTGAATCTCAGACCTCTTATGTGGTGCGGGCGGTAAGCGGTGATGACCATAGTGCCGAAATGGAGTTCCGCACTGAAGCCGAGGTGGAATTGCCCAACTCGGGTTTCCGTGACTGGTGGCTCAACAACGGCAAGGTCTGGAATCCGTGGGAAAGTGGAGGAGAGTCTTTCTGGGACACCGGTAACCGCGGTGCCTCCACCCTTGGAAAGAGCAACACTGTTCCTATCGAGGACGCCACCTCTCCCACAGGATATCACGGCGCCGAGTTGCAGACCAGATTTGTTGGTGCTTCCATACTCGGTAAGCTTGCTGCCGGAAACATGTTTGCCGGACAGTATGTGAGAACCGACGGTACCGACGGCATTCTGGCTTTCGGACGTCCGTATGTGAACCGCCCGACGCGTCTGCATGCCCGCATCAAGTACAATCCTGTAAATATATCCCATGCAAGCAAGGTAAATCCTGATTTCACCCATATGCTCGGCAAGATAGATACCTGCATAGTGTGGTGTGCGCTCGGTGACTGGGACCAGCCTTACGAGATTCGCACCAAGAAGTCCGACCGTCATCTGTTTGATCCCAAAGATGCCGGAGTGATAGCATATGGTGAATTTCAGACCTATGATTCCATGCAGGAATATGCCGATGTGACCATAGAACTGAAATACAATGCCACCGACCGTGTACCCAAGTATATTCTTATAACTGCTTCGGCCAGCAAATACGGCGATTACTTTACCGGAGGTTCGGGCTCGGTGCTCCGCATCAAGGACTACTGGCTGGAATACGACTACTGACAGTCGTATTCCCCGGCGTCCGGCTCAATCCGATATTTATCTGCGCAACTGGCATGTAAATAACAAATGTAATACTCATGATGAGAGCGGTTTTTATCGTGCTATTGTTTTCTGCAGGCTTTTTCAAAGTCAATTCAATGACTGTGAAAGACATGCTTGCATTGATCCATCAGGGTCAAAATCATCTTATCGGTGAGACTGAAAAGGTGGATAGTGCCATAGTCTGCTTTTCAAGATTGGTAAACAGCTATGATGCCGGGCTGACAAAAAAACAGAAGTATTATTGTGCCATCGCGGCAGTAAATCTTAGTAGCATATATTTCCAATATGTAGGGGATTACAAATCGGCTTACAAGTCACTTGTCAGAGCGTCTGAAATAAGTGATGAAGTTGATAATCCGGTTATTGCGACCCAGATTGCAACGAATTTTGCCGACATTTATGCCATTTTCGCACAACAGGCCAATTCGCCTGAATTCGCTGAATTGAGCGTAGAAGAGTATAAAAAGGCATTTAAGATAGCTTCTGAAAATGAATCATGGCTACAGGCGATTGTCATATTCTGTAACTTCACATCGGAAATACACAAGCCCGGATATATAGAGCAGTTTGCCGATGAAATCAGACTGTTTGACAGTCTGCCTGTCCCGTCCGATATTCCCGATTCCGGCTATGCAGGTATAAGGCAAAAATCAGCACTCGCTTTGCTTGAAAAAGATACTGTAAAAGCTATCAATTATCTGAAATTGCAGCTAACCTCCGATTATGATACTCCTAACAAGCCTGTTTACACCCATCAAAATCTCCGGGCGCTTTCATATCTTTATTGTCAGAGACACAGGCTGGATTCCGCGCGGTATTATGCGAAAACGCTATTGATGTTCGGACAGAAATTTAACGACCAGGAGGCTGTCAGTGATGCCTATTATCAGATGGAGCAAATTTATAAGGAAGAAGGTAATGCAGACGCGGCCAAAGATATGCACGTAAAGTTTCTCATAATTCAGGATTCCATACTTAACGTTCAAAACCTCGGGACAATAAATAACCTGAAATTCATCAACGATCTTGCTTTAGAACGACGTCAGGCAGCAGTAATGCTTACAGAGGCCGGCAGACAAAAGAAGTCGCGCGAACGGATTATATTTTCTGTCGGACTGATTTTGGTAATTACCGTTGTTATTCTCATCGTAACAGTTAAACGTCACCAACGGTTGCAGGTAAGCTACCGTGATCTGTATAACCGGCAACAATTAAAATTAGAGCGGGAGGACACGAACAGAAAACTCAGGGAATCGAATATGGAACAAGGTGCTATAAACGCGTCCGAACACTCTGACTCTATGCGGATATTGGCCATATTGGATAAGTCTGCTGAAATATTTGATCTTGATTTTTCGCTTGATCGCCTGTCGGAACTTACCGACATACGTCCCCGTACATTATCAGCCATACTTAACGAACAACTTCACACCACATTCCGCGATCTCATTAATAAGTATCGTGTTCGGGAGGCTTGTAAAAGACTGAACGATACTGAAAACTTCGGACAATATACCATCGAAGCTATATCGCAAAGTGTCGGTTATAAATCGCGCACTTCCCTCATTACTGCGTTTAAGAAAGAGACGGGGCTGACTCCGTCAGAGTATAAACGCATGGTACGTCATAAAAATATTTGACCAAAAACCCGCATTATGACCAATCTCCGGCAAATAGCCGGGGATTGTTTTTTGTTATTTGTACAAATACACGATTTTGAACGCCTGCAAAGCGGTTTTTCTTTGTAAAAAACCGCTTTGTTTTGAATTTTGTAGTCGCAATGAATCCTAAATATCTATTTATAAGGGCGTTGCATGTGGCGTAAGTAGTTTCTTATGGACACGGGTTAGTACAACCATCCGCGATAGCGTATTGACGAACTCCGAAAGAGAGTTGTATCTT
>CAJTRS010000022.1 GCA_910578805.1 uncultured Muribaculaceae bacterium | reverse complement strand
GTCGCGACATTCTTATGTTTATGTTTTTTTTCGATTATAGTGCCGCCGTATCTGATACAGTTTTTGTTTAATCTGGTGTTAGCGGAGTATTGACGCTAAATTTTTTTAATTATGAAATTTTCGGAAGTCAATATAAAGAATAAACGTGCACACTTCGATTACGCCATATCGGAGACGTTCACGGCAGGTATAGTGCTTACGGGCACGGAGATAAAGTCCATACGTCTGGGTAAGGCCAGTTTGGTCGATACGTTTTGTTACGTGGCCAATAATGCCGTGTGGATAAAAAACATGTATATCGCCGAGTATTTCTACGGCACATACAACAATCATGAATCGCGCCGTGACCGAAAACTGCTCCTGAATAAAAAGGAGATAGCCAGACTTGCGAAGTGTGGCAAGGAGACCGGTATAACCATAGTGCCTATAAGACTGTTTATCAACGAGCGGGGTCTCGCCAAGTTGGTTATAGGAATTGGTAAAGGTAAAAAGGAATATGACAAACGCCAGAGCATAAAAGAACGCGAGGACAAGCGCTCTATGGCGAGAATGATGCAGAAATAGCGGTTAACGGCAGTCGGTGTTGACCAAAGGTTCGGTCAGTATTAGCAATCGGCGTCCCATGGCGGTAGTGGCAAACAGCCGCTGGCATGTGGAGGACTGCGATTTCAGTTTTTTTGCAAGTTCGGGTGCTGTCAGCGGAAAGTTACGGGCCGTTATGTCATAACGGTCTGTTATGCGCGAAAGGTCGCGAATGCCTTGTTTTGAAAAGGGGAATACCTCTCTGACCCCGAATCCTTTTCCCGGGAAACCCTCTATCGCTTGGGCCGACAGATAAAGATGACTGTCGGGATCGCATTTTGGAATATTGTATCTTTGACAAAGAGACCGGAACGGAGCCATCTTCATGACGGCCGGATAAGGTTCGTAAATAAAGTGGCCACGCTGTGGACTGCTGTACGTCGTTGCGCATTCCGATTCTTCGGTTTCCGAAAAAGTGAAGTGGCTTATCGTGTCGTAACCGTTTAGTGTGACAGATTCATATGCCGGTGAGTTTGTGTGGTCCCGGTGGCATACGGCTATCAGTTCCTTGCACTCACGAGACGTTCCGGTGGCAATTATGCGTTTTACGCGCCGGAGTTCATGGATAGTGTGGCTGACATCGAGCATTGGCGATGCCTTTATTATGACAGTGGGTGCAATATCAAGCATGCGGTCTAACAATACGGAGACGTCGGGGCTACAGTCGGCGAGGGCAAACAGGCGTTTGCCTCCCTGTCCCCGTCGGGCGGGATCGGCGAATATCACATCGGCATTGAGTGATGGTGTCTGTAGAAACTCGGTGCTGTCGCAGTTTATTATATTCACATTATGCAGACCGAGTGCAGTGGCATTGGCCGATGCGGTTTCGGCAATTTCCCTGTTTATCTCGCAGGCTGTTACCGATCTGCAGTGCCGAGCCATGGCAAAGGTGTCGATACCCAATCCGCATGTCATATCGATCACATCTGATCCGGGAGCAATGAGCGAACTGTGGAATTTCGCTAAGGCATCGGAAGTGGCTTGCTCGGCAGAGAGTAGAGTAGGGAACCGGAAGCGAGGACACTGCAGGGTAAGTCCGAGTTTTGCCGATGCTCTTTTGCGGCAGTCGATCTGCAGGATAGCATAACGCAAAGCCGGGTCTTTGCCATACTTAAGCAAAAGCCGGTTGACATCGTCATGAATGTGTTCATGTACCCATTCAAATATGTGATCATCTGTATGTGCCATCTCACGGCAAAATTAATAAAAATAACTAAATCGGTCATTGTTGGCGGACAGTGGCACGGTATTTGTGAGAAAAATAATGTATTTTTGTATTATAAACATGCTATAAATGACGCATTCCGATTTATTGACCATAGAAAACCGGGTAAAGGAGCATCTTTCCCGTAACAAAATACTTGGCGCTATTAGCGAACTGGAAGCAATGGCCTCGGCCGCACGTGTGCCATGGACTATCAATCAGCGTATCGCAACCATAAAGGAAAGTTTCGGTTATCTGCAACGGTATGCTCTGTCGGGAGTCACCGATCCGTCGCGTGCGCAGCAGATGTCGCAGATAAGTAATGACATACTGTCTGTCTCGGCATCGATATTGCGTCAGAGCCAGATAGAGGATTCATCTAAATTGTATTTCAGCAAACTGCGATACGAGCGCTTGCAGTCTGACTCTTCGATATTGTCATTGGTTGCCGGATACAGGAAGCTATACAACAGTATAAGCATGAAGTATCTGGGTAAGCCCGATGCTGATGTCTCAGAAAATGAGACAATAGAGCGAATGGCCGGCCGTATATTTGATGTGGTATGGACAACATCTCCGCTCACGGCTGAAGATGAGGACGTTCTGACCGGAATAGCAACCGATGAATCGTTGCCGCTTTATTTCAAGGAATTGGTGCTTTCTGCAGTTATGCTCGGTGCGCTTGAATACTATGATGAGAGGCGTATGGTGCTGTTGGCCCGTTATTATCTTTCGGGCGTCCCGCATCTGGAAGTAAAGGCTCTGTGTGCCATGCTTCTTGCTGTGTGGGTTAATCGTGACGGGCTTTCAGGAAAGAAATTTCATGATGTATTCAACGCGGTGACCGACCGTAAGGAATGGGAAGCCGATTTCAAAATGGCTTTCCTTGAGTTTGTCCGTGCACGTGACACAGAGCGTATAAGCCGCACCATGACAGAGGAGATCATACCGCAGATAATAAAGTTGCGTCCGAATATCAACAAGATCGTGTCGGAAATGGAGAGCATCGACGAACTGTCGCTGTCGGAGGAAAATCCCGAATGGGCCGAATTGTTCGATAAATCGGGGCTGTCAGATAAGTTGCAGCAACTTAATGATTTGCAGATGTCGGGCGGTGATGTGATGATGAGCACTTTCTCCAATCTCAAATCATTTCCGTTTTTTCATGAGATATCCAACTGGTTCCTGCCGTTCTATCCTGAGCACAGTTCCGTGAGCAGGATTCTCGGCAATATAGCCACCGATCTAGGCAATATAATATCGGCGACACCAACCATGTGTGACAGCGACAAATATTCGATACTCATGACCATGGATCAGTTGCCGGCGTCTAACCGCCGAATGATGTTTGAACAGTTTCAGATGCAGGTCAATCACATGTCGGAACTGCGCAATTCGGAACTCAATCCCGAGGCTGTATCGCGTGAAAATGTAGCCAACAAGTATGTGCAGGACCTCTACCGGTTCTTTAAACTGTTCAGACGCAAGGGCGAGTTTGTCAACCCGTTCGCATCGCCCATCAATCTTGCGGCTGTGGGCATTATTAGTCCGACCCTCGGAGATGTGGAACCGGTCAGGGTAGTAGCCGAATTTTATTTTAAATACAAATATTACACCGAGGCTTCTGAGCTGTTCTCTTTGATTCTGTCACGTGGCGGTGCCGATGCACAGGTGTATCAGAAAGCCGGTTACTGCAGGCAGCAGGCCGGATTGTTCGGCGAGGCGCTCGATATGTATCTGCGCAGCGAACTGATGCGCCCCGACAGTCTGTGGACACTTCGCCGCATAGCATATTGTTATAAAATGACCGGTAACCCGCAGAAAGCTCTGGCTTATTTCGAAAAGGTAGCGGCCGCTAAACCCTCTGATGCCTCTCTCGCTCTGAGCATGGGGCATTGCTATGTCGAATCCGGAGATTATGACAATGCGCTAAAATGCTATTTCAAGGTCGAATTCCTTGATCCTGACTCGGGCAAGGCTCTGCGGCCGATAGCCTGGTGTGCGTTGATGAAAGGCGATTATGAGCGTAGTGAGAAATATTATGCCAAAGTGCTCTCAGGCTCACCGTCATCGACTGATTATCTCAACTATGGTCATCTGATGATGGCTATGGGCCGTTATGACGAAGCTGTTAGATATTACCGTATGACTGCACCGTCCGATTTTGAGAAAAATATTGACGCCGACCGGAGCCGTATAGAGGCTCTTGGGGTGGATCCGCTTATGATCGACATAGTTGCCGATGCGGTAGTCAATGCGGCCTCTTGATGAAAACAACAACACAATAAACAATATATGAAAAAATTATTAACCACTGTATTAGCATTATCAATAGCACTTATGGGTAAAGCAGAAAATCCATTGTTCAGCGAATTCAGCACGTTGCATTCCACAGTGCCGTTCAATGAAATCTCCATAGGGGATTACGAGCCGGCCATAGACCGAGGCATAAAAATGGCTCTTGAGCAGGTCGAGGCTATTTGCAACAACCGGGCCGTGCCTGATTTTGACAACACTATCGTGGCTCTTGAAAATTCCGGCAAGGAGCTTGACCGCGTGCTCAATGTGTTTTATCCTCTTGTATCGGCACTTTCCGATGACCAGATGATGGAGCTGACCATGCGCGTGACACCCAAGTTGAGCGATTACGCCACCACTGTATCTCTTAATCCGCGTCTGTGGGCAAAGATAAAGCAGGTATATGACAATAGGGATAAATTCAATCTCGACGCCGAAGACCAGATGCTGCTTAAGCGGACATATGACAGTTTCGTAAACAGCGGTGCGCTTCTCGAGGGAGAAGACCGTGAGACATACCGCAGACTCAGTGCCGAACTGAGTGAGCTTTCCACTCTGTTTGGCCAGAATGTGCTTAAGGAGTTGAACACTTACGAGATATGGCTTACTGCCGATGACCTCGCCGGTCTGCCCGAGGGGGTGGTGGAGGCAGCAGCCCTTGCGGCCAAGGATAAGGGGCGCGATGGCGAATATCTGTTCACGCTTGCCCAGCCCACATATATGGCATTTATGAAATATTCCACCCGCAGAGATTTGCGCGAAAAGATGTATCGTCTTTACAGCGGTCGTAATCTCAAGGGCGAATATTCCAATGTAGATGTGCTGAAACAGATAGCCGACAAGCGTCGCCTTATAGCCAATCTGCTTGGCTTTGCCACGTATGCCGATTATTCGCTCCAGAATACCATGGCTGAAAAACCAGCCAATGTCTATAAACTTCTTGATGAACTACGTGATGCCTATGTTCCGGCGCAGAAAGCCGAATTCAAGGAGATTGCCGGGTTTGCTTCCGGATTGGAGGGTACTCCTGTGACAATAATGCCTTGGGACTACAGCTATTACTCCAATAAACTGAAGAATGCCAAGTATGACTATGACGAAGAGGCCTTACGTCCTTATTTCGAGCTAAATAATGTGATACAGGGCGTGTTCGGACTCGCTACCAAACTCTATGGTCTTACATTTGTGGAAAATAAGGATATACAGATATATCACCCCGATGTAAAGGCATTTGAGGTTAAGGACAAGGACGGATCGTATCTCGGAGTAATATATACCGACTTCTTTCCGCGTGACAGCAAGCGTCCCGGAGCGTGGATGACAGAGTTTAAGCCCCAGTGGATTACTGACGATGGTGAAAACTCGCGTCCTCATGTATCGATAGTGATGAACTTCACCAAGCCTACAGAATCGAAGCCTTCGTTGCTCACTCCATATGAGGTGGAGACATTCCTGCATGAATTCGGACATGCTCTTCACGGGCTGCTCGCAGACACTAAGTATGCTTCTCTTTCGGGCACTAATGTGTATAGAGACTTTGTGGAGTTGCCGTCGCAGTTCAATGAGAATTATCTGACGCAGAAAGAATTTCTTGACGGCTTTGCCCGCCATTACCAGACCGGTGAGGCCATACCGCAGAATCTCGTTGACAAAATTGTGACTTCGTCGCAGTTTGGCGCTGCCTATCAGTGCCTGCGTCAGCTCAATTTCGGCTACGTCGATATGGCATGGCACACAATCACTGAGCCTGTGGACGATGCCGTAGAGTTTGAGAATAAAGCCGGCAAGTCAGTGGCTATGTTCGATCCGATAGACGGTACGGCCGTGTCGCCGCAGTTCAGCCACATTTTCGGTGGCGGTTACGCCGCAGGCTATTACAGTTACAAATGGGCCGAGGTGCTCGATGCCGATGCATTTGCCAAGTTCCTCGAAAATGGTATTTTTGATGAGAAGAGTGCCAATGAATTCCGCACCAACATACTCATGAAAGGTGGCACAGAGCACCCGGCGGAACTGTATCGCCGTTTCCGCGGTCAAGACCCCACGATCGACGCTCTGCTTCAGCGCGACGGTATAAATAATCCTGCCAAGGCGAAACTGCCTCAGGATATTCCCGCTCACAAGGATTGAGCCTGCCTAATCATAAAATAGCGCAACCAAAAATGTCCGTGCCTTAATTAGGCACGGACATTTTTATTCCGGCCTATTTGACAATAACGACATAATTGCGTATTTTTGCAGTACAATAAGAGGGTCAGAGGACTCCAAATCATAGTTTAATAGCGTTTGCTATTTGTTCCAATCAGAATGAAACGTCGGAAACTTCATTTAGGATAAACGGGAACAAGTTGTAAATGTCCATGTATAGGCATGGGCGTGACTTGTCGTTTATTCCACCATTTCCGACGGGTGCATTCTGGGCAGTGACGCCCATGTTTCGTACCCGTTTGGAATCTGAGATTAACATTGGCATTCGCATAAAAAGAATGCCGATGAAAGTAAATTTTCACCCTAAAAGCCTTATAGCCTCAACATTGCTATTGGCTGCTTTGTTGCAGCCTATTTATGCTTACAGCGCGGATAATCGGAGTGATATGATTGTCTTGTGTCAGAAAGATTCAGTCTCTTCCAACAATTCAGCAAAGTCATTTAAAGCGACTCAGCTGATACTTCCTGCCACTTTGATTGCGGTTGGTTCATTTGGTGCTTGTAATAAAGACTTCAAAAGATTGAACAACACAATAAAAGATGGTATGGATAATCTGCGGGGAGATCATTATTTACGTATAGATGATTATGTGCAGTATCTGCCTGTCGCATCTTATTTGGGGCTCGGTTTCATAGGCGTAAAATCCAAACATTCATTTAAAGAACGGTTGGCTGTGGGATTAACATCTTATTTAAGTATGGCGGCCATTGTTAATACAACAAAAAGTCTTGCGAAAGAACCGCGTCCCGATTCCGGAACAAAAAATTCGTTTCCGTCAGGACACACTGCTACAGCTTTTACCGGCGCTGAATTGGTCAGGGAGGAGTATGGAACGGTTGCAGGGGTAGGGGCTTATACTGTTGCTACCGGAGTCGCATTTCTTCGCCTTTACAATGGCCGGCATTGGTTTAATGATGTTATCGCAGGTGCCGGTATCGGTATTCTGTCGGCAAGGATAGGTTACTGGTTATTGCCGTTATATCAGCGATGGTTTAACTGGAATACCTCCACATCGGAGAACTCAATCGTTTTAGTGCCATCGTATAACCATTCCGAACACTTATTGTCGGTAAATTTAGTATATACGTTTTGAATCCGCAGCAAAGTCCCCGGATACCGTAAAAAAAATAGCCGGTTACAAAAATTAAGGGCGCCTGAGTGTTAGTCGGGCGCCCTTAATGTGGGATTATGGTAGAATCGTTAGTTTTATTTTTTCTTGCGGTTGCCGTAGCGGCTCATGAACTTGTCAACGCGGCCTGCGGTGTCAACGAGCTTCTGCTTGCCGGTAAAGAACGGGTGTGAGGAGCTGGTGATTTCAAGTTTCACCAAGGGGTATGTTACGCCATCTACTTCGATAGTTTCCTTAGTTGCAATAGTTGAGCGGGTAATGAAGATTTCTTCATTTGACATGTCTTTGAATACAACTTCACGATAGGTGGAAGGATGGATATCTTTTTTCATTTTAGTACTAATATAGTATTGTTAATCAAAATGTTATGAATTACGCTGGTAAGGCGATAATCTGTAATGGCTTGCAAATTTAGCCATTATTTCTGTAATGGCCAAATTTGCAGGCATTTATTTTGTTCCCCGGCTTGCGATGTAAGCTGTATGTGATTTATGGGGAGTTTGTATTCAGTCGGCGAATTCGATGAGCGGAGCTTCGGTGCCTACCACGTCATCGGGTTTTACGAATATGCGTTTGATCACGACGTCCTTTTCAGCGGCAACGTCGTTTTCCATCTTCATGGCTTCATACACGAGCAGTATTTCGCCGGCTTTCACTTTTTGTCCGGGTTTGACGTTGACCTGAATGATACGTCCGCCCATAGGAGCTGACAGCACTTCGCCGGTTATGGGTTCTTGAGGCTGGCTCGGAGTTGCGGCTTCTTTCTTTTGTGCTTCGGCCTGTTTCAGGGCGTTTTTGGCGTTGAATTCCTCAGTGCGGCGGCGACGAAGGAATCCGTTGGCCACCGAGGGGAGAAGTTCCAGCAACAGGTATTCCTCTTCGTTTGCGGCGAGAGGTACACCGCCGAGGTCTTCAAGAACGGGATTTTCGGGTTTCTTATAGGCCGATACATCGTAGGGATGTTCCTGGGCGCTACCTGTGATCTTTTCACGGAACGCAGGGTCTATGGCTACAGGGGTGTGGCCGTATTCACCTTTTATGAGCGAGATGAACTGGTTGGAAGCGTTGGAATAATCAGGATTGCCTTTCTTGCGGTCCATGGCAAGGCTGACCGCCTGGCTGCCTACGATCTGGCTGGTGGGTGTCACCAGCGGTACCAGACCGGCATCGCGGCGCACCTTGGGAATCAGGTGCATGGCATCGTCAAGAAGGTCTGATGCCTGAAGGGCTTTGAGCTGGGCTACCATGTTGGAGTACATACCGCCGGGAACTTCGGCATTTTTAACCAATTCATTGGGCTTGGGGAAGCCGAAATATTCCTCTATGGCATGACATGCCGACAGAAGTCCCTCTTCATCGTTGGCTTTTGCGCAGGCTATGGCCTTGTCGAATTGGGCTGATATGTTGTCGGGAATCCGGTCGGTGAGGGGATCGAATTCTATCGGCATCTCCTTGACGAGATCAAATTCGGCCAGGTCCTTGCGTGCGTTGAGAAGTTCGTTGCGTATCTTGCCTACGGCTTCCATGTTGACATCTACCTCTATGCCCATACGATTGGCGAATATGTAGATGAGTTCGAGAGCCGGAGCGGCGGAGCCGCCACCGAACCACCATATGTTGGTGTCAAGGATATCCACGCCGTGGAGCATGGCCATCACTGATGAGGCCAGACCGTAGCCCGGGGTGCAGTGTGTGTGGAAGTCGATATCAACCTTTATTTCGGCTTTGAGGCGCGAGATGATCGATGCGGCGCGCAGCGGATTGACCAGACCGGCCATATCCTTGAGTGTTATGATCTTGGCGCCGAGCGCTTCCATGGCCTTGGCTTTTTCTACGAAATATTCATCGGTGAATATTTTTTCAGGAGCGGAGGGGCCGCCACCGAATAGTGATTTGAGTCTTGCCCCGAAGCCGGTCGGTTGCGGGGTTTCGTCTTTGGGGTCCACAGTATAGCACACAGCGCCGTCGGCTATGCCTCCGAGTTGGTTGATCAGGCGTATGGATTCCTTGACGTTGTCGATGTCATTGAGGGCATCGAATATGCGCATCACGTTGAGGCCGTTTTTTATAGCTTCCTTGTAAAATCCTTCGAGCACACTGTCGGGGTAGGGTACGTAGCCGAATAGGTTACGTCCGCGTGACAATGCCGACAGAAGCGATTTGCCTTTCATGGCCTCGCTTGCTTTGCGCAGACGGTTCCAAGGTGATTCATCAAGATAACGCATCACTGAGTCGGGTACGGCACCGCCCCAGACTTCCATTATATAAAATCCTGCATTTTCATAGTAGGGGAGCAATCGGTCGATTGTGGCCTGGCTCATGCGGGTGGCAAACAGCGACTGCTGTCCGTCGCGCATAGTCAAGTCTCTGATTTTCAACTTACGGGTTTCCATACTTTATTATGTTTAATTATTGGATATGATTTTTGTTGTGTAAGTAACAGGCGCAAAAATACACAAAAAGATATAATTACGGAAATATTTCTTTAATATTGTTGCATACAATTCCGCCACCGAATCATTCAGTGGCGGAGCATCTATGGGTTAATGTTGTTTGTTTCAGGTAAATGTCTTGGGATTGACCACTTTCTCTTGGAGAAGAGCATTGTCGATCACTTCGCTTATGTCATTGACATAAATGAATTCAAGCCCCTCAAGATACACGGGGGTGATATCATCGATGTCTTTGCGGTTATGAGTCGAAAGCACTATGGTGTTGATTCCGGCGCGTTTTGCCGCAAGAATTTTTTCTTTCACACCGCCTACTGGCAATACTTTGCCACGCAGGGTTATCTCGCCGGTCATGGCTATGCGTTCACGTACTCTCCGTTGTGTGAGAGCCGATATTATGGAAGAGACCATGGTTACTCCTGCCGACGGGCCGTCCTTGGGAATGGCTCCTTCCGGCACATGGATATGCAGGGAATAGCTGTCGAATATTTTTTCGTCGATGCCGTATTCCGAGGCATGTGCTTTTACGTACTGCAGGGCTATGATGGCCGATTCTTTCATTACATCGCCAAGATTGCCGGTGAGTGTCAGTTTTTCGGCTTTGCCTTTTGCCAACGATGATTCCACATATAGAATCTCGCCACCCACGGCGGTCCAGGCCAGACCTGTTACCACTCCGGCATAATCGTTGCCTTCGTAGCGGTCTCGTATGTAAGGCGCAGTGCCGAGAAGTTCGTGCAGATGTGTTGGTTTTATTTTGCGGTACACACGTTCGCCGCGCATCTTTTTCAGAACGAGTTTTCGCACTATCGCCGCGATCTTTTTTTCTAACTGCCTTACACCGCTTTCAGAGGTATATCCTTCTATTATGGCATTTATGGTTGCGGTCTCGAATTTGATGGCGTTTTCGGTGAATCCGTTTGCCTTAAGCACACGCGGTATGAGATGGCGCCGGGCTATCTCCACTTTTTCCTCCTGAAGATATCCGGAAATATCTATGATCTCCATTCTGTCAAGCAGGGGTTGTGACAGCGTTGACAGTGTGTTGGCTGTGGCAATGAATAGCACTTTCGACAGGTCATAGTCCACATCTACATAGTTGTCGTGGAAGCGGCAGTTCTGCTCCGGATCGAGAATTTCGAGTAGGGCGGCCGACGGGTCGCTTTTGCCGTCGTGGCCTATTTTGTCTATCTCATCGAGGAGCAGGATCGGGTTGTTTGAACCTGCACGGCGCATGGCATCGATGATGCGTCCGGGCATGGCGCCTATGTATGTGCGGCGGTGTCCGCGCAGTTCCGATTCGTCGTGGAGGCCGCCAAGCGATACTCTCTGGTATTTGCGGCCGAGTGATCGGGCTATTGACTGGCCGAGCGAGGTCTTGCCTACTCCGGGTGCACCTACCAGGCATATTATCGGCGACTTGCCGTCGGGGGTGTTCATCATCACGGCAAGCTGTTCAAGTATGCGTTCTTTCACCTTTTCAAGTCCGAAATGATCTGCGTTTAGGATATCTTCGGCCTCTATGAGATTGGTGGTTATGGGGTCTGATTTGTCCCATGGCAGGCTTACAAGCAGGTCGAGGTAGGAGTATTGAACCGAATAGTCGGGGGTCTGCGGGTTGAGGCGCCCGAGTTTTCCGAGTTCTCGGTCGAATGTGTTTTTTACGTCGTCGGGCATTGTTATTGTCTCTGCCCGCTGGCGCAGGCGTGAGACGTCATCGTCCTCATCGCCGTATATTTCCTGACGGAGTACTTCCATCTGGTGTTGCAGGAAGTGCATGCGTTGGTTTTCGGTGAGGCTGTATTTGGTGCGTTCGCGTATGTCGTTGGTTATTTTTGCCAGTTCGTCGTTTTTTGCCAGTTCCGACAAGAGCATCATGCCACGCTCGGAAACATTTCCGGACGAAAGCATCATTTGTTTGAGTGAGGTTTCGCATGGAGTGTGCGATGCGATCATGTTTATGAGCAGCGCCGGGTTTTCTATGCTGTCTATGTCAAACGGAAACTCGCCACCACTACCTTCTCCCGACATGCGTTTTACGATGCTGTGGGCTGTATCCTTTATCTGTGATGCCAGAGCGGTTATCTCTTTTTCGGAACTTATGGCATCTTCCGGCAGAAATTCCACATTGGCCGTATTCTTCCGGCTTCCGGCACCGGTAATGGCGAATTTGCTCGTGCATCGCACTATGGCGGTCTTGGGGCCATCGGGTATGTCAAATATCTTCATCACCACACCGAGCACTCCTTTGTCATAAAGATCGGAAGGAATGGAGGGTGTCTCCACCGATGAGTCTATCTGGCACACTATGCCTATCGGGCGGTGGGTCTTTTCGGAAAATTCGGCTGTACGGATCGATAATTCCCGTCCGAGGGTGATGGGGAAAGTCACGCCCGGAAACAGTACCAGATCACGGGTGGGTAATATAGGAAGGTCATTGGGTGATGGCAATTCTTCAGTGGCCGAAAGGTCAATGTTGATCTGCCCCAATGAAAATATGTGTTCTTTCTTGTCGCTCATTTCTGGTTACAATCTTTTTTTACTCTTAATAAAACAATTATCTGCAAAAATTGTGCCAAAGTTAGCCATTTTTGCCGATATAACCGGATTGGCAGCGATGAAAATGAAAAGTATGTTACACAACATATTTTGTGATTGCCCTAAAATGAAAAATAATTTCTACTTTGCGCTCGGAAAAAGCGGTCACAACCACTTTTTTCACGATGAAATCTAATATTCATTCTTAAACTATCTGATAACATGAAAGTTTATCAAACCAATGAAATCAAGAACATAGCCTTGCTTGGTAGCAAAGGCTCCGGTAAAACCACACTCGCCGAAGCGATGCTTTACGAGTGTGGAGTTATAAAACGTCGCGGCACTGTTCTCGGAAAGAATACCGTGAGCGATTATTTTCCGGTGGAAAAAGAGTATGGTTACTCTGTGTTTTCCACAATTTTTTATGCCGAGTTCTTAAACAAGAAGCTCAATGTGATTGACTGTCCCGGAGCCGATGATTTCGTGGGCAATGCCATAACCGCTCTTAATGTGACCGATACAGGTGTGATTGTGATCAATTCCCAGTATGGAGTGGAGGTCGGCACGCAGAATATATTCCGCACCACTCAGTCGCTTCATAAGCCGGTGCTCTTCGCTCTCAATCAGCTTGATGGCGAAAAAGCCGATTTCGAGAATGTGGTGGAGCAGATGAAGGATATATTCGGCAACAAGATTGTGCTTGTGCAGTATCCGCTCTCTACCGGACCGTCGTTCAATGCCATGATCGATGTGCTGCTGATGAAGAAATACTCGTGGGGACCCGAAGGCGGTGTGCCGACAATCGAAGATATACCCGAAGAGGAGATGGAGCGGGCTCTCGACCTTCACCAGAAACTTGTGGAGGCAGCTGCCGAAAATGACGAGACACTGATGGAGAAGTTTTTCGACCAGGGACACCTGACCGAGGACGAGATGCGCGAAGGTATCCGCAAGGGTTTGGTTGACCGTTCGATATATCCTGTGTTCTGTGTATGTGCTGAAAAGGACATGGGCGTTCGCCGCATGATGGAATTCCTTGGTAATGTAGTGCCGTTTGTAGAGGATATGCCCGCGCCGGTCAACACTGCCGGCGATGAGGTAAAGCCCGACAGCAACGGTCCTCTAAGCCTGTTTATGTTCAAGACCACCGTGGAGCCGCACATAGGCGAAGTCAGCTATTTCAAAGTGATGTCAGGCACACTCACTCCCGGTGTGGACCTTGACAACGTGAGCCGAGACAGCAAGGAACGCATAGCACAGATTTATTGTGTGTGCGGTCAGATAAAGACCCAGGTTGACAAGTTGTGTGCAGGCGACATAGGTGCCACTGTTAAACTGAAAGATGTGCGTACAGGCAACACTCTCAATGAAAAAGGCTGCGACTATGCGTTTGATTTCATAAAATATCCCGCTCCCAAGTATCAGAGAGCCATTCGTCCGGTGACGGAAAGTGATGCCGAAAAACTTTCGGTGATCCTTACCCGCATGCACGAGGAGGATCCCACATGGGAAGTGGTGCAGTCAAAAGAACTTAAGCAGACCATACTTTCAGGACAGGGTGAATTCCATCTGCGTACACTTAAATGGCGTGTGGAAAACAATGATAAGCTTCCCATAATATTCGAAGAGCCCAAGATTCCTTATCGCGAGACCATAACCAAGGCTTCGCGCGCCGACTACCGTCACAAAAAGCAGTCGGGCGGTGCCGGACAGTTTGGTGAGGTACATATTATCATAGAGCCTTATACCGAGGGAATGCCTGCGCCTGACACATACCGTTTCGGCAATCAGGAGTTTAAGATGAATGTGCGTGACACGCAGGAGATACCTTTGCAATGGGGCGGCAAACTTGTAGTGTGCAACTGCATAGTAGGCGGTGCCATCGATACCCGATTCATTCCGGCTATAGTCAAAGGATTGATGGACCGTATGGAGCAAGGTCCTCTTACCGGATCGTATGCACGTGATGTGCGTGTATGTATCTATGACGGTAAGATGCACCCGGTGGATTCCAATGAGATATCTTTCCGTCTGGCAGGACGCAATGCTTTCAGCGAGGCATTCCGCAATGCCAACCCCAAGGTGCTCGAACCTGTGTATGATGTTGAAGTCATGGTTCCGGGCGATGTGATGGGCGATGTGATGAGTGACCTTCAGGGACGCCGCGCCATAATCATGGGTATGGCGAGCGAGAACGGTTTTGAAAAGATATCGGCCAAGGTGCCTCTGAAAGAGATGGCCAGTTATTCCACAGCGCTAAGTTCGATCACCGGCGGCCGCTCATCGTTTACCATGAAGTTTGCTTCCTACGAACTTGTTCCCGGCGATGTTCAGGAAAAACTCCTCAAGGACTACGAAGAGAAAAACACCGAAGAATAATTGTGACCTACGGCACTTTAGGTGCCTTTTATGAATGACATAACATAGGCTGCGCACTATGCGCAGCCTATGTTATGTCAAAGCCTATGGTGTTGTTATTGATATCTGGTCCGATGTCTCAGATAGATGGTTACTATGAGGGCACATGTCAGAAACTCCGCAACCGGTATTGCAAGCCACAGCCCGTAAGTGCCTGTGATGAGTGGCAGCAATATGAAGCAGGGGACAAGGATCACTATACCACGCAGTAAGGTATAGATCGTAGAGATAGCGGCTTTCTCGATGCTCTGGTAATAGCCTATGAATGCTATGTTGACAGCAAAGAATATGGCGCATGTGGAAAATAGCGGCAAACCGTCTGATGCTATATTATAGGCCGTTTCATCTGGGCTGAGGAACATTCCTGTAATATATGGAGCGCCAAGCCATAAAAGTATGCTGATTAGGATTCCGCATATGATGGCGGTGGACAGCGATACTTTCAGCGCCCGGCCCACACGGTTGTAACTTGCTGCTCCGTAATTGAAACTAATGATAGGCTGTGCTGATTGCGCTACGGCATTGCTTATGGAGAATACGATGGGAAACAGGTAGCATGCAACAGCAAATGCGGCCACACCCTCTTCTTCAAGCAGTGTCAGAAACATGTAGTTGCCTGTAAGCATCATTATGCTCATGGCAAGTTCGGTAAGGAATGTGGCAAATCCGATTTTGATCATATATCCGGTGTTGCGCAAGGTCAGAAGCAGGGAAGTGACAGATATTTTAAGCCGGTAGAATCTTAACTTGTCGGAGTGCCAAAGGAAATATCCTATCACCATCGTACCTCCTATTATGCAGGCAATAGATGTGGCTATCGCCGCTCCAGTAACGCCCCATTTGAGGGGGAATACCATGTACCAGTCAAGAATAATGTTGATAGTCGCGGCAACAACCTGTATCCACATGGCGTATCGTGGTGATCCGTCGAGGCGTATAAGCATCATGCCTATGCACTCAATGAATAGAAACGGCAGGCCCGGAAGCAGCCATAGCATATATGAAATGGCTTTATCTGCCAGACGTGGACTGCAACCGAGCATATCGAGTGTCAGTTCCGAAAACATACAGCACAAGACACATAGTGTGCCGATAATGATCATGCCCACGATAAATGCCTGTGACATAATTATACGGGCAGCTTTGATGTCGTTTGCAGAAAGTCTGATACTTGCTATTACAGATGACCCTATGCCGAACATTAGTCCTATTCCGGTACAGACCATGAATAGCGGTGCCACTATGTTTACAGCGGCAATACCGTCAGCTCCGACTCCGCGTCCGACAAATATCCCATCGATCACGGTAAGAATGGAGTTGAATATCATTCCTATGAGGGTCGGAAAAAACAGCGCCCTGAACAAAGACCCTATCTTACCGTTGCCGAAATCGATATTGTCCCGGTCAAGGTTACGTTTGTTCATACTTCTATATAGCAGGGGTATGAGAGAAAATATATAAGTATAAGTGTGTTTTGTGCCGATGGGGTGTGTAATTACGTGCGGAGCACGGCATCGCGCACTTTTTTGAACAGCTCGTTGGCAAACACGAAATCGTTGAGCGCCTTGCTCGGCGAGCGGTATATATCCTCTTTGTTGCCTGTCCACTCGTTTCGGCCGTGATTGATGAACACTATGTTTTCTCCAATTCCGAGCACGGAGTTCATGTCGTGGGTGTTGATTATGGTGGTGATGTTGTACTCGTGGGTTATATCCTTCAGCAGTTCATCGATGAGAATGGAGGTGCGGGGATCGAGTCCGGAGTTTGGCTCATCGCAGAAAAGATATTTGGGGTTGAGGGCTATGGCGCGGGCTATGGCCACACGTTTCTGCATGCCACCCGATATTTCGGAGGGATATTTGTCCTCGGCGCCTTTGAGGTTTACGCGTTCTATGCAGAATCGGGCTCGCTGCATCATTTCGTCACGGGTCATGTCGGAGAACATTACCAATGGAAACATGACATTGCCGAGCACAGTCTCCGAATCGAAAAGTGCCGAACCCTGGAAAAGCATGCCGATCTCCTGTCGAAGTAGTTTTATCTGTTCGGAGTCCATTTTAAGCAGGTCGCGCCCGTCGTAGAGTATTTCTCCTTTTTCAGGAGTTACCAGTCCTACTATGGACTTCATCAGCACTGTTTTTCCTGATCCGCTCTGTCCGATGATAAGGTTGGTCTTGCCGGTGTAGAATGTGGCATTGACATCATGGAGTATGGTCTTGCCGTCAAATGATTTGGTCAGATTTTTTACTTCGATCATTGTAGCAGGAGTTTAGTCAGTACCACATCAAGGAGCAGTATCAGTATGCTGCTCGACACCACGGCATTTGTGCTTGCCTTTCCTACCTCAAGAGCTCCGCCCTTTACGTAATATCCGAAATATGAAGCCACTGTGCTTATGACGAAAGCGAAAAAGAGCGATTTGATAAGTCCGTACCACACATACCATTCCTGAAAGAAAGCCTGAAGTCCATAGACATACCGTGACACGGTTATGATGTCGGTGAACACAGCCACCAGGTAGCCTCCGAGCAGTGAGGTGGCTATGCAGAAAGCTACCAATACAGGCATGAACAGCACGAAGCCTATCACTTTTGGAAGTACAAGGAAGTTGGCTGAGTTGACTCCCATTATGTCAAGGGCGTCAATCTGTTCGGTCACCCTCATGGTGCCGATCTCCGAGGCTATGTTGGAGCCCACTTTGCCGGCAAGTATCAGGCAGAGAATGGAGTTGGAGAATTCGAGCAGCACTATGTCACGGGTGGCGAGACCTACAGTGTAGCTCGGAATGAGAGGAGATGCTATGTTGTACTGCATCTGTATGGCTATCACCGAGCCGATGAAAAGCGATATTATTATCACAAGCTGTATGGAATCCACACCGAGTTTGTTGATTTCGAATATGGTGCGGCTGTAAAATACATTCCATTTATTCGGACGTCCGAAGACTCTCCGCATGAACAGGCAGTATTTGCCGAAATTTGATATGGAGTTGCTGAGTAACATTGTCGTATATAATGGAGGCCTGACGTCAGACCGGCTGCAAATTTACGAAAAAATATCGGGATACGTCCCGACGGTATTCCCATTTGGTTGACTTTTGGAGATATTTATATCAATCTTTGAGCTATAAGGCTGTGTGCGACAGAACACTTTGGCTGAGAGGCGCGTTTTTAATGTCAAACCATAGCAAGTTTTACATTATGAAATACTTTTTTATTACAGTATTGGCGGCCGTTATGTCGCTCGGAGGAATATCGTCGTATGCCTGTTCGAGGATACTTTATGTGGGAGACGGCGATCTGCGCATTGTGGGCCGGTCTCTTGATTGGAAAACGCCTATACCAACCAATCTTTACGTGTACCCGCGCGGCATACATAAGATGGGTAATGTCACTCCCGGAGCTGTGGAATGGACATCGAAATACGGTGCGGTCTATGCCGTGGGATATGACGGAGGTGTCACCGAAGGTATGAATGAAAAAGGCTTGGTGATCAACGGGCTGTTCTGTAAAGGATCGGTTTATGTCAATGAAAGCACTCAGGGACGTCCTCCTATGTCACTGGCTGTGTTTGTGGCATGGCTGCTTGACATGAATGCCACTACCGATGAAGTGGTGGCTGTGCTCCGCGAGCATGACTTCACCATCTCCGGGGCCACGTTTGACGGCGGTACCGTGTCGGCTCTGCACTGGGGAGTGACTGATGCGTCGGGGAAGTGTGCGGTGTTTGAGTTCGATGCCGGCAATCTTAACATATATGAAGGGCAGGATATGCTTGTAATGACCAATGATCCGCAGTATCCGGCCATGACTGCGATAAATGATTATTGGAAAGCTGTGGGCGGACGTAACATGCTCCCCGGCACTGTACGCAGTTCCGACAGGTTTGCGAGAGGATATTTCTTTGACACTCATGTGAAGAAAACAGCCGATGCCGATCTGGGATTCGTCATAACCCGTAGCATTCTCAACAATGTATCGGTGCCATACGAATATATAGTGGAAGATGAGCCTAATGTTTCTTCGACTCAGTGGCGGTCATTTGCCAATATCCGTGATCTCAGGTATTATTTCGATATAATCACCAATTACGGTACTTATTACATTGATCTTAAAAAGTGTGACTTCCGCAAGGGAGCGCCTGTAAGAAAACTCGACACGGCGAAGTATAACGATAAAGTTGGCGAAATAAACAAATTTATGGAGATATCTGCTCCTTTCGCCCCTATGTTCTGACCGGATTTTGTATTTTTGTGGTGAAATCAGTTTCACTGCATGAAAGTCTCGACCCATATATGGCGTGTTGCCATTGTCGCTTTTATGACAATGGCTCATGTTGTAGAGGTATGGGCGGAGCCTTTGGCTACAGAAACAGTTTCGGGTGATTCCACAGCGGTCAATGGTGCAGACGATAGGCCATGGTACCGTCAGCTTATAGACAACGGCGGCCGCATAAATGATCCCGGTATAAATTATCCGAAGTTTCCACGGTTTGTGGTGAATGTGTATAACTGGGGCGATCGTGTGTTCAATTCCTATGACTCCGCTTATGTGGTGGGTACCGGACGTAACTGGAAAGTGATGCTTAAAAACTATGCGTGGATGGAGAGTTACATGCTTCTGTTTTCACCACGCACCCGCGATATGCTTCACATACGCTCGGAGATATACAATGATGTCGGTGTATATCTGAGTTTCATGGCCTTGAGTGTGGGTTATACGGCAAAGGTCAATACCTTGTTGGGACGTCCCGGGCGTAATCGTGAGAATCTGAATTTCAATTTCACATCTTCACGGATTTACGGTAGCTTCGATTACTCTTCCACCACAGGTGATACCTACATCACGCATTTCGGCAAATACAATGGTGGCAAACGTATGTCGTACAATTTTAATGACATACGCCATAATTCATATATCGGCCAGTTGTATTATTTCATCAATAATAAAAGATATTCGCAGGCTGCGGCATATTGTTTTTCAAAATATCAGTTGAAAAGTGCCGGAAGTGCTATTGTGGGGCTTTCGGTCAATCATCAGCGTATCGATATGGATTTCTCTTCGTTGCCGCAGGATATGAAATCGTATCTTCCTTCGCTCGAAGATATTTACCGGTTCAGATACACAGACTATTGCGCGGTTGGTGGTTACGGATATAATTTCGCCATACGCCCCCGGCGGTGGCTTGTCAATGTCACCGGTCTGCAGTCGCTCGGTTATCGGCATTCCTACAGCGGATCAACCCATGGTGACAGGGACATAGTGGCTTCCAATCTGTCCTTGCGGTTTGCGTTGCTTTATAACCACAAGGCATTTTTCGCAACCCTTACAGGAAATGTCAATGCAAGTTTTTACTTCAACAGCAAGTATGCGTTTTCCAATTCCATAGAGTCTCTGTCACTGATTGTTGGTGCCCGGTTCTGAGTTCAGTTCCTCGAGATTCATGCATTCGAGTTCCCATACACTCATGGCATTGTCTAATTTCTTTTTCAGTGAAGTGTGGAGCTCAATGGTATCATTGCAGAACTGTCCGGAGGCGAGCGTAGCTTCCACTTGTGCTATCTCTTCCTCTATGCGGGCTATCTCCGCTTCGGCATCAGCCACTTTTTTCTGAGCCCGTTTCACTATTTTATCGCGTTCTTTCTGCTGGGCATAGCTTAGTCGTGGTGCCTTATCGGGTTGTGGGGCAGTATTGCTCTCCTTGTTTTTTTCGGACGGAGATTTCGATGATACGGTAGGCGATTTCGACAATTCGAGTTGGGCAAGGGAGTCGAGTTTCTTTTTCTCAAGAAACTCATATATGCCTCCGAGACATTCACGTACCTTGCCTCCTGAAAATTCATATACCTTTTCCACAAGTCCGTCAAGAAAATCGCGGTCATGCGATACCACTATCACAGTGCCGTTGAAATCCTTGATGGCCTGCTTGAGTATATCCTTGGTCTTTATGTCGAGATGGTTTGTCGGTTCGTCAAGAATGAGCAGATTGACCGGTTCGAGAAGCAGTCTGATCATGGCGAGTCGGGTTTTCTCTCCTCCTGACAGCACCTTGACTTTTTTGTCTGAGGCTTCTCCTCCAAACATGAACGCTCCAAGAATGTCACGTATTTTGGTGCGTATGTCACCCACGGCCACATGGTCGATGGTGTCAAATACAGTCAGTTCGCCATCAAGCATCTGAGCTTGGTTTTGAGCGAAATATCCGATCTTCACATTGTGGCCTGTCTTGAGGGTACCCGTATGGTCTATCTCGTTCATGATACATTTTACCATGGTGGATTTGCCCTCGCCGTTTTTACCTACGAATGCCACTTTCTCACCGCGCTTTATGGTGAATGTGGCATGGTCGAATACCTGATGGTCACCATATCGTTTCCCTACATTGTCGGCTATCACCGGATAGTCGCCCGATCGCGGAGCCGGAGGAAATTTAAGATTGAGATGAGATGTGTCGATCTCGTCAACTTCGATGCGCTCGATCTTGGCCAACTGCTTTATGCGGCTCTGTACCTGCACGCTTTTGGTGGCTTTGTAGCGGAAGCGCTCTATGAATTCCTCGGTGTCCTGTATCTGTTTCTGCTGGTTCTGGTATGCGCGCATCTGTTGTTCGAGACGTTCCTGTCGCAGTATGAGGTACTTGGAATAGTTCACCGAGTAGTCATATATTTTTCCGAGCGATATCTCTATGGTGCGGTTGGTAATGTTGTCGATGAAAGCTTTGTCGTGACTTACGAGCACCACGGCATTGGCCTTGGTGGTAAGAAACTGTTCGAGCCATTGTATGGATTCGATGTCAAGATGGTTGGTGGGCTCATCGAGCAGCAGCACATCGGGGCGCTTAAGCAATATTTTGGCGAGTTCGATGCGCATGCGCCAACCGCCGCTGAATTCTGCTGTCGGGCGGTCGAAGTCATTGCGTGAGAACCCTAATCCGATTAGGGTCTTCTCCATTTCGGCCTCGCTGTTGTCACTCTCCTCCATGGCAAGCCTCTCGGTAAGCCATGAGAGGCGGTCGATAAGATCATGGTATCCGGCAGATTCATAGTCGGTGCGTGTGGCAAGCTGATCGTTGATGCTATCAAGTTTCTGTTTCATCTCATCGATGTGGGAGAATGCCTTGCGCACTTCCTGTGTCACCGTAAGGGTGTCGTTGATCTCCATTTGCTGCGGAAGGTAGCCTATGGTGACCTCCTGCGGTATGGCCACGCAGCCTGATGTTGGCTGCTGCAGTCCTGCTATTATCTTGAGCATGGTGGACTTTCCGGCGCCGTTCTTGCCCACAAGGGCTATCTTGTCCTTGCGGTTGATCACATAGTTGATATTGTCAAAGAGGGATTTTGCGCTGAATTCCACGCTTAGGTTCTGGATCGATACCATGGATAGTGTGAATTTTTTGGTATTGGGGAAAAATACTCTGCAAATTTACTACATAATTTCCCCCCACACAATAGCTGTGATGACGCAAAAAACACAGGCGTGTAACCCAATGCAATCAGGTGTGGTGTATTACTATGGTATGTGATTCTGTGATCACTATATCCACCGGCACATCATGCGGGGAGGCGGATATCTCGTCAAACAGCTGGAAGTCGTAAGCTATCCCTATTTTCAATGCCTTAGTGTCGGCAAGCAGCCGGTCATAGAAACCCTTGCCACGGCCTATGCGGTTGCCGCGCCGGTCGTAGGCCACGGCAGGAACTATGATCATATCCATTTCCGATATGTCGTGCAACTCATTGCCTGTAGGTTCCTCTATGTGGAATGAGCCTATTTCAAGGCCTGTCTGTTCGTAGGGCAATATGTCAAGATTGACCCCGTTGACTCTCGGCAGATAAAACCGCTTGCCGGTGTGCCATTTTTCAAGGAGGTTGTGTGTGCCGAGCTCGTCGGGAAGCGAATGATACACGAGTATATGTTCGCTTACCAAAAATGCCGCCAACCGTTCGAGCCGCTGCATCACACGGTCAGAAGCCTGTAGTCTCTCGTCATTTCCAAGGAGTTCTTTTCGGGCTCTGACATGGCGTCGGATATGATCTTTGTCCATAATATCATCAATGCGTGTTGACTGTGTCACGGGGGATAATGGGAAATTGCGCATTACCCTCCGATAATTCTTTTATGGCTCGATTGAGCGACCGGTCGCTGCGGTTGATGACTTCATAGTATGATGACATGCCGAGGGCGTCGCGTGCAATCAAGGCTTTCAGTTGGTTAACAATCAAGTCACGCGAAATGTTTATGTAGTACCATCGTGGCGATATGCCTCCGGTAACTCTGGTATAATAGGCAAATTCCTGAAGCAGTGTGTCATCGGAAGGCAACATCTTTATCACCTCATCGGTGGTGGTGGCCCGCTGTAGCGAGGACCGGTTGGCATCGGCATATGTGAAAGCGAATTTTTGCAGTAATCCGGCATTGACCACATTGATATAGTAAGAAGATATTCCGCTTGTGTCGTTCGGTACATAGACGTCGGGCATTATGCCACCTCCGCCATAGACCGTGCGTCCTGTCAGGGTGTAATAGGCATGAGTCTTGTCAAGATGTACGCTGTCGGCGTTATACACCTCTCCGTTGTAGAAACGGTCCACAATCTCATTGCCGTAGCTTTTGCGGTTGCCCGGAGTATATGTTTTCTGTATGCAACGTCCTGACGGTGTGTAGTAGCGGGCTATGGTGAGCCGCACGGCACTGCTGTCGGGTAGGGCAATCTGATTCTGGACAAGTCCTTTGCCGAATGAGCGTCGCCCGATTAAGAGTCCTCGGTCATTGTCCTGTATGGCTCCGGCGAATATCTCGCTCGAACTGGCCGAGAACTCATCGATCAGCACTACAAGCTGTGCTTCGGAGAAGGAGCCTGTGCCATCGGCCACTATACCGGATTCGTTGTCGATTATGCGTCCGCGGGTGGACACTATGGGGCTGCCTGCCGGTAGAAATTCATTGGCCATAAGTATGGCCACGTTCATGTAGCCGCCGCCGTTGCCACGAAGGTCTATCACATAGTCCTTGGCTCCGAGTCCTTTTAGCTTGACAAGGGCAGTGAGAAACTCGGAGTATGTGTTGCGTCCGAATTTGTTGATTTTCAAATAACCTGTTTCCGGTGTAAGCATGTATTCGGCATCTACCGAATTCATGGGTACATCGCCACGGATCACTTCAAACGTGAGAAGTTGGGGCGAAGTGCTGCGCTTGATACCCAATTTCACTTTGGTCCCTTTGGGGCCCTTGAGTGATTTTCTCACTTGTTCCATGCTCCATTGAGAGGCGTCGATAGTGGAATCGTTGATGGTGATGATGCGGTCTCCGGCAAGTAGTCCGGCTCTTTCCGAAGGGCCTCCCGGAATTACTTCCACAACCGAGATGGTGTCGGTGAGCATATTGAACGATATGCCTACACCGCTGAATGAACCGTCGAGTTCTTCATTGACCGTCTGCAGATCGGTAGCCGGAATATATTCGGAGTGGGGATCGAGTTTGGCAAGAAGATCGGGGAGTGACTTTTCAAGCAGGCTGTCGATGTTGACTACATCTACATAGTTGTCATCGATGATCTCAATTACAGATGACAGTTTTGACAGGCGTTCGTCATTAGAGCCGTTACCGAAAAATTTGGCGCCGATAAATCCCGAAGTCAAGGCAAGCGCTATAATCAAAGGCGCCCATACATAGGCGCGCTTATAAAAAGGTTTCATAGGTTTACTTAGAGATTCTCGATGTGCACACATTCAACTCCGGCACGGTTCAGTAACTCTATGCCATCGGTTATTCTATACAGTTCATTGAATACCACGCGCTCTATTCCGGCCTGTATGATGAGCTTGGCACATTCCAGACATGGCGATGCCGTTACATAAAGGGTGGAGCCCTGTGAGGAATTATTGCTACGGGCCACTTTGGAGATGGCATTGGCTTCGGCATGCAGCACGTATGGTTTGGTGATGCCTTCAGAGTCCTCACACACATTTTCAAATCCGGCCGGGGTGCCGTTAAACCCGTCTGATATGATCATCTGGCCTTTTACAAGAATGGCTCCTACCTGCCTGCGCCGGCAGTAAGAATTTTCAGCCCAGATGGCGGCCATGCGCAGATAGCGTTTGTCGAGCAACTCCTGTTTTATCGGATTATCCATTTAACACGTAAATATTTTAGGTGCGCAAATGTAGTAACTTTTTCTGTAATAACATTCATATACTCTATTTTATTTATTTAACATTTTCGGGGTCATAGCCCCTTGCGAAAACGTGAAGATGTATCAAAAACGTTAAAACGGTGATTCCCAACAAAACAATGTCAGTAAGGCTAAGGTTTTCAGTATATACCTTTATTTTAATCATCTTAGCCGTTATTGCCGTTATGAACACGAATTTTCAGGATAAACTGTTGGCGCTGCAAAGCAATCTGCTCAACTTTGCCTATGTGCTGACCTCCAACCGGGCCGATGCCTACGACCTGCTTCAGGACACCACACTCAAGGCTCTTGACAACGAGGACAAATATCAGGAGAATACCAATCTGAAAGGGTGGCTATTCACTATAATGCGCAATATCTTTATCAATAATTACCGGCGGTCGGTAAGATATGCCACCAATGTCGATACTACCGAGGACCTTTATCATCTTAATCTGTCGCAGGATTCGGGATTGGCAGATCCTGAAAACAGTTACACGGTGAATGAGGTGTATAATTGTATAAACAGTTTCAGTGCCGGTTACCGCATACCGTTTTCCATGCACCTGGCCGGTTACCGTTATGCCGAGATCGCCGTGTATATGAAACTTCCGGTTGGGACTGTAAAAAGCCGAATATATTATGCCCGCCAGCGTCTGCGCGATATACTGAGCGACTACCGGCCTCAGTGACATTCAACTTACCGGCTGCGCCGAAAGCTATTCTTCGCTTTCAGGCAGGCGTTTGCTGCTTTTTATGCCGAGTTCTCGCAGTTTTTCGGCACGGGATATAAGATTGCCCCGACCGTCGCGCAGTTTCTTCATGGCCTCTGAGTAGGCTGTCTGAGCTCCTGATATGGATTTCTCTATCTTTTCCATGTCGGCTATGAACCCAACGAATTTATCGTACATCATTCCTGACTTTTCAGCTATCTCTATGGCATTGCGTGTCTGGCGGTCCTGATTCCACAGTTGTTTTATAAGGCGCAGTGATCCTATTAGTTGTGTCGGTGACACCATCAGCACACGTTTGTCGTAGGCTTTCTGCCATAATGTGGGGTCTAAGGACAGAGCCGCGGAGTAGGCGGCTTCATTGGGTATGAACATCATCACAAAGTCGAGTCTGGTTGTTCCCACATAGTCCTGATAACGTTTGTCGGCCAGTTCGTTGATGTGTTTTATTATTGAATTCAGATGCAGTTTGCCCATGCGGTCACGTTCTGACGGATCATCGGCATTGACATAATCAACAAATGCGGTCAGTGACACTTTGGAATCTATGACCATTACGCCGCCGTCCTGTCCGGGATATTTGACTACCACATCAGGGCGCAGACCTCGTCCTGATTCGTCTTTAAGGGCTGTGCCGGTCTCGTCGCTCTGCATCTGTACTGAAAATTCCTCTCCTTTTCTCAGACCGGAATTCTCAAGTATGGTCTCAAGCACCATTTCACCCCAGTCGCCCTGTATCTTACTGTTACCTCGCAGTGCTGTTGACAGTTCTTTCGCTTCACGTCCTATTGCCGCATTAGCCTCTATAAGCTCTTTTATTTTTTCTTGAAGCGAAAACCGTTCGCGTGCTTCTGTGGAGTAGCATTCGGAAACATCGTGGCGGAATCTGTCTATGTTTTCTTTCAAGGGAGCCAGAATCTCGCTTAGGCGTTGTTCATTCTGGCGGCGCATGGTATCTGAGTGCTGTTGCATTATGTCATTGGCCATTACCCGGAAGCTGGCTTCCGATTGCTTCAGCAGCAGTTCGTGTTGCTGGGTGTTCTGAGTTACAATGGCATTTAGACGTTCGATCTCCCGGTTGTACTGTGTGAGTCTTTCCTGTAACCGTGCGTTGTCAGACCGTAGCTCCGTATTCTGCCGTATCGACTCCTCCGATAGCGCTGTCGCTTTGTCACGTTCGGATTCGGTCATGGAGCATCGTTCGTTAGATATGATAATGTCACGGCGCAGCGACGAACATTTAGCTGCGGCATATGCCGCATATATGATTGCGGCCACGCATATCACTGACAATATGATTATTGTTGCGGTCATGGATTGCAGGTATTGTCGATGGGTTTTAATTATCTTGTAAAGGTAGAAAAAATCCGCGTAAATTCAACATTAATGTGTAACTTTGCCGCAGTAATAAACGGTTACTGCATTATGCAAGTTATTAATATTGGCGACATACCTCTGCATTATTCGGTGGAGGGAAGTGGCGCGCCCGCGATACTGATGCACGGGTGGGGGTGCAACCACTCCACACTGGCATCTGTGGCCGCAGTGGTGTCGCGGACACATACGGTTTATAATGTGGATTTTCCGGGTTTCGGAGACACTCCCGAACCTGACGAAGTGTGGGGCGTAGAGCATTATACCCGGCTTATAGAGCGGTTCGCACAATCGTTAGGCTTGAAAAAGCCGGTGCTGCTGGGTCATTCTTTCGGCGGCCGTGTGGGTATTCTGTTCGCATCACGTAATGATGTCGATAAACTTATACTCGTTGATGCTGCCGGTGTTAAGCCCAAGCGGAAGATGTCGTATTATTATAAGGTTTATTCATATAAATTGATGAAGCGGTTAACCCGTATGGTTTATGGACGGGAGAAAGCCGAGGCCATAATAGCTGCGCGCCGTGCCCGCAGCGGTTCTGACGATTATAATAATGCGTCGCCTCGTATGAAAGCCATACTCAGCAAGGTGGTCAACGAGGACCTGCGTGGAGTGATGCCCGGAATTAAAGCTCCTACATTGTTGGTGTGGGGAGAGAACGATACCGCCACTCCTATGCGCGACGCACGTATCATGGAGCGGCTCATACCTGAGGCCGGGTTGGTGAGCTTTCCCGGTTGCGGTCATTATAGTTTTCTTGACAATCCGCGGCAGTTTGCCGCTGTGATTCAAAGTTTCCTGAAATCATAAGTCTGTTATTTCAAAAAATGAATACAGTAATTATAACAATAGCTTTTGTCGTTATTGCCGTGTTTTCGGCCGTGAATCTGCTTGTGGAGTTTAAGCGCGATCTGATGATGATGCAGCAGAACTCCTATAGAATAGACCGATATATGCGATGGCTGCGGGCGTCAGCCGATACTACTTCCACTGCGCGTATCATGGGCATGTGTGTGACATTGCTTGCTTTGGCTCAGTTTACCGATACACTGTGGAGCATGGTGTTGGTCGGAGTCTTTGCCTCAGGTTCGGCTATAGTCCTTAGTAGAAGAAAATATAAGAAACCTCTGGTGTGGACTGCGAGGGTAAAACGCATATATTCCACAATGTTGATACTCTCGGCGCTTGCGGTGTGCGGAGCGGCGTTATTTGTTACACGTTCGGACGTTGACATGCGGCTGTTTGTCGCCACGGTAACCATGATGGGGCTGTATTGCTGCTCGCATATCGTGGCTGTGGCCGCGGTGTGGTTGCTGAAACCGGTGGAAAAGGCAATTAACCGCAAGTATTACAATGAGGCGGCGGCTATCCTTTCCTCAAAAGATTCCATGATAGTGATAGGCGTGACCGGAAGCTACGGAAAGACAAGCACAAAGCATTATCTGCATCGCATACTCTCGGAGAAATATGATGTGCTTATGACTCCGGGCAGTTTTAACACCGCTCTTGGTGTCATACGCACGGTAAGGGAGATGATGAAGCCATATACGGAAGTGTTCATATGTGAGATGGGCGCCAAACAATGTGGGGATATCAAGGAGATATGTGATCTGGTGCACCCTACGGTCGGTGTGGTAACAGCTGTAGGTCCGCAGCATCTCGAATCGTTTAAGAGCATAGAGAATGTGCAGCGTACCAAGTTTGAACTGGTCGATGCGCTTCCGGCTTCCGGACTTGCGGTTGTCAACAATGATTTTCCTTATGCGGCCTCGCGTAAGGTTGACAATGTGGCATGTCTGCGTTACGGCGTGTCATCGGTTGCCGATACTGATTACCATGCCGAAGATGTGGTGTATGATGCGTCTGGTACGACATTTACCATTGCAGGCGGTGACATGGAACCGTTGCGTCTTCATACCCGCCTGGTGGGCGAATGCAATGTGTCCAATCTGATTGCTGCAGTTATAGTGGCTCTGCATCTCGAAGTGTCACGTGAAAAGATCAGATACGCTGTGGAGAAAATAGAACAGGTGGAGCACAGGTTGAATATGAAGCGTACGCCTGCAGGCGTCACCATAATTGATGATGCTTTCAATTCCAATCCCACCGGTTCGTCCATGGCTCTTGATGTGCTTGCCTCCATGAAGGGGGGGCGCAGAATTGTGGTGACGCCCGGCATGATCGAACTTGGAGAGCAACAGTATGGGCTAAATCGCCAGTTTGGTGAGAGAATTGCTGTATCGGCCGATGTGGCCATTGTTGTCGGAGAGTATAATCGTGATGCGATAGTGGAGGGTATCGGAGCGGTGGAGAACTCCGGCGCTGAATGCCATACGGTAGCCGATTTTGCCGAGGCACAGAAATTGCTCGGCTCTATGTTGCGTGCCGGCGACACCGTACTTTATGAAAATGATCTTCCCGATACATTTAAATGACATTAAATATCAATTAATAAAGAAATACGCGATGAAGACAAACATAGGAGTGTTTTTCGGCGGTTGCTCCACCGAACACGAAATATCGGTAATTTCCGCATCTCAGGCTATGAGCGCTATAGACCGTTCGGTTTATGATGTTACCCCTATATATATTACCAAACAGGGGCATTGGTACACAGGCGAGGCTCTTCTCGATGTGGCCAATTACCGTGATACGGCCTCGTTGCTCAAACAGTGCAGGGAAGTGTATATGCAGCCTACACGGGGCGACTACAATCTGTATGCCGCAAAGCGTACGATGTTCGGTAAGGGGATTGTGACTAAATTAGATGTTGTGATTCCGGTGCTCCACGGTTCGTATGGCGAAGACGGCACGTTCGAAGGCATTCTTGATGCGATAGGCATACCCTATGCTGGGTGTAATGTTCTCGCATCGGCCAACGGAATGGACAAGATCACTATGAAGATGATTCTTCAGGCTTGTGACATACCGGTGGTTGATTATGTGTGGTTTACCGACAAGCAGTGGTATTCCTCTCGTGAGGAGCTCATATCGCGTGTGGAGTCCACACTCGGTTATCCGGTTATTGTAAAGCCGGCCAATCTCGGCTCGAGTGTAGGCATAGGACGGGCCGCCGACCGCGAGGCGCTTGTGGAGCGTGTGAATGAAGCCGAAAAATATTCGACTCGCATCATTGTGGAACACATGGTGGAGAACCTTCATGAGGTCAACTGTTCGGTGCTCGGGGATTGCGATGATTACCGAACATCAGTATGCGAAGAGCCGATAAAGAGTGGCGAGATACTATCGTATGAGGATAAATATATGGGTGGTACAAAAGGTGCCAAAGGCATGCAGGCTTCGCAGAAACGCATACCGGCCGATCTGCCTGCCGAGGTTAGCGACCGCATACGCTTCCTTGCCGGAGAGACATTCCGAGTGCTTTCCTGTCACGGAGTAAGCCGTGTCGATGTCATAATGGACGCTGACAACGGACAGATATATGTCAATGAAATCAATACCATACCCGGATCATTGTCGTTCTATCTGTGGGAAGCCACCGGAATATCGTTTGATAAACTCATGGATACCCTTGTCAAGCTTGCTCTTAAGCGTAAACGCGAACAGGGTATGAAGACCATAAGTTATGACCAGAACATATTCTCCATGGGAGGCGGGGGCAAAGGCTCCAAGTGCAAGCTAAAATGATCATGCTCGAATTGTTGGGCGGTAATTTCAGCTTTTAAATTATTTGTTCGACAAGACGTTATTTTATTTCTAAACTCTTTCGGCGACAGTCCAGATGTTGTTTGAAGGAGTTGTTTCTCATGCAATATCGGATATGTTCGTATCTTTATCCCCGAATCGGATACTTTGTTGATTATTACGTCGAAACGCCTGCTGCGGCATCTGTAATAAAGGTACTTATGACCGTAATGCAGGTATCGTTTCGCGTTATGGAATACCATAAATTTGCATCGTACAACAAATCAATGCAAAATCAACAAAATATGAAACGGATAGTAATTACGGCCACGTCGGTTTTGGTTTTATTTGCTTCTGCATATGCGCAGAATAAAACCGGACATGTCAGTGCAAATGTGTGCCTGCAAAAAAGTGAACATTCCGGGACACTTTGCAAAAGAACAGATAGATTGAATAACGGAAAGAGTATGGAAAGTCTTGATTTAACAACTGAATGGGACAAAACGTTTTCCCAAAGTGACAAAGTAATTCATTGTAAAGTAACATTCAGTAACCGTTACGGTATCAGGTTGGCGGCCGATATGTATGTTCCGAAAAATGCCACGGGCAGACTACCGGCCATTGCCGTATGCGGACCGTTCGGGGCAGTCAAGGAGCAGGCTTCCGGACTTTATGCCCTGATAATGGCTGAGCGTGGTTTTCTTACCATTGCTTTCGATCCCTCTTACACAGGCGAAAGTGGAGGGGAACCCCGTTATGTGGTATCGCCCGACATCAACACCGAGGATTTTTCGGCTTCCGTCGATTTTCTTGCAACCAACGATAAAGTCGATTCCGAACGGATCGGCATCATCGGTATTTGCGGTTGGGGCGGATTGGCCATCAATGCCGCCGCAGCCGATCCACGTATCAAAGCTACCGTAGCTTCCACTATGTACGACATGAGCCGCGTGAATGCCAACGGTTATTTTGATGCAGATGACAATGCCGAAGCCCGTAATGCTCTCCGCAAAGTATTGGCGGCTCAGCGCACGGAGGATTATCGCAACGGTTTCCCGAAGCCGGGTGGCGGGGTTCCCGATGAATTGCCCGCCGATGCTCCGCAATTTTTCAAAGACTACCATGCCTATTACAAGACTCCGCGCGGATATCACAAACGTTCGCTTAACTCCAATCAGGGACGAAACGCGACAGAGGCCATTCCGTTCATAAACTTCCCGCTTATGAGTCGTGCGGACGAAATTGAAAATGCCGTGCTTATCATTCACGGTGAAAAGGCGCATTCCCGTTATTTCGGCGAAGACGTATTCAAGAAACTGAAAGGCGATAACAAGGAACTCATGATTATTCCTGGCGCAAGTCATATCGACCTTTATGATAATTTAGCTGTCATACCATTTGACAAAGTGGAAGCATTTTTTCAAAACAATCTGAAGTGACATGACAGCATTTACATTTGGCAATGTTCAATAAGCAAAAATCCGGAATCATGAATAAAATTGCCGTAATAGCAGCAATATTCAGTATTTTAACATTTAATGTTATGGCACAGAAAAAGATAGTACAGACCGCAGGGCGAATCCAGTTAGGTGAGTTCGCTCCAAAGTTCGCGGAGCTCAATGACGATGTCCTATTCGGTGAGGTCTGGAGCCGTACCGGCCAGCTCGGTCTTCGTGACCGTAGTCTGGTCACTGTAACCTCGCTTATAAGTCAGGGATTGACAGTCACTTCGCTTACATACCACCTTCAGGAGGCTAAGAAAAACGGCATTACCCGAACCGAGATCGCCGAGATAATCACGCACATTGCTTTCTATGCGGGTTGGCCTAAGGCTTGGGCCGCGTTCCGCCTCGCTAAAGAGGTCTGGGCCGAAGACACTGCAGGCACTGATGACAAAGCGATGTTCCAGCAAGAAATGATTTTTCCTATCGGCGAACCAAATACTGCGTATGCCAAATATTTCATTGGCAACAGCTATCTTGCCAGAATCTCCTCGGAACAACTTCCCATCGCCAATGTCACGTTTGAACCGCGATGCCGTAACAACTGGCACATTCATAAAGCTACTAATGGCGGCGGTCAGATGCTTATAGGTGTAGCTGGTCGCGGCTGGTATCAGGAGGAGGGCAAACAAGCCGTGGAGATTCTTCCTGGCACCGTCATTCACATTCCTGCGAATGTAAAGCACTGGCATGGTGCGGCGTCCGACAGTTGGTTTGCTCATTTGGCATTCGATATTCCAGGCGAGGACACTTCCAATGAATGGCTCGAACCGGTTACTGACGAGTGGTATGACAGACTATAAAGATGACCTTTAATGTGATATAATGAGCCTTCGGCATGTGTTTGTTGATAGTCGGGTATTGAAAAATTTTTCAGACATTCTTGCACAATTAAAAACAATTCACTACCTTTGCACTCGTAATTCACCACAGGAGAGATGGCAGAGTGGTCGATTGCGGCGGTCTTGAAAACCGTTGAGGGTCACACCTCCGGGGGTTCGAATCCCTCTCTCTCCGCAATAAACGCTGAATATCAGTAAATTGCAAAACAAACACCCAGTTTTACACCCAAGAATGTAAAGTTGGGTGTTTTTGTATTATTTAAGAAACTATGCGGAACACTTGCTATGAAATCAAACATCGCCACACACTCAATGAGGTCGGCGATGTTGTAGACGGTCAGTATATTTGGATGATTTATGATACATTCATAGCCCCTTTACATAATTCCATCTCAATGCAATTCCACGTTTCGCCCAGACATTCGTAATTCTCGGTTTCAGGTAGTGATACTCGATGAAAACCGGCGGCTTCATAGCAATGTATGGCAGAGGGATTGTTGTCAAATACGCCAAGCGATACTTTCGTGGCTCCAAGCTCTTCAAAAGCATATTTGATTGCCATTGAAACAAGAGATTTCCCTAAACCGAGGCCACGCTTTGAATCATCGACAATGACAAAACCCAGTCGTTGTTCCGTCGGATTGTCCATCGGAGTGCGCAAGGTGATATATCCTACAACGCCATCGCCGTCCGTCATAGTCAGGGCGCGTGAGTGTTGTCTGTCAATATACCATTTGTGATATGCATTCATGTCTTCTGGCGTGACGGGATAACGCTCGTATCTGTCGGCGCACCATTGGCGCATAAGATATTCGCTTTTGAGCCACGATGTAATCACTGCGGCATCCGAGGACTTATATGGGCGTAATGTCAAACTCATGGTTTGTAGTTGCGTTTTATATCGTCAAGTTAAATTCTTAATTGGTAAACTCTTGTTCGTTCACCCCACGGATGGAAGCAATTTCCGAGATATGAGAATCCGAATTTCTCATAATAACCGATATGGTCGGTGCACAGATTCAAGGTTTTGAAGCCCATTTTGCGGGCATCATCAATCGCGGTACTGATGAGATTGTATCCGAGATTGTGACCACGATGGCACTCCTCGATATACAATGCTGCCAACCATGGATACAGATCCATTCTTGAATTGAAATCATTGGTGATAAGTCCAGCACAACCTATAATGGCGCTCCCGTCAACAAGAAGATACCACTGGGGCAGAGGATTCTCGGCATCAACGCATCGTCTGAGACAATCATCGTAGACAGCGGCGGATTCGGGTGTAGCCCATTTATCTTGAAAATAGCGAATTGCCTTCTCAAGATATTCCGGTTGTTTTCTTATCGAAACTATATTCATGATTGGTATTGCTTTTTGAAAAGTTCGCTGATTATGAATCATGATTATCTGCACCATCTGAAGCCTGTCTAATGATTCTGGCAGGATTGCCCGCCACAACAGAACCGTCGGGCACATTTTTGGTCACAACACTTCCGGCGCCAACCACACAGCGATTTCCGATAGTCACTCCGGGACATATTATCGAACCGCCACCTATCCAGCAGTCATCGCCGATAGTCACAGGATATGCATATTCCTTGCTCTCTCTGCGGGCAACGTAATCCATAGGATGGTGTGGCGTGTAGATTTTTACATCAGGGCCTATCAGAGTGTGGTCGCCGATTGTGATGTAGGCTCCATCGAGGAACGTGCAGTTTGCGTTTACAAAGACACGCTCGCCAAGCCTGATGCCGTGTCCGTGGTCACAATGAAACGGAGGGCATACAATCGAGGATTCAGGAATCCCCGGAATCAGATTCTCGAGCAATTCACGATAGCCCTCGTCGTATGAACTCATGGTTCGCAATCTCGCAAGCAGTTTTTTCGCATGGATAAAACTCTCCTGCAATTCGGGAGCACTCATATCGGCGAGTTCTCCATTGCGCATTTTCTCAATTTCATTCATAATCAGAAGATATTTTTGATGTCATCATCGCGGAACAATGTCGGAGTAAATTCCACAATCTGATAATCGGCGATGCCATTGATCTTAAAGGGGTCTTGCGAAATTATAGTATCAACTGCGGCACGGCTGTCGGCCTTTAGCATTATAACGCCTCCAATACGAGGGTTTTGAGGACCGGAGGCAATGAAATCGCCTGCGGCATAATGCTCCGCAAGGTAGTCGCGATGCGCCTGAAGAAAGCGGTCAACTTCTTCAAGCGGCTTCCTGTATGTAAGAATTGCTATAAACATATCAAATCAGTTTTTCCAGCGTTTGAGATGCGGAAAGAACTGACGCATCTGCTCCTTCATCTGCTCTACTGTAAGGTTCTGACCGGAGTTCTTGTTTATCTCGTCGGTGAACTGTGCGCAGTGCTCAATCATCTGCTCCATAGTCATATCCTGAAC
>CAJTRS010000021.1 GCA_910578805.1 uncultured Muribaculaceae bacterium | reverse complement strand
CAAAGATACAACTCTCTTTCGGAGTTCGTCAATACGCTATCGCGGATGGTTGTACCATCATAAAATCCCAGACACACAGCCGAGACCAACGCAAGCCAGACCCACATACCTACCGCGACGACTTAAACTCCATACCGGTCAAAGACCCGACATAACGACTATTTTTCATAAAGTTCAATGGGCAGGCCGTCGGGATCATGAAAAAACACAAAACGTCGTCCCGTGTATTCATCTGTACGCATATCCTCATGCCTTACACCTTTGCTGTCAAGCTCCTCGACAGCCGCATCAATATCACTGACCGCAAAAGCCAAATGACGCAGTCCGGCGGCCTCGGGCCACGACAGACGCTCGGGTGGAGCTTTGAACGAAAACAACTCGATTATATAATCTCCGTCAAGTGCAAGGTCAGTCTTATACGAATCCTTGTCTTTGCGATAATGCTCGGCAACGACAGTCAGCCCCAACACACGGGTATAAAAATCGAGACTACGCCTGTAATCCGAACATATTACGGCAACATGATGTACTTTGTCAAGCTTCATAATCCTACCACAAATCTAAAACAGAACGATGTTCACCTCTCGTATCAACGAAAGAAGAGCGAAACCCGTTAATCTTTTATTATTCAACACCAACCTTTAGCTCGCGATAGGTCAATAACGACTGTCGGCCAAAGACCGGTTCGCAATGCCATAGGCAATTAAACCTATCGCAAAATTACGAAAAAAGTGCGAATCTTTATTGATTCGCACTTTATATTGCAAACGTTGAAACACGCTACTTATTTCACTTCCTCGAAGTCCACGTCGGTCACTCCGTCACCGTTGCCGGGGTTGGGGGTGGGGCCGGCCTGTGGACCCGCCTGCTGGCCTTGCTGAGCCTGAGCGTTGAGGATATCCTGCTGGATAGCGCCGAATGCTGTCTCGATCTGCTTGATGGCAGCGTCTATACCCTCGATGTTCTGGGCTTTGTGAGCTTCTTTGAGGGCTGCAAGGGCATTTTCCACGGGAGCTTTCTTGTCGGCAGGAATCTTGTCGCCGAGCTCGCTGAGCTGCTTTTCGGTCTGGAATATAAGGGCATCGGCCTGATTGAGTTTGTCGATACGCTCTTTTTCCTTGGCATCGGCGGCTGCATTGGCGGCAGCTTCGTCCTTCATACGCTTGATCTCGGCGTCGGTCAGACCACTCGAGGCTTCGATACGTATGCTCTGTTCCTTACCGGTGGCTTTGTCTTTGGCCGATACATTGAGAATACCGTTGGCATCGATCTCAAATGTAACTTCGATCTGCGGAATGCCGCGGGGCGCGGGAGCAATGCCGTCGAGGTGGAATTTTCCGAGGGTCTTGTCGTCCTTGGCCATGGGGCGCTCGCCCTGAAGCACATGTATCTCTACCGAGGGCTGGTTATCGGCGGCGGTGGAGAATGTCTCACTCTTGCGCACAGGGATAGTGGTGTTGGCTTCAATCAACTTGGTCATTACACCGCCGAGGGTCTCGATACCCACCGACAGGGGCACTACGTCAAGGAGAAGCACGTCCTTCACATCACCTGAAAGCACACCGCCCTGGATAGCAGCTCCTACGGCCACCACTTCATCGGGATTGACACCCTTTGACGGAGCTTTGCCGAAGAATTTGGCCACAATTTCCTGTATGGCGGGGATACGTGTCGAACCTCCCACAAGGATAACCTCGTCGATATCCCCGGCTGTCATGCCGGCATCTTTGAGAGCCTGTTCGCAGGGCTTGATGGTGGCCTGGATCAGACGGTCGGCAAGCTGCTCGAACTTGGCACGTGTAAGTGTCTTTACCAAGTGCTTTGGAATACCGTTGACAGGCATGATATAGGGCAGATTTATCTCGGTGCTCGTGGTGCTCGAAAGTTCTATCTTGGCTTTTTCGGCAGCTTCCTTGAGGCGCTGGAGTGCCATGGGATCCTCACGGAGGTCTATACCTTCTTCTTTCTTGAACTCATCGGCAAGCCAGTCAATGATCACCTGGTCGAAGTCGTCGCCGCCGAGATGGGTGTCACCGTTGGTGGATTTTACCTCAAACACGCCGTCGCCAAGCTCCAGTATGGATATATCGAATGTGCCGCCGCCGAGGTCAAACACCGCAATCTTCTGGTCCTTGTCGCTCTTGTCAAGACCATAAGCGAGCGCAGCCGCCGTAGGCTCGTTGACGATACGGCGCACGGTCAGACCGGCTATCTCGCCGGCTTCCTTGGTGGCCTGACGCTGAGAGTCATTGAAGTATGCAGGTACTGTTATCACGGCTTCTGTCACCGACTGTCCGAGGTAATCTTCGGCTGTCTTCTTCATTTTCTGAAGTATCATGGCCGATATTTCCTGAGGGGTGTATTCACGGCCGTCAATATCTACACGGGGAGTATTGTTGGCTCCGCATACCACCTTGTAGGGCACACGCTCCATCTCTTTCTGAACCTGATCACAGGTTTCACCCATGAATCTCTTGATAGAGTATATGGTACGCTTGGGGTTGGTGATGGCCTGACGCTTTGCGGGGTCACCCACCTTACGTTCGCCACCGTCAACAAAAGCCACTACCGAAGGTGTGGTGTTGCGGCCTTCGCTGTTAGGAATCACAACGGGGTCATTGCCTTCAAGCACTGCCACACATGAATTTGTTGTTCCAAGGTCAATACCTATAATTTTTCCCATAATAAAAAATGATATTTATTTGTTATTGAATTTTGATTATTTCTATAGTTGATATTTTCATGTCAATATAAAAACAAATTTTGTGCCAAAAAAGTTGAATCACCGACAAACCACACATTTTCAACCACATAGTCCCACACCCATTTCTGTCACAAAATGACATTTCTGACACATATTTCTGCCAAAGCGGTTGTGCGGCCTCGGAGTAATTGCTATCTTTGTAATCAACAAACACCTTAATTTTTATTATAGCTTATTATCTGTATCATGAATGTCAACTGCCATACTATAATTCCGGCTGCGGCCCTGACACTCGCCGCAGGGCAGACCGCCAATGCCGAGACAAGACAGGAAAGAGAACCCGGGCGACCAAACATAGTGTATATAATGACCGATGACCACACGGCACAGATGATGAGCTGCTATGACACGAGACACATACACACTCCCAATCTCGACCGTATAGCGTCCGACGGGGTTAGATTCACCAACAGCTTCGTAGCCAACTCCCTCAGCGGCCCCTCCCGCGCATGCATGCTTACAGGCAAGCATAGCCATGCCAACGGATTCCGGTCCAACGAGACTGACACTTTCGACAGTTCGCAGCCCACATTCCCCAAATATCTGCAGAAGGCCGGATACCAGACTGCCATATTCGGCAAATGGCACCTGCACACACTGCCCACAGGTTTCGACACATGGGAGATAGTGCCCGGACAGGGCGACTATTACAACCCGGCATTCATTCTCGCGCCCAATGACACGATCACGCGCCACGGTTATCTGACCAACATAATCACAGACCGCTCTTTGGAGTGGCTTGACAAAGAGCGCGACAAGGAGCGTCCGTTCTGCCTGCTGATCCACCACAAGGCACTACACCGCAACTGGCTGGCCGACACCTGCGATCTGGAATTATATGAAGACCGCACATTCGATATCCCGGATAATTTTTATGATAATTACACCGGACGCCGTGCCGCACGCGAACAGGAGATGTCCATTCACAGCAATCATGACATGGACCCGATATATGACCTTAAAATGCTTGCCCCCGGCAAAGAGAGCCGCCTGCTCAACAACTACATATCGATGATAGGACGAATGGACTCCGCCCAGCGAGCCAGATGGGACGAGTTTTACCGGCCCATCATCGATGATTTCTACTCCTCCGGACTGACAGGCGATTCACTGTCGGAATGGAAATACCAGCGTTACATGCGTGACTATGCCAAGACGGTGGCCTCGCTCGACCGCAATGTGGGCCGAGTGCTCGATTATCTGCGCGACAATGACCTTCTTGACAACACATTGGTGGTATATACCTCCGATCAGGGATTCTACATGGGCGAACACGGGTGGTTTGACAAGCGGTTCATGTATGAGGAATCCATGCGCACACCGCTTGTGATGATGCTCCCGAAGGGTTACGAAGCCAAAGGCGACATAGACCAGATGGTACAGAACATAGACTATGCTCCCACATTTCTCGAACTCGCCGGTGTGGAAGTGCCGGCCGACATGCAGGGAGAGTCGATGGTGCCACTGCTCAAAGGCGAAACGCCGGCCCAACGACGCCCGTATCTTTACTATCACTTCCATGAATTTCCGGCCGAGCATATGGTCAAGCGCCACTACGGTGTGCGCACCGACCGCTACAAACTCATACATTTCTATAACGATATAGACGAATGGGAACTTTACGATCTGCTTGACGACCCTAAGGAGATGCACAACATATACGGCCGTCCCGGCACCGAAGAGATCACCCGGCAGTTGCGTGCCACCCTGCGCGATGCCCAGATCAAGTATGACGATCCCATACGGTTGGAATATCCCGTCAACGATTAGCCCCCACACAAGGCCTATGCCTCATGGCCCCGCCATGCGGTCAAAACGGGAGGGTGCTTAATATTTGTTGTCCACCACCATCTTATCAATAATATTTGCTAAATTTGCATGCCGTAAAGGTGTGCCTTTACAAAAACGACAAAATCAACACCATATATAAATTCAAATTATAACTATCATGGACATTTCACACATTGAACATGTAGGTATCGCAGTGACCTCGCTGGAGGAAGCCATACCTTTCTACGAAAACATGCTTGGGCTCAAGTGCTTTGCCATCGAAGAAGTCGCCGACCAGAAAGTGCGCACTGCGTTTTTCAAGGTAGGCCAGACCAAAATAGAACTTCTCGAAGCCACCGCCGAAGATAGCGCCATAGCCAAATTCATAGCCAACAACGGCGGACGCGGCGGTATCCAGCACATAGCATTCGCCATTGAGGACGGTGTGGCCAACGCACTTGCCGAGGTTGAATCCAAGGGCGGACGCCTCATCGACAAAGCTCCCCGCAAAGGCGCAGAAGGCCTCAACATCGCTTTCCTGCACCCCAAGAGCACCTGCGGCACACTCGTTGAACTGTGTGAGGACCCCAACAAATAACGAAATAAAAATTATCACGCAAAATAGACAAATATTTATTTGCACTTATGAGTAACCAGCTTGAAAAAGTACAAGAGCTTATTGCACTGCGCAATGAAGCCCGTCTGGGTGGCGGAGAAAAGGCCATTCAGAAACAGCACGAACGCGGTAAATACACAGCCCGCGAACGTATTGCCCAACTCCTTGATGAAGGTTCGTTTGAAGAAATAGATATGTTTGTACGCCACCGCTGCCACAATTTCGGCCAGGAGAAAAAAAGCTTCCTCGGCGACGGAGTGGTAACCGGTTACGGTACTATCGAAGGCCGTCTGGTCTATGTATTTGCACAGGACTTCACCGTGTTCGGAGGTTCGCTCAGCGAGACCATGGCCTTGAAGATATGCAAGATCATGGACATGGCCATGAAGATGGGTGCCCCCGTGATAGGTCTCAACGACTCGGGCGGCGCGCGCATTCAGGAAGGCATCAACGCTCTGGCCGGATATGCCGAGATTTTCCAGCGCAATATCCTTGCTTCGGGTGTGATACCCCAGATATCAGCCATTCTCGGCCCGTGTGCCGGCGGTGCGGTTTACTCACCCGCCCTCACTGACTTTACAATCATGACCAAAGGCATATCCTATATGTTCCTTACCGGACCGAAGGTTGTGAAGACAGTTACAGGCGAAGATGTGACCCAGGACGCACTTGGCGGCGCCGAAGTTCACTCTTCCAAGAGCGGTGTGGCACACTTTGCCGCAGAGGACGGCGAAGACTGCCTCCGCACTATCCGCAAACTCTTCAGCTATATCCCCCAGAACAATCTGGAAGAACCGCCTTTGGTGGAATGCAACGATCCCATCGACCGTCTGGAAGACTCGCTCAACGACATCATTCCCGATTCGGCCAACCGTCCGTATGACATGTATGAAGTGATCGGCGCCATCATTGACAACGGTGAATTCCTCGAAGTTCAGCGCAACTATGCCAAGAACCTCATCATAGGCTTCGCCCGTTTCAACGGCCAGGCCGTAGGTATCGTGGCCAACCAGCCCAAATACCTCGCCGGTGTGCTCGACAGCAACGCTTCGCGCAAGGGTGCACGCTTCGTACGTTTCTGCGATGCGTTCAATATACCTCTGGTAACACTGGTTGACGTGCCCGGATTCCTCCCCGGTACAGGACAGGAATACAACGGCGTGATCCTCCACGGAGCAAAACTGCTCTATGCCTATGGCGAAGCCACTGTTCCCAAAGTCACCGTCACACTGCGCAAGAGCTATGGCGGCAGCCATATAGTGATGAGCTGCAAACAGCTCCGCGGCGACATGAACTATGCATGGCCTACAGCCGAGATAGCCGTAATGGGCGGCGCCGGAGCCGTAGAAGTGCTCTATGCCCGCGAAGCCAAGGAAGCAGCCGATCCGGCAACCGTGCTCAAGGAGAAGGAGACCGAATACAACAAACTGTTCTGTAACCCCTATAACGCCGCACGCTACGGTTACATCGATGATGTGATAGAGCCACGCAACACACGCTTCCGCGTGATCCGCGCACTCCAGCAGCTTGCCACCAAGAAGGTCACCAACCCGGCCAAGAAACATGGCAACATACCTCTGTAATCACACAGTCACAATCAGTAAAACCAAGTGTTTATGAAAAAGAAACTCACATTACTGCTCGTGGCTGTAGTGGCCTGCGTGTCCATAGCTTCGGCACAAGGTCGCCGCGGTCTGCGCATCAATGAAGTGATGGTGCAGAACGACAGCAACTACGTCGATGACTACGGTAACCGCTCGGCGTGGGTGGAGCTTTTCAACTCCACTTTCGCACCACTCGAAATATCGAGCGTCTATATTACCAACGACAAATCAAATCCCAAGAAATATCCCGTGCCGCTGGGCGATGTCAACACTGAAGTACCCGCCCGCCAGCACGTACTTTTCTGGGCCGACAATGCCCCCACAAAAGGCACATTCCACATGAGCTTCACCCTCACTCCGGGCGAAGACAACTGGATAGGCGTATATGATGCCGACGGACGCACTCTGATCGACGAGATCGTGGTGCCCGGATCACTTCTGCCCAACCAGTCGTATGCCCGAGTGGCTGATGGCGAGGACGGCAAAGATGGAGCTCCCACATGGGAAGTGCGTGACAACGTGACCAAGCCCATCACCCCCAGCAGCAACAACCACATACGGAGCACCAACTCCAAGGTTGACACCTTTGCCGAACAGGACGAAAACGGGTTTGCCATGACCATTATGGCCATGGGCATAGTGTTCAGCGCGTTGCTCATGCTCAGCGTATGCTTTTACATCATCAGCAAGATCGGCGCCAAGATGCTCCGCAGCAACAAGGCTAAATCACACGGCACCACTCTGAAAGAGATGCCCAAGGAAGAACGCCCGCTGCACGACACCGGTGAAGAGATAGCCGCAATAGTGATGGCTCTGCATGAGCACCTCAACACTCACGACAGCGAAAACACTATCCTTACCATCAACAAGGTGAAACGCGCCTATTCCCCCTGGAGTTCCAAAATCTACGGACTGCGTGAACTCCCCCGCCGCTGATTCACCCCACATTCACACAAACCCAATTAACAACAATCATTCTGAACCAATGAAAGAATATAAATATAAAATCAACGGAAACACCTATAAGGTGACCGTAGGCGACATAGACAACAATGTGGCACAGGTGGAAGTCAACGGCACACCCTACAAGGTGGAACTTGACAGCGCCAAAAAACCTGTGACAGTGGTAACGGCTCCGCGCCCCTCTGCCGCACCCCGCACCGAAACCGGCGCCAAGGTTATAGCCAAACCGGCCACCACAGCTGCCGGCCATCAGGTGAAATCACCCCTGCCCGGCACTATCCTGTCGGTAAACATAAAGGTAGGCGACTCTGTCAAGGCTTCTGACACAGTAGTGGTGCTCGAAGCCATGAAAATGGAAAATGCCATTCATGCCGGACGCGACGGCGTGGTGGCCTCCATCAACGTCAATCCCGGCGATTCCGTACTCGAGGGTGCATCACTGATAACAATAGATTAATGTAATAAATCCACCTTTCGATTATGGAATTCAGTGATTTTTTACAATCCAACCTGCAACAGTTTTGGGAACTGACAGGTTTTTACAACGCCACATGGCAGCATTTTGTGATGTTGGGCGTAGGTCTCTTCTTCATATGGCTCGCCATCAAGAAGGACTTCGAACCCATGCTCCTTGTGCCCATAGGCTTCGGTATGCTCATAGGCAATATCCCATTCAACACCGAAGCAGGTCTTGAGATAGGTATATACGAGGAGGGCTCCGTGCTCAATATCCTCTACAACGGTGTCAGCGCCGGGTGGTATCCTCCGCTCATATTCCTCGGAATCGGCGCCATGACCGACTTCTCGTCGCTCATAGCCAACCCCAAACTGATGCTTATAGGAGCCGCCGCACAGTTCGGCATCTTCGGTGCCTACATGGTGGCTCTTCTCCTCGGCTTCGAGCCTGACCAGGCAGGTGCCATAGCCATCATCGGCGGCGCCGACGGCCCCACTGCCATATTCCTGTCCTCGAAACTCGCGCCCAACCTTATGGGGGCCATAGCCGTATCGGCCTACTCCTACATGGCCCTCGTGCCTGTGATCCAGCCCCCGCTGATGCGCCTGTTCACCACCAAAAATGAACGCCTTATAAAGATGCGTCCGGCACGTGCCGTGTCACAGAACGAAAAGATCATATTCCCCATTCTCGGACTGCTGCTCACATGCTTCGTGGTTCCGTCAGGTATCCCCTTGTTGGGTATGCTCTTCTTCGGCAATCTGCTGCGCGAATGCGGCGTATGTAACCGTCTGGCCAAAACAGCAAGCAATGCTCTGACCGACATTGTGACCATACTTCTGGGCATGACCGTAGGTGCCTCCACCCAGGCTTCGGAGTTCCTCACTGCCGAGACCATCGGCATCTTCGCTCTCGGTTTCATGGCATTCATCATTGCTTCCTCAAGCGGTGTGCTCTTTGTCAAACTGTTCAATCTCTTCCTGCCCTCAAGCAAGAAGATCAACCCGCTTATCGGCAATGCCGGCGTTTCGGCCGTGCCCATGTCGGCACGTATATCCAACAACCTCGGCCTTAAATACGATCCGAGCAACTACCTGCTCATGCACGCCATGGGTCCCAACGTGGCCGGCGTGATCGGATCGGCCGTAGCAGCCGGTGTGCTTCTCGGATTCCTTGCATAATCCCTCTTTGCAGGACACCCTAATATCGCGCGGTGCGCTCTTTGTTTTAACAGGAGCGCACCGCGTACCATATTGTAACAACATTGTCACCAAATGATATAAACCTTACAAATATTCCCCGCGTTATTATATCGTAAAATCACTTGCAACACTTAATTTAACACACTTTTAAAACACTTCGTCATGATAACTGAAAAGGTAATCAACTCATTATATAAAAAGTACAAAGACCGTCCGGAGAGCGCCGACGAACTTGACATAGCATTGCTCTTCGAAAACCTTATCGACACCCACGACATTGCCATTGACGATGAAGCCCATCTAATAATCAACAGCATACCTGAGAAATCACCATTTCACCGCATAAACCTTAACCGCATACACGCCATAGTGGAATTTGAACACAAAATAGCCATCGTGCTCCACTCCTCGATAATATTCCTCAACAAAAAAGACTCAAAATCCCACATACACATCAAGCCAATAAAACCCTCGATCATGGAACGAATATTCCACCGGCAAACCACCGACATCTGACGGCATTTCATTTCCCTCCCCCACTATTTTTAATTAATCATATCCTAACTCCGGCTGCGACACACACGCGGCCATTATTATATCCGTAAATGACCATAATTAATCCATAGCGCACTATACATACACATGCATCTTTAATGGAGATTTTTGCAAAAAAATAAGATAACCACGTAAAAATCACTATTTTTGGTGACAAACGGAAATGTTGATAATAGTTAATTTTGCGGCATTATTCAAATATTCATCATTTAATAAACTATTATCACATGAAATTCAACAAATTATTCAAACTGACTCTGGCCATGGTCATGGCTATAAGCATGACGGCCTGCGACAATGACGACGATGATTCGATCGACAATCTTGACAATGAAATCGACCAGCTCAACATCTCTACATTCAGCGACCTCTGCGGTGGTGTGTGGGTAAGCGATGACGACCAGTCGGTATGGTTTATGGTAGCCGGAAAATATGACCGGTTCTCAAAATGGCCCGCCGATCTGACCAATCCATTCTATCTGTGCTGGGGACACGATCTGGAAACCGAATCGTTGTATCCCTTCATTCCAAAAGACGGAAAACTTTACAGCGAGAAATTCAACATATCCATCGATTTCTTCAATCAGGAAAAGGAAGTGATGCGCATCTACAATGAAGCATATAGCGAAACACACATTTTCCATCGCAAACACAACGCATGTGCCGGTCAGGTGACTACCGACAAAGGAAGCTACGCCACAGTATCGGTATATAAGAATCAGGAAAGCTATAACAATGACACCCCCATCTACACATTGAATCTCGGCCACTGGAGCGGCAGCTATCCCTACCGCGGACGATTCTGGATCGCTGGCGACATAGTGAAATTCGATTTCTATAGCTATTATGACGAGACCGCACTTATCTACACCGAAGTATTCAATGACTGCATCAAGAAATCGGCTCAAAAATCACTGCTCAACTTTCAGGTAGAAATACCCTAACCGATAATATAATATGTCCACGCGGCATATCGTCTTCCCGACGGCGCCTACCGGTAATGATCCGGATAGGCGCCGTTGTTGGCTTTGCACCCGCTTATCAACGACCGCACAATATCGTAAAAACGGGAATAAAAATCCTATCATAAGTTTATTCCTTGTCAGGTCCCGGCAGCCCGGAAATGGAGCGAACCTTTTCATGGAAATACTTGTATATATAAATGTTTTGCACTACATTTGCAGCGTATTTGTTAAAACAACAGCTTCGGCCCGGCGCATCTTGCGGCACTTATCTATCACCGTAATATAGAAATGGGCTACAAACAACTTCCGTCCACATTTATTTTGATTACATCGGCTTTCCGGTGTTTTACTTGACTCCGAGGTCTTGCAACACCCGATAACGCTAATTGTGAATGTAACCGAAATCGCATAATGCTCATATTACATACCACATAATATAAATATGTACAATATTTCTGACCTGCAGGAGATGCAGGAGACCCAACTTAAAGGTATTGCCGAGTCCATGGGACTAAAAAAACTTGACATGTCGGATAAAGACGGCGTCATATACCGGATTCTCGACCAACAAGCCATAGACATGGCAGCATCTGCAGCCGAAAATGCCCGCAAACCCAAAGAATCAAAAGCCAAACGCGGACGTCCGGCCAAAACCGAAAAGAAAGCCGAAGAAATAAAACCTGCCGAAACCACTGCCTCTGAAAGCGAGCCTTCGCCTAAATCCGAGGCATCAGCCCCGAAACGCCGCGGCCGCAAGCCCAAAACAGCATCGGGACAAGCTGCGGCCACTGAAGAAGAAAGCGTACAGCCACAGACCGAAACCACTGCCGGCCCCAATGAGGAAACCGCTTCAGAGGAAGAACAACCCGCACAGCAACGTCAGCGCCGTCAACGCCGACAGAAGCAAGAGAAACAGACAAATCCCGAACAGGAACCATCGGCACCTGCCGACGACAAAGACTCCACTCCGTCCACTTCCAATGAAGATACAGCCCTGCCGACAGTTGACCTGGAAAGAGAACCGGCACCAATGACCGATGCCGAAACTCCGGAACAGACAGAACCTTCACATGAATCCGCAGCAGAATCAGAGCAGCAGAATCAAACCGCCGGACAGCCTAACCGTCAGATCCGCAACAACGACCGTCAGAAAGACTCCTCATTCGGATCATTCTTTCCCCGCGGAGAAGGCAAAAAATTCGTGCCACGCTCGCAGCGCGAAAAAGAGGAAGCGGCCGCAGCTGCCGCCATGGCTGCCGCCGCGGCTCCTGTAACACTCAACGAACCTTGGGTGGTGGAAAAACAGGAACGCCAGCAACAGAAAAACCGCAATAAGAAAAACCGTAACAACCAGCAGAACTCCGGAAACGTCCAGCAACAACGCCAACCGGAGCTGCAGCCTTATAATTTTGACGGCATAGTGACCAACAGCGGAGTGCTTGAAGTCACCCCCGAAGGCTACGGATTCCTACGTTCGAGCGACTACAACTACCTGACTTCGCCAGACGATGTCTATGTGACTCAGCAGCAGATCAAATCCTACGGACTTAAGACCGGTGACGTAGTGGAAGCGGCCATACGTCCGCCTCGCGAAGGCGAAAAATACTTCCCTATGAGCAAAGTGCTGAGTGTCAACGGCCGCAGTCCTGAATTTATCCGTGACCGCGTGCCGTTCGAACACCTCACCCCCCTCTTCCCCGATGAAAAGTTTGATCTCACATCAGGACGTTCGGCCAACATATCCACCCGCGTGGTCGATATGTTCTCACCCATAGGCAAGGGGCAGCGCGGGCTCATCGTGGCACCGCCAAAAACCGGTAAGACCATATTGCTCAAAGACATCGCCAACGCCATAGCCGAAAACCACCCGGAAACCTACATAATGATACTCCTCATCGACGAACGCCCCGAGGAGGTAACCGACATGAGCCGTAGCGTGAACGCCGAAGTAATTGCATCGACATTCGATGAACCGGCCGACCGCCATGTAAAGATAGCGGGAATTGTTCTTGAAAAAGCAAAACGACTGGTGGAGTGCGGACACGATGTGGTGATCCTGCTCGACTCCATAACCCGTCTGGCACGCGCCTACAACACATGCGCTCCTGCTTCGGGCAAAATACTCTCGGGCGGTGTCGATGCCAATGCCTTGCAGAAACCCAAAAGATTCTTCGGCGCGGCACGCAATATTGAAAACGGCGGCTCACTCACCATCATTGCCACAGCTCTGACCGAGACAAGCTCAAAGATGGACGAAGTGATATTCGAGGAGTTCAAAGGCACAGGCAACATGGAACTGCAGCTCGACCGCAAGCTGTCAAACAAGCGTGTATTCCCCGCCGTTGACATCATGGCCTCCAGTACCCGCCGCGACGACCTGCTGCTGCGCGAAGAGACACTCAACCGCATGTGGATTCTGCGCCGCTTCCTTGCCGACCGCAACTCCATCGAAGCCATGGAATTCATCAAGGACCGCATGGAGCGCACCTCGTCCAACGACGAACTGCTCCGCACCATGGGCGACTGACCCCGCTGACTCACTCCATAAATAAAATTAGATGGCTCCAGACTAAGTCTGGAGCCATCTAATTTTATATTCATATATCGACAGGAGGCATCAACGATCACTCCCATTCGATAGTTGCCGGCGGTTTGGAGGAGATGTCGTAGGTTACACGGTTGACACCGCGCACTGTGTTGATAATCTTGTTGGAAACTTCGGCCATGAAATCATAAGGCAGATGAGCCCAGTCGGCCGTCATGGCATCGGTAGATGTCACGGCACGCAAAGCCACGGCACGCTCGTAGGTGCGTTCATCGCCCATCACACCAACACTCTGCACCGGAAGCAGTATCACTCCGGCCTGCCATACTTTGTCGTAAAGGCCCCAATCGCGCAATCCCTGAATGAATATATGGTCGGCCTCCTGAAGTATGCGCACCTTATCGGGAGTGATATCGCCGAGTATGCGCACCGCAAGTCCCGGACCGGGGAACGGGTGTCGGGTAATCAGATGTTCGGGCATGCCGAGTTCACGCCCCACAGCACGCACCTCGTCCTTGAATAACAGACGTAACGGTTCGCAGAGCTTAAGATTCATTTTCTCAGGCAAGCCCCCTACATTATGGTGGCTCTTTATGGTAGTGCCGGTGATTGAGAGCGACTCTATGCAGTCGGGATATATGGTGCCCTGTCCGAGCCATTTTACATCGGAAAGCTTATGCGCCTCCTGGTCAAACACGTCGATGAACCCCTTGCCTATTATCTTACGCTTCTTTTCGGGATCGGTGACACCGGCAAGTTCACTGAAGAATTTTTGCGAGGCATCGACTCCTATCACATTAAGTCCAAGCACCTCATAATCGCGAAGCACATCGGTAAACTCATTTTTACGAAGCATACCGTGATCCACAAATATACATGTAAGGTTCTTGCCTATCGCCTTGTTGAGTAACACTGCGGCCACCGATGAATCCACACCTCCGCTCAGACCGAGCACCACCTTGTCATCGCCAAGCTGCTCCTTGAGTTGCGCAACAGTGGTTTCGATGAACGAAGCCGCGCTCCAGTCCTGCTTGCCGCCGCAAATGTCCACCACAAAGTTGCGCAGCAGCTGCGTGCCGTCGGTGCTATGAAACACCTCGGGGTGAAACTGCACACCCCATGACTTCTCGCCCTCTATCTGATAGGCTGCCACAGGCACCTGCGCCGTAGAGGCTATGATCCGGAATCCGTCGGGCAACGAAGTAATGGTATCGCCATGGCTCATCCACACCTGACTGCCTGGCACTATGTCCTTGAGCAACGGGTTGGACGAATCCACCTGTGTGAGCAGCGCACGACCGTATTCGCGGCTATCGGCCGGCTCCACAGTACCCCCGTAAGTCTGGGCCAGCAGTTGGGCACCATAGCATATACCTAACATCGGATAGTGGCCACGCAGACGGTTGAGGTCGGTTTTAAACGCTTTTTCGTCATAGACTGAAAATGGCGACCCTGACAATATGACACCTATCACCGACGGATCGTCGTAAGGAAATTTATTGTAGGGCACAATTTCACAATACATGTTGAGTTCGCGCACGCGACGCCCGATCAGCTGGGTGGTCTGCGAGCCGAAATCAAGAATTATAATTTTTTCCTGCATAATGAAGTGATTGGGAAAAAGTGTAATAGAGAATCTTTAATGCAAAGATACGAATAAGTCGAGCGCAAAAGCAAATTTATTTGGCTTTGCCGCGCGTGATTTAGCTCTGCGACTCTTTCTAAATAGATTATCAAGGATAGACATGAGGAATGAATTATTTGAGGGGGGACAGGAGACGGGGGGAGCCGACGAGCCAAAGGGTGTCGTGGGGCTGGAACACGGTGCCGGCATCGGGCGAGAGGAACGAGTCGCCACGCATCACGCTTACCAACAGCGAGGAGTAGCGTGTGGACAGTTCGGAATCGGCAACCCGTTTGCCCACCAAAGGCGATGTGTCAGATAGTTTTATTGAGGTGAGTTTGAAATCGGAGGATTTTATTGCGGCGTGCTCGCCGACTGGTTCGGCATCGGCTTCCACCTGTGGCAAAAGGGCCTGTATGTCCTCTTCGGTGCCTATAACGCTGAGCACATCGGCGGGGAATATGCGTGTATCGCCCGAGGGCACGGCTATAAGTGTGCCGCCACGCTGTATGGAGGCCACACTTACTCCATAGTCCGACCGAAGCCCTGAATCAAGTAAACGCTTTCCCACAAACGGACACCCATAGCCCACGGTCATGAATGCCAAGTGAAGATTGCTCACGATATTGTTGTTGCGGCCGCTACGGCGAAGTTCGCGTTCATTGAGATTGTTGAGAAACTTTTCCTCCATGGCGCGCATGCGCTTCTTGACACGTTTCGAAAACACAAATACCATGAGTATGAACAGAGCTAATCCGAAGGTGACACCCACCCCCCATGAAAATATGGCGGCGAGTATATAGACCAAAAATCCGAGAGATATCATGAGACGGAAGAATGTCATCACCACTAACGGCACATCAAACCGCGCATTGGTGCTGATCAGTATCTGACGCTCGTTTTTCTTCGATGTGGGATAGGACATGGCCACCAAAAACGGCGACATGGCCGCTAATGTCACAACAGCGCATATCAGCTGTCCCCAACCGGGGCTGAATTCGATGAGTACGGGCAGCAACCACCGGGTGGATATCAGACACACGGCAATCAGCACAGAGGAATAGAGCAGCACACGCCATGTGTAACGCTTGATAATCGAACGCCACAACAGTCCGGTCTGGCTTTCCGTGCCTGCTTTCTTGGCATAGCGGTCGATCAGGAAGTGCAGTTTCCGGGGAAGATGTGCCGCTATGAAACCATAGACCGGATCAGCCATGCGTATGAAGTAAGGAGTGGTGAATGTGGTGAGCACCGACACTGCCACTACTATAGGATATATGGTATTGTCGAGCACTCCGAGCGACATGCCAAGCGATGCTATGATAAAGGCAAACTCGCCGATCTGTGTAAGCGAGAAGCCTGACTCTATGGCCACTTTCAGTGTCTGTCCCGTAACCAGCATGCCGAATGTGCCGAATACCATCATACCCACTATCACCACTGCCGATATGATGAGTATCGGTCCTGAATACTGCATTATTATACCCGGATTGACCATCATGCCCACCGAGATGAAAAACACGGACCCGAACAGATCCTTTATCGGGGTGGTCACATGCTCGATACGCTCGGCAAAACTCGTACCGGCCAGAATCGACCCCATGACAAACGCGCCAAGCGCCAGAGAGAATCCGCAATAGACCGAAAACACGGCCATGCCCAGACACAGTCCCATCGACACTATCAGCAGAGTCTCGCTGTTGAGAAACCGCCGCGTGCGGTTGAGCATCGACGGAAGCACGTAAACACCTACCGCAAACCACATGATGAGAAAAAATGCCAGTTTGCTTATACTGAACAGCATTTCGGTGCCGCCCACACTGTTGTCAATGGCTATCGACGACAATATCACCATCATCAGCACAGCAAAAAGGTCCTCCACAATCAGCACCGCAAAGACCAGTGAGGCAAATTTTTTGTGACTCAGATTCAGGTCATTGAATGCCTTGATTATGATAGTGGTTGACGACATGGAGAGCATTCCGCCGAGAAAAAGGCTGTCGATGTGCTGGAACCCAAGCAGATGACCGATGGAAAAACCCGCCACCATCATTCCGATGACTATGATAAGGGCAGTGACCACAGCCGAACCTCCGGCATTGAGCAGCTTTTTGAAGCTGAACTCCAGCCCTAATGAAAACAGCAGTACTATGATGCCTATCTGTGCCCAGAAATCGATGTTGCTCTCGGTGGTCACCGAAGGCAGGTATGTGAAATTCGGACTTGCCAGGAATCCGGCCACTATATAGCCGAGCACCACCGGTTGCTTTATCAGTTTGAAAAACACTGTGGTCACAGCACCCAATATCAAAATGAAAGCAAGATCGGAGATCAAGCTTTCAATGGACATCACGCCTGCCGATTGCGATGCGGGCATGGCTGACAGCAATATGGCGGAACTTATCATAACGACTCTGTTTGTACTATATGGAGAGAGTTTTTATGGGTTATAGTTTATATTGTTATCTGGTTGGCAAGCGATATGGCTTCGGTGTCACGCAACAGACGCAGATCATTGAACAGCGATATGAAGTCGGTTGACTCCCGCGACAGTGTCACGAGGTTCAGGCGGGTTATGCCTGCGGCGTAATCATACTCCACATACACATTGACCAACGTTACATTATGCTTTTTCAGGCACAGGCGATAGTCGGAAATATCGGTCACGATGTCGTTGACACGCATGCGTATGATACGCGACTCCCCTCCTATGTGTATCCTGTGCTCCAGCATTTCGAGCACTGTAAGAATGAGGATTATAAGCATGGTGGCTATCAGCGACACCAAATACATGCCCACCCCTACCGCCATGCCTATGGTGGCCACCATCCATATGCCGGCCGCTGTAGTAAGCCCTCTGACCGACCCTTTGCTTTGGATTATGGCTCCGGCGCCGAGAAAACCGATACCGGTGATCACCTGGGCGGCTATGCGTCCGGGATCGCCGTTTTTCAGCCCGAGATATTCCTGTGGCACATATATGGACAGAATCATGGCCAAAGTGGCGCCAAGCGCAATGAGGGCAAATGTGCGGATACCGGCAATCTGCCCTTTGCGCTTGCGCTCAAGCCCCACACAACAGCCAAGCAACAGGCTGAGCAAAAGCTTGAACACGGACGAGACTGTGGTCACCTCCGTGGACATTATTTCGGAATATATCTGCTGAAAAAAGTCGCCCATCACTTCCGGTGTTATTTTTTAAGAATGAACTTGCGCGATGTCAGACGATAGTTGTCGGCAAACAGTTCCACGGTGTATTCACCGGGAGTCAGAGTGGTATTGACGTCCCAATATATCTCAACGGCCGGAATCTCCTCTCCCGAATACTCGATCTTCTTCTTGGCCGTGCAGGGCACATTGCCCCCTTCGAAATCGAAGGTGCCGGCATTGCCCAGAAGAGCCCCCTCCGGACTCACTATTCGCAGGTATATGGTCTTTTCACCCACAGGAGTGGAATTATTCTGCGGAATAGTGAACGATACCTTAAGCTGTTTGGCCTTGGTGATATTCTTCTCTTTCTTGCCGTTGCCTTTAAGCGACATTATCGACACACCGGTCACATTGAGTTTTTCGGCAAGAGTCATGCGCTCGCTCAGAGTCTCATTGCGCTTCGACACCTCCTGGACCTGCGATGTGAGCGACTCGTTGCGGTTCCTTATCTCGGCGTTTTCAGCTCTCAATCCGGCATTCTCCTTACCGAGAGAATCAATCTGAGCCACATAATGGCGCAAAAGACCGCGCAGTGTGGCTATCTCGTCCTGCAATTTCTTTATCTGAGCCTGACTCTTCACTTTTTCCGACTTCAATTCGGCCATCAACTGCTCCACCTTGTCCTTGGCGGCAGTGTATTTGGCCAGTATGGTGTCATTGGCAAAAGTGGTTGCCTGATTCTCATACTGCTTGAATTCGGCATCTATCACGGCATACTCGTTGGAAAGCGTGAGCTGCTCGTTGGTCAGCAACAACTGTTCGTTTTCGGCATTGACCAGATCAACCTCCCTTTTAAGAGAGGTGACCTGGAACACGCTATAGACTATGGCCACGATCAGCACAGCCCCCAATCCGGCTCCGATGTATATATACTTCTTGTTCATAAATGACTATGATTTAATTGTATCACACAATCAGACGATTTTACATCTCACGGCCGTGGCAGTTCTTGAACTTCTTGCCGCTTCCGCAGGGACATAGATCATTGCGTCCGATTCTCGGACCGGCTTTCACCGGCTGCGGACGCTGTTTCTCTCCCTGAGGCGCAGAAGCTGCCGCACGGGTAGCGGCCTCTCCGGGGAGGTCCTCTTTCGATGCACGGTACTGCGAGTAGTCATTCCGCTGCTCGGGCATTGCGCGGCGCACCTCGGGCGCCGGTTGCTGCTGTTGCTGCATGACTTCCTGCTGCTGACGCTGCGGTATGTAAAGGCGACCGCGCATCAATGCCGATATCACTTTCACATTAAGACTGTTGAGCATCTGTTCAAAAAGGTGGAACGACTCCATCTTATAGATCACCAACGGGTCTTTCTGCTCGTAAGAGGCATTCTGTACCGACTGACGCAACTGGTCGAGCTCACGCAGATGTTCTTTCCACAGCTCATCGATGTTAACAAGCATCAGAGCCTTGTGCCATTCGCGCACTATGGCGCGTGACTGTGTGTCGTAAGCGTCTTTCAGATCCACGCGAATGTTGAATACGCGCTTGCCATCGGTCATGGGCACCATGATAGGCCCCGACATGCCGCGCTGCTCCACACAGTCCACGATTGTTGGCAAGGTATGCTCCACTATGCGGTTATTGTTACGGTCAAATGCCTCCATGGCCTTTGTATGTACGGCCTCAATCACATCTTCTTTAGACTTCGAGGCAAACTCCTTGCGGTCAAACGGCATCTCTATAGTGAGAGCCTTGAATATCTCAAACGAGAGTTCCTCGTAATCATCGGGAGCCGGATAGTTGTTGATCAGATTGGTAATCACATCATAGAACATATTGGCAATGTCAATACCGATGCGCTCGCCAAGCAATGCGTGGTGACGGCGTGAATAGATATAGGCACGCTGCTTGTTCATCACATCGTCATACTCAAGCAGGCGTTTGCGGATACCGAAGTTGTTCTCCTCCACGCGTTTCTGGGCATTCTCTATGGCGTTGTTGATCATCTTTGACTCTATCATCTCGCCCTCTTTGAGACCGAAGCGGTCAAGCATCTTCATCACTCGGTCGGTGACAAACAGACGCATGAGCTGATCCTCGAACGACAGATAGAACACCGATGATCCGGGGTCGCCCTGACGTCCCGAACGGCCTCGCAACTGACGGTCCACACGACGCGACTCGTGACGCTCCGTGCCGATGATGGCAAGACCGCCGGCGGCTTTCACCTCTTCGGGCAACTTGATGTCGGTACCTCGACCGGCCATGTTGGTGGCTATGGTCACCGTACCGGCCTTACCGGCGAGAGCCACTATCTCGGCCTCCTTCTGGTGGAGCTTGGCATTAAGCACATTGTGGGATATATTGCGCATCTTGAGCATTCGGCTAAGCAATTCGGAGATTTCCACCGATGTGGTGCCTACCAACACCGGACGTCCTTCCTGAACCAGCCGCTGTATCTCATCAATCACTGCGGCATATTTCTCCTTTTTGGTCTTATATACGCGGTCCTTCATGTCCTGACGCGCCACAGGGCGGTTGGTAGGAATGGTGACCACATCAAGCTTGTAGATGTCCCAGAACTCGCCGGCTTCGGTTTCAGCCGTACCGGTCATACCCGCAAGTTTGTGATACATGCGGAAATAGTTCTGGAGCGTGATGGTGGCAAACGTCTGCGTGGCGGCCTCCACTTTCACGCCTTCCTTGGCTTCGATGGCCTGATGCAGACCGTCGGAATAGCGACGGCCCTCCATTATACGGCCGGTCTGCTCGTCAACGATCTTTATCTTATTGTCATCGATCACATACTCCACGTCCTTCTCAAACAGAGTGTAAGCCTTAAGAAGCTGTGTCACCGTATGCACACGTTCGGCCTTGATGGCATAGTTCTGCATCAGCCCGTCCTTGCATTGCTGACGTTCGGCCATATCGGCTATGGTCTCGGCCTCCGACAGCTGTGCCGCGATATCGGGCAGCACAAAGAACTGAGGATCGGCACTGTTGCCTGTCAGTTCATCTATGCCCTTGTCGGTAAGTTCCACACTGCGGTTCTTCTCATCGATCACAAAGTAGAGCGGCTCGGTGGCCTTGGGCATCTCGCGTGAATTATCCTGTAGGTAATAGGCTTCGGTCTGGAGCAGAATGTTCTTCATACCCTCCTGACTGAGGAAACGGATAAGGGCATTGTTCTTGGGAAGACCCTTATATGCGCGGAAAAGCAACAAGGCACCCTCCTTGCGCACATCTTTGTCGTCGCTGGCAAGCTTGGTTTTGGCCTCTGACAGTATCTGAGTGACCAGTCGGCGCTGTGCCTGCACCACTTTCTCCACATTGGGACGGTACTCCATGAACATCTGGTCATCACCCTTAGGCACGGGACCCGATATGATAAGTGGTGTACGGGCATCGTCGATAAGCACCGAATCAACCTCATCGACTATGGCATAATAGTGTTTGCGCTGCACCATATCGGCGGGCGACATGGCCATATTGTCGCGAAGATAGTCGAATCCGAACTCATTGTTGGTACCGAACGTGATGTCACAGTTATAGGCCGCACGGCGCTGCGGTGTGTTGGGCTGGTGCTTGTCTATGCAGTCCACCGTAGAACCGTGGAACATATACAGCGGACCCATCCACTCGGAGTCACGTTTCGACAGGTAATCGTTGACAGTCACCACATGCACGCCGCGTCCGGAAAGCGAACGCAGGAACACCGGCAGAGTAGCCACCAATGTCTTGCCCTCGCCGGTAGCCATCTCGGCAATCTTGCCCTGCTGGAGTACCACACCGCCTATGAGCTGCACATCATAGTGCACCATATCCCATGTGATCTCGTTTCCTCCGGCTATCCAGTGGTTGACATAGATGGCCTTGTCGCCGTCTATGCTCACGAAGTCCTTGCCGGCGGCCGCCAGATCGCGGTCGAGCTGAGTGGCTGTAACCTCTATGGTGGGATTGGCGGCAAAGCGGGCCGCCGTCTCGCGGAGCACGGCAAACACAATGGGCAGATGTTCGTTAAGCTTGTTCTCTATTATGTCAAGAATGTTTTTTTCGTGACGGTCTATCTCGTCCCAAAGCGGCTGGCGCTTGTCGAAAGGAAGCGATTCGATATCCGCACGTTTCTGCTTGGCGGCGTCCTCATCGGCTTTCACGGCGTTTCTGATGTCGGCGCGCACATCTTGTATCTGACGGCGCAACTCATCGGGAGTCATAGCCTGCACTTCAGGGATAAGCGCCTTTATACGGTTTATCACTGGTTGTATCTCCTTCAAGTCACGCTGCGACTTATTACCGAATATTTTACTTAAAAATGAATTGAATGACATATATGATTTATTGTTTTTTATTATTTACTGTTGTTTTCTGTAGGTTCTCTTTTTAAATATCACTCCATAGGCGGCAACGTAACACTAAAATGCTCGCTGGGCGTATGCTGAGTATATATCAACCTGACCATAGCTTTCACCAAATCCGGATACTCTGCGGCCACATCATTGTCCTCATGGATATCATTACCAAGATTATATAAATGTGGCACTCCATGCTTAACTATCAACTTCCAGTCGCCCATACGCACTCCGATCTGATCGGTTTCGTCAAATTCCCAGTATAGAAACGAATGTGCATCGGTTTGGTTCTTGCCGGTAATTGCCGGAGCAAACGAAATGCCGTCGAAATGGTCCACCGCCTTGTCGGGATTGGCATATTTACCCGGAAATTCATCTATTCCTATTATCTCTGCAAATGTGGGCATCACGTCATAAAACGCCACAGGTATGTCCTGCTCTGTGCCGGCCGCCACCTTTTCGGGCCAACGCACTATGAACGGCACTCTTATGCCTCCTTCATGTATCTCTCGTTTGAGCCCCCGCAACTTGCCGTCGCGACCAAAAAATTCAGGATCGGCGCCACCCTCTTCGTGAGGACCGTTGTCACTGGTAAACACCACGATGGTGTTCCGGTCAAGGCCTTTATCCCTGAGCTTTTCAATGATTTCGCCAACGTAAGCGTCCAACCGCGTGATCATTGCCGCAAACTGCGCATGAGTATGCACTGTGGGGTTATACCGTGAAGCTTCCTGTCCACCCCACGACGGATCGTCATTGAACCGGGCTATGTAACCGTTCAAAATCGAATCACGCGGCTGCACAAGTTCGGCATGTGGAAGAGTATAGGTCAGCAATCCGAAAAAAGGCTTATCGGCCGATTGCGAATCTATCCATCTCAGAGCCTCGCGATGTATGATATCGGCGGAATACTGGCTGCGCTTCAGATAGTCATCGCCATACATCGGATACCCGATGTTTTCGTCAAGCGTAATCCTCACGGTAGCCGTGTCACCGGCCGCCTTGCTGTAACGGTTGAGGAAATTGGGATAATAAAGATGTGCCTGAAACTGGCATATGTAACCGAAATATTCATCGACTCCACGTTTGTCGGGCGTAGAGCACGATCCCTCGTAACCGCCGGCCCATTTACCGAACATACCGGTATTGTAGCCACGATCCTTGAATATCTCGGGAAGCACCACATGTCCGGGATCGTAAGGGTGTTGACCCACTACGGTATATTCGTCATTGTCTCCATACTTCATCATGGGGACATCTCGCCAATACTCCTTGTTGCCGCGCACCTCACAATGTCCGGTATGCTGACCGGTCATGAGCGAAGCCCTTGACGGAGCGCTAACTGGACTTCCGGCATAGGCTTGCGTGAACCGCATGCCTTCGGCAGCCATGGAATCGATATGCGGAGTCGATATGTATGGCTGGCCGTAACAGCCGAGGTCTCCGTACCCCATATCGTCACACATTATAAATATGACATTCGGACGGGCAACATCGTGGGCCGAAAGCGCATGCGGAATCATAGCGAGACCGCCCGAGCACATGAGGCATAATCTATGCATTAGCATAATTTCCGTTTGGTTATATAGATTATTATAATTTCCGTTTGGTTAGTTAATGTGATCCGTCAGATTCCGGATACGATACCGACATTACATCGATATACGTGGCAATACGGCGCCATTTGGCGATCGGATATGTATGGCACGCGCCACCGTGGGAGCTATGGCACGCGCATCGACACTATGGTTGATCTTTACAGGCGTGATACCCGGACCCATTATAAACGCCGGACAATCGACAGCGGAATACCGCTGCTGGGAATCGTGCGACGAAGTCCCGTCGTCAATTATTTCCCAACCCGGATTGACCTCGATTATCACGTCGCCAGAGTATGTCACCGACATGTTGCGCTTGGTGGCCTGCGGGTTTTCACCGGCACGTGCAGCGATCACATCATCAATAGTATATACACCGCTTACGCCGCTCATGCGTATAAGGAAATCGGCGACTTCGGCACGGAAATCGCCCAAATCAAGTCCGCGGTCCTTTATCAGTTTGCGGTTAAGATAGAAATGACGCTTATAGTAGCCGGAGACCCAATCACCATTGCCATGCACGGCTATCAGATATATATTAAGCAGCGACATGGCTTTCCTGACCGAATACTGCCCTGTGGGTATCTGCCATTTTTTATAGTCCGTCAGACCTGCCTCTACCCCCGGAACCCCGACAAGGAACACTGTGGCGTTACCTCTGCCGGCCGCTCTGTCAATAGTGTTGAACAGCCGCTCCAGATCATTGTCCAGACGAAGGTATGTATCCATTATTTCTGCCGGTGTAGCTTCGGCAGCCGGACTTACATTGTAGGTCAGATTGAGCATGTCGGGCTCCGAATCGCTACCCATGGGCATCGAGGTCAGAAAATCGATACCGAGATCGGTTACTTCGGCATTACAGAGCGGAGTGGCCTTATATGCATAATATCTGTCAGGGTCTTTACGCGAGAATGTGTGACGGAACCGACGTCCGGCATCGTTGGCCGCAACGTGCGGATATCGCCCTGATACGACCAAGGGCTCCCACTTCATAGTATCGAGACGGGCCGACAGCGGGCGGCGGTAATTGCGCTCGGTAAGCACACGGGGCACCTCCTTGTAATATGTGGTGGTGGCCCACGCTCCGGTGCGGTCATTGAGCCAGAAAGCACCGTTTCCGGCATGACCGGCCGCTATTATAGCCTGGTGTGACGATGGCGCTATGGAAAATATTATAGCCGAGCCATCGGTATTGATCTTTAATTCATCGGCTAATGTCGATACGGACAAAGCCGACGGCGATAGGGTCTCATCGGTGAAGTTTCCTATTTTCGATGAGTCGAAAAGCACATGGCGCGGTTGCCCCACACTCTGGTCATAGATCATTGCGCCGGATATGCCGTTGACCGAAGGCGATGCACCGCTATAGACTATTGCCGTGGCTGCGGCAGCATCTATGCCGGGTCCGTAATCCACATGCGATAATGTAGCGGCTGAATTCATAAGCCTCTTGAAACCGCCTTCGCCGAAATAGGGCGACAGCACTTCGATATATTCGTCGGACAGACCTTCCACCACTATCCCCACCACAAGAGGCGAGCGCAGTTGCGCCGCGGCATTGAAGGTGGTAAGCAGCACGGCCACAAATCCGCACAGCCATCGCGAAGTATTTTGATTGACGACTTTACTTTCCACGGCCTATAAATATATAATTCAGGGAGCGCACGGCATCGGCCATGACAAAAGGCAATACCGCCGATGTCATGCTCTGCACACCGCAGCTCCATAATATCAGAAACAACATGACGGATACCATATTGACACACTGGTATCCGAACACCACACGCCTGCCATAACGGCTCCATACCGCTACGGGCACTATCAGGCAGAGGGGGTTGAGCCACAGCAACTGAATGTTGGGCGAAGTGGCTTCATGAACCGAAACAAACACAAGAAACGCCACCACACACCCCATCAGACCATATACGGTATATACCACCACGTCAAACCATCTTGAGACCTTGCGGCGCGATATATCGCGCAACGTAACCCCTATTGACAACAGCAACACCAGGATTCCCGCGGTCATCGGTGAAAGCCACCACGGAGTCGGTCCGGACACCATTCCGGAATCATCGCCTTCGACAAGCGTTTCAGTACGGCTCACGATATGACGCTGCCCATTGCCTCCGGTTACGGTGGCACCGTCCATAAGCCGCTGCAATATCACCGGCGCAAATGCGGTCTGCCTCACCGTGACAGGATAATCTATACCGGAACCGAGAGCTATGTCTATGCCGAACTGATACCAAGGATAGTTGGCATGATAACGGTTCATAATAGACCGGAATGTAGGGCGTTTCGAAAGTCCTATATCCGTATCGGGCATGGACAAAGTATCGCCTATGGCCGCCTCTATGATGGACAGAGGACGGGTGGCACAGTTGTCAAGCACGTAATTGTAACGATACACACGGTTTTCCGGACGCAGGTTTTCCTGTATCAGACGCACTATTTCAGCCGCCTGAGAGTCGGTGAGGTCAAGCACCTGTTCTGTGACCTTACGCCCGCTACGTCTGTATTCCTCAATGAAATACCTTGTAGGCACCACTCCGACACTATAGTCGGTCTCCCCTTTTACAAAGCGATATATAAAGTTGGGCGCATTGAAATCAAACACGCCCCAATGCACTGTCACGTCCTGTCCGTCACGACAAAGACGGAGCCCTGTGTGACCCTCCAGTTCATACACCATATCCCCCGGCGCACACGTGAGCAGACTCACCGTAAGTCTGCCCGCAACGGTATCGTCGGGCACTATTTGTGCCTTGGTCGCAGATATCACAGCCAAGGCACAAATAAGTGTCAGATATAGTCGTAGGATCATAAATGTCTATAGCACACGGATATGTTTATGAAGTGGCAGTAAATAAATATTACATTATTCCGCGTTCGCGCAACTTACATTGCCAGGCCCAGGCCGATCGCATAGTTTCGTCAAGCGACGATTCAGCTTTCCAGCCGAGCACTGTGTTGGCAATAGTGGGATCAGCCCACACTTTCTCTATGTCACCCTCGCGGCGTCCCACTATCTTGTGTGGTACTTTCACTCCGGTTGAACGCTCAAAAGCACCGATCAGTTCAAGTACCGATGTTCCCAGTCCGGTTCCGAGATTGAATATTTCGATTTTCTCTTCCGAAGCATCGTCGAGCATGCGCTCCACAGCCAGAACATGGGCCTTGGCCAAGTCAACGACATTGATGTAGTCGCGGATACATGATCCGTCGGGGGTATTGTAGTCATTGCCGAACACACTGAGTTCATTGCGTATGCCCATAGCCGCTTGTGTCAGGTAAGGCACCAGATTCTGCGGCACGCCGTTGGGCAACTCGCCGATTTCTGCCGACGGGTGGGCACCTACAGGATTGAAATATCTGAGTATGACACTCTTGAACGGAGCGCCAGAATTTATCACATCGGTTATTATCTCCTCGGATATCTGCTTGGTGTTGCCGTAAGGCGATGTGGCTTTTTTTATGGGAGATTTCTCAGTCACTGGATTTTCGTCGGGCTCGCCGTAAACGGTGCATGACGAAGAAAACACTATGCCCTTGACACCATTGGGACCCATCAGGTCAAGCAGGTTCATAAGTGTGTTCAGGTTATTGCGATAGTACAAGAGGGGCTTCTGCACAGATTCTCCCACAGCCTTGCTCGCAGCGAAATTGATTATGCCTTTTATGCCGGGATAGTCAGCAAACAACTTGCGGAGGGCATCGATGTCGGTGCAGTCCGCCTCCACAAAATCAGGACGTGTGCCCGATATTCGTTCTATGCCGTCGAGGACATCACGGTTAGAGTTGGAAAGATTATCGATTATCACCACCGGATATCCGGCTTTCTGAAGTTCCACCACTGTGTGTGAACCGATATAACCGGTACCTCCGGTTACAAGTATTCTATCCTTTTTCATACGGTTATTTAATTTATGAGGCAAATTTACAAAATTCCTGTAAATAATTGAAACCTAATTACCGGTAAATACATTCATCTGGCACTTCGCGCAGTCAAACTCCACTCTCAGCCTCATATTTCCCGATACGAGAAACATATCTCCACCGCACCATTCCTTTCCGGCCAGAGTGCGCAGGCATCGCCCTAGTTCCCGCCTCAGGCAGTAGCGTGTTGTCATCACTCTGACATCTCCGGCAGGTTTTCGACCGCTCTTCTCAAGAGCCGGCTCTATGGTATCCGCTCCATGCCGGCGGTAAAAAGTTTCTGACAGACTATTGGCGACATTGTCATGATATGTCAGTTTTTTCCGGGGAAAATCCGCGTCTGTATCGGTGCGCCTGTGGTAATCATAGACATACGATGACCTCGCCGCCCGCTCATAAACCTCTATCACACGTCGGCGTAGAGAAGTCAGCGCCGACCTGGGTACAAAAATATCGCCGAGCCGGTCATCTATTTCCACGACGGTATAAACAGTGTCGCCGGTGCGTCCGAGCACTTCTCTGCGCGATTCGGCCTGTGGCGTACGCGCCGGTGAGAGTTCCATTGCCATAGTCGCCGAGGCGCTGTGCCCGTCACTGTCCGACATTTCAAGGGCTATGCCCCACCGGGTGGCACGCAGAGTCAAGACCACCCCTATTGTCCGGCGTCCGGTGTCTGAAGCCATGACATCGGCACGCAACCTGTCGTGGTTACGGTAAAGCGGTGTCCCGGCCGGAATCCTTACCGGTTGTGCCGGATAAAGCATAGCCCCCTCCACCCTGTTGAGGCGGAACCCGTGAAAATTACGGTCGGCATCGAAATATCCCAGACCGTCGCCGTTGGCAAGCGGTACATGAAGCCGGGCTTTTATGCCGCGCTGAGAGCACAACACAACCCTTCCGACCTCCTCGCCGGTCCATTTGGGAGAATCACACGAGGCCATCGGCTGCTGCGGACGCCGGTCCACGGTGAAATACTCCGTATAGCCGCGATTGAAACTCTTGTTCAGATCAGACACAAACCCGACCTCGGACACTCCGCGTGAAGCCCTGACATATTTGCCGTCCGAAGAGGCTATGAAATCATCGAGCAGCCGGCTGTAGGCGGCCACCACATTTTTCACATATGCCTCATCTTTCAGCCTCCCCTCTATTTTCAGGGAGCTGACTCCGGCTTCTATGAGTTCGGCCAACCGGGCCGAACGGTTAAGGTCTTTAAGCGATAGCAGATGTTTGTTTTCCACCAATCTGTGTCCGGCACTGTCGATCAAGTCGAAACTGTGCCGGCAAATCTGAGGGCATTCGCCGCGGTTGGCGCTGCGCAATGCCGTGGCATATCCGGCCTGACAATCGCCGCTGTAACTCACGCATAAAGCCCCATGCACAAAAGCCTCGAGCGGAACACCGACCCGGCTGTGTATCCCGGCTATCTCCTCTATGCCGAGTTCGCGCGCCAACACAAGCTGCGAGAAACCGGCCTGCTCCAGAAACTCCGCCTTAGCGGCATCGCGTATGTCACACTGGGTGCTTGCGTGTAGAGCTATAGGCGGGATATCCATCTCCATAAGAGCCATATCCTGAACTATCAGAGCATCGACACCTATACGGTAAAGATCGCGGACCAACCGCTCCACCTGCTTCAGTTCACTGTCGAATATCAGTGTATTGACTGTGACATACACCTTTGCGTCAAAACGGTGGGCAAAATCGACCACACGTGCTATATCGTCAGTACGGTTTACAGCCGCCGAACGGGCACCGTGAGATGAAGCGCCCATATACACGGCGTCGGCGCCATGTTTTATGGCCTCCACCGCTATCCGCGCATCACGCGCCGGAGCCAGCAGCTCCACTTTTTCTGGTTGTTTTCTCAGCGACATGTTCCCTATATTTTACATGCAAAGATATACAAATCGGCGGGAATATGCCAGAGAAATCAGTCGGTACATTCCGAACAGGGAGCCGTCTCGGCTTCAATGGTGGAGTGGGATATGCCGAGCCTGCGCACACATTCGCGCACGCGGACTATGGTGGCATCTATATCGACCGGGTCTCTTACTATCACATGCACGGTCATGGCCGTCTCGGTGGTGGAAAGCGGCCATATATGAAGGTGATGGAGACTGTTAACCCCCTCGGTGGCTATTATGGACTGACGTATGGCATTGATATCTATGTTGTCAGGCACTCCGTCAAGCGACATTCGCAGACTGCCGCGAAGCAACCCGTAGGAGGATACGGCTATCACCGCGGCAATTACAATACCCACTATAGGGTCTATGAGGCTCCAGCCTGTAAAATGGATTACAATACCCGATATAACCACACCCACCGACACCAACGTGTCGGCAATCATGTGCAGGAAAGCCCCCCTGACATTGAGGTCGTTGCGACTGTCCCTCATCAGAAACCATGCCGTCAAGCCATTGATCACCACCCCTATTCCGGCCACCCAGGCTATCACATCGCCGTCAACCTCTGCGGGATTCATAAGCTTCCGCAGACTCTCAACCAATATCAGGGCCACGGCCATGTAAAGAATCAATGCGTTGATCACCGAAGCCTCCACGGTGGCACGGCTGTAACCGAACGTGAACCTGTCGGTAGGCTTCTTCGATGCCACCTTATATGCCACCAAAGCAATGACCAACGAAGCCACATCGCTCAGATTGTGTCCGGCATCGGAAATAAGCCCCATTGAGCCGGTGGCGATGCCGAACACCGCCTCGACCACGACATAAACCATATTGAGCACAATACCCCACACGAAAGCCCGTGTAAGGCTATTGCGCCTGCCGCTCTGCGCCGGTGACCGATAGTGATTATGATGTGCCATATTACAAATAACAACGTTTATTAACACATAATGTTGTGTATCCTGTATCAGAACTTTTATGCCCGGACCTGCGTTTGGTTTATAAAAACTTTTTAAACACGACTACTATTATGGAACAAAAAAGCATCAAGGGTACAGAAACCGAAAAAAATCTGCTGAAATCATTTGCCGGCGAATCACAGGCCAGAGGGCGTTACACCATATTTGCCGAAGTGGCAAAGAAGGAGGGTTACGAACAGATTGCCGCCATATTCCTTGAAACAGCCGAACAGGAATACTCACATGCCAAAGGTTTTTTCAGTTTCCTCGATGAAGGCATGCTGGAGATCACAGCTTCATATCCGGCAGGTCCCGTTGGCGACACGGCACGCAACCTCCGCGAAGCCGCTGCCGGCGAACATGAAGAGTGGGCCGACATGTATCTTGAATTTGCCCGCGTGGCTCAGGAAGAGGGATTCCCCCGCATAGCCGCACAGTTCAAGCTGGTAGCTTCGGTAGAACAAGGTCATGAAGCACGTTATCTCAAGCTGCTCGAACGCGTGGAGAGCGGCACCGTGTTCCGCAGCGAGGAGGACGAACAATGGCAGTGCCGCTATTGCGGATATATCCACACCGGCAAGTCGGCTCCGGGCAAATGTCCGGTGTGCGGCAAAGAGCAGGCTTACTTCGAACGCAAGAAAGACAACTACTGATCCTATTCTATTATACTTATTTATCCAAACAGACAGAGGGCCGCCGGTGGCGGCCCTCTGTCTGTTTCATTGTGCCCTGCATCAATAGGGTCCGAGTTTGTTGTGATTGGCTATGACCGAATATATCTGCGCGGTGCGTTTCTGAAGTTCGGGCTGGAGCACGGCAGCCTCACGCGGATCGACCATTCGGAGATCGGCATAACGGTCCTCTCCATTTATAAACGCAACGAGAGATCCGTCGGGCGAAGGCGCGTCCATGACAAGGGGTTGTCCTCCGTCGGCCGCCAGTGACGGATTGAATCTGTACAGAGGCCAGTAGCCGGCTTTGACGGCAAGCTGCTCCTCCACTATCGAATGACTCATACCTGAACGAATGCCATGGTTTATACACGGGCAATAGGCTATGACTATCGATGGCCCGGGATAGGCCTCGGCCTCGGAAAGCGCTTTTATAGCCTGCCCGTAATCGGCACCTAAAGCAATGGAGGCCACATACACATTGCCATAGGTCATCATCATGCGTCCGAGGTCTTTTTTATATGTACGCTTGCCATCGGCGGCATACTTCATCACTGCTCCGAGCGGAGTGGCCTTGGAGGTCTGTCCTCCGGTATTGGAATAGCATTCGGTATCCATCACCAGCACGTTTATGTCAATGTTCTGCGCCAATACATGGTCAAGGCCTCCGAACCCTATGTCATAGGCCCAGCCGTCACCGCCGATGGCCCATACGGATTTCTTGCCGAGCATGTCGGCGGCATCGGTGATACTGCCGTAACGGGCGACATCGGGCTGCGAAGATATTACGTCGAGGAGTTCCCTTCCGGCCGATTCAGAGTCACCGGCAATGTCAAAAGTTGCGATCCATTTCTGTAAAGCGGATTTCACCTCATCGGGAACACCGGTGCCGGTCAACATTGTACGAGCCTCGGCCAACAGCCGTTTGCGACGTGCATCTATGGCACATGCCATACCGAATCCATATTCGGCATTGTCCTCAAACAGCGAGTTCCCCCATGCCGGACCATGACCGTGTGAATCGGTGCAGTAAGCGTTGCTCGGAAAATTGGCTCCCCATATAGAGCTGCACCCTGTGGCATTGGCTATCAGCATTCTCTCTCCGAAGAGCTGTGTGAGCAGCTTCACATAAGGAGTCTCGCCACAGCCGGCACAGGCTCCGGAAAATTCCAGCATGGGTGTGTGGAACTGCGATCCCTGCACAGAGGCACGCGGCACAGCCACCTCCTTCTCCGAAATGTTCTTCCGCACATATTCCAGCATATTTTTCTGCGACTCCAAAATGTCACCGATCGGTGTCATGTCAAGAGCATGCCCGGGGCATATCACGGCACATGAACCGCACCCGACACAATCCTCCGGATATACCTGTATGCGATAATAGAGTCCTTTGAGAGCCTGACCGTGCGCCGCTACCGACACCAATCCGGCCGGCGCCGCGGCCGCCTCCTCAGCCGACAACAACACGGGACGTATGGCGGCATGCGGACACACCAACGAGCATTCGGTGCACTGCACGCATTTTTCAGGCTTCCACGCAGGAATGCTGACAGCTATGCGACGCTTCTCGTAGGCGGTGGTCCCCATGGGCATGACACCGTCGGGCACAAGCGCCGATACAGGCAGCGAATCGCCCTCCAACCTCAGACACGGTTTGGCCACCCGGCTTACGAACTCGGGGACCGACTGATCGGTAACCGGAGCATCACAGGTAGCCGTAGCCCATGAATCGGGATAATCAACCGCCACTATTGCCGGGACAGCGGCGTCGATAGCCGCGATATTGCATTGCACCACTTCTCCGCCCTCATGGGTGTAAGCCTCGGTAACCGTCTGCTTCAGACGGGCCACTGCCGCATCAAAAGGCACAGTGTCCCTCATCAGACACAACATCACCGTAGCCATAATCGTATTTATCCTGACTCCGAGACCGCACTTTTCGGCTATGGCCATTGCATCGACATTGTAGAACCTCAATTTCTTCGACGCGATTTTCCTGCGCAGAGAAGCCGGCAGCCGCGACTCCATCTGATCTGCTGTCCACGCTGAATTGAGAACAAAGATTCCGCCGTCCTTAAGATTGTCAATAAGATCAAACCTATCGACATACACATCTTTGTTACAGCCCACATAATCGGCATCGATTATAGAATAGGCCGAGCGGACAGGCTCCTTACCGTAACGCAGTTGCGACACGGTGTATCCCCCCGATTTTTTTGCCGAATAGTTGAAAAACGCCTGGGAATACTGAGGTGTGACCTCCGATATGATACGGGCTATCTGCCTGGTGGCTCCGACAGTGCCGTCGGACCCCATGCCGTAGAACACACACTGGTGAACACCGGGAGCGGTATCGATAAAATGCCGGCCGGAAATGTCGAGCGACAGGCCTGTCACATCATCATCAATGCCTACGGTAAACTCCCTGCGCGGAGATTCCGAGGCCAGTTCATCATACACAGCTTTTACCATAACCGGATTGAATTCCTTACTCGACAGTCCGTAACGGCCACCCGTCACCATGATACCGCGGCCGGAAGACTGCACTGCCGTGGCCACATCATGATAAAGTGGCTCACCGTTGGCACCGGGCTCCTTTGTGCGGTCAAGCACGGCAATGCCCCTGACCGTTTGAGGCAACGCCTCCATCAGTTCCCGCGCCGGAAACGGCCTGTAAAGCCGTATCTTCACAGCACCCGCCTTATAGCCATGCGCATTAAGATAATCTATAGTCTCTTCCACCACTTCACATGAAGACCCCATGGATACAATCACATATTCGGCATCATCGGCTCCCACATAGTCCACCAGATGGTAACTGCGGCCGGTAATAGACGCCACCTTGTCCATTGCGGCCTGGACTATGGCCGGGAAATCGCGGTAATACCTGTTGGCGGCCTCACGGTTCTGGAAATACACATCGGGATTCTGCGCCGAACCTCTCAGCGAAGGGTGCAGCGGATTGAGAGCACGGGCTCTGAAATCCCTCACCTTGTCCATATCAAGCAATGGGCGCATGGATTCGTAGGGTATCACATCAATGGCAGCAATTTCGTTGGAAGTGCGCCAGCCGTCAAAAAAGTGCAGCACGGGGAGCGACCCGTTCACAGCCGCCACATGTGCCACCAAAGCGAGGTCCATGGTTTCCTGTACGGAGGCAGAGGCTATGAATGTGAAACCGGTGGCACGGCAGGCCATCACGTCCTGATGGTCGCCGAATATGGACAGAGCATGCGTGGCGAGCGAACGTGTGCCCACATGGAACACGGCCGGAAGCAGTTCGCCTGCAATCTTATACATATTGGGGATCATCAGCATCAATCCCTGCGAAGCCGTAAAGGTGGTGGCGAAAGCACCCGCCACAAGCGCTCCGTGCGTGGCTCCGGCGGCCCCGAGCTCACTCTCCATCTCCTTAATCTCCATGACGCCTCCAAACAGATTCTTACGTCCGCTTATGGCCCATTTGTCGGCCACTTCGCCCATAGAGGCTATAGGAGTGATGGGATATATGGTGGCGACCTCGCTGAAAGCATAGGCCACATGCGCGGCTGCCGTACAGCCGTCCATGATCTGCCGTGTGTCAGTCGTAGTATTCATAGATTGTAATCAAGATGTTTAATTCGTAAAAATTCCCGCCGGCGTTGGTGCGGCGACCTTCAGCCCGGCGGGAACGGTTATATATATAAAATCTATATGTTATGAACTGTTGTTTTTACAACGTCATTGTCAGAATGCCTTCAGAGCCATATCCGTAATCCATATCCAGAGCGGACAGAACCCGATAAACAGTATCACACTCAGTGTGAGCGACGATGTGCCTGTGGCCACATAAGTATCGTATTCATCGGCAATGATAATGCCGGAGAATGCCGGAGGAAGGGCACATGCCACAACGAGCATCTTAAGATTGAGGGGGTCCATGTGGAACAACATACCGATAATCAGAGCTGCAGCCGGCATAAGTATGAGTTTGAGAATACTGCCGAGTATGCCCTGCCAGTTGATGTTGAACTTAACGGCCGACAGAGTGATACCGGCCGAGAACACGGCCATGGAAGCATTGGCCTTGGCCATGAGGTCAAATGAAGGACTCAGCTCCTTTGGCCATGGAATGCCGCAAAGCACCCACACCACCGCCAGAATAGGAGCCCAGGCCACAGGCTGTTCGAGGGCATGGATCACAGGCGCCCAGGCACTCTGTTTTTTCGCTGTCTTTGCAGTACCCTGCTTGTCAAGCGATGCATTGAGCAGCGATAATCCCACAGGAATACCTACAGCATTGACCACGATGCCCACGATAGCCACCACCAAAGCCACAGCCGGTGTGGTGCCGAATATAGGCTCGAGCACTGCAAACCCGAGGAACCCGATGGTTGGCGAACCGTTGATAAGGGCGGCTACAGCGCCATCGGCACCTGTGTTACCCTTGAAACACTTGGCAAACACGAAGTAAACCAACATGAAACAGGCCATAATGACCACAAGGGATATGATCGAGAGTTTGAGATCGGCATAAAGCATCTCGCGGCTCGACTGCACTATTGACACGAACAATGCTGCCGGCAAAGCATAATTAAGCACTACTTTATTGAACTTCTTGGCATCTTCGCCGCTGAATACCCCCTTTTTACCGGAAATAAAACCGGCCAGCATAATCACCACTATCGGGACTATTGCATATAATATAATGTGTAACATAACAGCAAATATAATTATAAAACTTGAATTTCGGGTATATTAATATATGGTAATTACTGCCGTTACACAGTAAACTGAATCAGAGTAGCAGGATTGAGATATCCGATATGACCGCTCTCCTTACCTGAATCGGCTGCAAGCTGAACATCGATCAGACAGGGTTTCTTCGAAGCCACGGCTTCGGTAAGTGCTGTGAACAGTTCAGCCGGAGTGGTCACATAATATGTTGTGGCACCGAACGCGTCACCGAGTTTATCGTAACGAGCCTTCACATCGAGGGTAGTCGGGGCAGGGTCGCCGTTTCCGCTCGGGTTTACACCGATACCGTTGTAGATACCGCCGTTATTGAATATGACTACAGTTACCGGAAGATTAAACCGGCATATTGTGCTGAAATCCATGCCTGAGAAGCCGAACGCACTGTCGCCTTCCACCGCCACCACACTTTTTCCGGTGGCCACGGCGGCTCCCACGGCCGAGCCCATGCCCATGCCCATTATGGCCCATGTGGCACAGTCTATACGATGACGCGGCAGGAACATATCCACGGCGTCACGTGTGTCATCAAGAGTGTTGGCACCTTCGTTGACAAGGATTACATCAGGATTGGCCTCAAGAACCTTTTTCACGGAGCCAAGCGCACTCCAATGAGTCATAGGCACTGTCTGTGGCTGGAGACGTTC
>CAJTRS010000020.1 GCA_910578805.1 uncultured Muribaculaceae bacterium | reverse complement strand
GATGAATGAACTGTTCGAGAAAAAGAGTCTTCCGTTCTATAAATTCGGTGATGCCATTTATCTGCCGAAAATCGGAACCTCGGATTGGGTAAATTATATATGCGGTCGTTTTGAGGCTACAGGCAAGCGGATTTCAAGAGAGTTGGCGGAAAAAATATGCCAGACCGTGGATAACCACTCGTCTTATGTGCAGCAGCTGGCGTGGTTGGTATGGATACACACGGACGGAACTGCTACCGAACATGATTTTGAGGCGGCATATCAGGATATCATCGATCAGAATACCCCATTGTTCGAGAAGCAGACCGAAAGCCTTACTACCTATCAGATGAATTTTCTGCGAGCTGTCATAGACGGAGTACATAGCGAGTTTACCACACAAGGGATTCTACAAAAATATCAACTCGGTTCGTCTGCAAATGTAAGCATCGTAAAGAGGGCATTGGTCAAAAAGGAACTTATAGAGGTCGATAAACGACAAGTTATCATTCCCGATCCGGTTATGAAAGTGTGGCTAAAAAGGGAGTTGGGAATATAATCAATTATATATTTATCTGGATACAAAAGAATATTCTCACACAATAAATAAAAAGTTCCGATAAACGTATAATCTGAGTATGTATTTTGGCTGCAATATTTCGTATGCAATAGAATCCGGACGCTCGTAGAGCGTATCTACGAGTCGGAGGATCGACAGGAATAGGTTACGATGGTGGGGATTCGGGAAGATTGCTTAACTTTGCGGTCATTATGGTATTTAACGCAGACGATATGGGTGGCACACTTTCCTTTGAAGAGGCTTTGAGTAGCGAGATTTTGGTGTTGGACGGTGCGATGGGCACTATGCTCCAACGTCTTTGCCCTGATGAGAAGGCTTTCCATAAGGAGGGTTTCACTCCAGAGGGACAACTGATGAAGGGGTGTAACGATGTGCTTAGTGTTACGGCTCCGGAGGTGATAGAGCGCATTCACCGCAGCTACATAGAGTCGGGAGCCCGCATAATAGAGACCAATACGTTTAACGCCAATGCCATATCGCTTGCCGATTACGGCATGGAGCGACATGTGGCCGCAATAAACACGGCGGCGGCAATGGTGGCCCGTAAAGCGGCCGACAGCTCGGCGAAGAAGGTGTGGGTGGCAGGCAGTATAGGTCCCACCAATAAGTCGCTTTCAATGGCGATGAGCATGGAGGGCGATGAGCCGATAGACCACCGCAGACTTGAGGAGGCGTATTTCGAACAGATATGCGCACTGCTCGAGGGTGGTGTGGATATACTTCTGTTCGAGACCATATTTGACAGTCTCAACGCCAAGGCTGCCATAAGCGCCATGTACAGAGCCATGGAGGCAACGGGAAAAGATGTGCCGAGGATTTTCTCGGTGACACTGACCGAAAGCGGGCGAACCCTTGCCGGCCAGAGTCTTGAGGCGTTCATAGCCACGATATCGCACGGGCGCCCTGTGGCGGTGGGACTGAACTGCGGCTTCGGCGCCGAGGAGATGGCCCGATACATAGAGTCAATGTCGGGGGTGCCTTACGGCATAAGTGTGTATCCCAATGCAGGACTTCCAAACGCTATGGGCGAGTATGACGAGACACCGGAGGCAATGGCGGCACATTTGCGCCCACTAATGAGCCGGGGAGCAATAAATATAGCCGGCGGGTGTTGCGGTACCACTCCGGAACATATCGCCGTCATAGCCCGCGAGGCCGCCAGGTATGCTCCGCGCGCAATCCCGCAGGCCGATATCCACTCACTTCAGCTTGCCGGACTCGACATGATGCCGGATACAGCCGAGGGTGGTTTCATAAAGGTTGGCGAACGGTGCAATGTGGCCGGAAGCCGTAAGTTTCTACGTCTGATAAATGAGGGCAATATCACGGAGGCGCTTGAGATAGCCCGCGCACAGGTGGCTGCCGGAGCGCAGGTGATAGATGTAAACATGGACGATGCCATGCTCGACTCGGAGGGCTGTATGAGGAGATTTGTGAAAGCCTTGTGCGGCGATCCGGAGACAGGCCGCCGTCCAGTGATGATAGACTCCTCGCACTGGCCAACGATAACGGCGGCTTTGGAGTGCGTGCAGGGAAAGGCTGTGGTCAATTCAATCAGTCTGAAAGAGGGTGAGATTAGTTTCTTGGAAAAAGCCCGTTACATAGCCTCTCACGGAGCCGCCATGGTGGTGATGGCTTTTGACGAAAAGGGGCAGGCCGACACTCTTGAGCGGCGCATAGAGATATGTTCGCGCGCCTACAGGCTTCTGACACAGGAGGCCGGCGTCAATCCGGGAGATATAATATTTGACCCGAACATACTCACCGTGGCCACAGGCATGGAACAGCACCGCAGATATGCCTTGGATTTCCTCAACGCCACGCGATGGATAAAGGAGAACCTGCCGGGGGCGCGTGTGAGCGGCGGTGTGAGCAATCTGTCATTTGCTTTCCGCGGCAACAACATGGTAAGAGAGGCCATGCACGCATTGTTTCTGAAACATGCCGTGGAATGCGGATTGGATATGGCTATAGTCAATCCCTCGACACTCACGGAGGTGGCTTCCATACCGGAAAGTCTGTCACGCGCCATCGACGATGTGCTGCTTGACAGTGACGCCAAGGCCACCGACCGACTCGTAGCGATAGCCGAGAATCTCAGGAACGAACCGGCAAAAAGCGGTCAGGCGCCCTCCCCTGCCTCAGATAAGGCAGACACTCCCGACATGGCACTGGCCATAATGATACGCCGCGGAGAGACCAACGGCCTTGAAAAGATGCTCGACGAGGCGCTGATGCGCCACGGATCGGCGCTCGCGGTGATCGACGGGCCTCTGATGCAGGGTATGGACATGACAGGCGAACTGTTTGGCCAAGGAAAGATATTCCTGCCGCAGGTGGTGAAAAGCGCGCATGCCATGAAGTGTGCCGTGGCGCATCTGACCCCGGTGATAGAGCGCGAGAAAGCGGAGGGTAATCGCCCTGCGGCCGGCAAGATGGTGCTTGCGACAGTGAAAGGCGATGTACACGACATAGGCAAAAACATAGTATCGGTGATAATGAGCTGCAACGGCTATGAAATCATAGACTTGGGCGTGATGGTGCCGGCCGAAGAGATTGTAAGACAGGCCATGGAGAAGAAAGCCGACATAGTGGGGCTCAGCGGACTGATCACCCCGTCGCTTGAAGAGATGTGTGCCGTGGCAAGGCTTATGGAACACCACGGGCTCAAAATACCACTGATGGTGGGAGGTGCGACGACCTCGGCACTACATACGGCCGTGAAGATAGCCCCCTGCTACAGCGGTCCTGTGATACACACGCGCGATGCCGCCGCAATGCCGCCGGCCGTGCGTCGATTCACCGATCCGTACAAATCAGCAGATTCGATAAAAGAATTGCGGCGTGAACAGGAGGCGCTCCGAAGCAAAAACAGCAATGACACACACAAACGCACGCTGACTCCTGAAGAGGCCCGCAAGGCAGCTCCGAAGCTACCCGAAGAGCATCATGTGCCGCAAAGAGCGGGTATTACCGATATGGCAATAGACCGATGCGAAGCCCGCGAGTGGATCAACTGGCGCTCATTTTTCACGGCATGGGGGCTGGACGGGTCAATGGCAGCCATAGCCGATGCGGGCGGTTGTGACCACTGCCGCGCCCAATGGCTCGCCGCCGTGCCTGAGAAATCAAGACTGAAAGCCGCCGAAGCCATGCAACTGTGGAAAGAAGCCAACCGCATATTAGACTCACTGTGCAAACCGGGCTCAGAGCCGATCAAGGCACGCATAGCCCTGCTCGGAGCCTGCTCGGAAGGTGATGATATAGTGATAGACAACAACGGAGAGGAAATAAGGATACCGACACTCCGGAGACCCGACACAGATGATTCGGGTCACACATTAGCGCTGTCGGACTTCATAGCACCCAGCAATAGCAACAACAGATATACAGACCATATAGGCCTTTTTGCCGTGACCACCGGAGCTGACATGGAACAGAGAGCCGCACGGCGCAAAGAACTGGGAGATGATTACGGATCACTTCTATACCGCACCCTTGCCGACCGGTTGGTGGAAGCGGCCACAGAGCTTATGCACCACAAGGTACGCAAGACCCTGTGGGGCTACTCGCCAGAGGAGAGCGAAGAGCCACGCCGGTTGCTGCGTCAGGATTACCGTGGGATACGTCCGGCCATAGGCTATCCGTCGCTGCCTGACCAGTCGCTCATATTCCTCACCGACCGGGTGCTCTCATATGGCGATATGGGGATCAGCGTGACCGAAAACGGAGCCATGTGGCCGTCAGCCTCCACCACCGGCCTTATGATAGCCCACAGCCAATCGCACTACTTTGTCATAGGAAACCTGCCGGAGGCTCAGCGCCGCGAGTATGCCGAAAGACGCGGCTGGAGCGAAGAAGAACTGTCAAAATTCATGCCTAAAGCATAGGATTGACATCTTTTTAGCCTACCGAGACCAACGGTTACGGAAAAAAGTAGTAATTTTGGCGATTGCATACACCGATTATGACGATACGCCACTTCATATCCACACTGTTACTGACCGCAAGCTGCGTTGCGGCCACGGCCTCACCCAAAAGCTGGGAAGAGGTGGAGCGTCTGCCCGGAGCCCAGGTAGAAAACCGCACCGAGACTCCGTCCGAGGCTGTAGTAACCGTAACTGAGGGGTATGTGTATATAGCAGTCAACGAACGCACCAACGTGAAGATATTCACGATATTAGGACAGTTAATAGTGCAGGACACCCTGCAACCGGGCGTGTATCGCTACCGACTGTCGGCACGCGGCATCTATCTGCTGAAAATAGGCAGCACCACCCGCCGCGTCACCCTCTGAGACAGACAAAACAATTTATCACATAGCACATAATGCCACTACGTCAGCCCGCATGGGCGGACGAGTGTGTCTCAGTGCCGCACCGGGACGGGAGCCCAGACATAGAGACGGTCGGAGGGGCGTATCTTCTCGGGGACTTTCATGGAGAAACTTTCGCCTTTGCGGGCAACAGGCACAGACTTCAGATCGACACGAAGCTCCTCGACGGTAAGTATCAACGCACCGGTGGTGGGCCCCGTGATAACTATCTCATCGCCGACCCGCACTTCACCGCTTTCAACAAGGAACTCGGCCACACCGATATTGGAGAAATAACGCACTCCCTTGGCAGCGTAATGCTTGACACGGGTGGCACTGGAGCCATATTTCGACGACCATTCCCCGAGTCGCTGACCGAGGTAGTAGCCATTCCAGAATCCACGGTTGAAGATTTTAGATAGCTGAGCGTCCCAGCCTACAATCTTCTCTTCGGTGAAAACGCCGGAACATACGGCTTCTATGGCCTGCGAATAACACTCTACGGCCACCTTGACGTATTCAGGTCCACGGGCACGTCCCTCGATCTTGAACACACTGACGCCGGCATCTATCATCTTGTTGAGGAAATGAATGGTTTTCAGATCCTTAGGCGACATGATGTATTTATTATCAACATCAAGCTCATCGCCGGTCTCGCGGTCAGTGACGGTGTAGCTGCGGCGGCATATCTGTGTGCATGCGCCACGGTTGGCACTGGAATTCATCTGATGGAGGCTGAGGTAACATTTGCCCGATACGGCCATACATAGAGCACCGTGACAGAACATCTCTATCCTGACAGGACTTCCTGAGGGGCCGCAGATGTTTTCCTCGCGAATCTGCCGTGAGATGGCGGCCACCTGGTCGAGATTGAGCTCTCGCGCCAGAACCACCACATCGGCATAAGCGGCATAGAACCTTACGGCATCGATGTTGGTGACATTGCACTGCGTGGATATATGTACCTCGACTCCGATGCTGCGGGCATAGCTTATGGCGGATATGTCGGAGGCTATGATGGCGGATATGCCCGAATGCTTCACGGCATCGATAATGGAGCGGCACACGGGTATGTCGGTGTCGTAGATGACGGTATTGACGGTGAGATAGGATTTGATGCCATGCTCCTCGCATATGGAGGCTATGTTACGGAGGTCGTCGAGAGTGAAGTTGACGGAGGAACGTGCCCGCATGTTAAGCCCTTCCACGCCGAAATACACGGCATCGGCGCCAGCCGAGATGGCGGCATAGAGCGACTCGTAGCTCCCCACGGGAGCCATTATCTCAAAATCTTTACGGTTCATTATCGATAGCGGTTTTCTAAAATCGGGACGCCCCGATGGGCGCCCCTTTCTTTAACTGTCAATGATTGGATTTTTCGGGAGAGAAACGGAATGTGAAATTATACGGCTGCACAGGCAGATAGTATTCAGGCAACACATCGGGACCGCATGTGGCGGTGCCCACACCGGTCTGGGCGGCATCGAGATGGACGGTTACATATTCGTCAGGCACCAGATCGCCGGTGTGGAGAGCCCGGGTCACTGCCTCGTCGCTGTAGGGATAAGCACTGAACTGGAATATGGCATCGGAACTTACTTTAACCTTGGCGCCATCGAATGTGAGCCATCGGACATCGGTGTGGTTGCCAGCACTTCCGGGCTTGATGTAGATGTGGAAGTCATCGACCGGTTTCACTGTGTGGAGTCCCATGCGGCCGGCCGAGCAACGGTCAACGTATGTCTCGCCGCTGCGACCGAGATATGTCACCGAGGGAGCCGCGGCCGAGGGCATGCGGAAAGTGAGTCCTACGCGCGGCATGTTGTGAATGGCTGCGGTGTCGGGGGTGAACACGCAGTTCATCTGCAATGCTCCGTTGTCAACCACCATATAGCTGTAAGCCGCCGTGCCGAGCAGGTTGCCTTTGCGGCCTGTTATCTCGGCATTCACGCTGAGCACGTTGTCTTTGAGCTTTGCCGAGATGAGCTTCTGGCTGATGCTGTCGATGCCCTCCTCTTTCCATTCGCTGTCCTTTCCGGCCCATGCAAGGTCGTTCTCGGTGGGCACACGGTAAAGTGAGAGGGATACGGGCGATGAGATCAGTTCCTTGCCGGCCAGAGCGAGCGACGTCACCTCGCCCGTGGAGGGGGAAAGCTCAAAACGGATATCCCCGGCAGTGTAAACGGAGCCTTTACGCTTCATTTTCGCCGGACGCAATGCCACATCGACGGGCGGCAATTCGGGCAGGACGAAACTTTCATAAGCCACTTCATAACCGCGGCTCACAAAAGGAGCATCATTCTTGGGTGTCCAGCTCAGATCAAGGTAAGCTTCTTCGCGGCCCGGTGTGTATGAGCCGAGGCTTGCGGTGACCGTCTGATAGGGTCGGGCGGCAATGGTGCGCTCTCCGGAAGAGATGACGCTACCTTGCGTTGTCACCACTTTCCAGCGAAGGGTGTATTGGTCAAGGTCTGTGAAATCAAACCAGTTTTTGACCGATATGGTGAGTGTGGAGGGATCGACGAGAGAGCATTTAATGTTCTGATACACTTTTTTCACTTCGGCGAGTGCGGGGTGCGGAGTGCGGTCGGCCATGACAAGACCGTTGCAGTTGAATGAGTTGTCACTGGGAACATCAGCGGGACCATAGTCGCCTCCATAAGCCCAGTATTTACGACCGTCGGCATTGGTCTCCTCAAACGCCTGGTCAACCCAGTCCCAGATGCAGCCGCCCTGAAGTTTTGGATTGGCCTCGAAGAGGTCCCAGTAGTCCTGAAGCCCTCCGACACTGTTGCCCATAGCGTGGGCATATTCACAGAGTATGTAGGGGCGGGTCTTTGTGCTGTCATTGCCATAACGCTCCACACCGGAATGGTAGCCGTACATTTCGGCATATATGTCGGAGTTCCAGTCGTCGAGTGCGCGCTCGTATTGGACGGGGCGGTTGTGCTCGACGGATTTGAGCCATTTGTAAGTCTCTTCGAACACGATACCGTTGCCGCACTCATTGCCGAGGGAATAGAACGTAACGGAGGGATTGTTTTTGGATTTGTGATACATGCGCTGTGTGCGGTCCATCACTGCGGGAATCCATTCGGGGCGTTTGGCCAGGGATTCCGTCCCGTAACCGTAACCGTGGGATTCGGCATTGGCTTCGTCGATGACATAGATGCCGTATTTGTCACACAGATAATACCAGTAACGGTCCTGCGGATAATGGCAGTTGCGCACGGTGTTGATATTGTTTTCCTTGAGCAAGCGTATGTCCTTAAGCGCAAGATCGCGGGGCACGGTACGCCCGAGCGGAGAGTGGGCGTGGCGGTTGACCCCCTTTATCTTTATGGGCTGTCCGTTGAGCATGTATAGTCCGTTTTTGACCTCAGAGGTACGGAACCCGACGTTGCAGCCTACGGTTTCGGTCACTTTGCCGTCAGCGTCTTTCAGATCGATAAGCAGGGTGTAGAGATAAGGAGTCTCAGCAGTCCAGTGATTTACCGGCGAAACGGTGACATTGAAATCGGTTTCGGGTTTTGCCTCGCCACTGCCCGAGAATAGAGCCTTGCCTTCGGCGTCATAGAGGGTGAAGGCCACTTCCATGGGCGATTGTTTAGAAGCTCTCTTCCCTTTTTTCACCGGCGCGGGTGCGGGAATGCCGGCAATATCGATGTCGATTCCGAGCAGTCCGTCGCGGTATTCGCTGTCGAGCGGCGATGTGACGGTGAAGTCGGAGATGTAGGTCTGCGGTGTGCTGTAGAGATATACATCGCGCTCTATGCCGCTCAGACGCCAGAAGTCCTGGCACTCGAAATAAGCACCTGCAGACCAACGATAGACCTCAAGCGCCACGGTGTTTTCACCATCGCGGAGTTTGTCGGTGATGTCCCATTCGGCGGCTGTCTTGGAGCCTTGGTTGCAGCCTATGTATTCGCCGTTGACCCATGCATAATAGAACGATATGGCGCCTTCCACACAGAGCACCACCCTGCGCCCCTGCCAGTCGGCCGGCACGGTGAACGAACGGCGGTAGGAACCGACTTCGTTGGTTTCGACCGGCACATGCGGAGCGTCTTTCCTGAAGCCGGCCCACGGTGTATCGAACTCATAGGTGGTATTGACATATACGGTGGTGCCATAGCCCTGGCGTTCCCAGTTGCCGGGGACGGTGATATTGTCCCAGCCGGTCACATCATAATCGGGATTCTGGAATCCTTGCGGGCGTGTGGCCACATTTTTTGTCCAATGGAATTTCCACTTGCCGTTGAGGTCAAGATAATACGGCGATCTATCGTACTCCATAGAGGCTACGGCCTTGACATCGCCGGCCTTATACGGTACTACGAGTGCGTGGGAAGGGATCTGTCCTTCGCGGAAACCTTCGATGGTCTGCCACTGCGGGAGCTGCTGTGCCACTGTGGTGGCGCATGCGAGCATCAAAATCGCGCCAAGAGTCTGCTTCATGGATTTGTCAGGTTTTTAGGTTTGAATAGTTAAGGACACAAATTTACAACTATTTTCAGAGAATTACAAGCGCTTATATATACGACAGAAGCGCCCGAACCAACAGTTGGCACGGGGCTTCCGTATAATGTGTGCCGGTCTCGTACCGACGATTATCCCGAAACCGATTATTCCGCTACAGGCGCGGCCTCAGCGGGCACTTCGGCAGCGGGAGCCTCGGCGTCAGCAGCAGGAGCCTCCTCGACAGCGGCGGCAGTGTCATAGTTGGCGCCCATGGTCACCGTGGGGGCAACCGCTTTGACGCGCACAGCATCAGCAGCCTCATGTCCGGGATATGCATAGGCACATGCGATAGAAAGCACCAGAATGGCAGCAGCGAGCGACCAGGTCACTTTTTCGATGAAGTTATTGGTACGGCGCACACCCATGATCTGGTTTGATCCGGCAAATGATGACGACAGGCCGCCACCTTTGGATTTCTGAATGAGCACCACTCCTATAAGCAATAAAGCAGCCAAGATGGCGAGAACGAGAAAAATATAAAACATAGTTCTGTCAATGAGTTTTTGGGAATTTCAAAAAATAGGTTTTACCGCTTGCCATGTTCGCGATTAAGCATCAACTTTCGCAAGAAACGTAATTGGTCTGCAAAGTAAACACTTTTTTCGGGAAAATTCAAACTTAATTGATAGATAATTTCATAAGCCTTGTCGTAACGGTGCTTTTTTATGTACATCTTGGCGAGGCTCTCATTAAGCGAAGAATCGGGCGATGGTTTCACGATGTGAGGTTTCGCGGCCACCTCCAAGGTGTCGTCGTCGCGTCGTGCGGCTTCGTCGGCCATGGTCTGCCGTGTGGCAAGGAAAGCGTCGAGCATCGCGTCCTGCTCCGAGACCGGCTCGGGAATGCCGCTCCGGGCCACATCTCCCGCAAGCACCTGCGAGTAATCCGGCACGGGATTGAAGATGAGCCGCTCGAGGAGCTCCTGTTCGTGGGGGTCGATAGTGCCGTAATTGTCCAAAAAAGTATCAATGGCCTTTTCGGTTGTCGGGGTCTCGGCCTGTGGCTCAGGCGGATAAAATCCTGACAACCACGAGCCGTCGGGGTCGATAAGGCGTATGAGCGAGTCGGTGTCGGAGGCGTTAAGGGCTATCCGCGCTTTCAGTGCCGCCGCTTCCACATCGCTGATCCGACCCGATTTCAACAACATGGAGGCAGGCAGAGTCATGAAGGGATATTCACGCTCCAGTGACTCGACCAACGCGGGTGTTAGCGAACCGGACGGAAGTGCGCCATCGAGTATATCCATGAACTTTCTAAAATCAGACATCGCCTCAGATAACTAAGATTTGTTTCCTTAAGAAGATATATATGTAGGTATTACCAGTCGCCAAGCGTGGCGTTATATATCAGCAGCACCAGTTCTTTACTGATTTCCTGACACAACTGTTCCTGAACATCGTTGAGCATTTCGGAACTATCAAAATCCTGATATGCCGTAAATGTCTGGTCCACGTCCTTTTTCTCGTCTTTATTATCGGTGTATTTCACTCTGACTCCGATGGTCAGACGTGTGCGCGAGGCATAAGCGTCCTCGGTGACGGCCTGCGGCGTGAGGTAATACTGGGTTATTTCGCCTTCGAGCTGGAGATCGGCTGCGCCATCAACAATCTGGAGGCGCGTGTTGCGCGATATGTAGTCGAGAAGTTCGTTTTCAAATGTCTGCTGCAAGGGGGGATATACCAACGCCGCACGTATGGGGAAGTTTTCCACATGAATCGTGCGATAGACGTTGTAGTCAAGCGCGGCGCCATTGAACTTGTAACTTATCCGGCAACCGCCGAGGCTCAGCAGCAACACCACGACAGGCAGCAATACCGATATTTTCCTAATAACTTTCATCACCCCAAAGTTACACAGAATTTATCAAAAGCCCAAGCGCAACAATCACCGTCGTGATACATTCATTTCCAATCAAGAGGAGAAGAGAGGGAAAGGAGGGAGGGGAGATGCTGCGGGCGGGGCGAGAGTATGCGCCATGGCTTGGGGTAAAGGTTGTTGGCACGGGCGCCGAGGTTTTTAGCAAAGCCGAGGGGACGGCCGCCGTGGGTAAGCAGCACCACACCGCGCGGAGCCGATGGGTCAAGCACCACGGATTCGCAGCGCAGGTAGTCGATGGCCACGGGGGCTTCGACTTCCGCCTCAGGGAAGGCTTCGCGGTCAAGCGACATGCTCATGGCGAGATGCTGCGTGGGTATGATATCGCGGCCACGTATGGTGGCCACAGGTATCTGCGGAACAAACGGAAATGCGTGCCAAGAGATATGCGGCAATGCCACTATCGAGTCGCCGGAGACTGTAAAATCGGCACTGCCGGACGTCAACCAACGCTTTACGGCCTCGGGGACAACTGCCGGCTTGCTTTTTTGCGCGGCTTTCTTCCTGCCGGAGCGGTCAACGGGCTCACGGGTACTGTCGGCTACGTGTCCGGGCTTGCGCAGAACAGCCATAAACTGCCCCTCGCCCCGTACGGCACCGGGAGTGAAACGATAGCAGAAAGCATCGGTGGCGATGGCGCCGCCGATAGCCCAGGAGGGATCGGTGGCGATCTCTACGGACTCGGCGCCGTAGCGCTCCATGATGTAGCGCACAATCTCTTCGTTTTCATGGCGGTTGAAGGTGCAGGTGCTGTAGATGAAGTATCCGCCGGGGGCGAGTGCGGGCCACAGGTTATCGACAATGGCCATCTGTCTGACGGCGCATTGCCGCACAAGCTCCGGCGACCACTGCGCCACCGCCTCGGGGTCTTTGCGCATCATGCCTTCGCCGGAGCACGGCACATCGGCCGCTATGATATCGAAAATGCCGGCACATGGGGTAAACCGCGAGGTGTCACCCTGAGTGACGACACAGAGAGGATAGCCCCATTTGGCAAGGTTCTCGCGGAGCACGGCAGCCCGTGCAGGCACATATTCGTTGGCCACAACTACCGATCCTGAGGGAAGCGCGTCGATGGCGGCGGTGGTCTTTCCGCCGGGGGCGGCGCAGGCGTCGAGATACCTCACGGGGCGCCCATTGGACGTAAGGCACGACAGGATACGGGAAATAAACATAGACGATGCGTCCTGCACGTAGTAAAGCCCCTGATGCATGGCGGGGTCAAACGTGAATGCAGGCCGGTCAGGGAGATAGCAACCGTCCCGGCACCACGGCACTATGTCGGCACCGGGAGCCGGCCTCAGGCGCTTGCCGCGATTGAAGCGCACCGACACGGAGGGCGCGTCAGAAAGAGCAGCGGCGATACCGGACAATGCCGGATCGCCGTAGCCTGAAATTTCGTCTAAAAACAGCCGTGGAAGCTCCATATGCCATCGGATCAGATGGAGAGACGGCGCAGTGTATCGAGGAGTGTGCGGTTGATAGGCTTGTCATTTTTGATAGCCTTGGAGAAAGGCACATACACAATGTTGTCATTGTTAATGCCTATCATCACATTGCGCTGATCCTCAAGGAGCGCATCGATGGCTGCGGCACCCATGCGCGAAGCGAGAATACGGTCGTAGGCCGTGGGCGAACCACCGCGCTGCAGGTGTCCGAGAATAGACACGCGCACATCGTAGCCGGGGTATTCGTTCTTGACGCGCTCGGCCATGCCCATGGCTCCACCGGTGACGGGGCTTTCGGCCACAAGCACTATCGATGAATTTTTGCTCTTGCGGAAGCCGTTCTGTATGAGTTCGGCCAACTGGTCAACCTCCGTGGATATCTCGGGTATGATGGCCGCTTCGGCACCGGAGGCTATAGCCCCGTTGAGAGCCAGGAACCCGGCATCGCGCCCCATAACCTCTATGAAGAAAAGACGCTCGTGGGAGGTGGCTGTGTCACGTATTTTGTCAACACACTGCATGATGGTGTTGAGGGCCGTATCGTAGCCAATGGTGGAGTCTGTGCCAAAGAGGTCGTTGTCAATGGTGCCCGGCAGCCCTATTATAGGCAGGTTGAACTCATTGGCAAATATACGCGCACCTGTAAGCGAACCGTCGCCGCCAATGACCACCAAAGCATCGATCTCGTGGCGTCGGAGATTGTCGTAAGCAAGCTGGCGGCCTTCGGTGGTCTGAAACTCGGGACAGCGGGCGGTCTTGAGAATAGTGCCTCCCATCTGAATGATGTTTGACACATTCTGTGTCTTGAACTCCTGTATTTCGTCAGAGATAAGGCCGCGGTATCCACGGTATATGCCTTTCACTCTGAATCCGCTGAATATAGCCGATCGTGTCACGGCACGTATGGCCGCGTTCATGCCGGGGGCGTCGCCACCGGAGGTAAGAATGCCTATGCACTTTATAGCCGACATAACAGATATATGTTTTTTGAGGTTAAATCTTTTTATACGAATCACAAAGATAAACAAATTTTCGGAACGTCCGTCTCACCGGCCGGCAGAAACCGAGACGCATTTAACGCGATTTACGTTTTCGCGACACGGCAATAGAGGCAAATGTGAACAGACCGAGCACTATAAGCAGCAATGTCTGCGAACCCATGACCAGATTGGCAAACGAGGCCGAATAGCTCTCTGTAAGCCCGGGCACCCCCACCGCATACATGCTCAAGCCGAATATTATGGCCCACTGCCACGGACCGATACCTCCATTTGAGGGAACCCCCATGGAGATACTCGACAACACGAAGCAGACCAAGACAGCCGACAGGCCGTAACGCTCCACCACACCTGTGGTAACGGGAAACGCAAAGAAAGCCACATAGAGCTGTGTGAAGTAACAGCCCCATATGCATGCCGTATATAGCAGCCAGCGTCCTTTTCCGGGCATCGTGGCTATGACGGCAAAGCCCTGCCAGAGTCCGGAACAGATCTCCTTGACCTTACGCACCACGGCATTGCCCGGCATAAACACAAACACGGCAACCACAGCAAGAATCACAGCCAGCACCCCGCCCCAAAGCCATGGAGAAGAGACCACATCGATGAGCCGGAGATAGGTCTGCTCATTCTGACGCAGATAATTCATAAGCTCCTTTCCGGCAAATACAAATGTCATCAAGGTGAGCAGAATCACGGTAAAAAGATCGGCCACACGCTCGGCGAGCATGGAGCCGAACACGGTAGTAAAAGGAGCATTCTGCTTCTGAGCCACATATCCCGAACGCCACACCTCGCCCAGGCGCGGAAACACAAGATTGACGGCATAGGTGCCGAAAACACTCAACGTAAGGGTGTAGAGCGACGCCCTGATGTCAAGAGCACGCAACTGTATGTCCCACCTCATGGCCCGGAAGATGTGGGAAAACACGCTTATGACCAGCGCGAGCACGATCCACCAGTAATTGCAGTCGTGCTTTATGATACGCACCATCTCACCGAAATCCTGCTTTGCAAACAGGAGGTAACACAGCCCGACGCTTATAACGAGGGGCACTCCGAAACGTAATATGTAACCGAACCATCGGCGTGCGCCGCCGCGCGGCTTCAAGTCCATATCGTGGCGAATGTCAGAATCAGACATATCGATTTAAAATTTTCTAAAGGGTTTCACTCTGCAAAGATAGCAAATTATACAGTCATAAAACAACGACGACATCAGTCATAAAGCACATTTTATTGCCTCAAAAGTACCATATTTTAGCCAAAACAGCGCATTTATTTACCATTAACCGATGATATTGGACCGAAATCCATATATTTGTACCCGCAAATACCACACAATTCACTATGGACAAGTACATCGAACAGATATCCCCCTCACAGATAAAGAAATTCTCATCGCGTTTCAGCAGTTTCGGATCGGACTACGTGTTTTCACACATAACCCACACCGACGGCATAGACGAGATCAAGTCACACATAATGCGCTTAGGCGGTATGACCATGATATTGTGTACAGACGGAGAAGTGAATGTCGATGTCAACCTGGAGTCGTTCCAGCTCATCAAGAACACCATAATGGTGGTGGGACCCGACAGTGTGATCAATGTGCACAACATAAGCAGCGACAATCTCAACGCATATGTGTTTATAATATCACCCGACTTCATACGCGACATCAACTTCGAGCTCAATTTAGTGGCCACAATGAGCATGACCTCCAACAATCCTCCCCTGCTCACCCTGTCGGACAATGAAGTGTCACTGATAAAACGCTATCTGGACCTGATCCACTACAACACCGTAGATAATCCCGATGCCCGCTTCATAAGATCGATATCGCGCTCGCTCATAGCCGCCGCCGTGTATCAGCTGATGCAGTTTGTGAGCACCCGCACCGAAAAGATGGAGAACACCACCATGTCGCGCCGTGCCAATTACGTAAAGGAATTCCTTCATTTGGTCAACCAGTATCACCGCCAGGAGCGCGGAGTGGCTTTCTACGCCTCCAAGCTGTTCATCTCGGCAAAATACCTATCGCTCATCATCAAGGAAAGCACAGGCCGTTCGGCAGCCGAATGGATCGACGACTATGTCATACTCGAGGCAAAAAACCTGCTTCGGTTTTCAGGCAAGAACGTGCAGCAGATAGCTTATGAACTGAATTTCACCAACCAGTCATCGTTCGGCAAATATTTCAAACATCTCACCGGCATGTCACCCACGAAATTCCAGCGCTCATAACCCCACCCCTATCCAAAACACAAACCGATACAATAAAATACCAAAATTTAGTTAAAATATCGGCATGGTATTTGCCGATACTCACAAATTATATATTTTTGCAGTGCTTTTGATAGGAAACGACGCCAAAATGTTGCGAAGTGGCGACAATCATAAGATCCAGCGTCGGGGCAACCTTTAAATTCTATAATGATTGTCAATTTCAAGAAAGGGACACCAATCCCTATATTCACTCCCGGCATTGACAGACACCACGTCAACAAAAATATTGCGTGGCGGGCGTAACGAGCCTTCAACAGGCATGTTATCGTTATGCGCGTCGGGCATCGCCATACCCGCATGACATCTTTTAGAGGAAACAATAGTTGTTTTATAGATAATTGTGTATTTGAAGCTTAAGGGAAGTCGTGAGACTTTCCTTTTGTTTTTTTATTTTGGTCATAACTTTCGTTTTTACAATATTTTACTTTATATTTGCAAAACAACTAGCCTTAAATACACCATACCATGTCAGGGAGATACAAAGAAGATGATTGTTTCACATTTAGATTATATGAGACCATGAAAAGATTTTTGATGAACAGCATTGTGGCCACGACTGTGAGTATATGCGCGGTAACAGTGGAGGCGCATTCCTATGATCCGGTGTTGGAAGTGCCATACCTCCACAAAAAGTTCTGCGATTTAGAGGTGGGAGGTGTGCATTATGCCATAAACAAATCGGACCCGTTGACCCTTACGGTAACAACACGGGCACTCACACAGCAGGAGTATTCAGAACTTGTATATAACATGTTCTACAAAAATATATTTCCCGATGACTACAAAGGGGAAATAACCGTGCCTGAGACAGTGACACATGAGGGGCGGACATACGACGTGGTGGCCGTGGGCATAAACGCTTTTTCCAATAACAAAAACCTGACAAAGGTGAATCTGCCGGAGTCGATAGTAGAAATAAACGAAAACGCATTCCAAGGGTGTGACAATCTGAAAGAGGTGAATATTCCCATCAATCTGGAATGGATAGGTAAATGTGCGTTTTCAGGCTGCATCAGCCTCGAAGCTTTAGAGCTTCATGACAATATAACGGGTATAGGCCCAAATGCTTTTATTAATTGTCCAAAGATGAAACCGCCAAGGATACCCAGATTCCTCGGTATATTAAATTGCAACGTATTCGGCGACTTTGAATATGACGAGGTATATCTATCGGAAACATTAACGATCGTACATGAGTACGGCCTACCCAACGCCACCAAAATAATATTCGGCCAGAACATACCTGATGAAACATCGGACAACGGATATCCGTGGCTACGCTCATGCTCGCTATTCCATGGGTTTATGGAGCCGCAAGAGTATGTGCCCAGACTGAAAGAGATGATACTTCCAAAGAGTAAGTTTCAAGCAAACGATGGCTTTATAGAGGATTGCCCCACACTTGAGCGGATAGTATTGCCCGAGACAGACTCAATATCAGTGGATCGCGGAGTTTTCAACTGTCCGGGACTCAAGGAGTTCGTGTCGGTCAACCCACAGCCTCCGGTGTGTACCGCACCTTTGGATTTTTCATCGCTGAGTCCGCAGGAGCAAAAGAATTTTTTCTGGCTAAAAGAACAGGCTGACGGCCGCAAACACGGGACTCTCACAGTGCCCGCCGGAAGCGAGGAGGCTTACCGCAACGCTCCGGTGTGGAAGCTCTTTAAGGAGATCCGAGGCGTGGAAAACATAGAGGATTATCTAACCTCGGGAATAACGGAGATTTCGACAGACACGGAGTGCGGCACAAAGATACAGGCAGCGGCCGGAGGGGTGAGCGTAACGACCAACGAACCTCTGACTGCGGAGGTGTATTCGGTTACGGGAGTGCTCGTCCTAAGCCGCAGGGTAAACGGATCGGCTATGCTTCAGTTGGCGCCGGGACTCTATATAGTGCGTGCCGGCTCGACCACAGCCAAAGTGAGAGTTTAGGAGCCTAAAAACCATGACGGATAAACAATAATGAGCCCGGCGGGTAACCCGCCGGACTCATTATTGTCAATATCTGGTCAGGATCAGTCCTTGAACTTGGCTTTGAGGAACTCGCGGTTGAGACGTGCGATGTTGCTCAGAGGAACGTTTTTGGGACATTCGGCAGCACAGGCGCCTGTGTTGGTACAGTTGCCGAATCCGAGTTCGTCCATGCGGCGCACCATGGCACGCGCACGGCGGGCAGCCTCTACCTTGCCCTGGGGCAGAAGTGCAAACTGGCTTACCTTGGCCGACACGAAGAGCATGGCGGAACCGTTTTTACAGGCTGCCACGCATGCGCCGCAGCCGATACATGTGGCAGAGTCCATGGCCACGTCGGCGATCTCTTTGGAGATGGGTGTGGCATTGGCATCGGGAGCACCGCCGCAGTTGAACGACACGTAGCCGCCTGCCTGCTGGATTTTGTCGAACGCGTTGCGGTCAACCATAAGGTCGCGGATCACGGGGAATGCAGCCGAACGCCAGGGCTCGATGGTGATGGTGTCGCCATCGGAGAACTTGCGCATGTGGAGCTGGCATGTGGTAATGCCCTGCACGGGACCGTGGGGGTGTCCGTTGATGTAGAGCGAGCACATGCCGCAAATGCCTTCGCGGCAGTCACTGTCGAATACTACCGGCTCTTCACCCTTCTCCACAAGCTGCTGGTTGAGCATGTCGAGCATTTCGAGGAAGGAGCTTCCGGTAGAAACGTTGTCAAGATGATAGTTGACGAACTGGCCTTTTTCTTTAGGACCACGTTGACGCCAAATTTTCAAGTTTACGCTTATTGTAGTTTCCATTGAATTCTTTGATTAAAATTATTGGACGTGGTATAAAGAATTACGACTTGTAGTTACGTGTCTGAACTTTGATGGCCTCATATTTGAGCGGCTCCTTGAGGAGTATGGGCTTCTCGTTTTCGCCGGTGTATTTCCAGCAGCTCACGTACATGTAGTGTTCGTCATCGCGAGCGGCCTCGCCGTCGGGGGTCTGATACTCTTCGCGGAAGTGTGCGCCGCATGATTCGTTACGGTGCAGAGCGTCGATAGCCATCATCTTGGCCATAACGAGGAAGTCTTCGAGACGGAGTGCCTTTTCGAGCTCGGTGTTGAGGTCGTCGGCCGAGCCCACGATGCGGAGGTCGGTGTAGAATTCCTTTTTCACGTCTTCAAGCTCGTCGAGGGCTTTCACGAGGCTCTGGAGTGTACGTCCCATGCCTACGAGGTTCCACATCACATGGCCCAGACGCTTGTGTATCTCGTCGGGGCTCTTTGTGCCCTTGATGGCCATGAGTTTCTCGATGCGCCGGCGCACTGCCTTTTCGGCTTCGTCGAACTCGGGGGTGTCGGTGGTGAAGTGGGGCACCGCGATCTGGTCGCTGAGATAGTTCTGCATGGTGTAAGGGAGCACGAAATATCCGTCGGCAAGACCCTGCATGAGAGCGGAGGCGCCGAGACGGTTGGCACCGTGGTCGGAGAAGTTGCACTCGCCGATGGCAAACAGACCCTTGATAGATGTCTGGAGCTCGTAGTCAACCCATATACCGCCCATGGTGTAGTGCGATGCGGGGAATATCATCATAGGTGTCTCGTAGGGGTTGTCGTCGGAGATCATCTGGTACATGTCGAAGAGGTTGCCGTAGCGGTCGCGAACGGCATCTTCGCCAAGACGCTGTATGGCGTACTTGAAGTCGAGATATACGGCATTGCCGGTACCTACGCCATAGCCGGCATCGCAGCGCTCCTTGGCGGCACGCGAGGCGATGTCGCGGGGACAGAGGTTACCGAATGCGGGATAGCGGCGCTCGAGATAGAAGTCGCGGTCCTGATCGGGTATGTCGGTAGGTTTCTTGAGGCCGGCGCGGATAGCTTCGGCGTCTTCTTTCTTCTTGGGCACCCAGATGCGTCCGTCGTTACGGAGCGATTCGCTCATGAGAGTGAGCTTGGACTGGTCTTCGCCGTGAACGGGGATACATGTGGGGTGTATCTGTGTGAATGCGAGGTTGGAGAGGTAGGCACCTTTCTTGAAAGCCTGGATAGCGGCCGAGCCGTTGCAGCCCATGGCGTTGGTGGAGAGGAAGAATGTGCGTCCGTAGCCGCCGGTGGCGAGCACCACTGCGTGTGCGGCATAGCGTTCGAGCTTGCCGTTGACGAGGTTACGGACTATTATGCCGCGTGCGCGACCATCGATCATCACCACATCGAGCATTTCACGACGGTTGAACGAGCGCACCTGGCCTTTCTCGATCTGGCGATTGAGCGATGAGTAAGCGCCGAGGAGAAGCTGCTGTCCGGTCTGTCCTTTGGCATAGAATGTACGCGATACCTGCGCTCCGCCGAAAGAGCGGTTGGCCAGCAGGCCGCCGTATTCGCGGGCAAAGGGAACACCCTGCTGCACGCACTGGTCGATGATGTTGTTGGACACCTCGGCAAGGCGATACACATTGGCTTCGCGGGAACGGAAGTCACCGCCCTTGACAGTGTCGTAGAAGAGGCGATACACAGAGTCGCCGTCGTTCTGGTAGTCCTTGGCCGCATTGATACCACCCTGGGCGGCAATGGAGTGCGCGCGACGGGGGCTGTCCTGAATGCAGAAGTTCCACACATTGAAACCGAGTTCGGCCAAAGTGGAGGCTGCGGAGGCACCGGCGAGACCTGTGCCCACTACGATTATGTCGAGTTTACGCTTGTTGGCGGGGTTAACGAGTTTCTGATGGGCCTTGTAGTTGGTCCATTTCTGGTCAATGGGACCTTCGGGTATTTTGGAGTCAATCTGATACTCGGGAAGTTTAGCTGATTCTATATCGGCATAGTCCTTCATTATGGGGGTAGAGTCAATCATTCCCTCCAGTTTCTTAATGTCTGCCATATCTTTAGATTGTGTCTTCTTGGTTACTGATTAGTTAAAAACTTCCACTATTTCCCCGGCGTTGGCGCAATGGCCGTTGCAAGGACCGTCAGTGCAACCGGCACCTTCGCAAATCACGGCCTCGCAAGGAGCGGCACCGGGATTGACAACGGGACAGTTGTCATAGTTGCCGTTATGAGCGTTGACGGTAAACACCACAGCTTCGGCAATAAAGAGGAACACTACGATCGAAGTCCACCATGATGATATGCACTTAAGGCGGGGAAGCCATGTGTCATTGTCCCAGCCGGCTGACTGGAACATGGACCAGAATCCGTGGGTCATGTGAAACCAGAGTGCCACAAATCCGATGATGTAAACCACAGGTGTGAACCACTGCGAGAAAGCGATGTTGATGAAGTACATGCCATTCTGGGGATCGGGCTCGTGATTGCCGAGGATTTCGGCAAGCTGCATCTTGGCCCAGAACTGGATCATGTGGAGAACAAGAAACGCGACTACCACGATGCCGAGGACGAGCATGTTCTGCGATGCCCATTCGACCTGCGGGGGCTTGGAAACAACGCAGTAGCGGTCGTTGCCGCGGGCTTTGCGGTTCTGCACCGTAAGCCATAGTGCGTAAAGAATGTGAATGATGAAGAGGGCTCCCAGTCCGGCCGATGCCAGCAGGGCATACCAGTTAGCACCGAGGAATGCACACACGGCATTGTAGCCCTCGGGTGAGAAGATGGCCACGCCATTCATCAGCGCATGGAATGTTACGAATAGGACAAGGCAAGCTCCGGTAATAGCCATAATGAGCTTTCTTCCTACAGATGAACTAATTAACCACATAGCAGTTAGGAATTAAGTATAAAATATTAATTAAAAGAATATGCTTTACGGTGTAAGTTACTGCAAAATTAAACTAAATTAACCATGTCAGCAACTTTTTAATGCATAATTGCGATTACAGATATAGAATTTAGAGCACAAAATGTGGGCGGTGCGTCGGAATATCCGATGCGCCGCCCACTTCTATGACCCAATCACTCATTTATGGTGATGTAAGTGCATGTGCGGTGTATTACCATTTATCGCTTTAGGCCGGGGTTCTTTTCAGTTTCCTTGGGCGGATATATCTGATACATGGAGTTATCGCCTTGCCAGGCAACGGTAACGGGCATGTTTTCGGGGACAACCACGTCTTCCTCAAGCTCGTATGTGAACGGATTGCCCATAGCGTCACAGCTCTGTGTGAGCGTACCGGCGGGTACGAGGACTGCCGTCTGCGGTCCGACACGGTAATCATAGGCCTGTTTAAGTCTGTTCATGCGGAATTCGTCGGCACGTCGGGTTACGAGCGAATAGGCATTTCCGGCCACTTCGAATCCGTGTTCGCGGAATGCGGCTTCGGCGAGGTCGGAATTGTCGGCGACGGCCGGATCGGCGTAAGCGCGCCTCTGCACGTCTTCGAGCGCAGCACGTGCCTCGGCGGCGTACTTGCCCGAACGCGCCGATGCTTCGGCAAACCAGCAGAGCACTTCGGAGTAGCGTATGACCTGATGTGTCTTGTAGATACACATTCCGCCCCAGAAAGGCGCGGCGTAGTCATACGGCGCTGCAAGCGGCTGTCCGTCGGCAGTGGCATTGACGGTGAATCCGACAAACATCGGGCGATATTCGCTGACCACGGCATTGCTCTCGGAACCGGTCTTGCCATTGTATTTCTTGCCGTCGGTGGTAGCCCACCAGTCAACAAGCACAGGCTGATTCGTAGATGGATCGGTGTAGTTTGAGCGCAGTTTCCGAGCATATACATAGTCCTTTCGGGGACCTTCGGGGAACCGAGACCAGAAGTAGCGCTCGGCGAGGAAGTCGCCCCAGCCGCTTAACGATCCGAGCTGGTGGCATGAGGACATCTGTGAGTCGCTATTGCTCCAGCCTCCGGTATTTGAATTGTAGGTAATGGCCACTATAGCCTCGGGGCTGAAGTTATTGCCATAGGAATAGACGTCTTTCCATTCGGAGCATAACGAGTGGGGATATTTTCCTGCCTTGACGCCATCGACCACTTCTTTAGCCTTGTCGGCGGCAAGCGAATAGTAGTCGGTGAGATTGAGCGGAAATCCGGCCATGTTCATATAAACTGCAGCGAGGGTTGATTTCACGGCCTGCTCGGATATGAATATGTTCATTCCGCCTACAGATTTGTTTTCACCTGTGTATTTAACCGGCAGATTGAATGACTCGGCGATCTTGAGGTCTTTGACAATCATATTATATATGTCACTCACCGAAGACGGGGCTGTAGTGTTGTTGTCAGGCTCGTTGTGGGCGTTGACAGGAAGCGGACCGAACACCCTCACCAGATTGAAGTAGGCATAGGCTCGCCAGTAGTGTGCCTGTCCGAGGGCCTGATTGATGTTTTCCTGCGAGACGGGAGTCTGCCCGGCGTTGTCGATAATGAGGTTGGCGGCCTGAATTATGTTGTACTGCCATTTCCACAGCCATTCGAGTCCTTTGGTGTCGGTGGGCACCTCGAAAGCGTCGGCCGAGAGATAGGCTGCCTTATTTGAACCGGTGGTCGAGGTCATATCGTCGCCCTGACACTGCACGATCATGGGATTTGAGTTACACTGCGACCGCTGCACATTGAAGTACAAAGCATTGACCGAGGCGTCGAGATTGGCCTGTGAGTCAAAGAACCCGCGCGGGGTCAGCTGTCCCTTGGGGTCTTCGGTAAGGAAATCGCTGCATGAGGCGAGCCCGAGAAAGGCTGCAGCAGCTATCGGAAGGATATATTTAGGTTTCATTGTTATGTCTTGAGGTATTAGAATGTGAAACGTGCACCGAATGTATATGTACGTGGAGCGGGGTTAACGCCGATATCTACACCCTGCTGCCATTCGGCTACATCACCGAATGTGAACGATGCGGGATTTATGCCTTTGTAGCCGGTGATGGTGAATAGATTCTGAATGCTGAAAGAGAGGTGAATGTCGGCAAAACGCGTTGTCTCTTTCTTGAGGTCATATCCGAGAGTTATGTTCTCGAGCCGGAAATAGTCGGCATTTTCCACCCATTTCGATGAGTTGCCTATGTAGTTGTTGTTGGAAACGGTGGGGTCAGGCATGGTAGTACCCATACCGGATATGGCGTCGGGCGATGTGAACATGCGGGAGTTTCCGATCATGGAGCACATGGCATACCGGAGAGCGTTGATGCGCTTTGCACCGAAAGCACCATTGAAGAATGCGTTGAGGCTCCAGTTTTTGTAAGTCACGGTATTGTTCCAACCCAGAGTGAAGTCGGGGGTAGCCTTGCCAAGTATCACGCGGTCGTCCGATGTGGGTGTACGTGTCACGGAACCGTCAGCGGCATAGTATGTGTCGTAGCCTTCGGCATCGATTCCCGCCCATTCAAATCCGTAAAGCGATCCTATGGGCTGTCCTTCCATTATCACATTGGCATCGTAGATTATAGACTGCATCGAGCCGGAATAGAGTATCGGTTCCTGTGTAGTCATCTTCTCCACGCGGTTATGGAGTATGGAGGCGTTGAGCGATGTGGTCCAGTTCCAGTCCTTGGATTCGATGACAGATGCGTTGATGGCAATATCCAGACCGGTGTTGGACACTTCGCCGGCATTAACAAAGTATTTCGATCCGCCAAGATAATCGGCCAGCGTGGTCTGGAGCAGAGCGTCGGAGGTGCGCTTGTAGTACCAGTCGAGCGAGAAGTCTATGCGTCCGTTGAGGAAACCGACGTCAACACCTACGTCAACCTGCTTGGTCTTTTCCCATTTGAGGTCGGGAGCTCCAACCTGGTCAGCCCAATATCCGGTAACGGGCTTCGCGTTGCCGTAATATGTCTGTGTTGCAGACATCATGGCCAGTGTGGAGAACGGCGCGATATCCTGATTGCCAATCACACCGTAGGAGGCACGGAGCTTGAGATTGTTGACCACGGGTTTTGCAGACTCGAAGAATGACTCGTTGGAGATGGTCCAAGCGGCAGCCACCGAGGGAAACCAGCTCCACTTGTTGTTGCTCAGACGGCTCGAACCGTCGGCACGCAGAGTACCGGTCACCATGTAGCGGTTGTCGAAGTTGTAGATCACACGTCCGACACCCGACAGGAGCGACCATTCGGAGTATTTGTTTGTGGCGTCCTTGTTGGCCGCGTTCTGTACGCTCCACCAGCCCACGGTTTCGGAAGCGAGGTTGTTGCCGCTTATGCCCATGCCGCGTGAGGTATATTTAGTGGCTTCCCACACAGCCGTGGCGGTAAGATGATGTTTGTCGGCAAACACTCCGTTGTAGGTGATGTTGTTGGTGGTCTGGAGCAACCAGTTGTTTGTATTGTCATTGCTCATGGCGGAGTTAGCCCCCGGCCAACGTTTTGTGGAACTGAATCCGTAGCCATAGTAGTTGTAGTAGTCAAAGCCGTTGCTGGTGGTGAATGTAAGTCCGGGGAGAATGTTGAAGCGCAGATCGATGTGTGCGTTGACCACATCGCGGCGACGCTCGTTTTCACCGTTTATTATACCCACCGGGTTTTCATTGATGGAGCAGTACGGGTCCTTCAGATATACGCCGTCGGCGTTCATGATCTCCATGGTCGGGGAATAGTTGTAGGCCAAATATATGGGGTTGTAACCGCCCAAAGCGAGACCTCCGATGCCTTTGCCCTCGCCATGCGACAGGTTGATGTCGGCATTGACGTTGAGCCAGGAGAATATGTCGGCGCTGACATTGGCGCGTGCGGCATAACGCTCATACTGCGATTCTTTTATGATACCTTCGTGGCGCATATAGTTGCCCGAGATATAGAGCTGCATGGCTTCGGAGCCTTTTGAGAACACGAGTTTATAATTTTGAGTCACGCCGTTGCGGAATATCTCATCGGCCCAGTCCACTCCGGGATTAGAGCCATCGAGATACTGCTGCACGGCCGATGCGGGCTGCCCGGCATAGTCAACGAGTGCCTGTGCGTACTCGCGGGCATTGAGCGTTTTGGGCAGATGGGTGGCCTGCGACACACCCACAGCCACATCGAGAGTAAGTTTCGATTCTCCCGCGCGGCCTTTTTTGGTGGTAATTATCACCACGCCGTTGGCACCGCGTGAGCCGTATATAGCCGTGGAAGAGGCGTCCTTGAGAATCTGCATTGACGCTATATCCTCGGGGTTGATGCCGTCAAGACCCGACTCGCGCACAAGACCATCGACCACATAGAGCGGCTCGTTGGATTTGTTGATGGAGTTGCTGCCTCGGATACGTATCTTGGTGGAACCACCGGGAAGTCCGTCGGATATGATGTTTACACCCGAAACACGTCCCTGCAGCGCTTCGGACACCGTGGTTATGGGCTGCGCGGAAAAGGCCTTGCTTTCAAGCACCGACACCGAGCCGGCCAGGTCGGCCTTGCGTACAGAGCCGTAACCTACCACCACCACCTCATCGAGGTCATTCTGATTCTGAAGCACTAAGTCCATCACGGGGCCGCTGACGGTGAGCGTGCGAGGCTTGTAGCCCACATAAGAGAACGTTATCGACTGACCCGCAGAGGATTTAATCTCAAACCGGCCGTTGATATCGGTAGTGGCCACGGCACCAACGCCAGCCACTTTCACATTAACACCGATAAGGGGTTCGCCCTCGGAATCGGTGACACTACCTTTTACTACATACTGGGAGGCGGAAGCTACTGCCGCTGCCGGCTCCGGAGCACCATAGGCCGGAGGGGCCACGAAAGCAGAAATCACAGACACGCCCAATGTGAGTGCCAGACATCGCGATATCGCAGCCTTGGCCGGTGCATACTTCACACCGTTTTTTTCTCGTCGTTGTTTCATGATATATTTGGTTAAAAAAGGAATTTATTTTGTGTTTATGGTTAAAAATTGCGTACGGCCACAAATATACATTTAATTTTATTTAAAAAATTACCCCCCCCCATTTTTAACCTTAGTTAACACCGGTTTTCCGAAAAATCGGCTATGAGATTATTTTGGCTTGTCGCAATCACAAAAAAAAGATAACTTCGCGGCCATGATAAGGACGCTGACATCAATAGTGTTATCAATATTTTTGTGCACCACGTCAATGGCGGCCACAACAGCCGGCGACGATGACGACTTCGGCCCGTGGGATATAGTGGAATCCACGGACACGGCATGCAGTGTGCAGCCGGCCGTCAGGCTGTCCGGCGGCACATTCACCGACAGCATACTCGGAGAGCCGGCGGTCGATGCCGAGACGATATGCCGCTTCGTAAGCCGGTACAACGCCGATTTCCACATAGGGATAGCCGAAGCCTACCTGCGTATAGGCCGCATATATGGCATACGCGGCGATGTGGCTCTGTGTCAGGCCATAGTGGAGACGGGGTGGTTCAGATTTGCCGACGGCACCTCCGTGACCCCCGACCAGAACAATTACTGCGGCCTTGGGGTGACAAAGCGCGGACGGAAAGGACATTCGTTCAAAAGCGTGGAGGAGGGAGTCACGGCGCAGCTGCAACATCTCTATGCCTATGCCACACGCACTCCCCTGCCCAAGGGGGAGACGATGATCGACCCACGGTTTGAGATGGTGAGCCGTGGCTGCGCCACCACATGGCATGACCTCAACGGACGCTGGGCCGCCAACGACCGCTACGGCACCCAGATACTCGATGTGTATCGCAGACTGCTGGAAACAGCGAATGAATCGGTGACGGCGGCCGAATGAATCAAAAGCGGAACATCACACTTGGTGTGACATTCCGCCCTTGATTATGACGATTTTTCAGCAAGACTGAAAATCAGGATTTTTCGCCGCTGAATTTGTAGGTGTATCCGGCTTGATTCTGAAATGTTACCGAAAGAGTGTTGGAAACGACATTGCCACTTATGGATTTCGAGCTCTCGGATTTCAGCGAATAACTCTGGCCGCTTTTCGTGACATTCAAATTAACCGGTGACATATCCATATCGAACGCTTCACAACTGATTTTAATCGTCACGGCATCAGATGCTATGCGAGTCAAAGTCACATATGCACGTTCGGGTTCATCGACATATCCGATAATTTCCAGCTTGCCGACATAATTACCGGCAACAGCCGTAGCGGCATCTTTCGGTGCTTCAGGTTCGTCATCGTCGTCACTGCACCCCACAAAACCGATGCTCATAACGAGCATCAACATCATAGCAAATACTTTTTTCATTTTGTTGTTGATTAAATAAACGGTAATAGTTAAAATAATTCGCACAAATTTAACTATTAAAAACCATAAAATACCCCCCCCCGTTAATATTTGTTAATCAAATAAAATTCAGTGATTTTCTGCCATTAGAAAACAGGACGAGACGGGCATGTGCGCATATCAAAAAAAATGATAGTATCTTTGCAGCCATAAACGATAACGAACAATGAGAAACGACAATGAACTGCAGGGTGTGACTCTGCTCGGCAATACCGGGGTGAAATATCCCACGCAATATGCTCCCGAAGTGTTGGAGACATTCAAGAACAAGCACCCGGAGAATGAATATGTGGTGACATTCACATGTCCGGAGTTTACCTCGCTTTGTCCCAAGACCGGACAGCCCGACTTCGCCAAAATAATCATCAACTACATACCGGGGGAGGATATGGTGGAGAGCAAGAGCCTAAAATTGTATCTGTTCAGCTTCCGCAACCACGGGGATTTTCACGAGGATTGTGTGAATATCATAATGAAAGACCTCATACGGCTGATGAATCCCCGATACATCGAAGTGACCGGACTTTTCACCCCGCGCGGAGGCATAGCGATATATCCGTTTGCCAACTATGGCGATGCCGACCATCAGGATATGGTAAAGGCTCGAATGATGGCTGCACTACGCAATGATATGTGAACCGATGGAAAAAGACGCACTTTTAGTACTGAGCGGCGGCATGGACTCCACAACCATGCTCTATGAATATGCCTCGTCGATAGCCTTGGCGGTAAACTTCAATTACGGCGCCAACCACAATGTGCGTGAGGCCGCCTGTGCCCGTGAGAACTGCCGTCGGTTGGGCATTGAACTTGTGGAGATAGACCTTTCGTTTATGGGTCGTCATTTCGAGAGCTCGCTGCTCAGCGGCGGCGATGCGATACCGGAAGGCCACTATCAGGACGAAAACATGCGCTCCACAGTAGTGCCGTTCCGCAACGGTGTCATGCTGTCAGTGGCCGCCGGCCTTGCCGAGAGCCGCGGACTGAAGGCCGTGATGATAGCCAACCACGGTGGTGACCACGCAATATATCCAGACTGTCGCGGCGGATTTATCGAAGCCATGGCATCGGCAATAGCCGAGGGCACATATGAGCACATAGAACTGCGTGCGCCCTACACCGCCATCACCAAAAACGAAATAGCCCGTCGCGGTGCGGCGCTCGGGGTGGATTATTCGCTGACATATTCGTGCTATAAGGGGGGCGAACATCATTGCGGACGTTGCGGCACATGCGTTGAACGCCGCGAGGCGATGACCGCCGCCGGATTGGCCCCCGATTGTTGACGATCGGGCGAGTTATTACGGGTAGAGTCGGACGCTCGTACGAGCGTCCTTACTGGGGTTGGGGAATTATTTGATTATGGGTAGGCGGTAGGCGGTATAGGCGACGGGGCGGCCTCCGAGGCCGTATTTCTGCGACACAAGGCCGTGGTTGAGTACTCGGCCGCCTTCTTCGCAAGATATGCCGAAGTCAAAATAACGGTGGCCGGAACTATGACGCTCCATGATGTGCTTCATCAGCATAGGGAGCACGTTGATACGGCGGCCTTGTTCGGTGGTAGCGATATACTGGGTGTGCACAACCCGTCCGGCAAGATAGATTATGGTACCTGCGAGAGGTCTGTGCTCTCCGTCAAAGGCCATAAAGAGCTTTATGGCCTCGGGGAAACGCTGCGCCAGAAGCTTGATTTCGTCAACGGAGTGCACCGGCACGGCGTCATAGCGTTCCTTGAGCCTGCATGCCAACATATCCATAAAACATGCATAGTCATCGCTCTGGATCACATAAACTCCTGCGGCCTCACACCGCTTTATGGCCTGACGGGAGGATTCGTTATCGACCGGACGCTCATCGAGCGCTATGGCAGAGGATACCGAGCAGGAATCCACCACAGCTCCGAGCCGGAACAGGGCATAGATATCGTCGTCAGATGGATAACGGGGATATATCCAGGGTATTGCCTTATAGATGAGTGTCTCCACCCCTTCGCCCCGCAAGAAATCCACTGCCGAATGCCATACGTGGAGCATGTCGGGGGTGGCACAATGTCTGCGTGCCACAAGCCAGCCTCCATAGGTGAGCCCCTGATGCGAGATAACGGTGGAGCCGGTCACATTGGCCGGAAGAAGCGCCACCAGACGGCCTTTTTCGTTATAGGCCATCAGCGAATTATCGGTAAAGCGGTGGGAATGGTAATCCATATAATCCCGCAAGTGCAGGAATGTGGCGTTGGCGGAGTTGCGGACAAATTCGTCCCATAGCGGACGATAGCCGGCGGTGTAACGTTCGATTCTCATCTAAGGAGAGGTTGATTAAAGTGCCAACCGGTAGATTTCGGCTGTCTGCGGTGCACGCAGACGGTAATAACCGCCGATTTCGTCGCCTTTGTTTTCGTGGAGTTTGCTCACAAGCAGCGGTATATCGGGGTTCTCAATGCCGAGACCGCGGAACGTGACGGGAAGTCCGAGAGAGGAAAAAAACGCTTTCAGACGCTCTATTCCCTCGAGAGCGGCCTCGCTGTCGTCGGCGTTAACCACCCCAAACACCCTGCGCGCGAGCAGGGCGCCTTTGGCGGGTGCGCGACGGGCCATGAATGTCATGAATGCGGGGAACACCACAGCCAGACCGGCACCATGCGTGACGCCGTACACGGCGCTTATCTCATGCTCCATAAAGTGGCTTACCCAGTCTTCGCGACGTCCGGTGCCGCAAATACCGTTGTGAGCCAAAGTTCCACTCCACATTATATTGGCACGTGCCTGATAGTCGCAAGGGTCAGCCATCACCTTTGGAGCCTCTTCAATTATGGCCATCAACACTCCCTCGGCCACGCGATCGGTAATCTGTACATCGGCGGTCGGTGAGAAATAGCGTTCGAATATGTGGGCCATCATGTCGGCAATGCCGGCGGCTGTCTGCTCGGGCGGGAGAGTAAAAGTAAGCTCGGGATTGAGCAGAGCGAACTTGGGGCGCAGGGCATAGTCGGTGCGCAGGCTGATCTTGTGAAGACCGTCGAGAAGCGTTATGACCGAATTGCCCGACCCCTCGCTGCCGGCAGCGGGAATCGTGAGCACCACACCCACGGGAAGGGCATGCGTAACGACGGCTTTACCGGCCCAGAAATCCCAGAAATCGCCATCGTAAGGCACTCCGGCGGCTATGGCTTTGGCGGTATCGATGACCGACCCGCCCCCCACGGCGAGCAATCCGCCAATATTACCGGCGCGGCATATCTCTATGCCTTCACGCACCTTGGGATCGGTAGGGTTGGGCTCTATGCCGCTCAGTACCGTATAGACTATTCCTTCAGCATCGAGAGTGGCAAGCACGCGCTGCAACAGTCCGCTGCGCACCACAGATCCCATACCTGTGCACACGAGCACATTGTCAATGCCTATAGCTTTCAGTTCGGCTCCAGCCTGAAGTTCCACGCCGCGGCCGAACAGGTAGCGAGTGGGAGTACAATAAGTGAAATTGTCCATATCCTGTCGGAATTTTATCTTATAGTGCAAAGATAAGATATATCGGGGACAAAAAGCGGCTTTAGCGTATCAAAATCTTTTCGGCTTTGGTGTCATCGACACGGAGGATATAGACACCGGGGACGAGGCTGAATGTGTGGGCGCCGGCCTCGAAGTGGCGGCCGCACACCACCGTGCCGGAAAGGCCAACCACCGATACGTAGGCGCCGGAGGCCAACGATACGGTCAACTCGCCGGGAGCGGCGCTCCATGTGTGGGCCGAAGTCGGCGCTGGGAATATTGTCTCTATGGAGGCGAGATGGTCGGCATAGCCGCTGCAGGTGTAGATGTCGGTGAATTTGGACCACTCGGAGTGTGCGCGGTAGGCGTCGATGGCTTCATCGGGGACAACAAGGTCGGTCAGGCGGTACTCATCGTCGGCGGAAAAAAGCGGGCAGTTTACCTCCGGCGGCGTTATTGAGGTGCATTCCATGGTGTAACGCACAGGGGTCGTGGTCTTTTTCCTCACGTTGAACACTGTACCGTAATACCTATCAGAAGCATCGCCCATAGGGGGAACGTTGCCTATGCGGGTGTAAGGGGCATAGCCGCCTATGTTCATGATCCGACAGCCGTCGTTGAACCAGAGGGAATCGACACCATACTCCTTAAAAAGTCCGGTCTGACGGTTGCCGAAGTATTGAATCCGGTTGGTCTTGCTCATAAGTTTCTGCACATGGAAATCATCATATATATCCAAAGCGCGGTCATTGACTCGCAAGATGTTGTCGGTAATCAGAGTGTCGGCCTTGATCATGCCTATACCCGACGAGCCATAACCGATTTCTGTAACTTTGTACATTTTTTCGGTTTTGAAGTCCTTAACCTCCTTCGACAGGTCTATTTTCATCCAATAATTACCCGTTTTCCCAGGCTGACAATGATTAAAAGTAACCGTCTCGCCATCATCATTTACAAACCACGTACAGCAAAAAGAAGTCATACCGGTAGGATTGTAAAAGAAATAAATCCCATAACAATAAGACGACACAAGGCATGACGCAATCAGAAGAAAAATTCGATGTAACATAAGCTGACAATAAAATAATAACTACTATATTTGGAGATACCTGTTATAGAACAGTAGCCAAAGATAGTAATTATTATTTTAGATTTTCAACGGTTTGACACAACCATTTGAGGAATAAACATTTAACGGAGTATTTGAGAAACAATGGTAACGAGTTGGAAACCGTGCGATTTGCAGCGATTTGCAGTGCTATGCTGTCAAATAACTCTTTCAATATGCAAAGATAGGGATTTTCTCTATGGAATAACAATACTCCACTAAAAATGTAATCACTATTTTAGTGGAGTATTGATTATGGCTAATTTTATTCGATTCCTAGTTTCTTAAAAAATATCTTATTTCGTCGCTTCGCATTTACAATTAAAGTTTGATATGTAATAATCTCCTGATACACATTGGTATTCGATAATCTAATCAAACTTTTATACGGGGTTTCGTTAAAGCCCTCCATTTCAGCACTTTGTTTTAATATGGCATACGCATTTACATCGCAGACATAATAAAAGAAAATAGGTGTTTTCGCAGAAGTTTGAACATGCTTTTGATTATCATCAGTCAGTTTACTTTCTCGAATACCTAAAATTTGTTCTCTCATTTGTTTGCTAAACTCCTCATAAGTAACAGTTCTATCAGGGCGTTTGAATTCAAAAATGACTACAGAATTGATTTCTTCATAGTCATTCTTTTCTCCATAATAAAACGATTTGTCATAAATGGCAATATCTGTTTCTTTCCTACAAGAAGAAGATTCTTTTACTGGTTCATGCGATTTTATTTGTTTGTCTGAATAAATATATCGATGAAATGTCAATCTATCGTCTAATAGCCACAAGTTATGCTTATCGTAGGCGATTGTGTCTTGATTTCCTCCCATAGTATAAATGAGATTATGCAGAGTAGCTTCTTCTTCATAATTATTGTTTTCATCACTCCATTCAAGATATTTTTCTAATAATGAAATAATGGTCTTTCTATGAGCAACATATTGAGCCAATCGGCTATTGCCTTCACTAGTCGTGATATCAACGACCTCTTTCAATAAATTTTGATAATCTTTTTTATTGCTATAATCTCGAGAAAATAATTTATCACGTTTCTTGCGAGCTTCCTTACTACGCTTATATTGGTAGGTATGAAGAATATCGTCTAGTTTCTTTTCATCTACATCATCGGGAATTGACGAATAGAATGTATCATCGGGATTAAGATGGCGATACTCTAATCCTTCATCACTAGACAAATAAACCGATACTTTCTGTTTTACTTCTGCTTTTCGACTATCTATAATATCGGTGTATTTATTTAATACCGCATTAATAACAACCTGTTCTATGTCGCTCTCAACTATTAATTTATAATTATCGTGATAATCTATCTTAGGGCTTTCTTCTTTTGCATTTGAAGACTTCGGGAATCTAAATTCATTTCGTGACATATTGACAATGCCATCCAAGTATGTAGATACTACATATATTTGAATGAAATAATCCTGTTCGTCATCTTCAACTTTTGAGCTAAATATTGGTAATATCGTCTCTACTTTTTTCCCTTTTACTTTTCTATTGTGTCCACACAAGCAATATTCATGAGCTTTAATTTTGTCGTTTCTTACGAAGTATAGGGTAAAATCATACTCTCCTAATTTTTCCGTGTACTTATGTTTGATAAAGTCTGTTGGAGAAAATTGGTTTGACAAATTAATCACTAATCCATCTTCTATTATTTCAATATGAGGTGCACTATCGTTGAGATAATATAACAAACAATGAGCCAATATACTATCAGCAATATTTTCTTGCGAGTATTTTGCTGTAGCTAATTTGAAATGTGAATTCAAATTAGACATTTTGATTTCCGTTTGAACTTTATTTTTAGTGGCAGTCTGAACTGGGTCTGACAAACCATCCTTGCGTGATAAACTGAATGATATTAAATTGTTCGGATTACCATTAGTTATACTTTTTATTTCAATTGTATTGAATACAGATAAGATTGCAAATCTACCTAAACCCTTTCCACCTAAATGTGCTTTTTTAGTAGAATGAGCTTTCCCAAAACTTTCATAGTTAGCGGAAGTGAATCCAATACCATTATCTACGATACGTATTGACGATATAGGATATTGATTGTATTGTTCAAATAATGATTGTTCGCTTTTATCTCGTTCTATATAGACACTTATTTTTCCATCTGAACAATTTTTACGTTCATCAATAGCCTGAATAGAATTAACAACGGCTTCATAAAAAGGATATAATACATCCTCCTCAGAAATGTTCAATTCTCTGATAATACCTTCAATATCAGTCGTAAGATTTTTACCCATATCTATTGTTTCTATAAATTTACAGCTAGGCTAAGATTACTAAATACTCCAACATCGTGTATATGCTTTTCTATTCTCTCTTTAGATAAAGCACAATACTCTGCGCAAATATCGATACCAATAAATTTACGATTATTATCAAACGCTGCCACACAAGACGTACCACTACCACACATAGGGTCGAGTACTATATCATTTTCATTACTCCAAGAAAGAATATGATCTTTAGCTAAATCATAAGGGAAAGGAGCCGGGTGGCTTTTGGCTTCTTGATCAACAGCTTTTTTCCCTACAACATATTCCCATATATTACCTTTAATCTTTTCTGATTTTACAGGATTGGCTAATTTGCCTCGTTTTTGTTCTCCTTTGGAATAATTTTTATATGTAGTTCCTTTCAATTCTAATCCTGCGTGTAAACACGGCATTTTTAGTGCGTGGTGTGTTGCTACTGCACCTTTTGAGAACACAAACATATATTCAAACTCATTATTATATCGTTTTCTATATATTTGTGGAACAGGGTTTGTTTTTCGAAATATCATAGTATCGTGTAAATTAAACCCTATATTAACAAAATCCATAGCTTGCTTAAAACTTGTGCAAGTCTCACTTCCATTTATTGTCGCATCGCAAACAATCCATACAACAATTCCACCATCTTTTATAATTCGAAATAGCTGTTTTGCTATATCATCAAATGGAAAAATAAAACCCTTATATGTTCTTAAATTGTCATATGGCGGAGATGTAATACACATGTCAATAGAATTGTCTGGCATTGCTTTCATTATATCCACACAATTCCCATTTATAATTTTATTGATATAATCACTTATCATCTCTGTACTTGATTTATAAATCTTCTAATCGTTTCAATCTTAGAGTCTAATTTCATAGATATAAGAAGCTCTCTAATCGCATCTTCCCTATTTAATTGCTGAATTCTAGCAATTTCTGATTCATAATAGCGAATTTCTTCATTGCCTCTATAAACGATAGAACCTTTTATATTATTAAAATGGTTGTTAAATTGTTCTTCCGTCAATCCGATAATTTCTCTTATATTGGCGTCTTGCTGTTGGATAAAGCATTTATTTGCATCTGCCATATTGGTTTGTTGCATAATATTGTGGCTTTGATTCCATAATTCTCGCAAATTCACATCTTCACTTTCTCGAATATTCTCGGAAAGAATAATGTAAAGATATTCCCAAGAAAATAAAGACACATTCCCATTAAGCGCAGAACGATAAATTTGACTGTTACTTTTAGGATATTGGAAATACGGACAAGCTAATACGGAAAAATCATTGTCTTCTTTCCAATGTACCATTGAATCTACTTTAAAATCTTTCGCATTTTTAGCTGTGCGACTTAGACGAAAAGCCTTTGCATCTCCAACTAAAGAATAGTTGTGATATTTACTCTGTGCAATAATATCTGCACAATTCGACCGTTCCCTTAAAACTGTAACCTCAAAGTTCATTTCTTTAAGGGCTTTGGCAAATAAAATATCCGAAACTTTTGTATATAGTTTTTCTTCAGATGAATCATGTCCAATATCTTCAGGGATAATACCAATTTCCGTTATCAAAGACAAAACATCAGTTCTACTTATGTCGAATAAGACTCTTTGCAAATTATTACTAGCTGCCGCAAAATCCAAATTTGAATTCTCTCGAATAAGAGAACGTAATTCTATATAGTTCATATCTTATAGCGTTTTATTTATTATATTTAATGCCTTGGGAGCAATGTCTCTTTCACCAACTATCACTGAGTTAATTTTATCTGCAATCCAAAGACTCAATAATTCATCTTGTTCTATATTAAAAATACGAGAAAGTTGAATTACTTGTTCCCTTTTTGCCTGTCTGTCCCCACGTTCGATTCTACAATACATGGGCACATCAATATCAAGTGCAGAAGCTAATTGCTTCTGCAATAATCCCTTTTCTTCTCTTGCAATCTTAATTCTTTGAGCTAATAACATATATACTTAGTAAATTGTCATTATTTGGCAAATTTACTGCTTTTATTTGAATTATGAGACAGTAATGAGGATAATTTGCTACCTCAAATTTTAATCGTTGTGGCACAATCGATTAATCCGTCCTTAAATACTCCTTCCTTTCAATTGTATTGATTGTTTTACGGTCTGACTAAATTTCTCAAACTGCCCCTTAAACCAATCCCCAATCGGTTGCAAGTTGATTGTAAGGATGAACTTGCCTTTGTCGGTGAACACTTTGGCTTTGACATCCTTTGCCCTGAATTTTCGCTTGTGTTCTTCCGAATAAAGTTCACCGCTATATTCAAGCGGCTTTCCCATCATCAGTACCGCCGTCTGTTCTTGATTGAAACCTATGGCAAGGCATAACCTTTCGAGATTGAGCATACTCTTGATTTGTAATTATCCGATGAATTAGGTATTTGATAAGACATGTCAAGGAATTACCTTTGT
>CAJTRS010000019.1 GCA_910578805.1 uncultured Muribaculaceae bacterium | reverse complement strand
CAAAGGTAATTCCTTGACATGTCTTATCAAATACCTAATTCATCGGATAATTACGCTGCACATACTTTTCCTCAAGCATATAGCGGCGTGTGCCTGCTTCGTTCACTGCCAGAACTTGCGTCAGGTCCTCGGGGTCATACTTGACCGTCCAGCGCTCTGAGGCGTGGTCCCTGAATGTCAGGTCGAAGCAGTCATAATCACGCTTCACGCCTAAAATGGTGGGGCGCAGTCCGCAGCCCTCCAAAACGTTCTTAAAGCCGGTTTCTGCGCCGAAGTTCAGCAGGTACATTTCGCGGCTCATGGGCAGACGGTGTTCCGGTTTCAGCTTCGCCAGCTTCTCCATGAGCTTGCCGATTTTCTGCGCACGCTCCAGCCTCATTATTTCATCTATCTGCGCCCGGAGTCCGGCTTCATCGGGGAAGCTGTGCCGTCTCTTGTTCAGCGCCTCGCTGTTCGGTTGCCGCATCGGGTCGGTCGTTACACCGTAGCCGGCCCAGTTCGGAAACAGCTGGCAGTAGGTCATGTTTAAGTGCTTGAAATAAGGCTCTACGGGCTTCGATTTTGCGTTGTGCGCCTGTGCCGGTATCACCTTGTCGCCTAACACTGCGTACAGGTCGGTCATGGTCTTTATCGCGTAGCGGTCGCTCTGCACCTGGTTGTATCTGAGCATTTCGCCGGTCAGCTCCCGGCTGTGGATCGCGGCGTTCCTTAATGCCGCTTTTATCAGTTCCGGGCACTCATGGTCGCCGACGGCGTAGCCCATTGGATAGTCGACGCACGGGTCAAGCACTACCACGATTGTAAGGCGGTTGGTGTAGGTCGTTATGTTGTGTCCCTTGCTGTCCGTCTTGGTTTTCTGATACAGCAGCTCGACGGTCCAGCCGTCAAGCGAGCACATCAGGAACGGGGCGGTCGGTCGGCTGCGCTTAACCTGCATGGTCTTGCGGTTTCGGAAGTTGGTAACGCCTAACCGCCCGGCGGCTGCCTCTAATTGCAATTTCTCGCGCCATACTCCCACGGCGGCCGCTGTTATCTCTTTCCAGCCCAGTGCCCGGGCTTTCACGTTGTAGGCTTTCGCCACCACAGTGTCCTGCACGTTGTTGGGGTTGCTTATCAGCGTGGCGAGATAACCGGTTTGTTCATCGGTCAGCACCTTGCCGGCGTTGCCGTTCAGGAATTTGCCGGAGATAAAGCACACATAACCGTCGCGCACATACTCCGCGCATTTCATTTGCAGCCTCCGGGGGCTGCCGGGCAGCGAGTGGTTGAAGCGGTCTGACAGCCGCGGAAGCGCTGCCGCAGCTCTCGCCCAGAACTCTTTGCCCGCTACGGCCTTTTTGCCGGTACGCTGCCGCTTGCTCACATGAGCGTCCCAACAACGCCGGAAAGCGTTCATTATCGCCGCGTTGCTCGCATACTCCAGCACTTTGTCCTCAGGCAAGTGCCGCCCGTCGGCAAGCGTGTAAGTCTGGTAAAAGTTTAAGGCTGCGCCGTCTGGTTCCACAGTGTCTATGAACTCCCGGCTCTCGGCCTGCTCTTGCAAATCGGGGTAACGCTTGTAAACCTCCGTCCGCCATTTCAGCGGCAGACTCTCAACGGCATACAGCGCAGTCCGCCCGTTGCCGCCTTTTTGCACCTGCTGCACTCGACCACGGCGCACCAGATTATTAAGATTGGCGGTCGTGATTATGCGCCCGGTCAGTTCGGCGTGGCTTATGCAGATTGTTCCGTTTACTGTCTCCATAGTTACAGGCTTTCAGCGTACAGTTGCAGTTCTGACAGTTCGGGGAATTTTTCTATATGGCGACGGCACACAACCGCGCCCCGGCGGTCATACATCACGGCTGCGCCGGTCTGCTTGTCGATCTCCAGCTTGATGCCGTTGTCGAAGTTCTGCACCATGAGCTGGCGTTCGCCCTCCCTGATTTCGTGCAGCGTCTCACACTCCGGGCAGTGGCACATGGCCACACCCCCATAGTTACGCACTGCCGCGTAACGGATTTTGCGGGCCTTTTCGGAGTCCCGGCGGTAGGTCAGCGCCAGATATACCGTTTTTTCCTCGACCTTGAACAGGCGCGCCAGCTTTGCCCGCGCCTCGTTGCTCACTTTGATGTAACTCTCTGTCGTTCTCATATCCTTTTACATTGGGTTCAAACTGTTTTAATTCCGTGTTCCCTTTGTCCACCTCGGCATTTTTTTGTATCTTTGGCGGCTGTAACCTCGGTAACACGCTGCAAAGATAATAGGAAATTTCCTAATACAAAAATTTTTGGTAGGATTTTTTCTAATGGATTATTAAAACAGTCTGAAACAGAATGATATTAGAGCGACTTAAACAGTATATGGATTATAAGGGCATAACGGTGGCTGCCTTTGAGCGAAGCATCGGAATGGCTAATGCCTCTTTTGGCAAATCCCTGAAAAAAGGCGGTGCCATAGGTACAGACAAATTAGAAAATATCCTAACAATATACCCCGACATTTCCCCACTTTGGTTATTGCGTGGAGTAGGGGAGATGTTGCTCCCTGACCCGGAGCACCCAGAAAAGCAACCACCATCGGCACCAACATACCTCCTCGACATGATTAAGGAAAAGGATCAGATAATCCGCCAACAAGCCGAAGAACTGGGAGAACTCAGGGAAAAACTTAAAAACGCACAGGCCGGAAAAAACGAGATTACGCACCACCATGCCCAGGCTCCGGTCGAAGTTGCTCCCTGATGTACTTTTGTAAAAAATATAAAATAAGTTCTTGCCCGCTAAATTGATATGCTTACGGTTATTGTTATATTAGTTGCTGTTGCTCTCGTGTGGAAGTTTACGCCAAACCCCGCAAACAAAAGAGCCGCCGGCATGATGTTTCAAATGCTGGAGTCTTTTCATATCATTGACACTACTGTAAATCTTGACATCTTTACCCAGCGCCTTGATTTACTCAGTCAACTTGCCTCGACGCTCCCGGCTAATGCGGACAAAAGCAAAAGTGCAGATATGGCGTTACGGGCATATTCCGATAAATATAATAGACCCATTTCCCCAACCATTCGACAAATTCTCAATCAGCCGCAAATTGCCACCTCAACAAAGTTCAGAGATGAGGCCGCCACAGCATTTTTTCTACGCTCCTGCAATAAACTGGAAACTGAAATTAAAACTCTTAAAACCTCAAACGCAAGGCAGCGACGTGTAACGCAAGCCCACGAACTTGCTGACATCATTGTTGACCGTCTGTATTCTGATGAGCAACAAAAATACATTGATTGCATTCATAGCGAACTTGCGCGTCTATCTGGCTCGACCTCCCTACACCCCCTATAAAGGGTCTAAATAGGGGAGATTCCTGTTTTTCAGCGTGTTTTTTGAGCCATTAAACGCATTTAACGCACATTATCAGTAACTTAAATATATTTCAACAGCGTTTTTAACGAGGTCTATTTTGGTATTAAAGGGGTGTTTATCGCTTCAAAATCGCCGTGTTCGGCGGTCATTTTGTCCGTATGGGGGTCTATACCTATGCACCAATGACCACCCAAATGACTATCCAACTGACCATCCAACCCCATTTTTTAGACGAAACGCGCACGGTTTTCACCACTCCCCCACCCTCGGTTTGACCCTCCCGAAGCAGGGCGCAGCCACCGCCATTTAACAGCCGATTTAACGCCTGAGCCGTCCGCCGGATCACTCATGCACATGGGCGCGCAGCTCTCGCCGCTCCCCTACCCTGCCGACCAACCGGCACAATGTCCCACAAACGCCGTAAACGCTTGAATTTCGCGCTCTCTGCCCCGTCATGGCTCATTCTACCAGCGCACAACGAAAGCGGCCACACAGCCGGCAAAAACCAGCCATGCAGCCACTCAATATTAAAGCCGATTAAAGCCCGATTAAAGCTCCGTTAAACACCGATTAAACGGACGGCCCCCAAAATTCAACCCGGATTAAAGCAAATTCAACTTTTTGCACGTTTCGTTTTTCGCGCCCGACCACCTCCGACACCTCAAAACCCACTGAAAACCAAAGCATTTCACCGCCGACCGACATTCACACCGATGCTCGCTTCATTTTCATGCCCATACTTGCTCTAACGATGAAGTTTTGGAGGTCAACATGGGTCGTGCCATCGATTTCCGCACTGCAATCACAAGCCGTGCGACTGAAACGACACTCAACAACCTTGATTCGATTTTCGTTACAGCTTTCAATGAAAACAAATTGGCCTTCCCCTACTTCGAAAATCTCAAATTCACTCAGGGAAACGGCACAAACATGTGGTTCTCAGAGAAGAAATACTATTTCCCCGGCGACAATTCGTCACTCACCTTCCATGCCTACGCTCCTTCTGCCGCTGAGATGGGTGCCACAATAATATCTGATAGCGAAAACAAAAACGTTGTCATATCCGAATTCGCACCTTCTGAAGATATCACAAAGCAGATCGACATCATTTATGCAAGCGCGGTTGACCAACGAGAATCAGCTGCCGCCGACGGTGTATCTCTAAATTTCAAGCATGCACTTTCACAGGTTGTGATCAAGGCCAAGAGCGCAAGCACAGGCTATGACTACGAAGTAAAGGGCGTCCGTATAGCCATGGTCGATTCCATCGGTAGCTTCGACTTCAACGAAGCCAAGTGGACTTTGGGTGAAGACACCAAGAGAACCTATACCATGACGTACAACGATGCTGTCGTATTAGGCGCAGACGCTAAAGAACTTATGAACGGCGGTGAAAACGCAATGCTTCTTCCCCAGACATTGACCGCTTGGGACTGGGACGGCGGAAACGGCGATCCGACAAACAGCAATAAAGGCGCATATCTTGCAGTGCTCGTAAAAATCACAACAAAAGACGGTGCTCTCGTATATCCCTTCAATGAAGACTCAGAAGACTATGCATGGGCCGCGATTCCCGTAGCAGGCACATGGGAAGCAGGCAAGAGATATGTTTACACTCTCGATTTCACATCAGGCGCAGGCTATGTCGATCCGACATATGCCATTCAGCCCAGCGAGCCTATCCTTGTTGGAAACATACGATTCAATGTTGAAATAGAAGGTTGGTCTGACGAGAATTCAGATATCGAAGCACCCGGATTTGAAGAAGACATAGTGGGACAACCCGATGATAACGACACCGATGATCCTTTTAAGGATTAAAACCTTTTAAAACTCCCTGAATACATATATAGGAGTATGCACCCCAAAAGTTTTGTATCTAACTTTTGGGGTGCAGTTTATTTATAAAAAGAACTTCGTTACGGCCTTCATGGCCGATGCGGGCTATCCATCTTATATGCAAATATCACTGACGGCCATAGACATGGCGGTGAAGCAGAGAGGCTGCGACAGCAGGATCGACCGCCACATCGGAAGTCATAAGCATCAGAGGCACTTCGGGAAGCCCCGGACCATATGGCGGCTGTATATATTCGTAATCCCTGACAGCAACAAAGCCGCAACGCTCATAAAAGGCTATGCGCCGTGAAGCCATGTCATTGGCACCCGAAGGCTCCACTTCCAACACCACAGGCCGCCCGGCTTCCTCAACAAATCTCTTCATGGTCTTCGCTCCGATACCTCCACCCCGCTCCGATGCCATAACGGCAAAATGCTCCACATAAATCATTCCGTCAAGCCGCCACCAGGTGATAAACCCCACCTGCCTGCGGCGACAATACACTACGGTCATATTCATCACACCGTCCGAAGCCGACAGGCGACGCTCCACATCGGCCCAGTCGCGACGCTCCTCGGGAGGAAACGCTTCGACGTACAGCCCGCGCAAAGACTGCGGCACCTTGTCACCGCGTCTCAGCACCCTTGTATGAAACCCGTAATCCGCTACCGAACGACGCAACAAAGGATACATCATTATCGGCAACATCAACGCTCCTGCCGTATCGGCCACCCAGTCCCACACATCACAACTGCGGCCTATATCCATAATCTGCTGCAACAATTCCACCGCTCCGCCAAGCAGGCTCGAAAGCACCACGGACACACACAGACCGCGCATATCAATACGCAGACCGCGCCTCGAAATATCCCACCAAAGCGATACGGCAACAGCTCCGAACATCAGGAAATGCACCACCTTGTCGGCATGCGGAAAGATATCCATGCCCATATCCGGACCCGCCGGCATAAGAGTGAGATACAACACCGTCGCGACTATGGCCGCCGTGGCAAAATACAGTGGTATGCGGTTAACACCGCCTATCAATAGATCAACAGGTTTCATAATGCAAATATACGCAATATTACCCATATACCGCCCCGCAAATAAAGTCGGAGAAAAGATATTCGTGCTCTGTTTTCATTTTGAAACCAAAATCACTATTTTTGTAAATATTACAAACTCTTCACCGCAAATCATGGCTAAAAAGACACTTTTCTCATCAAAAATAGGATTAATCGCCGCAACCGTGGGCTCGGCGATCGGATTAGGCAACGTATGGCGTTTTCCGGCCGAAGTACAGGCCAACGGCGGCGCCGCATTCCTTATAATCTATGCCCTGTGTGTGCTAATACTCGGCATACCGGTAATGATAAGCGAGTTTGCCATCGGACGAGCAGGACGCAGCGACGCCGTGGGAGTGTTCTGCAACATCGGCGCCCGCAAAGGCTGGCGTACAGTAGGGGCATGGGGCATACTTGCAAGCTATCTGATATTATGCTTCTACATGGTGGTGGCCGGGTGGACATTCGAATACCTATGGCAATCGGCCACAGGCGAACTCTACCAACCGGTATCCGAGGCCGCAGCCGGTCTGTCATCACAGTTTTCGGCAAAAATGGATTCCATGACCGCCCACAGCCTCAACCCGCTCATCAACACCTATGTGATGATAGCGCTAAACATAGCCATACTCATGGCCGGAGTGCAGAAAGGCATAGAACGCATTTCAAGCATTATGATGCCGGTGCTTTTTCTGATACTGATAGTGTTTATCGGAGTCAGCCTGTCGCTGCCCAAAGCGTCCGAAGGGCTGGCATTCTTCCTGAATCCCGACTTCTCCAAAATAACACCGGCCGTGGTGGTCAACGCTCTCGGACAGGCATTCTTCTCTCTGAGTCTCGGCATGGGCATACTCATCACCTACTCGTCATATTTCCCCAAGGAGACACGCCTGATGCGCACTGCCGTGACGGTGTCCGTGCTCGACATGGTGGTAGCAGTAATGATGGGCCTGATAATCTTTCCGGCCGTGACCACATTCGGACTCACCGGCGAAAGCCTGCAAGGAGCCACACTGGTGTTTGTCACTCTGCCCGAAGTTTTTTCCCAGATGCCTGCCACCCAACTGTGGTCCGTACTCTTCTTCCTGCTCCTGACCCTTGCGGCGCTCACCTCCACCATATCCATAGCCGAAGTGTCGGTGGCATTCATCTGCGACCGTTTCAACACTCCGCGCTGGAAATCGTGCCTCATAGTGCTGCTGCCGCTATTCGTTCTTAGCGCCGTATGCGCCCTGTCGTTCGGTCCGCTGGAGCACATCACCATAGCCGGGCTCAACATATTTGAGTTTCTCGATACCGTAGCCACCAACATCATGCTACCCGTCTGCTCCATAGGATTATGTGTATATATTGGCTGGTATGCCCCGAAAGGGCTTCTGCACGACCAGCTCACCAACGGGGGTACTCTGCGCACCTCGCTCTACCGCCCCACCCTGTTCATCATACGCTACGTGGCACCGCTGCTCATTGCCGTAGTGCTCGCATCTTATTTCCTGTAATCCCTGCGCCATGTCACGGTTCACCTCATCTGAACGCAGAGGCACCATACTGCTACTCACAGTGGCGGCCATACTTATTGTCTGCATATTTCTGAGCCGGCGTCCGTTAGCGACGGCACCTAACACACAGCCGGCACCACCGGCCGAAAACATACTGCAGCCGGATATGCCCGCCGACTCCGCCACGATGAAAAAACGCCGCAACCGCAAATCCAAGCCCCACACCACCGCGCCCGGACGCCGCGGCCACAGCCGCGACTTCCTATCCGAACCTGTCGGATAGGACATCGGTAGAAGGCCTGCCGCCGGAGTACGAGCCGAGTACTTGCGGTCCGACGTGGATTACAACGTTTTGCAAATTCAATGAATTGTGAGTAATTTCGCACTATATCTTTTTTGACCAACGACAACACGCACGCAAGTGAAACCATTTTCATTAAACATCAAAGGACGCCTTACCGAGATAACCCGCCCATTAGTGATGGGTATTATCAATGTCACACCCGACTCATTTTACAGCGGATCGCGCACACCCGACGCCGAATCCGTGGAGTCGCGCGTGCGCAGACTCGTGGAGGAAGGCGCCGACATACTCGATATAGGCGCCTATTCATCACGTCCGGGAGCAGATGACATATCGCCCCGGGAAGAGATGAAACGATTGCGCACCGGCATGGAAGCCATACGACGCACTGCTCCCGACACACCGGTGTCGGTCGATACATTCCGTGCTGACGTGGCCCGATACTGTGTGGAGGAACTCGGCGCCGACATAATCAACGACATTTCGGGAGGCATGGCCGACAGCCGCATGTTTGCCACGGTGGCTACACTGAAAACACCATATATACTTATGCACATGCGCGGAACGCCACAGACCATGCAGCAGCACTGCAACTATTCCGATGTAACGGCCGGTGTGATAGGCGAATTATCCGCATCGTTGGCAATATTACAAGAGTCTGGAGTGACAGACATAATCATCGATCCCGGTTTTGGTTTCAGCAAAAATCTCGAGCAGAACTACAAGCTTCTTTCCGACCTTCCACTTATAGAGTCGGCTCTCGGTCACCCCCTGCTGGTCGGTGTATCGAGGAAATCCATGATATTCCGGCCACTCGGCATCACCCCGGATATGGCTCTCAACGGCACCACAGTCATCAACACCATCGCGCTGCTCAACGGCGCCGCCATACTTCGTGTGCACGATGTGGCTGCCGCCCGCCAGGCTATTACTCTAACCGGATTACTCCGAAGCAGCCACACAACCTTAGCTCAATAATCCCGTCATTATCCCCCACCGTATAACTCATGGACAGTTTTTCCATACTCGACGCATTCGACATAGCCATAGCCGCCCTGCTGCTGTTTTACATCTACCGCATCATGAAAGAGTCGGGCACACTGAAAGTATTTTTCGGAGTACTGGCATTCATACTCGTATGGGTCGTAACCTCCGTGATCCTCGACATGAAACTCATAGGCACTATCCTCGACAAATTCATGAGCATAGGCCTGCTGGTGATAGTGATACTCTTTCAGGATCAGATAAAACGCTTCCTTGTGGAACTCGGCGACCACAAACACTGGAGCTTCCTGCGCAAGATATTCCGCCACTCCAAGCCGACCGACGGCTCCTTGAGCGCCCGACAGCACATACTCCCCATAGTCTATGCCTGCATGAACATGTCAAAGACTCACACCGGAGCACTCATAGTGATACAGTGCGACATGCCCCTCGACTCCTACGAGCGCTCAGGCGACATCATAGATGCCATGATCAATTCAAGACTCATTGAAAACATATTTTTCAAGAACTCCCCGCTCCATGACGGAGCCATGATCATAGCCCGTGACCGGATCAAATCGGCCGGCTGCATACTCCCCGTGAGCCATGACCGCAATGTGCCCCGCGCACTAGGGCTGCGCCATCGTTCGGCACTCGGCATATCACAGGCCACCGACGCTGTGGCTGTAGTGGTGTCGGAAGAGACCGGCCACATATCCATAGCCCATAAAGGCGCTCTGACCACACGGCTCACCACTTCCGAGCTTGAGCGCCGACTGTCACAGATCATAATAAGCGAATAACACACCGGCCCATGGACTTCATAACTTCGGAAAACATACTCCTCATCGGCTCCACGCTACTCATAGCCGGCGTGCTCATTGGCAAATCGAGTTACCGCATAGGCCTGCCCCTGTTGCTCATATTCCTGCTCGTGGGAATGGGATTCGGCATCGACGGACTCGGAATCAGATTCTCCGACATGCACACCGCGCAGTTCATAGGCATGATAGCCCTGTGCATAATACTTTTCTCGGGAGGCATGGGCACCAAACTCAAGGCCATACGCCCCGTGATAGTGCCCGGACTGGTACTTTCCACAGCCGGCGTACTGCTCACAGCCCTGATCACCGGCGTGTTCATATTCTGGCTGTCAGGAATGTCATGGACCAATATCCACTTCGCACTGCTGCCATCGTTACTGTTGGCCTCCACTATGTCATCGACCGATTCGGCATCGGTGTTCGGCATACTCGGAAGCCAGAAAGTGGGCCTACGCCACCACCTGCGTCCCATGCTCGAGCTCGAGAGCGGCTCCAACGATCCCATGGCCTATATGCTCACCATTATATTAATCGATGCGATAACCCTCGACGGACAACTGTCGGCCGGCACCCTACTGCTCCAGCTCGCGTTGCAGTTCGGCGTCGGGGCCCTCGCGGGATATCTCTTAGGCAAAGCCACAGGCTGGCTCATAGAAGCCTATCGCCGCATGGGAAGCAAAGGCAACCGCAGCGAAGACTCCGGACAGACAGCGTCGATGGTGTCTATACTCATGCTCGGCTCGGTATTCTTTACCTTTGCCGTAACCACGGCATTCGGAGGCAACGGATATCTGGCCGTCTATATCACTGGCATCGTATTGGGCAATTCCTCACTACCCAACCGCGGAGGCATATCACGCTTCATGGACGGCATGACATGGCTGGCACAGATAGTGGTGTTCCTGATGCTCGGCTTGTTGGTCAATCCTCATGAAATGCTCGATGTGGCCGCCGTGTCGCTCATAATAGGCGCGTTTATGATTCTTGTAGGCAGGCCGCTGAGCGTATTAATCTCCTTAGCTCCATTGCGACACATCACACTGCGCTCCAAAATATTCATATCATGGGTGGGACTACGAGGAGCCGTGCCCATTATCTTCGCCACCTATCCGGTAGTGGCCGAAGTTGACGGCGCCCGACAGATATTCAACATAGTATTCTTCGTGACCCTCCTCTCGCTGCTTATCCAGGGCACCACTGTGATAGCAAGCGCACGGCGCCTCAGACTCACACAGCCCCACACCCACGAGCCTGAAGACTTCGGAGTGGAACTGTCCGACGATCTGCCCACCACATTGCACACCGTCACCGTAAGCCGATCCATACTCGAAGGGGGCAATACTCTGCGCGACATAAAATTACCCGACGGCTCGCTGGTAATGATGATCAAGCGGGGCGACCGCTACATAGTGCCCAACGGGTCGCGCCGACTTCTGCTTGGCGACACACTGCTCATAATCAAAGAAGACAACAACCTGTCCGAATGACAATGCTACGGAACGCCGCCGTAAATCATACAAAAAACAGGCAAGTACCAACCTCTGACTAACACGGTAACAAAAAAGCAGAACCCTTAACCGGATTCTGCTTTTTTAGCGGAGTGACCGAGATTCGAACTCGGGAGCCGCTTTTGGCGACTACACGCTTTCCAGGCGTGCCTCTTCAGCCACTCGAGCACCACTCCTGTTGCTCCCTTTCGGGCTTTTGCGGTGCAAATATACAACATTATTTTCATATTCCGCAAAAAATGCCACCTTCATTATCAAGAAAGACTGAAATAATGCCACAATAAATTCAATATTGGCCAAAAAGGCTTATTTTTAACATATATTCACCACAAACAGAACAATCTTACATAATATCAATTAATTTTGTACCGTAAAAATCAACTATTTGTTCTACTAAATTATCACAACTATGAAGAAATTATTAGCATTGGCAGTATTGGCCGTAGCTTCTCTCGGCGCATCTGCAGAAGGATTTTATGCCGGCGGTTCTCTGGGTTACATGCACGATGGCAAGAAAAACACCAACCACATGACCATTATGCCCGAAATCGGTTACAATATCAGTTCAAATTGGGCTGTAGGTACAACTATCGGATACGAATATGCCCACTTATGCGGCTATGGAATTTCGAGCAACCTGTTCAAATTCGATCCGTATGCCCGTTACACATTCTTCAAGAGCAGCAACAATCTTATCAACCTGTTCGTGGACGGACGTATCGGCCTCGGACTCGGCTGGGTCAGCACCGAAGATGACAGCAGCGAAACAGCCGTGACATGGAACATAGGTCTGCGTCCGGGTGTGGCCATCAACATTACAAAACGTTTCAGTTTTGTGACCCACATAGGATTCTTCGGATATGAAGGAGCCAACGACAATGCCAAAGCCACAGGCGTTTACAGCAACAACGGCGGATTCAGCCTTGACGGCAACGACCTGACTTTCGGTTTCTACTACAACTTCTAATCTCTTCTATTTTTATCAGACTTCGGGGAGCAATGCCTGAGCATTGTCTCCCCGATATTTTTCTGAATCACATACTCTCCATGGATTACATAAGCCTTTACTCATCACCTCTTGGATCAATAACACTGGCAAGCGACGGTAACTCCCTGACAGGACTATGGTTTGACGGACAGAAGCACTTTGCCTCCACTCTGACTGATATTGACACCAGAGTTAATGACAGTCTGCCTATCTTTGCCGAAACCACACACTGGCTTGATGAATACTTCAGTGGGCGCAATCCGGGATACACGCCACCATTATCGTTACATGTCACTCCGTTCAGGCAGAGAGTATATGATATTCTGCTCACCATACCCTACGGACACACCACCACCTACGGAAAAATTGCCCGGCGGATTGCCCTTGAAAAGGGCATGGAACACATGTCGGCACAAGCCGTAGGCTCCGCCATCGGACGCAACCCTATATCCATAATCATACCATGCCACCGGGTGACGGGAGCCGACGGCTCCCTGACAGGCTATGCCGGAGGCCTCGAGCGCAAACGCCGCCTCTTAGCCATCGAACACTCCACAATATAGCAATATAATACACAACTTGCGTGAACAGCAATTTTTACGAATCGGATTTGCCGCTCTTTTTTATTACGAAGTTATTTTTTGTATAACTTTGTCTAAATTAATCAGTAATGTGGCACAAAATCATGACTTCGATAATGTGCGTTATGATGGCAACAACCATTATGGCGCAAACAGCAACACCTGACAGCGTCGAGGTGCAAGAACTTAATGAGATAGTAGTGGAAGCTCAGCTTCAATATACTTCTGCCACAACTTCAACATACATACCCACCTCCAAACAGAAAAACTCATCTCAAACAGGCACCGATCTGCTAAATCGCATGGCCATTCCGCAGCTTTCACCAAGCAGCGATAATGCATTACAGACTGTATCGGGTAAACCCGTAGATATTTTTATCGACTTTTTACCGGCTTCCGAACAGGATTTAACAGGCATGCGCATGTCAGATGTCAGAAAAGAAAACACCTCCGGCTCGGTTTATTTCTCACCGGCAGATTTTCAACAAACAGATTTCGTCAGCGAAGCTAATCATCGCGAAAATTATGTAACCTATAACGGATGTTGGAACTTTATGAAAGAAAATCAATGTCGGCAACGAAGCCACACAACAATCAGGAGCCGGAAGTGCCATATTGAAATAAGGCAGTTTACACAAATTCCATCACCCCAGATATCCAAGCAGACACAAAAGAAAAAATCGCAACCGATGACAATTCATCAGTTGCGATTTCAAAAGTTGCCTTGGAAGGATTCGAACCCTCACAGGCGGAACCAGAATCCGACGTGCTACCATTACACCACAAGGCAATTTTTAAAGGTTATCAGTGGCGGCTCTCATGCCGCATGATTTTTACGTGTGCAAAGGTAGTGACTATTTTTTAATCTGCAAATATTTTCCCGATATTTTTTTAATCATTATAATCCGGAACCCCTATTTCAGACTCTTGACACCACACTTTCACTAACAATAAGCGTGAATCGCAGCGACGTCATCGTCGGGAAACCACAGGCGGAGGCCCCGGACGAGGAGGAGCAATAACAGGGTTGCCCCTGTAATTATCGCGGCTTTCCAGATAGTCTTTCACCATATTGTATATGATACCGCCCACATCGACTCTAATGACCGCTTTGTCATTGATCTTATAGTAAGGCATCACTATGGGCTGAGCTTCCCAGCGGTTTGTCACAAGCGAACGGTTGGCCTGAGCCCCAACGCTCACTCCCCACTTGTCATTTATGTCATAACTCACATAGCCGCCTATGGTTGACGTGCCCATATATCCGGCCATAGCCGGTGTGAGAGGCGTGACATGCGATTGATAACCGCCAAACAGCGTCACAGACCATTGTGGCGATATAGAGTAGTTGATTGTCGCATTCACTCCGTAAGAAGTCTGAAGTCCGCGGAAACTGCCGTATTTGTCAGCGCCGGCCGACACACTCACCGATACCGGCCCGAAAGAATGCCCCAATGCAATACCTCCGCTTTCCTTGCCCATAAGCCCCGGCAAAGACAACCGGCCGCCATAAGCCGACAGAAAACCTCCCTCCCACGATGCCAGGTCGGCAACACCCGAAACCAACGGCCTGACCGATGTAATCGGGGCATAATTAAGATTGAATTCCGACAGACTCCGCAGATACTTTCCGTCGTATCTGAAATCGGGGACAGGAATACCGGTCCGCGGAGATTCCGGAACGGGTGATACCGGCACCATGTATGAAGGCACGGTATCGGACAAGGCCACCGAATCAGGCCGCTCCGACTGTGCGGCACAGTTAAAGGCAATGCCTTGCGCCACCGACACAAATACGGCCAAGATTGTTCTTATCCTGTTCATAACTCCGGTAAATTTACAAGTATTCCGTCACAACACCTTTACCGTTTCACAATCATTATCAACATTTAACCATCAGAGCATTAGCTGATAATAGGCATCACCGATATATTTGCCGAATTTATATCCGACACCGAGCAGGCGTCCCACACACTCAAACCCCAGACGCCGGTGCATTACCTCGCTTGCCTCATTGCCGTCGGTGATTATGGACACCAGAGTGTGCACACCCTTCTTCCGGCATCGCCTTATCAACTCAGCCAGAAGCGTAGAACCCGTGCCGCGTCCTACAGCCTCATGATGCAGATAGATAGTCACCTCCATAGTCCCGGCATATACCTCGTCATTGCTCCACTTGTGGGCATAGCAATATCCGTCAACCACACCATCGGTAACATTGACCAAAAACGGTGTAAAATCCTCCGGACTCAGTATCTTACAAGCCATCTGCCGTTCGGTGACACATGTATTAGAGAATATCGCTGTGCTCGTAAGCACATAATGATTGAATATTTCGGCTATACGCGCCGCGTCATCGCGGCAAGCTTCCCTGATCATATCTTATGTCTAAATTGTTTAGAGTACAAAAATAAGGAAATTTCTCCGTATCTTTGCATTGTCATGAACCGCATATACACTTATCTGATTATACTTCTGACCATTCCGGCTCTTGTTGTCATGGCCGGCTGTACCCGCACGGGCGACACAGGCAAGCGGAGCATAACAGTCAGCATAGAGCCGCAACGCTACCTGCTTGAACGCATCACCGGCGATCTATGGCAGGTCAACACCCTACTTGACAAAGGCGCCGACCCCGAAAACTTCGATCCGCCAATGTCGGCGCTACGCAGTCTGCATGACAGCGGCATATACTTCACCGTAGGGCACATACCGTTTGAGGACGCTGTTATCAGCCGCATAAATTCAGATACGCTGACTGTAATAGACACCTCGGAAGGCATAGACCTCATAGAAGGGACACACTGCCAGCATAACCATAGCAACAACAACCACTCTCACGACGACACAGACCCGCACGTGTGGAGTTCGGTAAAAAATGCCCGGGTCATGGCCTCAAACATGCTTGAAGCGGTCACGGCAATCGACCCCTTACACAGCGAATATTATAAAGAAAACTACCACCGTCTCATCACATCGCTCGACAGCCTTGACAAAGAACTGACCGGACTGCTCAAACCGCACAAAAGTACCGCCTTTTTAGTTTGGCACCCGTCGCTGAGCTATTTTGCCCGCGATTATGACTTGGAACAGCTATCCATAGGCATGGACAACAAAGAGATGTCGGCAGAAAGCCTCAAAGACCGGATCGACGAAGCACGGCATCACAATGCCGCCGTGTTTTTCATTCAGGCCGACATGGACAGCGGACGGTCAGAGTCAATAGCCCGTCAGGCAGGAGCAAAGACCGTAAGCATCAACCCTCTGGCTTACGAATGGGCCGACCAGCTGAGACACATAGCCCGCTCCATAGCCGACAGCGCGGAGCCGTGTAATCTGAAAGACAATACCGCGCCATGAGCAACGAAACACTAATCCGACTCGAACACGTCAATATCGAATGGGACCACCGCACGGTGCTCCACGATATCAATCTTGAGATAAACCGCGGTGACTTCATAGCAATAACAGGACCCAACGGAGGCGGCAAGACCACCCTGCTCCGCATAATCCTACGACTTCTCCGCCCCACTTCCGGCTCTGTCAGCTACATATCCGACCACTCAGACACTTCACGGCTGTCAATAGGATATCTGCCTCAGAAAAACATGATCGACTCACGGTTTCCGATTACAGTCCGCGAGGTGGTAAAGATGGGCATATCCGACCGTCACGGCCTGTCAAGGCAGGAAATAGACCGGCGTGTTGACGAAATGACAGAAACAATCGGACTTACCGCCCACAGCAATGCAAGCCTCGGCAATCTATCAGGAGGCCAGATGCAACGGGCACTGCTCGGGCGAGCCCTTATATCCCGACCCAAAGTGCTTGTGCTTGACGAACCGCTGAGCTATGTTGACCGACGGTTCGAACAGCGCATCTACGACATAATATCGTCGCTGCCCAAAGACACCACAGTTATCCTCGTGTCACACGACATGAGCACGATAGCCTCCATGGCCAACCGGCATATCATCGTGGACCACTCGCTCGAATTCTGTCATTCGGGCAACCATTTCGCCCACTACGACTGCTGTGACCACCCCGAGCACAAATTCAGACCGTAAAGTCACCATAATGTCTGATATTTTGCCTACCTTTGCAGTCTGATTATTATCACTAACTTAACCGACTATAAATGAAAGCATTTGTATTTCCCGGTCAGGGCGCACAGTTTATCGGCATGGGCAAAGAGCTCTACGATACCAATGAAGTGGCCCGCGAAATGTTTGAAAAAGCCAATGACATTTTAGGCTTCCGCATCACCGACATCATGTTTGACGGCACAGAAGAGGACCTTAAGCAGACCAAGGTAACCCAGCCTGCCATCTTCCTTCATTCAGTAATCCTCGCCAAGACCCTTGGCAGCGAATTCAACCCCGACATGACAGCCGGGCACTCCTTAGGCGAGTTCTCAGCACTCGTAGCCGCAGGCGCACTCACATTTGAGGACGGACTGCGTCTGGTAGCAGCCCGCGCCCAGGCCATGCAGAAAGCATGCGAACTCAAGCCCTCCACTATGGCCGCCGTGCTCGCTCTCCCCGATGAAAAGGTGGAAGAGATATGCGCCGGCATTGACGGAGTGGTTGTGTGCGCCAACTACAACTGCCCCGGACAGATCGTGATATCGGGCGAAGTTGAAGCCATTGATGCCGCATGCGAGCAGCTGCTTGCCGCAGGTGCCAAGCGTGCCCTCAAGCTCAAGGTAGGCGGAGCGTTCCACTCACCCTGCATGGAACCCGCACGTGCCGAACTGGCCGAAGCCATAGAGCGCACACAGGTCTCGACACCGATATGCCCCGTATATCAGAATGTCGATGCCCTCCCCCACACCGATCCAGTAGAGATCAAAGCCAACCTCGTGGCTCAGCTCACCGCCCCCGTACGCTGGACACAGACTGTGAAAAATATGATAGCCGACGGAGCCACCGAATTCGTGGAACTCGGCCCGGGCAAGGTACTTCAGGGCCTCGTGGCAAAAATCAGCCGCGAAGTAACCACCTCCGGACGCCAGTAATCATCGTATTACCGCAATCCTCCTTATTAATCATAACCGACCGGCTCATGCTCCACGCATGTAAGCCGGTCGGACTGTTTTGTTATAGATTGCACTTTATTTTGTAACTTTACATCGTGAAAAATATCCGTAACGACATATATCTCCACACCATGCCCAACGGGCTGAGATGCGTGCACATACCCTCCACATCGGAAGTGGAATATCTCGGTGTCGCCGTCAATGTGGGCAGCCGCGATGACGCAGCCGGTCTCGAAGGTCTCGCGCATTTTGTGGAACACACCATATTCAAAGGCACAGCCCGACGGAAATCGTGGCACATAATAAACCGCATGGAATCGTGTGGCGGTGAACTTAACGCTTATACCACCAAGGAGACCACGGTGGTATATTCCGTGTTTCCCACCGGCAATACCTCCAAAGCCGCCGACCTTATCGCCGACCTCATCACAGAATCTCTGTTTCCACAGCGCGAAATCGACCGCGAGCGTGAAGTGGTGGCCGATGAGATCAGTTCATACTTAGATATACCGTCGGAATCCATTTACGATGATTTTGAGGACATAATGTTCCAAGGCACAGGATTAGGCCACAATATCCTGGGCAATAAGGAATCACTCAACCGGTTTACACCGGAAATATGCCGCCGGTACCTTTCAGATTACTACACAGCACCCAATATGGTGCTCTTCTACTCCGGACAATCCTCACCCGACCAGATGGTGCGAATGGCCATGCGATACTTTCAGCAGCTGCCGGCCGGACAAGCGCCACTGAAGCGCATACAACCAATGGAGGCCACTCCATTCGACATAGAACAGAACCGTCACATACATCAGGCCCATACCATCATCGGAACCGTAACGCCCGGCATGTTCTCTCCGCAACGCCACGCCATAGCCCTGGCGGCAAATATCATCGGAGGCCCGGGCATGAATTCCATGCTCAATGTGGAACTCCGCGAAAAACGCGGACTGGTTTATTCGGTGGAAGCCTCCTGCGCCATGATGACCGACTGCGGCCTGTTCTCACTCTACTTCGGCTGTGATCCCGAAGACCTCGCACGCTGCCGCCGCATCATCTCGGGCACCATGTCACGGCTGGCCGATTCGCCGCTGTCGCCAATACGCTTGGCAAAAGCAAAAAAACAATACCTCGGACAGATAACCGTGGCCGGCGACAACCGCGAGTCGTCAGTGCTATCGGCAGCACGCGCCGTGCTCTACCACGGCAGACCGCTCACGCCCGCACAACGCGCTGAAATAGTGCAGTCGCTCACCGCCGATGACCTTATGCAGGCTGCCCGCCTCTTAGCCCCGTCCGGACTGTCAACACTCATATTCCGCTAATCCGAAACACCGTATATGAATATAGGAAACATCGATCTCGGTTCACGCCCGGTGATGCTCGCCCCAATGGAAGATGTCACCGACCGCTCCTTCCGACTTATATGCAAAGAACAGGGCGCCGACATGGTTTACACCGAATTTGCGTCGGCCGATGCTCTGATACGCAACATCGCAGCCACCACACGCAAGCTCCACATAATGCCCGGCGAACGCCCTACGGCCATTCAGATCTACGGCCGTGAGCCCGAACCGATGGTGGAAGCCGCACGGATAGTGGAAGCCGCCGGCCCCGACCTTATAGACATCAACTTCGGCTGCCCCGTGAAAAAGGTGGCAGGCAAGGGTGCCGGTGCCGGACTGCTGCGTGACATACCCAAGATGCTCGAAATCACACGCGCCGTAGTCGATGCGGTCAAACTTCCCGTAACGGTCAAGACACGCACCGGCTGGGATCATAATTCTAAAGTCATAGTTGACCTTGCCGAACAGTTGCAGGACTGCGGCATAAAAGCCCTTACGGTCCACGGACGCACACGGTCACAGATGTACACCGGCTCGGCCGACTGGGAAATGATAGCCCGCGTAAAGGAAAATCCTCGCCTTACCATACCGGTGATAGGCAACGGCGATATCACCACTCCGCAGCAGGTAAAAGAAGCTTTTGACCGCTACGGCGTTGACGGAGTGATGGTGGGGCGTGCCTCCATAGGAGCCCCGTGGATATTCCGGCAGCTCAAAGCAGCCGCCACCGATGCCACCGGTTACTGCGAACCCACCCTGACTGAAAAGTTCGCGCTTATACGCCGACAGATAACCGAAAGCATAGACCTTATCGACGAGTACCGCGGCATACTCCACATACGCCGGCATTTAGCGGCTTCGCCGCTGTTCAAGGGCATACCCAACTTCCGCGATACCCGCATAGCCATGCTCCGGGCCACCACATTCGCACAGCTGAGCGATATACTCGACGACATAGAACACCGGATACTACCCTCCGTCTATTCCTGAAACTCAGAAATCCTGACGGAGATAAAATAGGTGCACAATCACGGTTTTTATCCGTCGAATTATTACCTTTGCATTGACACTTTTAACCACACTTCAACATGAAAGCCAGATTCATCACAGCCATATTAACCGCAGCATCACTCACATGCACCGCTTCCGGACTGAAACATTACGAACTTTCCGTAGGTGAATTTCACGAACTCGAAGTGGTCGATGGCATCAATGTGGACTACGAATACGACTCCTACAAAGCCGGCAAAGTGGAGTTTGAATCCACAGCCGATGTGGCGTCATCGATACTTTTCCAGCCATCATCGGGCAAGCTCAAGATAGAGCTGGCCAACCGCGACACCGTGTATCCCTCACTGCCAACGGTAAAGGTATATTCCACATTTCTGTCAAAGGTAAGCAACGAAGGTGACTCCACACTGCGTGTGCTGAGCATAAATCCAGGCCCGAGCCTGAAAGCCAGGGTGATAGGCAACGGACGCCTTGTGGTAAGGAACGTACGCACCAATAATGCCGAAGCCTCCATACTCTCCGGCAAGGGCACATTGGTCATCTACGGCACAACTGAAAACGCATCGCTGTCAGTGACAGGAGCCGGACAGATACAGGCCGATGACCTTAAAGCCAACGATGTGAAATGCACCCTCACCGGCACAGGCTCGGTGTTCTGCTATCCGGTGGAATCACTGTATGTGAAAGGAGTGGGAAGCATCAAGGTATATTACCGCGGTACTCCTAAAATAAAGAAAAATTGGATCAGCAACGCCAAGATCATCTCTCTCGACAACGACAGTGAGCAATAGGATTACCTCCTCTGATGGCCGACAACAACGACAACATGAAGATGCGCGTGGCGCGCACACTGAAATGGAACACCGTAGATAAGGTAGCCACTCAGATACTCTATGCTGTCACCGGTATAATACTCGCATTGTTGCTTGACCAGACCGACTTCGGCCTGATCGGTGCAATACTGATATTTCAGGCATTCGCCGCCATGTTTATTGACAGCGGCTTTTCCTACGCCCTGATCCAGCGCAAGTCGCCCACACGGCTCGATTACAGTTCCGTGCTATGGTTCAACATAACCATGGCCTGTGCCATATATGCCATATTGTTTTTCTGTGCACCGCTCATAGCCGACTGCTTCCAGAACGATCAGCGTCTCATACCGCTGTCGCGTGTCATGTTTCTGACATTCATCATCAATGCCACCGCCATAGTGCAGACCAACAGGCTCATGAAGCAGATGAATGTAAAGCTTATAGCCCTCAGCAACTCCGTGGCGCTCGCAGCGGCGGCGGCGACGGGCATCACGCTTGCGTTTTCAGGCTATGGACCGTGGGCTCTCGTATGGCAGGCTGTCACCCTTTCGGCCGTAAAATCCTTAGTGCTATGGTTAAGCACGGGGTGGCGTCCGGTCATGAAATTCTCCTGGCGGTCGCTGCGGTCATTTTTCAGAGTAGGCACAGGCATGATGGGAGCCACATTCCTCAACATTCTATTTCAGAACATCTACTCCTTCTTCATAGGCAACCGTGCCGGCCTCGTGCCATTAGGCTATTACACACAGGCCGACAAATGGAGCAAAATGGGCATCTCGTCATTCTCCTCAATTCTCAGCTCCTCGTTTCTGCCGGCCCTGTCAGAGTATCAGGACTCACCCGCACGCTTCGCCTCAGCCACAGCCAAGATGAACCGCTTCGCCTCTTATCTGCTCTTTCCGGCATGCGGCATGCTCATAGTCATGGCGGTTCCGATATTCCACGCCCTGTTCGGTCACAAGTGGGACGCCTCAATCATATTGTTCCAGCTGCTGATGCTCCGAGGCATATTCACAATACTAACCACACTGTACCAGAACTATGTGATGTCGCTCGGTCATGCCCGCATGATTGTGGTGTCGGAAATTATACGCGACGGTGTAGCCGTAGCGGCCATAGCAGTCACGCTTCCCTACATAGCATTGTCGCAACCCGGACATATCACGCAAGGTATAGTGATATTCCTATGGGGACAGGTAGCCGCATCGGTTGTGGCATGGGGTGCCATGCTATGGGTGGCCTCACGGCGGTCTTGGCGCACACCATGGCAATTCATCACCGACTCGCTCCCTTACATAGCCGAATCCCTGATAGTGGTAGCCCTGCTCACCCTGATCAAACCGCTCATATCCAATCCATGGCTGCTGATAGCAGTGCAGACAGTGACAGGCATAAGCATCTACGTGCTCATCAACTTTATTGCCGGCTCCAAAATACAGAAAGACCTCATCACCTACCTCCGCGCCCACCTGAAAAAATAGCGATTCTTTAGCTTTTTGGACTGCTTGGTGTGATTATTAGTAATTTATTCACTAAATTTGCACTATGTCAGTCAACAAAGTCATATTGATAGGAAATGTGGGCTCCGACCCCGCAATACGCTATGTGGACAGCCGTCCGGTGGCCGAACTGTCGCTTGCCACTTCCGAACGCGCACGCACCACAGCCGCAGGAGTCAGCATTCCCGAACGCACCGAGTGGCACCGCCTTGTCATGTGGGACAACAACGCCACCACAGCCGAGAAGTACATACGCAAAGGCTCCAAGCTCTATGTCGAAGGGAAACTCCGCACCCGCACATGGGAGGACCGCAATACCATCAAGCACACTGTGACCGAGATCTATGTTGACAATCTTGAGATACTGTCAAGACCCACAGGCGGCTGAGACCGCCACATTACCGCGTGTAACATATAAAAACCTCATATACGTCAATGGAAAATAACAACAACATCAACCGGCAGCCGGAGGATACATACTTAGATGCCGATCCCACGGTACTGCCCGAAAACGCGTTCCGTGAACTCGGCGAGGACGAAGACTACCGTCCGGTAATGCACCCGGCCCGAAACTATCCTGAAGTTACTGTCTATTCAGTCTCGATGGGACTTATACTCGCCGTAATCTTCAGTGCGGCGGCAGCCTATCTGGGGCTGCGAGTGGGTCAGGTATTTGAAGCGGCCATACCCATATCGATCATAGCCGTAGGGCTGTCAGGAGCGCTGAAAAAGCACCACGCATTGGGCCAGAACGTGATCATACAGTCGATCGGTGCCTGTTCAGGCGTGATCGTGGCCGGAGCCATATTCACCCTTCCGGCACTCTACATACTCCAGGACACCCACCCTGAAATCACTGTCAACTTCCTTGAGGTATTCCTCAGTTCGCTTCTCGGCGGCATACTCGGCATACTCTTTTTCATTCCTTTCCGCAAATATTTCGTTAAGGATATGCACGGAAAGTATCCTTTCCCCGAAGCCACAGCCACAACCCAGGTACTCATGAGCGGCGAGAGCAAAAAAGCCTCGAGCGGACAGGCCAAACTGCTCGTTGTGTCGGCGCTTATAGGCGGCATATATGACTATGTGGTAGCCACATTCGGTCTATGGGCCGAATCGGTGAGCACAACGGCCACAGCATGGGGCAGCGCTCTCGCAGCCAAGACAAAACTCGTGTTCAGCTGCAACACCGGCGCCGCTCTGCTCGGATTGGGTTACATAGTGGGCATACGTTACGCATTTGTCATTTTTGCCGGATCGGCATTCGTGTGGTGGGTATTCATACCCCTGCTCGGCACATACGGCGCGCCGGAGATAGCCTCACTCAGCGAGGGAGCTATATTCAAGGACTATGCCAGACTGATAGGCATAGGCGGTATAGCCATGGCCGGAATAATCGGCATAGTCAAGTCACGCGGCATCATAGCACAGGCTGCCGGACTGGCCGTACGCGAATTCAAAGGTGGCAAGGCTTCGGCACGTCCCGTACGCTGGCAAATGGACCTGTCCATGAAGCACGTGGTGTTCTTCATGGGGCTTGCTCTCCTCACCGTGTTCCTGTTCTTCTGGCTCGGTGTATTGGGCAACCTCTGGCAGGCACTGGTGGCATGGGTAGTAATAACAGTTATCTCGTTCCTGTTCACCACCGTAGCAGCCAACGCCATAGCCATCGTCGGTTCCAATCCCGTGTCGGGCATGACACTCATGACGCTTATCATTGCCTCGGCGATATTCGTAAGCGTGGGCATAAGCGGCACATCGGGCATCGTGGCCTCCATGATCATCGGCGGTGTGGTATGTACGGCACTCTCCATGGCAGGAGGCTTTGTCACCGACCTTAAGATTGGCTATTGGGTAGGTTCCACACCCCGCAAACAAGAGACCTGGAAGTTCCTCGGCACATTGGTATCGGCAGCCACTGTGGGCGGAGTGCTCCTGCTGCTCAACAAAGTCTATGGCTTCACCGGCGACGACGCCCTTGTGGCCCCCCAGGCAAATGCCATGGCCAAGGTTATTGAACCGATAATGATGGGTGGCGATACCCCTTGGATACTTTACATAACAGGCGCCATTCTCGCACTACTGCTCAACTGGCTCGGCGTACCCGCTTTGGCCTTCTGTCTCGGAATGTTCATACCCATGGACCTCAATACGCCGATGCTTGTGGGAGGTGCCATATCATGGTTTGTAAGCACCCGCTCCACCGACAAGAGTGTCAATGACAGCCGTCGCGACCGCGGCACCTTGATAGCCTCCGGACTTATTGCCGGTGGCGCCCTGTTCGGTGTATTCTCCGCGCTCACACGATTTATCGGAGGTACATTCACCATAGATATGGCGGAGGGTCTCAACCAAGGACTCGGCGTGGTCATGTATCTGCTCCTCATCGGTTATCTGATCTGGGACAGCTGCCGCACCCGCGTCTCCAAATAAACCTATCGCCTAAGCTTTAGGCCATGAACAAAGGCCTGATAAAAAACATCGCCTCACTTACATTTCCGGCGATAATAATCAACATAACCACCCCGCTATTGGCCATATCAGATGTGGCGATAGCGGGGCATTCGGGTAATGCCCTTTACATAGCCGCGATAGCTGTGGGGAGCACCCTGTTCAACATGCTTTACTGGCTGCTCGGATTCCTGCGCATGGGCACAACAAGCCTCACCGCACAGGCCTACGGTGCTGACAATGTAGCCGAGACGATACTGATACCCGCACGCGCATTGGCCATAGCCCTTGTCACCGGACTTCTGTTTATCGCATTTCAGAAACCGTTAGGCACATTATTGCTTGACTTCATGGACGCTGACGCCCCGACCCGCACACTGGCATCGAATTATTTCAGAATATGCATATGGGGAGCGCCGGCCGTGCTCGGCACATTCGTGCTCACAGGGTGGTTCGTAGGCATGCAGGACACAAAGGTGCCAATGTGGATATCGGTGTTTATCGACATTTTCAACATAGCACTGAGTGTGACATTGGTATTCGGGCTGAAAACCGGCATCGCCGGAATTGCCACCGGCACCTTATGCGCCCAGTGGGCGGGATTCATCATGGCATTGACAATCTGCGTGAGACGAAACCGACACAACTTAAAATCATTAGGCCGTAAAAACATATTGCACACCGGAAACATACGAAAACTGTTCGGTATCAACGCCGACATATTTCTGCGCACCCTGTGTCTGGTGGCGGTGACCATGTGGTTCACGCGCACCGGTGCGCGACAAGGCGCCGACATGCTTGCAGTCAATGCACTTATCATGCAGCTGTTCACACTGTTTTCTTTCTTTACCGACGGTATCGGGTTTGCGGCCGAGGCCCTATGCGGCAAATGTCTCGGGGCACATGACCGTGACGGGATAAACACCACCGTGCGCACCATAATGGTCATAGCATGCGGAGCCGCCTTGGTATTCTCGGGAATATACCTGTTGTTTGGAAACGACTTTCTTAGACTGCTCAGCGATGATGCCGGCATAAATGTCCTGGCTGAAGAATACTTCCTGTGGGCTGTGCTCATTCCGCTTGCCGGAGTGGGTGCATTCGTGTGGGACGGAGTGTGCATAGGCCTGACCCACACCCGCTCCATGCTCCTGAGCATGATCGTGGCGATGATAACCTTTTTTGTATGCTATGCCATCACATTCCCCACCATGCACAATCACGGACTATGGCTTGCATTCACCCTCTACCTTCTTATCCGTGGCATAGTGCTCACCGTGATCTGGCGCAGGTATCTCATCCGGACATCATGACTCGAGACCGAGCGATCAGTCGCCGTACTCTTCGAGATAGGCCTTGCAGGCATCACACAGCTCATCGTACCACTCCCGGCCAAACCGCTCTATAAGCGGCTCACGCATGAATTCGTAGAGCCTTACGCCCTTGGCGCGGCCGAGGACTTCGGCACATTTGCATATCTTCCAACGGTGATAGTTGACGGCTGTAAATGTCGGATACTCCGTAAGGCGCAGCGGATAGAGATAACACGATATGGGTTTGCGGAAATCACAACGACCCTCGCGATAAGCCTTTTCTATGGCACACAGACATTTACCGTCCTCGCCATAAGTGGTAAACACACAATTCCGGCCATCGACTATCTGAGTCACCAGATCACCCTCCTCATCTATGTATCCCACTCCGCATTCGGCAATGCGTTCCCGCGCGGCGGGCAACAGATCGTCCCACACCACCTGGGTAAGCTGTTTCAACCTATCATACTCCTCACGGGTTATAGGGGCACCCGCATCGCCTTCTATACAACATTCGCCAAGGCACTTGTCAAGATCACACAAAAAATATTTCTCGGCTATGTCGAGAGTAACAAGAGTATCCTTTATCTGTAGCATAATTTCTTCTTCTTTCTCCATAAATAGTCTTTATCGGTTATCATCGGCCTGAAAAGGCAGAGGTCACAGCCACCAACCGGTCATACCGTTCTCCGGGCTGCCGCAGATACACTTTAACGAGATATTCGTTGACAGTCTGGTAATGATTGCCCTCCACTATCGCCGTATTACCGCGCATCGACATCGACGGTACGGCAAGATACTGGTAATTGTAGGCTCCCTGCTTCAGCAGCATGGAAAGTTCATATAATCCAGAAGCCCGATTATATACCATGCGGCTGAGGGGTGAAAAACGACGGCATGTCATATCTCCGTCAACAAATATGTCGGCTCCGTCGATTTCGGGAATCTCAAGCGAAAAATGAGTAACAACATATTCAGCCTCCACATCGGAATCATCGGAATTGAACTCTCTGATTTTGAAACGGCCATGCTGAGTGCTGTCGTAACTGTAACTCGACCCGCTCCGGGGCAGATCGGTGTAAAGAGTGGCATGGTAATACGGATCGGCGAAACTCATGCTCTCCACACCCATTCCGGGATATGTGACCGACACTGTCTCCATGCGCCGGTACTCATTGCCTGCGTCAAACAACAGCGGCTTCTGATGCTCATACCACAACATCGGGCCGGCCACGCGCATGGGACGTGTCAGAAACGCTTCATTGTCAATGCGACCGTTTTGCTGAATACTCACCATCACATCATTATAGACATTATTGACAGCCATGTTGCGCGTATCCACCCCTATGGTAAGCTGCTGATGGGATTCGTTATAATCAACATCTGTCCGTGACGACACGGAAGCCGAGACCCTCATGGCCGGCTCACACACCGAAAACCGCGCCTGAAGCAGCGTTCGGTCCGGATCGCTCTCATCATACACCCGAAGCAGATAATTACCCGACAGAGTGAAACGCATATCGGCATTAGGGAGAGTTATACGGTAATGGACATATTGGATAAGCGTAGCCTGTGAAAAAGCATAATCCTCGACCAACCCCTCATTGAATCCGTCGATATATTCAGGTGACACCAAAGCATCGGGACGCCACCGGCTGTCGCAATGGATCAACTCATAACGCATATACCTGCGCTCCGGCGATATTTCGTCGAAGCTCACCGTTATACGGTCGTCAGCATCAAGCATTATCACCGGAGGCGCCATTTCATCGCCCTCCACCTGTACCTGAAGTGTGTGGAAAGCCGGATCGAACACTCCATTGGCCGTATCGGATACCGGAACGGCTCCCGAAGCCAACAAAGCCGACACCACCGAAAGCAATGTCACGGACAGACGCACCGCTACCATGCTATAGGCGTTTTTCCTTGCGCTACAAGATAGTCGTTGGCGCGAGTAAAATGATGATTACCGAAAAATCCGCGCGATGCGCTCAGTGGCGACGGGTGAGCCGACTGTAACACCAGATGCCGCGATGAGTCTATAAGCTGGCTCTTGCGGCAAGCAAAGTTACCCCACAGAATAAACACCAATCCCGACCTCTGCTCATTGAGCCGGCTTATCACGGTATCGGTCAGAGTTTCCCAACCGAACCCCTGATGCGAACCGGCATTATGGGCACGCACAGTAAGAGTGGCATTGAGCAGCAATACCCCCTGACGCGCCCATCGGGTCAGATCGCCTGACTCAGGCATAGGGACACCGGTATCATCGCTCACTTCCTTAAAAATATTGACCAACGATCGAGGCAAAGCCACACCGTCAGCCACAGAGAAACAGAGTCCGTTGGCCTGACCGGGACCATGATAAGGGTCCTGGCCGAGAATCACCACCTTCACATCATTGAAAGGACATGCATCGAAAGCGGCAAAAATATTGCGCGCCGGAGGATACACCGTAGTGGTGCGGTATTCATTTCTAACAAAGTCGGTAAGACGCTCAAAATATGGCTTTTCCCATTCGGAAGCAAGCACAGAGTGCCACGATGGTTCTATCTTTACATTCATTTTTAATAGTCCGTAGTTTGTAAACTGCAAAAAACTTCGTACTTTTGCACCGTACAAGTTACAAAAAATTTTTGGAATCTGACGCGCCCGTAGTTCAATGGATAGAATATCGGATTCCGGTTCCGACGATTGGGGTTCGACTCCCCACGGGCGTACCACCACCAAAACCTTTCCGGGGAGTGCTTATTGCCACTCCCCATTTTTTATTTCACACATGCGGAAGAAATTACAGGCGGCATACAGACGGCACACATATATCTCAGTTGACCACAATATCTGCCAATGGAGCATAGATACCCGTCTGACATGTATAACAGCGGGCAAACTGGCGAATGAACTCTATGGTGGATTTCTTAGGCCTGCCGGTGCACTTTGACGATGAAGATTCTGATTTTGGAGTAGAAATTTCGGGCATAGGCAATTATTCTTTTTATCTGGCGGTTAATAATGTTAATTATTCCCTTTGGTAATTTAACGCCCACGAAGTCGAATTATTATAATTCACCCCTGATTTTAAACAGAAAACCTCTCAACGTAATATCGGGATATTATTGTGTAACCAATGTTAAAAAACAGAGAAAACAATAATACCCTATTGCATGTTGCACCGAAAAGAGCTAAATTTGTGAAACTAAAATCCAATCTAATTACCATTTCTCAAATTCAATAAGCCTATCGAAACACTGCTACTCTAAATTTTATAGAATAGTAAATCAATGCAACAAACAACCAAGCTCACCGATGACAAATTAGTGGCAGCTTACGCCAATGGCGACAACCAGGCATTTGACACACTCCTAAAGCGGCATCAGTCGCGCGTATTTTCATACATACTCTCCATAGTCAAGAACCGCGACGTGGCCGATGATCTGTTTCAAGAAACGTTTGTCAAAGCAATCATGACCATAAAGCAGGGACGATATGCCGAATCCGGCAAATTCTCGGCATGGATATCGCGCATAGCCCATAACCTGATCATAGACTACTACCGTCAGGAAAAAAGCGAAAACGTGGTGTCGGCCGACGATGAAAACATCGATGTGCTCAACCGCAAAGACCTCTGCGAGCACAACATTGAGGACGCTATGGTAAGCCGTCAGATACACAAAGACGTACGCAAAATCATCGATGCCCTCTCCGACAATCAGCGCGAAGTGCTCATGATGCGCTTCTACCGCGACATGTCATTCAAGGAGATCGCCGAAGCCACCAAGGTAAGCATCAATACCGCGTTGGGCCGCATGCGCTATGCCATACTCAACATGCGCCGCATAGCCGACGAAAACAACATCGTCCTCACCCTCTGACACACCACACTGCCGGCTGCCGGACACATAGCCGCCGCCACCGCACCGGCTACCAACCTGCGGCCGCCACAACATGAAAAGCCTACAGCACTCAAGATGTAACAAATCACTTGAGTGCTGTTCATTTATGTAACATCTAATTACCTCACGGCTTTTGCTTTAGACTGCAAATATAATCATTCACAGCATTTACCGCGGATTTCAATCCGTTATCTGACACAGATTATAGCAGAATCGACCATAAAAAAACGCTGCGACACATTTTGTGTCGCAGCGTCATGTCATATAATCAAGCCTGAAAGGCTGAATTATGCCGGGATTATACGCCCTGCAGACGGAAAGTGATAGGCAGTGTGTACCATACGTTCACTGCGTTACCATTCATCTTACCGGGGGTAAACTTGGGAAGAGACTTAACCACGCGGATAGCTTCCTTGTCGAGGTCGGGATCCTTCGAACGAACCACCTTGACTTCGCCTACGCTACCGGTCTTGGTTACTACGAACTGTACGATCACCTTACCCTGGATACCGTTTTCCTGAGCTGTGCTCGGGTAGCGGATATGGTCGGCCACATACTTCAGAAGTGCGGTCTGGCCACCGGGGAACTGGGGATCCTGTTCCACAGCCTCAAACACCTTGTTGTCGTCAACCGGGGGAGCAACGGGTTCTTCAACAACAACCACGTCTTTGTGCTCCTGAGCGTTGATGATATCATCGACACCACGATCCTCGTTCACCTTACCTACGGCGGTATCGGTTTCCTTAAGATCGTCCTGCGACTTGATTTCCTCGATCACTTCTTCGTCCTTGACGATAGCGATCTCGGCCATCTTCACTGTGTTGAGGAGGTCTTCCTTGTTGATTTCGGGAAGTGGCTGTTCCACACGCTGGTTTTCCTCTTCCTCGGGTTCTTCGTCTTCCGCTTCGTCAACCGGCATCTCCACGAGCGCCTGCTCGGTGTAGTCTTCGGGGCGTTCTTCGGCTTTGTTCATCACTGTATTGACGAAGAAAGCCAGCAGAGCTACCGCAACAAGGACTATGATAAGTACGAGCACAGCTCTATTGTGACGGCCAGTTGAGTTCTTACGCATTTCATAAGCTCCGAAATCCTGGTTTTTGCCTTCAAAAACCACGTCGAGCCATTCTCTTGATGAAAGATCTACATCTTTTGCCATGTCATTTCGATTTTACGGTTACACAATATATATCTGTCATCAATTATTTGCCATTCTTGCTTATGTAATCGAAGATAAGCATAGAGTCAACTCCATTTATATTATCGATCTGGTAGCGCGAGATCTGGTTGATCTGCATTTCATCAAGCGCTCCGATCAGACTTTCCCAAGAAGCCTCGGGAGTAGCCTTGATAATTACAACAGGGCGGGTAAGTGTAGAGTCGTTACGAATCTCCTTTGCCTTTGCCTGATAGATACTGTCGTTGATATCGGAGTTGGGGCTGAATTCCTTCTTGCGCCACTGCTCCTTAAGGACAGCAATCTTATCAAGAACCTTTTCGTTGCGGTTATGGAGTATCTCGCGGATACCACGCTGCACGGTTCTGTTGCCTTCCTTCACGTCACCGAGGAATTCCTTGCGTTCAAGGGTGTTGTTGATCACGTGACCATTTTCGTCAATGGGGGGCTGACCTGCATAGAAGTAAACCACGTTTTTGGGGCGACCCTCTTCGTCTTTCTTCACGTTACCTTGTTCGTCACGGTCGGTATCGACGATGAGAGTTATTGCTTCCGATTCTTTAGCTTTGTTTTTTTCACTTTGCTCCACCTTCTCATTGGTAGGGAGGGTGATCTGAAGAGTCTGCGACTTGATCATAGTGGTACAAAGCATGAAGAATGTAATCAGAAGCATGTTCATGTCCACCATGGGCGTAAAGTCCACGTGGATCGACATTTTCTTCTGGGCGCCTTTTTTCTTACCGCCCTTGTCTGATTGTTCTATCTGTGCCATATTGATTAGTCTGCCTCTGTTTTAAGTGCTGTCATTAAGCTAAAACGGTTCATTTTCAGTGTCTGCAAGTTGTCAAGCACATCGTGAACAATGCTGTAAGGAGTATCCTTGCCGGCTTTCACTGCGATACCTTCGCCTTTCTTCATGGAAGCCTGGAGGTTATCGTTGCCTGAGCTGTAGATTGCACGCATCCAAATCTGGAACTCGTTGGGTTTTTCAAGATTCTGGTTATCGTCGATAGGAATTCCGGCCTGGGGGTTGTTCATATCGGAGATAAACTTATCCTGCTCGGTCTGTGACATTCTTAAGAATTTCTCCAAGCTCTGGAAAGGAACGCCGAAAGTACCTATCTTTGAGAATACTTCCACATCTTTCTCAGTAAGAGAAACTTTCTTGTTGGGGTGAAGTCGGTTGTATTCCGACACGGCATTGGCCAGAACTTCCTTGCGGATAGGTTCGCTTGCCCATGCGCCATCGGCCACGGTAGGATCGGCTTCACCGGCGATTGATAAGAACACCTTTCCTTCGGGACTTACAAGAATCTGAGCCACATTGGCGGTGGGAACCTTGATTTCAGAAACCGATGACGGTGTGATCACTGTCACAGGCTCTTTCTGAAGGAAAGTTGAAGTCAACATGAAGAAAGTAAGCAAAAGAACGGTCACGTCACTCATCGCGGTCATGTCGATGAGCGTACTCTTTCTTTTTATTTTTACTTTTCCCATATTACTATATTATATAAAAGGTGATAATTTCGTAATATCGGGATTAGTGGGTAGCTGCGAATGTTTGTACAATCGAGAAACCGATTTCGTCGATAGCGTAAGTAAGGTTATCGATCTTGTTGGTGTAGTAGTTATAGGAGATAACGGCGAATGCACCAGTGGCGATACCGAAAGCGGTGTTGATAAGGGCCTCGGAGATACCGGTGGAAAGTTCGGTCGAGTCAGGAGCACCGGACTGGGCAAGAGCCTGGAACGACTTGATCATACCCATTACAGTACCGAGAAGACCTACGAGAGTACCGAGAGTGGTCATTGTGGCCACGATGGGGAGGTTCTGCTGAAGAGCGGGCATTTCGAGAGCGGTAGCTTCTTCAACTTCTTTCTGAAGGGTAGCCACTTTCTGTTCTTTGGTAAGCTCGGTGTTTTTGTCCATTTCTTCGTAGCGGATAAGAGCGGCAGCAACAACAGCGGCTACAGAACCACGCTGCTTCTTGCAGAGAGCCTGAGCACCGGCGATGTCGTTCTTGGCGAGACAAGCCTTCACACCGGCAACGAACTTGGTGATGTTGCCTTTACCTTTGGCTGACTTCATGGCGATGTAACGTTCAACAGAGAGCACGATAACGGTAAGGAACAGTGTCTGAAGGATAGGCACGATGAAACCGCCTTTGTAAATGGTGCCCCAAAGGTCTTTCGGGTGGCCTTCTTCGAAGTGTGATTCGTGACCGAACCAGAAGATGAAGAGCAATACTGCAACAACAAAACAAACAATGATTACCCAGAATGCGTTTTTAACGCCGGATACCTTGTGAGCTTTTTCATTTTGAGCCATGGGCTTTGCCTTGGGCTGAATGGGCTTTGTAGCTTCCATAATAGAATAATTACTAAGTTTTTAAATTGGTTTTAATTTGTTATTATTATAAAGTTAGTTATGTTTTCCGATTCACTTGCTGGTATTCCGGTTTTTCATGGATTATTAGAGAATTTAACACTATAGGCTAAAACACTTTCGCAAAATTATTGATAATATTTTCAACTACCAAACTTTTTAACCCCAAAAATCCACCGTGAGGCTACAGTGCCCGCGGTTTTTGCAATTTATTTTTCCGGTCACATTTTTTTCGACACATAATCTTAACAAATCTCAAAAAATATAAATAACTTTGCGGCTAACTTTATAGTCTATAGATTCACACAATGGATATGAACCTTAAATTGCACCGCGGACTCGACCTTAGCATCAAAGGGTCTGTGCCCTCTGACACCGCGGTAACAAAAATGCCGGCTTCCGATATAGCCATCATTCCCGATGACTTTCCCGGCTTCCTGCCAAAACTTGATGTAAAAGAGGGCGATTCCGTAGTTGCCGGCATGCCTCTGATGCACGACAAAACAGACGGGCGGGTAGTGATAGTCTCTCCGGCCAACGGCACGATAAAAGCCGTGGTGCGCGGAGAGCGCCGTAAAATAATGCGTGTGGAGATCACCTGCGACAAACAGGTGCAGGACACCCGGACTAAAATTGACACCGCCGATATCCGCATGGCCCTGATGCAGTCAGGACTGTGGGTCATGATGCGTCAACGCCCCTATGACATCGTACCGCAACCCGACAGCGTTCCGGTCAATATTTTTGTCACCGCTTTCGACAGCAGCCCGCTGGCACCATCACTAACCGACATAGTCGCCGGTCGGAGCCGAGAGATCGCCGCAGGCGTAAAAGCCCTGTCAGCACTCACCGAAGGCAATATATATATAGGAATCCGGCCGAATGATGATATCCAGATACCGGCCGGAGCCGAGCGCGTAACCATCAGCGGCCCCCACCCTGCCGGCAATGCAGGCGTGCAGGCGGCACTGATAGCTCCGGTCAACAAGGGGGAGACCATCTGGACGCTTGACATAATCACTTTGGCCCGCATAGGTGAGATGATGCTCCACGGAGCGCCATCATGGGACACCACAGTGGCCGTGACAGGCCCTGACGTGAAATCACCTGCACTGATACAAACAACGATAGGCGCATGCGTGGCTCCGCTACTCTCGGGCAATATAACCGACACCGGCAAGCACCACCGCATAATATCGGGCAATGTGCTCACTGGCATCAAGATATCCGACAACGGATATCTCCGCTACCCTTACCGCCAGATAACGGTTATGGCCGAAGGCGACGATGTAGATGAATTCATGGGGTGGGCATCACTCAGCCCGAGCAAGATGAGCACCAACCGCTCATTCCTTTCATGGCTCATGCCCAAAAAACAGTATGCCCCCGACGCCCGATTGCTCGGCGGACGCAGAGCAATGATCATGTCTGAACTTTACGACAAGGTAATGCCCATGGACATAATGCCCGAATACCTGATAAAAGCCATACTCGCGCGTGACATAGACCGCATGGAGGCATTAGGCATCTACGAAGTGGCGCCCGAGGACTTCGCACTGTGCGAATATGTGGACCCCTCAAAACTCGAGTTGCAGAAAATAGTTCGTGAAGGCCTTGACTACCTGCGCAAAGAGCTTGCTTAAACACAGTAAACAACCGTCAATCAACATATCATGCTTAGAAAATATCTCAACAAGATAAAGCCGCACTTCGAACCGGGAGGAAAGTTGCAGGCATTCCACTCGGTGTTTGAGGGTTTCGAAACATTTCTCTACACCCCCGCTTCCACCTCCACTTCCGGCGTGCATGTTCATGACAGCATCGACTCTAAACGTGTGATGATCATTGTGGTGCTCGCCTTGATGCCGTGCCTGCTGTTCGGCATGTTCAACACCGGATATCAGAACTACCTATGCTCGGGAGCCGACGGCTACACATTCTGGAATGCCATGGCCTATGGCTTTCTGGCCATACTTCCACGTATTATCGTAACCTACGCAGTAGGTCTCGGAATAGAATTCATTGTGGCGCAGTGGCGCAAGGAGGAGATACAGGAGGGATTCCTCGTGACCGGTATCCTCATACCGCTTATATGCCCTATAGAGACTCCTGTATGGATGCTTGCCGTGGCCACGGCTTTCTCCGTGATCTTCGTCAAGGAAGTGTTTGGCGGCACCGGCTTCAACATATTCAATGTGGCATTGGTGGCACGCGCATTCCTGTTTTTCGCCTACCCGGCCCAGATGAGCGGTGACCACGCTTTCATATCCACACAACCCATATGCGGCTTAGGCGGCACAGTAACCTACGCCGACGGTGTGTCGGGCGCCACCCCCCTCGGCCAGCTCGCCACAGGTGTGACCGACATGACAAATGCCGTGGGACAGCCTATTACAAGCTGGGACGCATTTATCGGGCTTATCCCCGGATCGTTCGGCGAGACCTCAACCCTGTGCATTCTCTTAGGTGCGGCTCTGCTTCTCTTCACCGGCATTGCAAGCTGGAAGATTATGCTTTCGGTATTTGTCGGAGGCTTGGCCATGGGATTCGTGGCCCACACCTTCCAGACCGACCTCTATCCGGCTTCATCGCTCACCCCTGTTGACCAGTTGCTCTACGGCGGCTTCGCGTTTGCAGCCGTATTCATGGCCACCGACCCGGTGACTGCCGCCCGCACCGGAGCCGGCAAATACATATACGGATTTCTGGTAGGCGTTATAGCCGTGATAATACGTGTATATAACAACGGCTATCCTGAAGGCGCCATGCTCGCAGTGCTGCTGATGAACGCGTTCGCACCGCTGATCGACTACTGCGTGGTGCAGCTCAATGTCAACCGCCGCATGCGCCGGCTCAAAGCCAAAGCCTGATAAACAAGAAACACACCCATCAACACTCAGACTCATAACAGCAATGAACAAGCAAAGCAATACATATACCATATTGTATATCATAGGGCTGATAGTGATCGTAGGGTCGGCTCTGGCAGGCACATCGCTCGCGCTGCGCGACCGGCAGCAGGCCAATGCCGATGCCGACAAAATGCGCCAGATACTTGCTGCCGTACACATCACCCCCGATGCCAAAAACATAGAAAGCGACTTCAACCGCTATATAGTGAACCAGCTCGTGGTCAATTCGCAAGGCGATTCGGTTGCGTCCGATGCATTCACCATAAAAATGCCGGCCCAGGTCAAACTCCCTGCGTCCGAACGCAGTCTGCCGGTGTTCGTGTGCCGGTTGGACAACGGCGACACCAAATACATACTCCCCATGTATGGTGCAGGCCTGTGGGGTCCGATATGGGGCTATATAGCCGTTGACTCCGACGGGTCGCACATCTATGGAGCCTACTTCGCCCACCAGGGTGAGACCCCCGGACTCGGTGCCGAAATAGAAAAACCGGCATTCTGCGACCAGTTCGACCAGAGCCGCGGCCTCAATCTGTTCAAAGGTGACAGATTCTTGCCTGTGGCAGTGGTGAAAAACGGCCAAAAGCCATCGGGCGACGAAGACTACGTTGACGGAATATCCGGAGGCACCATCACAAGCAAAGGCGTGAGCGACATGCTCGCCAACTGCCTCAGCCCCTATCAATCATATTTAAAGAATCTTAGCGGAAAATAAACCATGGCTGAAAAGATAAACAACAAGAGCGTTCTGCTCAATCCGTTTTCAAAGAACAACCCTGTGATAGTACAGGTGCTCGGCATCTGTTCGGTACTGGCTGTTACAGCCAAATTGGAACCTGCCATAGTGATGGGCATATCGGTTATAGCCGTACTGGCATTTTCCAATGTAATCATCTCACTGATACGCAACACCATTCCGACCAACATACGCATCATCGTGCAGTTGGTGGTGGTGGCCGGATTGGTGGTGATTGTGGATCAACTTCTGAAAGCCTACACCTATGATGTGAGCAAACAGCTGTCGGTGTTCATCGGTCTTATTATCACCAACTGCATACTCATGGGACGTCTTGAGGCATTTGCCATGGCCAACAAACCTTGGCCATCGTTTCTTGACGGCGTGGGCAACGGCATAGGATACGCCACCATACTGGTGATAGTGGCATTTTTCCGCGAACTGCTCGGCAGCGGCACTCTGCTCGGCTATCAGGTGGTGCCCGATTCGTTCTATGCCCACGGCTATGTCAACAACGGCCTTATGATCCTGCCCCCCATGGCATTGATAGTGGTGGCATGCATAATATGGATACACCGCATATTCAACAAAGACCTTCAGGAATAACATATCTCCAAATGACAGACAGCAATCAACTGTAAACGCAAAGAATCCTTACACACATGGAAAATCTAAATCTGTTCATACGCTCGATATTCGTTGACAACATGATATTCGCCTACTTCCTTGGCATGTGCTCGTTTCTGGCCGTGTCAAAGAACGTAAAGACCGCATTCGGACTGGGTGTGGCGGTGACATTCATGCTCGTGATATCACTTCCGATCAATTATCTTCTGGAGACCTACGTGCTCCGAGCCGGAGCTCTGGCATGGCTCGGACCGGAGTATTCCGATATCGACCTGAGCTTTCTTTCGCTCATAATGTTCATTTCCGTCATAGCCTCCATGACACAGCTTGTGGAGATGGCCGTGGAGAAATACAGTCCGTCACTCTATTCATCGCTCGGTATATTCCTTCCGCTTATCGCCGTAAACTGCGCCATACTCGGTGGCTCGCTCTTCATGCAGCAGCGAGAATTCGGCAGCATACTCACCGCCGTATGTGCCGGCGGAGGCTGGGGCATAGGCTGGTTGTTAGCCATAGTGGCCATAGCCGCCATACGTGAACGGCTTGCCACATATTCCAACATACCCAAACCCCTTCGCGGCATAGGCATAACATTTATTCTAACGGCACTCATGGGCATCGCATTCATGAGCTTCCTCGGTATTAAAATCTAATAAAATCGGTTTAACACTATGATATTATCCGGTATTATCGCATCAGTGGCCTCGCTGACCATACTGGCAGGAGTGGGAATATTCCTTCTGATCACACTATTATTGGTAACCGTACTCCTCACAGCCAAGCACTACTTAGTCCATTCGGGCAAAGTAAAAATAACAATCAACAACGACACCGAGATCATGGCCGATTCAGGCAAAGCACTCCTCTCGACCATGGCCGACAACAACATATTCCTGTCATCGGCTTGCGGTGGCAAAGGCAGTTGCGGCCAGTGCAAAGTACAGGTGCTCGAAGGCGGTGGCGACATACTGCCCACAGAAACCGTGCATTTCTCACGCAAGCAAGTCAAAGACCATTGGCGTCTGGCTTGTCAGGTAAAAGTGAAAGAGGATATGAAACTCGCCGTCCCCGCATCGGTGCTCGACATCAAAGAGTGGGAATGCGAAGTGATATCCAACCGCAATGTATCCACATTCATCAAGGAATTCATCGTAGCCCTCCCCAAGGGAGAACACATGGACTTCGTGCCCGGCTCCTACGCACAGATCAAGATACCCCCCTACTCTATGGACTACGACAAGGACATAGACAAATCATCGATAGGCGACGAATATCTGCCGGCTTGGGAGAAGTTCGGCTTGTTCTCGCTCAAATGCCGCAATGAGGAGACCACCGTGCGTGCCTACTCCATGGCCAACTACCCGGCCGAAGGCGACCGCATAATGCTCACCGTGCGCATAGCCACCCCGCCGTTCAAACCCAAACCCCAGGTAGGATTCATGGACGTGATGCCCGGCATAGCCTCAAGCTATATATTCACACTGAAACCCGGCGACAAGGTGATGATGAGTGGCCCCTACGGCGACTTCCACCCCATTTTCGACTCAAAGAAAGAGATGATGTGGATAGGAGGCGGCGCAGGCATGGCGCCTCTGAGAGCTCAGATAATGCACATGACCAAGACACTCAACACCCGCGACCGCGAAATGCACTATTTCTACGGCGCGCGCGCGCTCAACGAAGTGTTCTACCTCAATGACTTCCTGGAACTCGAAAAGGAATTCCCCAACTTCCACTTCCATCTCGCCCTTGACCGGCCCGATCCGGCAGCCGATGCCGCAGGAGTGAAATATACCCCTGGATTCGTGCATCAGGTGATCCTCGACACATATCTCAAGAACCACGACGCTCCGGAAGATATCGAATATTACATGTGCGGCCCCGGCCCGATGAGCAACGCCGTGAACAAGATGCTCGATTCACTCGGAGTAGAGCCCGAAAACATTCATTACGACAACTTCGGCGGATAACCCTGCATTATCATCTCATTCACACATATCACCGGCATGGCTTGATGATTCAAGCGTACAACCGTCCGCGATAGCAGGTATAGCTTAAAAAAATAGCCGTCCGGATTTT